>NZ_JBJSWH010000004.1:0-77500 GCF_046087985.1 Aeromonas ichthyocola
TTACGGGAAGGCCTTTTTGCTTTTGGATATTCGCGAACGGGATTAAGGAAACAAGGGACCACAAACAGGGCTGCGACTTGCCACTGGCAACTCGGTCCCTGCCTGTGGCACCTTGTGCTTGAGCCGGACCGCGCCCGTCTCCCCGTCCGCTCTGCCACTAATTTGAAAGGCCTTCCCTTACGGGAAGGCCTTTTTGCTATGCATATTCAGCATCTGAGTCCAAGAAGCCCAATCTGTCGATTGGGCTTCTTTCGTTGTGCCAAGAGACTTCCCTAGTAGTAGATGCAGAGCCAGACGGTGGTCTCGGTAGGATGAGTCCACTCCACCCTGTGCTGAAGGTGCGCCGGGATGTTGATGTAGTCCCCGGGTCCAAGGTGAACGCGCTCCTGGAGCCCGGTATTCGGTGTGATGAAGACCAGAATGGCTTCGCCTTGTATCAACGCTACCCACTCGTGTTCATCCTGATCGAACCATTCCCCCGTGGGGGTCTGTTGTCCCTGGGAGAGGATACGCTCGATGCGAAAGTGATTGGTACTGACCAGGTCGGTGAACAGCTCATTGGGCAGGGGGGAGGGGATCTGGCCAAGCAGGTTGCCTGTGTGCATGGGCTTGTCTCCGGCTGATGGGGGCTAGCTAAGAGTGTAGAAGCTGAAGGGGAGCTTCCCATGGGGAAATTGAGGCCTCCAATGAGGCTTTAAATGGAAAAGTTCGGGAAAATGGTGCCTGATCCGCTGCAATCTCGCCAAATTCTTGCTATTTTGCGCGCCATTACGCAAACGATTTCCTTCACACATTCAGGATGAGTTATGGCAACGCAAGAAATGACGGCCCGCACCGGCAATAGCGGGTTTCTGGACTCCTATTTCTCCATCACCCAGCGTGGCAGCACAGTCCGCCAGGAGTTGCTGGCCGGACTGACCACCTTCCTGGCCATGGTCTACAGCATCATAGTGGTGCCGAACATGCTGGGTGCCGCCGGTTTTGAGCAGGGCCCCGTCTTCGTGGCGACCTGCTTGATCGCAGCCTTCGGCTCCCTGCTGATGGGTCTCTGGGCCAAGCTGCCGATGGCCATAGGTTGCGCCATCTCCCTCACCGCCTTTACCGCCTTCAGTCTGGTACTGGGTCAGGGGCTGAGCATTCCGGTCGCGCTGGGCGCCATCTTCCTGATGGGTGTGCTGTTTACCCTGATCAGCGTCACCGGCGTACGCCAGTGGATCCTGGACAACCTCCCCTCCGGCATCGCTCACGGTACCGGCATAGGTATAGGTCTGTTCCTGCTGCTGATCGCCACCAACGGCGTCGGCATGGTGATCAAGAATGAAGGGGCCGGCCTGCCGGTACAGCTCGGTGAGGTCACCTCCTTCCCGGTCATCATGACGGTGCTGGGGCTGGCCGCCATCTTCGGGCTGGAGCGCCGCAGGGTGCCGGGCGGTATCCTGATGGTGATCGTCGCCATCTCCCTCCTGGGTCTCCTCTTCGATCCCAAGGTAACCTGGCAGGGCTTCTTCGCCATGCCGAGCCTGACTGGCGAAAAAGGCTCTCTGGTTGGCAGCATGGATCTGCTGGGCGCCCTCAATCCGGTGGTGATCCCGACCGTACTGGCGCTGGTGATGACCGCCGTATTTGACGCCACCGGCACCATCCGTGCCGTGGCCGGTCAGGCTGGCCTCATCAACGAGCGTGGCCACATCATCAGCGGCGGCAAGGCCCTGACTGCCGACTCCGTCAGCAGCATGGTGGCTGGCGTGGTGGGTGGTGCTCCGGCCGCCGTCTACATCGAATCCGCCGCAGGTACCGCAGCCGGTGGCAAAACCGGTCTGACCGCTGCGCTGGTTGGCGTGCTCTTCCTGCTGATGATCTTCCTCTCCCCGCTGAGCTATCTGGTACCGGCTTACGCCACAGCACCGGCCCTGATGTACGTCGGTCTGCTGATGCTGGGCAACGTCACCAAGCTGGACTTCAACGATTCGGTCGATGCTCTAGCCGGCATGCTGTGCGCCGTCTTCATAGTGCTGACCTGCAACATAGTCACCGGCATCATGCTGGGCTTCGTGGCGCTGGTCGTGGGTCGTCTGTTTGCTGCCGAGTGGAAGAAACTCAACGTCGGCACCGTCATCATCGCCGTGGCGCTGGTGATCTTCTATGCCGGTGGCTGGGCTATCTGACCCGTCCGCTTATTCCGGTTATAGCGAAGGGCCCTGCGGGGCCCTTTTTCATGGCTGTGAGGCCGTTAACAGTTTCCCGCCCGTTTGCCTCGTGCCGTTTCAGATTGAAACGCCAATGACCCTTCTCCTGTTTCAAATCCGAACCGAACCGGCCGTCATTTTTCTCCCGATTTATCCCGTTAGACTGGCTTCATCAACCATCTGCCTACCCGTGCGGTGGCAAGCCAAGGAGTGAGCCATGAAGAAGCTGATCAATGCCGTCGATGCCGTGGTCCGTGAACAACTGATGGGGATGGCTGCTGCCCACCCCGAGCTCAAGGTACGTATTGAACCCCACTACATCACCCGCGCCGACGCCCCCGTGATGGGCAAGGTGGCGCTGGTCTCCGGCGGTGGCAGCGGTCACGAGCCGATGCACGGCGGTCTGGTGGGCAAAGGAATGCTGGATGGCGCCTGCCCCGGCGAGATCTTTACCTCCCCGACCCCGGATCAGATGTACGAGTGCGGTCAGGCCGTCGATGGCGGCGCGGGCGTGCTGTTCCTGGTGAAGAACTACACCGGCGACGTGCTCAACTTCGAAACCGCAGTCGAGCTGCTGCACGGTGACGGGGTCAAGGTCGGTTTCTCGCTGATCGATGATGATGTGGCGGTCAAAGACAGCCTCTATACCGCCGGTCGCCGTGGCGTTGCCACCACAGTGCTGTGCGAAAAACTGGTGGGGGCCGCAGCCGAAGCGGGCTATGACCTGACCCGCTGCGAAGCGCTGGCCCGTCGCATCAACAACCAGAGCCGCACCATTGGCGTCGCCATGCACGCCTGCACAGTGCCTGCCGCTGGCAAGCCCTCCTTCACTCTGGCGGACAACGAGATGGAGTTCGGCGTGGGCATCCACGGCGAGCCGGGCATAGCGCGCCGCCCCTTCACCGACCTCAATACCCTGGTGGACGACATGTTCGAAGAGCTCTCTGACAACACCCCCTACGGCCGCACCCTGCGCCACTGGGACAGAGCCTCCGGCAGCTGGCAGGAAGAGCACACCTTTATCGAGCCGCTGAATGCGGGCGATCGTGTCATCGCCCTGGTCAACAGCCTCGGCGGCACCCCCATCTCCGAGCTCTATGGCGTCTATGGCCGCCTCGCCACCCTGTGCGAAGAGGCGGGCATCCATCTGGTGCGCAACCTGATTGGCCCCTATTGCACCTCCCTCGACATGACAGGCATCTCCATCACCCTGCTCAAGGTGGATGATGAGCTGATGACCCTGTGGGATGCCCCCGTTCACACCCCAGCCCTGCGTCGCGGCTGCTAAGGAGCCTTTATTCTCATGCTAAGCAAACATCAGATCGTCAACTGGCTGCTCGACTGCGAGCATATCTTTGCCGAGCAGCGTGACTACCTCACGGCGCTGGATACCGACATCGGTGACGGCGACCACGGCCTCAACATGCAGCGCGGCTTCACCAAGGTGGCCGAGAAGCTGCCCGCGGTGGCGGACAAGGACATAGGTCAGGTGCTGAAAACCACCGGCATGACACTGCTCTCTTCGGTTGGCGGCGCCAGCGGCCCGCTCTACGGCACCTTCTTCATTCGGGCTGCGGCCAGTACCGACGCCTGTCAGAGCCTGAGCCTGAGCCAGCTTGGCAAGATGCTGAGTGACGGGGTCGAGGGGATAGTCTCCCGCGGCCGCGCCGAACCGGGGGACAAGACAATGTGCGACGCCTGGTGGCCGGCCCTGGCCGCCCTGCAACAGGCCCAGCTACAAGATCTGCCCCTCAACGAAGCGCTGGACAAGGCGGTGGCCGCCGCTGCGGCCGGTACCGAGGCCACCATAGAGATGCAGGCCCGCAAGGGGCGCGCCAGCTATCTGGGTGAGCGCAGCATAGGCCATCAGGATGCCGGGGCCACCTCGACCCTGCTGCTGCTGACCGCCCTGCGTGACAGAGCGAGGTTGTGACATGATCGGAATCGTCGTTGTCTCTCACAGCGCCATGCTGGCGGCCGGCTTGAAAGCGCTGGCCGACCAGCTCGGCAGCCCGGCCCGATTGCTGCTGGCGGCCGGGGTCGATGACCCCGACCACCCCATAGGCACGGATGCCATCGCGGTGATGAGTGCGATCGAAGAAGCAGATGACGGCAGCGGCGTGCTGGTGCTGATGGACTTGGGAAGCGCGCTCTTGAGCGCCGAGACAGCCCTCGAACTGCTGCCTCCTGAGCTGAGCGCGAGGGTGCGACTCTGCCCCGCTCCACTGGTCGAAGGCACCCTGGCCGCCGTGGTGGCGGCAGGTTCCGGCCTGACGCTGGATGAGGTGGCCGCCGAAGCGCTCGGTGCCCTGGGCCCGAAACAGGTGATGCTGCCCGCCAGCGCGGCGCAGGCCGCCACTGAGACGGCACCGGCAACCGACGACGGCTGGCTGCACTGCGAGGTGGTGGTGGATAACCCCCACGGCCTGCATGTGCGCCCCGCCGCTCGTCTGGTGGCCGCCCTCAAGCCCTTTGCCGCTGAACTCAAGTTGCAAAAAGGTGATAAAGAGGCCAACCCCCGCAGCCTGACCCGGCTCGCCATGCTCAACGTGCGTCAAGGCGACAGACTCACCCTGCTGGCGCGCGGGGAGGATGCCGATGCGGCTTTGAGCTGCTTCCAGCAGCTGGCAGCGGAACGCTTCGGCGACTGAGGCTCCCATTGCTTTATCAAGGCCCCGCCAGTGCGGGGCCTTGTCGTTTTTTCCGCAAGGGAGTTTCTGTGCGTGACGGCGCCACGCCCATCATAGCTATCCGTGGTAGTCGGCGGGATCCATGGATCCATGCCGAGCAGCTTCAGCCGCCGCCACAGGGTGGTGCGGCTGATGCCCAGTTGCCGGGCCATCAGGCTGACCTGTCCCTTGCAGGCGTGGGCGCAGCGCAAGATGGCTTGGCGCTCCAACTCCGCCAACGTGAGCAGCGGCTGCCCCACCACCTCGTCCGCCACCAGTTGATGGCCGTGACGAATGGCGGCGGGCAGCGCCTCCGGCGGGATCTGCCCCTGACTGGCGTGGAGCAGGGCATGCTCGACGGCGCTGCGCAGCTCCCCCAGATTGCCGGGCCAGGGATAGGCGAGCAGACAATCGAGGGCCGCCGGGCTGAACTGGCGCACCGGCTCGCGCCCCTGCGCAGCCAGCTGCTGGCTGATAAGGCCCGGCAGATCGGCACTGCGCTCCCGCAGCCCCGGCAGCCAGAGCTCGCAGGCTTGCAAGGCATAGAGTAGCTGGCGACCGAACTGCCCCTCCTGCACCCGCTGCTCCAGCGGGGCGCTGCTGGTGGCGATGATCCGCACCTTGAGCGGCAGCACGCGGGCCGAATCGAAGCGCTGGATGCGGCCTGTCTTGAGCAGTTGCAGCAGCGCCGCCTGCATGGGGGCAGAGAGGCACTCCACCTGCTCCAGCACTAGCGTGCCGCCGTGGGCCAACTCGAACTTGCCCGCCCGCTCCTGCCCCGCCTCGTCGGAGCCCATCAGCTCCAGCGCCATCCGCTCGCTCGGCAGCGCCTGACAGTTGAGGGTAATGAGGGGCCCTGCGGCCCGTTCACTGCCAAAGTGAATGGCCTCCGCCAGCTGGGCCTTGCCCACCTCCTCTTCGCCGCGCAGCAGGATCGGCCCCTGACTCTGGGCCGCCTGTCTGGCATGGCGCAGCAGCTTGCGCATGGCGCTCGACTCCCCCACCAGCGCCGAGAGCTCGGGCACCGTCTGCCGCAGCTGGTGAATGGCCCGCAGCCGGTCGACCGGATGGAGCAGGGCGATAAAGCTGACCCCCTCCGGCCCCGGCAGCGGCTTGAGGCTTATCAGGGCATTGATGAACTCCCCGGAATGCACCCCGAGCCGCTCCAGGGTCACCTCCACATGACTGAGCGGCGTCTGCTCCTTGATGGCCAGCTGCAAACGCTGGGGCAGCAGCAGGTGCTGCTCCAGGGGCTGGCCGAGACAGAGGGCCGGATCTAGCCGCAGTCGGTTGGCCGCCAGCGCGTTGAGGTAGCGCAGTCGGCCTTGCGGATCCCAGGCCAGCACGCCGTCATCCATGCCGTCGAGCAAAGCGTAAAGCTCGCTCAGATGGTGCTGGGACTCCTGCATCAGGCGCTCCATCTGCAGCAGATGGGCCAGCTCGCGACCGGCGCTGACGGTGAGCGCCAGATCCCCCAGGGTCGCCGCTTCCACCTTGCAGACCAGGGCCATGATGGCGACTTGGCGGCCGTTGCTGTTGTAGACCGGGCTGGCGCAGCTGTGCCAGGGGTGCAGGGTCTGGTTGAAATGCTGGGGGCCGCTGACGCAGAGCGGCACTCCCTCCAGCGCCGCCAGATTGATGGCATTGGTGCCGATGCGCCCCTCGCTAAAAAAAGCGCCGGGGCCAAAGCCCAGGGCTTCGAGTTCTGCCAGCGTCTCGCGATGGCCGGTGCGGGCCAGCAGGCAGCCGCTCTCGTCGGTGAGCAGCAGGGCGCAGGGGCGCCCCTCCATAAATTCGTAGAGATCCTCGAGGGCCATCTCGCCTGTGGTGAGCAAGTCCCGCTTGCGCTGACGCAGGCTCTGCAAGGTCTGCCCCTTGGCACTGTGGGGCGGATGCCAGAGGGTGGCGCTGGTCTGGTGGGCGCAGCGCAGCCAGGAGGCCTGCAGATAGTCAGTGCAGGGCTGGGGTGGCAGACGGTCAGATGACATTGTCACTGTTCTATCCGGCAAGAGTGCAGCCAGAGGGCATACCCATAGTCAGGCAAGGGTTGGAGCGGCAGGCGGTCAGATGGCAGGGTCACATGCAATATCCGGCATAGAGAGAGGCCGACCATTTAACCATGCCCGTCCGCCAGATTCAGTGACCTGCCTCAGAGGGCGGCAATGGCATCCTCATTCCCGCCTGACGCCCCCTCGGCAAATTGTTGGCCGAGCCAGTGACAGAAGGCGCGGCACTCCGGCATCCCTTCGCTCTCCTGGTGGATAAGCAAGCTCCACTGGGGCCCCTTGACCCTGCAAGCGGAGAGCGGCAGCAACTGCCCCAGCTCCCTGGCCGGTTGGGAGAGCCGTTCGCTCACCAGCGCCACACCGAGCCCGGCGCTGGCCGCCTCCAGCAGCAGGCCGGGATCGGAGAAGTTGAGCCCCCGGGTCTGCAGTTGCAGATCCTCCCCCCCTTTGAGCGTCCAGTGGTGCCAGTCCAGCTCTCGCTCCCCATGGAGGGTGGTGCGCTGTGCCGCCGGTTGGGCCAGCACGGCAGGCGCGGCCACCGGCAGCAACCTGTCCGCCAGCAGTGGCTGATGGCGACACTCGGCCTGCGGCGCGAGATCCCAGCGCAGGGCGAGATCTATGGTCTGTTCGGCCAGATCGGGCACCTCGTCGCTGGTGAAGAGCCAGAGATCTATGTCGGGGTGCTGGCGATGAAACGCCCCCAGTCGGGGCAGCAACCAGTGGCGGGCGATGGCGGTGCTGGTGTTGAGCACCAGCTGGTTCGGCTTGCGGTACTGCTCGAGGCGCTGGATCCCCACCGCCAGTTGCAGCAGCACGCTCTGGGTGGTCTCCAGCAGATCCTGTCCCGCATCGGTCAGGGCGACCGAGCGCCCCTGCCGGTGAAACAGCGGCTGGCCGAGCAGCTCCTCCAGGGAGCGGATCTGCTGGCTGATGGCGGACTGGGTGAGGTGCAGCTCCTGCGCCGCCTGATGAAAACTGCCGAGTCTGGCCGCCGCCTCGAAGCCCCGCAGCACGTTGAGCGGGGGCCAGTGTTTGAACATCATTGATTAGCTCCACTTATCACTTGCACTGAAAATCGATCGTTTTTTCGCCGTGTTATGTGGGAATAGTCTATTCCCATCGTCAGCAACCTTAATAGTACCTAATCAGAGAGGGAATATGCGGGAACAGGGAATAGTGGCAAAGGGCTGGTTCATGCCCGCCGAATGGTGCCAGCACGCCGCGACCTGGATGGTCTGGCCCCACAACAAGGTGCTGTGGGAATCCGGCTGGGGCGTCACCCTGGCCGAGGTGCAGCAGGACTTCGCCCGGGTGGCCAACGCCATTGTCCGGTTCGAGCCGGTCAGGCTGGTGGTCGACCCTTCCGCGCTGGCCGAGGCGCGCGCCCTCTGTGACGGCAGGGTGACCCTGATCCCGCTCCCGGTGGATGACAGCTGGTGCCGGGACTCAGGCCCCACCTTCATCTGCCACCCCGAACTGGGCTGCGCCGGGGTGAGCTGGCGCTTCAACGCCTGGGGCGGCAAGTCGGTCCATCAGCTGGACGAGGGGCTGGCTCGCCGCATCCTCAACAGCCTGGAGCTGGAGTGTATCGGCAGCTTTCTGGCCAACGAGGGGGGCGCCATCCATGTGGACGGCGAAGGCACCCTGATCACCACTGAATCCGTGCTGCTCAACAGCAACCGCAACCCGGGCATCAGCAAGGGTGAGATCGAACAGATCTTCGGTCGCCTGCTCGGTATCGAGAAGACCATCTGGCTGCCGGGGGATCCCGACCACGTCACCGGCGACATGACGGACGGCCATGTGGACGGGGTCTGCGCCTTCAGTCGCCCCGGCCAGCTGCTGGTGGATGCCACCCGGGATGCCACCTCGACCTATGGCCTTGTGGTGCGGGAGAACCGCCGCGCCCTGGCCCTGGCCACCGATGCCAGGGGGCGCACCTTCGAGTTGCAGGATCTGTACGACGCGAGCGAGGCCATAGACCCGGAGGCAGAGGTGTTCTGCGCCTCCTACACCAACTTCTACCTCGCCAACGACGCCGTCATCATGCCCGCCTATGGGGTGGCGAGCGACCGGGAGGCGGCGGCTGTGCTGCAAGGTGCCTTCCCGCAAAGGGCTGTGGTGCCGGTCTCGATCAACCGGCTGGCCCACGGCGGCGGCGGCATCCACTGCATCACCCAGCAGCAGCCCGCCTGGCCGCTGTTGGGCTGAGCGTTGCACGGCGGCGGCCAATCACAGGGGAGTAACCACATCATGATCAGGAAGACACTCGGGTGGATGGGCTGCCTGGCCCTGCTGCTGAGCCTTGCGGCCGAGGCCGGGGAGGCCGATGCGGCAACAGGGGGGGAGAAGGTGCTGCGGCTCTACAACTGGGCCGACTACTTTGCCCCCGATACCCTCAGCGCCTTTACCAGAGAGACAGGGATCCGGGTCATCTATGACGTCATGGACAGCAGCGAGACCCTGGAGGCCAAGCTGATGGCCGGTCGCAGCGGTTATGATCTCATCTTTCCCGGCGATACGGTGGCGGAGCGGCTGATGCGGGCGGGCAGCCTGCAACCGCTGGATCAGGGCAAGCTAGAGCACCTGGCGGACATAGAGCCCGGCTTGCGGCGGCTGCAGCAGGCCTATCCCCATTCACGGGATGCGGTAGTGCCCTACACCTGGGGCACCATAGGGCTCACCTATAACGCAGCCATGATCCGGCAGCGGATGGCGGATGCCCCGGTGGGCAGTCTCGACCTGCTGTTCAAGCCCGAACTGGCGGCAAAATTTGCCGACTGCGGCATCTCCATCATCGACTCCCCCGACGAGGTGCTGGCCGTGGTGCTGCACTATCTGGGGCGGGATCCCCACAGCGGCAAGGCCGAGGATCTGGATGCCGCGCTGGCGCTGCTCAAGGGGCTCAAGCCCCATATCCGCAAGTTCCAGTCCCAGCCGGTGACCCAGCTGGTCAACGGCGACCTCTGCCTGTCGCTGGGTTACAGCGGCGACATGACGCAAGCCAGGCGCGCCGCCGCCGAGGCGGGCAAGCGCAGCGACTTTGAATACCGGCTGCCGAAGGAGGGGAGCACCATCTGGATGGATACCATGGCGATCCCGGTGGATGCGCCCCATCCTGACTATGCCTACGCCTTCATCAATTTCGTGATGCGCCCGGCCAACATGGCCGCCATCACCAACAGCACCGGCTATCCGACCGCCAGTGCCAAGGCGAGATCCATGGTGGATGCCACCATGACAGCCAACCCGGATATCTATCTGGATGAGGCCAGCTACGGACGCCTCATCCCGGGCCAGGATCTTGCACAATCCCAGATGCGTGCCCGCATGCGAGCCTGGACCCGCTTCAAGAGCAGTTTCTGAATCCAAGGAGTAAAAGAGATGTCATCCCGACGCCAAGTATTGAAACAGCTGGTCGCCATGGGGGCGCTGGCCGGACTGAGCGCCCTGCCGAGGGCCCAGGCCGCCACCCCGGAGGCCAAGGCGAGCGCCGTCGGCCGCTACCATATGCCGGACGAGGCCGGGCCCCAGGCCAGGGTCTGGGTCGCCTTCGGTGCCAGCCGTGACATCTGGGGTCGTAACTACAAGGATGTGCAGGCCACCATAGGACGCCTGGTGCAGGCCATGGCGCCCCATACCGAGGTGAACGTGCTCTGCCGCGAAGAGGAGGAGGATCTGGCACGCCAGCTCTGTGGCGAGGGGAGCACCCGCTTCATCCACGCCGAGCTGGATGACATCTGGCTGCGGGATACCGGCGGCGTCTTCGTTCGCAATGGCGAGGGGGAGCTGGGGCTGGTGGACTTCAACTTCAACGGTTGGGGCGACAAGCAGGAGCACGAGCAGGATGGGGGGGTGGCCGAGTGGGTCAGCACCCAGGCAGATGCCCATTATCTGCAGAGCAGGCTGACTGGCGAAGGTGGGGGCATAGAGGTGGATGGCAAGGGCACCGCCATCCTGACCGAGAGCTGCTGGCTCAACGGCAATCGCAATCCGGGCCTCACCAAGGCGCAAGTGGAGGCGGAGCTCAAGGTCAACCTGGGACTGCGCAAAATCATCTGGCTGCCGGGCATCAAGGGTCGTGACATCACCGATGCTCACGTGGACTTCTACGCCCGCTTCGTGCGCCCCGGCGTGGTGGTGATCAACATGGACAACGATCCTGATTCCTACGACTACAAGGTGACCCGCCAGCACCTGGCCATCCTCAAGCAGGCCACGGATGCGGACGGCAACAAGCTGGAGCTGCATGTGCTGCCGCCCCCGCTGGGTGGGAGAGACAATAAATTCAGCCGTAGCCGGGACTTTGCCGCTGGCTACATCAACTACCTGCCGATCAACGGGGCCGTCATAGTCCCCGAGTTCGGCGACAAGGCGGCAGACCGCTATTGCCAGGATCTGCTGGCCCGCCTCTACCCGGGGCGCAAGGTGGTGGCGGTCAACATAGACCCGGTGGCGGCGGGGGGCGGCGGCATTCACTGCATCACCCTGCATCAACCGGCCTGACCCTCATCTACCCACTGATAACCCGGGGCGTTGCAACGCCCCGGGTTATTGCCCCACGTCCATTTTTGTTAACCACGCCCCCCTGAACCGCCGCCGTTCCGCATATTGGCCCACTACGCCATATGGGGTGTCACCTCGATCACACTCCCGAGTTATTCAAGTTGCTGAGACGGGATGGCGCTTTCCATTGCCACTATAGGGGTGTATTTTTTGCTCGGCGGCCGAAATTAGAGCCAAGAGAGGATGACTGGCGAATACGTTCAGCGCCAGAGACTGACCGTTAGAACTTTGCACTTAAAATGCGTTTTTCGTGACTGTTATCCGGGCGGTTTGGAGTGATATGTAAGGCTCTATTATCTGTTCGTACCGACGTCCATCTAATCACAACTAGGTTTTTTTTTAATGACGACACTCCAGAGCATCGAGGTCAGCGGCAGAGACGTACAGCCGCACAAGAGTGTGAAAGATCCAAATTTCACTTCGCGAACTGTACTTACTAACAGTCCATGGCAATTCGTTGAACTGTGGCTCAAGAGACATAGAAAGAAGGAGGCACTTTTCTTCTGGGGCCAAGCTAGCCAGTTTGGAAAGGCTGCTATTGGCTTACCAACTCAAGCGGCCCCTTTGTTGCACTATTACTCTTTCATGAATGCAACAAAGGCTTTGTTATCAGCGAAAGGGATATCTTTTTCGCCTATGCACGGTGTGCGATCACATAACATGAACGGTGCAAGCTCGAAAATCAGCATCGTAAATGAGGGAGTCAGAATCCTTAACAATGGGATTCTTCCT
The DNA here is from genome assembly GCF_046087985.1 of Aeromonas ichthyocola. Lineage (NCBI taxonomy): Bacteria > Pseudomonadati > Pseudomonadota > Gammaproteobacteria > Aeromonadales > Aeromonadaceae > Aeromonas > Aeromonas ichthyocola. Next base: position 12,160 of record NZ_JBJSWH010000004.1, read on the forward strand.
GCACTCTCCAGTTACTTCGGAGAAGCTGAAACGAGCACTACACATAGCTTGCAAGAACTCCTGTTCAATTTGCCTCATGTCCACCGAACATACTGCCTGACTTATCCAAATCAGACTGAGATGTTCATACCGATTGTGAAACCTCGTTTTAGACATGATGCCGCTACCAACGAGGTTCGGCTCCATGCGCAGATTTCCAAAAACTTCCAATCACACAATGTAATAAGAAGAATTGCGCCGAAATTCATTCTGGACACTACCGCAAACGCCGCTGAATATGAGGTTGTCTCTGCCGCGAGCCGTCCGTTTACTCGCCCGCAAAAACCGACAACAGCTGATCTGACAGCGCTCGCATCCCTTCAAGATGATTTACGCCGAGACCTGTTTTATATCAACGGCAGCGAAACACTTTGGTACATACGCTCATCGGTAGCTGGGCCAACGACATTGGCTCGGATGCCTGCAACTATGACGCTCGCTGCCATGCATAGGCTGAGTGAATTATGTCGCTATAAGCCAGTAGAGCTTTCGTCGTTTCTAGGAGGACAAAAGAACTGGTTAATTTCAGAGTTTATTCAGCAATCACCAGACCAATTCATTGATGAAATCGCATCTGAAATGACAGGGCATAAGATCATGGTACCAAATATTAGGGCGGCAACGTAAAGTGAAGATCTACCTCGCCAGCGCGCTTACACACGTTCCGGAAAACGAATTCCTGAACTACACATCAATGCTTCACAGGTTTGCATCCGCCCTAAGTGATCAAGGGCAGAATCAGGTGCTGTATGCATTGATGAATAGCGATCCACAACTTGCAACAAAACCTTCTCGCGATAAACCTCGACTTTGCTATCTCTGGGATAGAGAGATGGTTGAAGATGCAGACGTGGTTGTCGCGGAAGCATCATTTCCATCGATTGGCCTCGGAATTGAGCTGCAGATTGCAGAGATGAACAATATTCCAGTGATATTGTGCTTTGAACAGTCTGAGTCAAAAAGAAGCCATCAAAAATTCTACGAGAACCCTGACAACCAGCAGTATCAACTCCAAATTGGCGACGGCTACATATCGTTGATGGCATTGGGTTTACCAAACCTGTTTTCTTTGGTTCCGTATTCTGATGAGCGTGAATGTTTCTTAGAAACACTTAGGCTTCTTGGAGTACTAAATGAGCCCGTAGGTTCGATTAGCCGTAAGGCGTAATCGGACGTTCGCGTAAATCAATTCCCCCGCTATAACGGCTACTCGAATTTCCCCTCTGGCAGATGCCGCTGACTAACGGATAAAACCGGGACAGCGGCATCTCGTTCGTCCGATTACGCTTCGCTAATCGAACCTACATGGGACGCTAATATGCGGTGAATGCAGGTTGGCGCGGATCAGCCAGCCTGACACGATCGCCATAATCACAATCACCACAAATAACAGAGCCGCCCGATGGGCGGCTCTGTGTATCAGCTATTTATGGCTGAATCGTCACTCCGCCGGGGGCGACGCGGGCGCCTCCAGGGCGGGCGTTTGCTCCCCCTCTTTTATCCAGGCATCCAGCAGGGTGTAGCCCACCGCCAGCACCACTGGGCCTATAAAGAGCCCTATGATGCCGAGCGCCAGCAGGCCGCCGATAACCCCCACCAGAATGAGGATCAGCGGCAGATCGGCCCCGCGCTTGATGAGGAAGGGGCGCAGGAAGTTGTCCATGGTGCCCGCCAGCAGGGACCAGACCAGCAGGAAGGTGCCCCAGGTAGTATCCCCGCTCCAGTAGAGGTAACCCACGCTGGCCAGCAGCACCGGGAAGGGGCCTATCTGGGCGACGATCAGCAGGAACATCAGCACCACCAGGATCATGACGTAGGGAATGCCGGCAATCAGCAGGCCTATCCCGGCCACAGAGGATTGTACCAGGGCGGTCACCACCACCCCCATGGCGACGGCGCGGATGGCCTGGGAGGCGAGCACGACGGCGTTGTCACCACGCTGGCCCGCCAGGCGGTGGGCGAAGCGGCGAATGCCGTCGGCGGCTTTTTCCCCAGAGTGATAGAGCAGGCCGCAGATGGCCACCGTCAGCAGGAAGTGGACGAACAGCAGGCCGAGGTTGCCCGCCTGGGAGGCGAGCCAGCGGGCTGTCTGGCCGAAATAGGGGGCCAGCTTGGTGAACAGCACCTGGCCGCCGCTCGCCAGTATCTGCTGCCAGAACTCAAACAGCTTGTCGCCGACCAGAGGCACCTGTTGCAGCCAGAGCAGCGCGGGGGGCGGGGAGTGGCTGATGCGGGTGCCCAGCTCGATCAGCATGGGGGCCTTCTCCGCCACGTTGGCCAGCGCCATGAACAGGGGGATGACGAACATCAGCAGCAGAATGCAGCTCATCAGCAGGGCCGCCAAGGCGCGCTTGCCCCACAGCAGGCGCTGGGCCATCTGCATCAGCGGCCAGGTGGCTATGGTGATCATGGTGGCCCAGACCAGGGCGGGCAGGAAGGGGCGCAGCACCATGAAGCACGAGATGATGAGCAGGCTGAGAAACAGCAGGCCCAGGGTGATCTTGGCCAAATCCACTTTTTTCATATGCATTGCGTTCCCTTTAACGAGGGGTGGGGCGTGGGTAACGGTCGTCAGTATTCAAGAAAGAGAGTATCCACCAGAGGCCGGCGCTCAACCAGAGCCCCAGGCAGCAATAGAGTAACCACTGGCCGAGCAGGATAGCAGCGAGCTGCTGGTCAGCCAGCGGCAGTGACCACAGCAGCGCCCCGAGGGGCAGGCCGCCCGCCAGGGCACACCACCGGTCAACAGCGGCGAATAACCGTCACGCGGGCAAGGGTAGCAGATTGCCGATACCAGCCCCAGGGTGAACATGGTGAGCCCTGCCAGGGCGCTGGATTGGGTCAGCCAGCCCGCCAGGGCGCTGGCCAGAAACAGCAGAACCCAGGGAGCTTGACGCTGCGCCAGTGCCGCCAGGGGGGCGCGCAACGCCAGCAGCAGGGCACCGAGACCCAGGCCGGCCGCCACGTCCGAGATAAAGTGCACGCCGAGCCAGACGCGGGCCAGCCCGGCCAGGGCTGCCAGCAGCAGGGCCAGCCCCATGCCCTGCCAGGCTTTGAGTGTGGGCAGGGCGCCGAGCAGCAGGCCCCAGAACAGCAGGGTCGAGGCGGTGTGGCCGCTCGGCATGCCAAAGCCCTGGGCGCTCCGTTGCCCCAGCATGGGGTCGAGGTGGAAGGGCCTGGGCCAGGCTATCCCCTCCTTGAGCAGCTGTACCAAGAGGGTGAGCAGCACCATGGCAAACAGCAGGTTGCGCAGCCTTGGCCAGCCCAGCAAGGGGAGCAAGAAGGGGAGCAGGGCCAGCTGGAAGGCCGCCGATCCCAGCAGGTTGCCGACCTCAAGCCAGCACATCGGGCCCGAGCCAGCGCTGCAGGCGCTGGATCAGCGGCAGCTCGGCCCTGTGCAGGGCGCTGCCTTCGCGACTGAAGTCCGACACCCACTGCACCTCGCTCTCGGGGACCTGGGCCAGCCTGGGAGTGATCCAGTCGAGTTGCGTCGGGAAGCGACGCTGATCATGGGGCAGGCGGGCGGCCTCGATCAGCCTGGCATTGAGGATCTCGCCACCGAGGTTGGGGGCCTGGAGCAGGGAGACAAAACCCGAGCCGCGCTGGGCCCGGATGGGGGTCAGCGTCTGGCAGGCGAATACGGTGGCGCGCTGCCAGCGCCCCAGCTCCCCGGTGATACGGCCATGGAGCCCAGTTTCCTCGAACAGCTCCCGCAGAGCCGCCTGGGCGGGCGTCTCGCCCCCGTCTATGTAGCCGCCACTCAGGCTGTAGCGATCGGAGATCCTGTCCTGGACCAGCAACAGATCCTGCTGATGGCGGATCACGCAGGCGGCCGCCCCGGGAGGCGCCTCGGCGGCGAACAGGGAAGATGACAGGGAGCCGAGCAGCAGAAGCAGTAAAAGAGCGGGTCTGAGCATGATGGCGCGACTAAGGGAATAGATGGGGGACAAGGGTCACAGAAATCAGATACTTGGGCAATGACTTCCGGTGGATGGCCGGCGCCGGCAGGGGGCGTCTCGGCCCAATCTGGGGCGCAAGGATTGCCGTCGGCGCGGGCAGTCCCTAGTATTGGCGGCTATTGTTCTTCTCATTCAACACATCTTGGGGCCTTTCATGCGACAGTTCGGTTTCTTCCTGGGGATTGCCATCGGCGTCATCCTGATACTGTTTGGCAGCATCGTCATCTTCCAGGCCTTGCCTGCCGCACTGGACGTGCTGGAGATGCCGAGCCGCATTCCGTTCGTGCGCGAGGTCTACACCTGGCTGATGACCAGTGCCAATGGCCTCACCAGCCAGCTGGAGCAGAACTTCCTGGAAGCCTTCCAGACGGTGCTCAAGCTGATCCTGCTCATCACCTTCATGTGGGTCTGCGTCAAGCTGGTCAACATGGGGGTGCTGATCATCCGGGCCGGGGTCGACCTCATTCGCACCGCCATCGAGCACAGCGAAGACAAGGTGGCCAAGCCCACCGAGCAGGACCGCCACCTGTAAGGCTCCCCTGCCCATTCGCAGATAAACGACAGGCCATCCTAGGATGGCCTGTTTGCATGGTGAACGGGTTCGCCCTCTTAGTTGAGCAGCTTCTCCAGCTCGGCTTCGGCATCCGCCCTGGCCTGATCGCTCTGCTTCTTCCCCCGGGTTTCCACCTTGTCGGCCTGCGCCTGCGCCTGCACGGTGCCGGTCGCTCCGCTTACCACCTTGCTCAGCTGTTGCTGCGTCTTGGCTGCGGCGCTGACGGCCTTGTCCGCCTGTTGCTGCGTACTGGCTGCCGCCTGCTTGGCGGTGTCGCTGATGGCCTTGTCCGCCTGCTGCTGCGCGCTGGCTGCGGCCTGCTTGGCGGTGTCGCCGACGGCTTTGCTCGCCTGTTGCTGCGCGCTGGCTGCCGCCTGCTTGGCGGTATCGCTGACGGCTTTGCCCGCCTGTTGCTGCGCGCTGGCTGCGGCCTGCTTGGCGGTGTCGCTGACGGCTTTGCCCGCCTGCTGCTGTACGCTAGCTGCAGCCTGCGTGGCGGTATCACCGACGGCCTGCTGGGCGGAGTGGCTCACGGCCTGGTTGGCTTGCCGCAGAAGATCGGTGGCATCGCTCACCGTCCGGGTGGCTGAGTCACTCACGGCCTTGCTGGCTTGCTGCGGCGCCTTGGCGGTGGCACTGCCGACCGCCTGTTTGGCTGAATCGCTGATTGCCTTGCTGGCCTGTTGCTGTGCCGAGGCAGTGGCGCTGCCGACCACTTGTTTGGCTGAATCGCTGACTGCCTTGCTGGCCTGTTGCTGCGCCTGGGCTGTGGCACTGCCGACCGCCTGTTTGGCTGAGTCGCTCACCGCCTTGCTCGCCTGTTGCTGCGCCTTGGTGGTGACGCTGCCGACCGCCTGGGTGGCCGAGTCGCTCACCGCTTTGCTCGCCTGCTGCTGCGCCTGGGCAGTGGCACTGCCGATCACCTGGCTGGTGGAGTCGGCCAGGGCCTGGGTCGCGCTCTGTTGCAGGTTGCCCATCACATTGCCAAGCAGGGAACCGCTGGTTCCCGTCATCACCTTGCCGGCGTCGGTGAGGGCGGTGGCGGTCGGGTTGCCGGCCTGCCACTCCTGCATGGCACTCGGCCAGGCCGGGGTCGCCGCCGTCAGATTCTCGCCGAAGACCTGGGTCGCGCCGTCTCCCTTCTGCAACATGACGGAGAGCTGGTTGGTGTCGGCGTTCCACACCATGCCGGCCTGTTTGGCCACATCCGGCACAGGGGCGTAACGGGAGACCACGTAAAACAGCGGCCCCTCCTGCTGCAACTCGTTGGCCGTCTTGAGCAACTGCATGGTGCTGTCGTAGTTGGGCCCCAGCATGGCGGTCATCCTGTCCTTGATCAGCGGTTGCTCGAACAGGTTGGCCTCGTTCGGATCGAAACCGACCAGGGGTTTGAGCAGGGCCCACATCAACTGGCTGGTGGGGCTCATCATCAGCAAGGGGGCCACGCAGGCGGACAACATCAGACTCAGGCAGGCGGCCTTGAGCAACGGCATGATACGCATCGACAACATATCCAAGTAATTATTTGATTAATAAGGTTATATACTGTCTTTTCCCGACAGCATGACCCGAACTGGCCCGGCTCTTCACACATGGGGAGCGGCGGGCGCTGGCAGGCTATCATATTGCTTCCGGAATGCCAGATGAGCCGACACTTATTGGTCAAGTCGGCGACGCTGGTGGTCGCTTTAGGGGATCACTCTCTCGTTGTCACAGGTGTCACTCATGATCCGAACCGCGTTTTGTCTGTTTGCCCTAGGCGGCCTGCTCCCCGCCCAGGCGGCCCCTGGGTCGAACACCCTCAGCCACTCGGTGGGTACGGATCTGGTGTTGCCCCTGGGCTCACTGCCCGAGCGGGTCTGCTGGTATCAGGATCAGAAATATTCCCTCGGATCTCGCATTCAGCAGGGGGATCTCTGGCTTGAGTGCGGCCCGCAAAACGAGCAGGAGAGCAACGGGCCCCTGGCCTGGCGCGAACCCGCCATCTACGAGCCGGTCGACGAAGGGGCGGTCAACAGGGAGACGATCAGGGTGGGTCAGTGAGCCTTTTCTTGATCCAGCTACAGACACGGCCGTGATCCCTGTCGCATAATGCAGCTCCTTTCTTCTCTTGGCTGGAACCTAAGAAATGGCTCGTCGCTCTTCCAATGCACAACGTCGTCGCAGTAGCTGGTGGTACAAACGCTTGTTGGCAAGGGAGCGGGAAGAGCGCGAAGCGCGTTCCGTTCGGGATTGATACTGCATTGAAAAACGGAGCCTCGGGCTCCGTTTCCTATTCATTACCACTGGTTCATTACCGCAGGCAGGTTTATTACCACGGGTGAATAATGGTGCCGCTCTGCCAATGCACAGCTTGGTTGCCGTAACGGGCGGTACCAACGCTGGTTGGCAAGGGAGCGGGAAGAGCGCGAGGGCGCTGCGTTCGGGATTGATACTGCATTGAAAAACGGAGCCTCGGGCTCCGTTTCCTATTCATTACCACTGGTTCATTACCGCAGGCAGGTTTATTACCGCAGGTGGATAATGGTGCCGTTCTGCCAATGCACAGCTTGGTTGCCGTCGTGATCTGGTGATACCAATGCACAGCTTGGTTGCCGTAACGGGTGGTACAAACGCTTGTTGGCAAGGGCGCGGGAAGAGCGCGAGGGCGCTGCGTCCGGGATTGATACCGCATTGAAAAACGGAGCCTCGGGCTCCGTTTTGTATTTATCACCGTCAGCATTATGACAACGGGGGCCATCAGGCCCCCGTTTTGCTTTTTCAGATCTGCGGCTTAGCGCTGCAAGGCGGCCAGTGCCAGCTCGACCCGCTTGGCGTATTCGGGATCGGCCTGCTCGAAGTGCTTGAGCTGGGCCGCGACTATGGCGTCATCCTCCACATGGATGAGAGAGCGCGCCAGGTTGGCGGCGAGGCGAGCACGTTGCCCCTCGTCCATGATGCGGAACAGGTTGCCCGGCTGGCTGTAGTAGTCGCTGTCATGGTCACGGAAGTCGTAGTGCAAGGCCGCCCCTTCCAGACTCAGGGCCGGTTCGTGCTGCTCGCTCGGCTGCTGGGTGCCGAAGCGGTTCGGCTGGTAGTTGGGGCTGGCGCCACCGTTGCTGTCTCCCCGCATGGCGCCATCACGATGGGCGCCGTGGTGGAAGGGGCAGCGCGGGGCGTTGACCGGCAGCAGACCGTGGTTGACGCCGAGGCGATAGCGCTGGGTGTCACCGTAGGAGAAGAGTCGCCCTTGCAGCATGCGATCCGGCGAGAAGCCGATACCGGGCACCACGTTGGCCGGGGTAAAGGCCGCCTGCTCCACGTGGGCGAAGTAGTTGTCCGGGTTCTGGTTGAGCTCCAGCACGCCGACCGGGATCAGCGGATAGTCGCTGTGCGGCCACACCTTGGTGAGGTCGAACGGGTGGATTTTGTAGGTCTGGGCCTCGGCCTCCGGCATCACCTGCACATAGACCTTCCAGCGCGGGAAGTTGCCTTGCTCGATGGCGTTGAAAAGGTCTGCCTGGCTGGTCTCCCTATCCTGCCCGACGGCATTGGCCGCCTCTTCATCTGTGTAGAAGCTGTGGCCCTGCTCTGTCTTGAAGTGGAACTTGACCCAGAAGCGCTCACCGGCCGAGTTGATAAAGCTGAAGGTATGGCTGCCGTAGCCGTTCATCTCCCGCAGGCTCCTGGGGATGCCGCGATCGCTGAACAAGATGGTGACCTGATGCAGGGATTCCGGGTGGCGTGACCAGAAGTCCCAGGCGGCGGTGGCGCTGCGCAGGTTGGTGCGCGGATCCCGCTTCTGGGTGTGGATGAAGTCAGGGAATTTCAGGGGGTCGCGGATGAAAAAGACCGGGGTGTTGTTGCCCACCAGATCCCAGTTGCCCTGCTCGGTATAGAACTTGAGGGCGAAGCCGCGCACGTCCCGCTCGGCATCGGCGGCGCCCTTCTCACCGGCCACTGTGGAGAAGCGCAGGAAGACAGGGGTCTGCTTGCCGACTGTGTTGAACAGGTCGGCCTTGCTGAACTTGCTGATGTCGTGGGTCAGGGTAAAGGTGCCGTAGGCGCCGGAGCCTTTAGCGTGAACCACTCGCTCGGGAATACGCTCGCGGTCGAAGTGGGCGAGCTTCTCCATCAACCAGATGTCTTGCATCAGCACCGGGCCGCGGGGGCCGGCGGTGAGGCTGTTGTTGTTGTCGACGACGGGGGCACCGTTGGCGCTGTGCAGGGTCTTGTCAGTCATGAATATCTCTCCTTGTTGATAGGGGGTCAGCCTACGGATCTGCACAGTGATGGGCCAATGGGCTTTTCCTAGCCCTTTGATAGGAAAGACAAATGGGTGCGGGGGGATGTGTAACCGCGCCGGATATTGCATGATGGGGGTTTCGAGAAGGAGCCTCATATGCAGATTACTATCCGTCATGCCGAACCCACCGATGCCCCCGCCTTGCGGGATCTCTACGCCCTGCCCAATGCTCAGGCGGGCACTCTGCACCTGCCCACGCCTCCCCTTAGCCAGTGGCAGAAGCGGTTGGAGAGCAGTGATGTAGTCGCCTTGGTGGCGGAGGTAGATGGGGGGCTGGTGGGCCAGATAGCATTGCATGTGGAGCCCAATCCCAGACGCAAGCATGTGGCAGGTATTGGCATGGGGGTGCGGGATGACTGGGCGGGCAAGGGGGTTGGCTCCGCACTGATGGCTGCGGCACTGGATCTGGCCGATAACTGGCTCAACCTGCACCGGATCGAACTGACGGTTTTCGTCGATAACGAAGCTGCGTTGGCGCTTTATCGCAAGTTCGGCTTTGTGGAAGAGGGGCGAGCCCGCGACTATGCCTTCCGGCAGGGGCGCTATGTGGATGTGTTCTATATGGCGAGGGTCCGCCCGTGATCGACTATCGCGAGCGCCTGACTCCTGTGCTGCGAGCGCTGGAGCAGGAGCCGGATCTCTCCATCGAGGAGCTGGCGAGCCGCGCCTGCCTCTCCCTCTACCACTTCCACCGGGTCTTCACCGCAGTAGTGGGGGAGGCGCCGGGGGAGATGTGCCGGCGGCTTCGGATGCAGCGGGCGGCCTGGCAGCTCTGCTACACAGACGCCAGCGTCACCGCCATCGCTCTGGGGGCGGGACTCGGCAGCTCCCAGGCCTTTGCCAAGGCGTTTCGCCGTCACTATGGCTGCACCCCGGGGGAGTTTCGCCGTGACAAGGGCAAGAACGGACACCATGAGCGCAAGGATGGACACGCATGGAACGACCCCCTCCCTTATGCTGAAGGCCACTCATCAGCAAGGAGCAACACCATGAAAACCGTCGAGATGGATGCCCGCACCCTGGCCTATATCCGGGTCACAGGCCCCTATGGCGAAGGCTATGACGCCGTCTGCAACCGCCTGCACCAGTGGGCCGCGCCCCGTGCTCTGGAAGGGGGGGAGTGGATCTTCATCTACCATGACAACCCGCAAGTGACACCGCCGGCCCAGTGTCGCACCGACATAGGTGTCACGGTGCCGGTGGGGACCCAGGGGACGGGGGAGGTGGAAACTCAGCTCATCCCCGCCGGGCGCTACGCCCAGTCCCGCTACCTCATCACGGATCGCAACCAGTACGGGCCGCGCTGGCAGGAGCACATAGGCGACATAGTGTCCGCCGGGCTGGAGTTTGGCAGCGGCCCCTGTTTCGAGCTCTATCACAGCGTGAGCAATGATCCCCTGCAGGACGATGTCAGCTTCTGCTCCAGCGTGCGATAAAGGTGCGGCAATAAAACGAGGCGCCCAAAGGCGCCTCGTTTTATTGGGGGTGGGTGATGTCGCCATGCCTACATCAGGGCTGGCTGGGCACCTTGTCCCGGCGGGACTTCCACCACCAGCGCAGGCGGATCTGGGAGATCAGCATGCCAGCCAGCATCAGGGCACAACCCACTATGGCCCGCTCGTCCAGATGCTCCCCCAGCAGCAGCACACCGCCGATGGCGGCGAATACTGTCTCCAGGCTCAAGATGATGGCGGCGTGGGCCGGATGGGCACCGCGCTGACCGACCACCTGCAGGGTGTAGCCGATGCCGACCGAGACCAGCCCCGCGTAGAGCAGGGCCTGCCAGCCCGCCACGGCACCGCCGAGGGTCGGGGTTTCGATGACAAAGGCAGTGCCAAGACTGAGCAGGCCGCACACCACGAACTGCACACCCGCCAGGCGGATAGGGGCGACCCGGTTCGAGTAGTGATCCAGCACCAGCAGGTGAATGGCCCAGAACAGGGCGCCGATCACCTGCAGCAGATCACCGTAGCCTATGGTGAACTCCTCGGTCACGCTGAGGTAGTAGAGCCCGGCCATGGCGATGAGGGCACCAATCCAGGTGTTGGCCCCTGTCTTGTGGCGCAGGGCCAGGCCGATGACGGGCACCAGTATGATGTAGAGACCCGTGATGAAGCCCGCCTTGGCGGCCGTGGTGTAGAGCAGCCCCACCTGTTGCAGGGAGGCGGCGCTGAACAGCACGCCCCCGGCGATCAGGCCCCCGACCAGCAGCAGGCGGCGATCGCCTGCGGGTGACCCGGTTTGCGGCCTGGGCTGGCGCGACTTGAGCCACCACAGCAGCGGCAGCAGGGAGGCGGCACCGAGCAGGAAGCGCAGGCCGTTGAAGGTGAAGGGCCCCATGTGATCCATCCCCAGGCGCTGGGCGACGAAGCCCAACCCCCAGATGGCGGCGGCCATCAATAACATCATGTTTGAACGCATACGGATTCATCCCTGAGAGAGCAGTGACAGGGGCACTCGGGCCCCTGTCAGTACGATACCCGTCTGCGGGGGGGGTTGTCGCCGGTGATTTGCAATCAGATGGGGGCCAGCCCGGGGACGCTATCAGCCGCTTGCCAGCCTGGCGAGCAGGGGCAGCAGGGCGAGCATCAGCAGGTTGCCCCTGAGGATCCAGATCACCCAGAACTGCTGCTGGATGGAGACTATGGGGGCGCGTCCCTGACGCAGGGAGCGGCGCCAGTGATGGAACAGCCGGCTGGGGTAGCCGAAGCTGAGGGCCATGGCGAAGAACAGCAGCAGCTTGGTGCGATAGCCGGGATTGGCCAGCAGGGCCGCCGGTTGCAGCGGGTGGGCGAGCACCATGAGCACGCCTGTGATGAAGATGAGCAGCAGCGCCAGCGCCGCCAGGCTGTCCGCCAGCAGCAGCTTGCGTACCTGTTCGATGGACATGCCGCGCCGGAACAGAAAGTACTCCGAGGTGATGGCGCCGGTCAGGGTGATCACGGCGCAATAATGGAGCGCTGTCAGCAGTTCCGGGTTCAACATCCGAGCCAGTTCCTTCTCGTTGGCCACATGGCAAGCTTCCCTTTGGACGCCATAGAGCGGGGCTGATATTCTGACACTACACGACGTCGGGGGATAGCAGGAGTCAGGGTTGGATAAACGAGCAGTCTCCAAAAAGACCTGGTCCCTGGTAGCCCGGATGCGTCTGGGCCTGTTGCTGTTGTTCATCCCGGTGCTGATGCTTGGGGGTATCTACTACCTGCACATGGAGCGCAGCCTGCAACAAGAGTTGCAACAGCGCCTGCTCGCCACCAACCACCAGTTGCGTCACGTCTTCATCGAACCCTATCTGCACGAAATGGAACGCCAGTTCACCCTCATCTACGACCAGGTGAAGGTGGACGACATCAGCGGCCTCCGACTGAACAATGCCGAGTCCTACCTCAAGGAGTGGCGCCTCTACAAGGGGGTCATGGCAGACCTCATCTACATCTATGTCGGCACCGCCGAGCGCCAGATGCTGATCTACCCCGAATGGCAGGCGGATGCGGGCTTCGATCCCAGGACGCGCCCCTGGTATCGGCTGGCCAGCCAGCATCTGGGCAAGATGGTCTGGACCGAGCCCTATTACGACTACACCAACGGCAACCTGGTCATCGCGCTGGCGCGGGCCATCACCGACAAGGAGGGCAAGGTGCGCGGGGTGTTCGCGGTGGATGCGGTGCTGGCCCCCTTCTCCGCCCAGCTGAACCGGCACCTGGGCGACGGTTACCAGATGATCGTCAATCAGTCCGGCAAGGTGCTGGCCCACCCTGACCCGTCCCAACTGCTCAAGCCCATGGCCCACCCGAGCTGGCTCTCCCGCTTCAGCCAGGAGGATGGCATCTTCCTGGATCAGGATTCCCGGCAGTTTGTGGCCTACAGCCGCCTGCCCGAGCGCAACTGGGTGCTGATCAGCGTGCTGCCGGCGTCGAGCATCCAGGCCGTGGTGGCGCGGGCCTCCCTCAACGTGCTCGGGGTTGTGGTGCTGGCCAGCGTGCTCTATGCGCTGCTGGCCCTGGTCTGGTCCCGTTACTTCAGGCGGATGCTGGACGAGATCTCCACCATGATCCGCGCCAGCAGGATGCCGCCCGATGGGGTACCCCAGGGGGGAATGCACGAACTCAGGCACGTCTATGCCGAGCTGGCGGAGGTGAGCAAGGATTACCACGAGGCGCGCCAGCACGCGAACCTGGACAAGTTGACCGGCCTCTACAACCGCCGCTTCTTCGACGAACGCCTGAACCGGCTGCTGCTGGAGCAGCACGCCTTTTGTCTGGCCATGATCGATCTGGATGGCTTCAAGCTGGTCAACGACAACTATGGTCACCAGACCGGGGATGTGGTGCTCAAGCGGGTGGCCAAGCTGGGCAACCAGCTGCTGGAGGATCACGGCTGGGTCTGCCGCTACGGGGGCGAGGAGCTGGTGGTGTTGCTGGCCAACCCTGACATCCACTTCTGCCAGATGCTGCTGGAGCAGTACAGGATAGGGGTCGCGTCCCTGGACTGGCGTGAACCCGGTCTCGGGATCACCTTCAGCGGCGGCCTGGTGGCGAGCGTCCCCGGTCTGGATGCCAAGGGGTTGCTCGATATCGTCGATGCCGAGGTGTATCGCGCCAAGCGGGATGGCAAGAACCGCATCTATCTGGGGGGCGTCGCCCCCTTGGCGCAGCACGAGGTGCCGCCGGCAGACGATGGGGTGCTGCGCAAAGAAGAGGCCTGAAGGGCCTCTTCTTCATTCAGCGGTTCAAGGGAGCAAGTGCCACTCCCACAGGGGCCAGCCCAGCTCTTCGGCCTGCTGGCGCAGCGCGGGGGCCGGATTGACCCCGTGGGGATGAGTCACAGCCCGCAGCATGGGCAGATCGTTGTGGGAGTCGCTGTAGCCAAAGCTCCCCTGCCAGAGGTTGTCCCGCCCGGCAAAGAGCTGGTTGATGCGGGCCACCTTGCCTTCGCGAAAACTCAGGGTGCCGCGGGTCTGGCCGGTCAGCATCCCCTCTTCCTCGTCGAGCAGTATGGCGACGCAGTGATCCATCCCCAGCATCTTCGCCATGGGGGCCACCAGATGCTCGCCGGAGGCGGAGATGAGCACCAGCTCGTCGCCCCGCTCCCTATGCCATTCGATGCGCGCCAGCCCCTCGGGGTAGAGGCGCTCGCGCAGCACCTGCTCGGCAAAGTGGTGGCACTGCTGGCTAAGCCACTGGCGCGTCTTGCCCACCAGCGGCTGCAGGGTGAAAGCCATGTACTGGTGCATGTCCATCTTGCCCTGATGGTAGAGGGACATCATCCCCTGCTCCTCGGCCACCATGCCCGCCGGGGCCAGCTCCCCGGCCACCATGTACTCCAGCCAGAGGCTGGCGGAATCCCCGGCAATCAGGGTCTCGTCCAGATCAAACAGTGCCAGTGCCATGAGGGCTCCTTGCGGTAACAACGAAAATGAAACGAGGCGTCATGCTACCTCACACAGCTGATCCCGGGCCACCGCCAGGGTCACGGCGCTCCCCACAGCCAACAGATCGCCAGCCGAGCGGTTGAGGCAATCCACCGTCAGCAGCCCCGCCTCGCACTCCACCTGATAGCGGATCACGTTGCCGAGCAGCTGTTGCTGGCGAACGATGCCGGGCAGGCTGGGCTCGCCGCTGGTCGCCCCGGCGGGCAGCAGGGTGATGGACTCCGGCCGCAGCGCCAGCTTGCCCTGAAAACGGGGGCCGAACAGCGACTTGCCCTGCTCGGCGCCGAGCAGGTTGTAGTTGCCGATAAAGCCCGCCACAAACTCGCTGGCGGGGCGGGTGTAGATCTGCTCCGGCGTGCCGCTCTGCACTATGGATCCCTTGTTCATCAGGAAGATCCGATCCGACAGGGTGAGCGCCTCCTCCTGATCGTGAGTCACGAAGATGGTGGTGAGTTCGAGCCGCTGCTGGATCTCGCGGATCTGCTGGCGCAGGCTGCGGCGGATGCGGGCATCCAGCGCCGAGAGCGGCTCGTCCAGCAAGAGGATCCTTGGCCGTACCACCAAAGCGCGGGCCAGCGCCACCCGCTGGCGCTGACCGCCGGAGAGCTCCCCCGGATAACGGCGCTCGAAGCCGGTCAGCTCCACCAGCTCCAGCGCCTCTTTCACGCTGGCCGCCAGCTCACGCCCCGGCTGGGGTTTCATCTTGAGGCCGAAGGCGACGTTGTCCCACACCGTCATGTTGGGGAAGAGCGCATAGCTCTGGAACACCATGCCTATGCCCCGCTTCTGGGGCGCCTGCCAGGTAATGTCTTCCCCGGCCACCCGAACCTGACCGCCACCCACCGGGGTGAGTCCGGCCAGCGCCCGCAGCAGGGTGGATTTGCCGCAGCCGGAGGGGCCGAGCAGGGTCACCAGCTCCCCCTTGCGGATGCCGAATTCTATCCCCTCGAATACAGGAGTGTCGCCGTAGGATTTGTGCAACTGATTGACTTCTAAATGAAACATCTTGGATCACCGATGAAATCTGTTGGCTGCCCAGGTGAGCAGCAGGGTCAGCAGGAAGTAGCTCATCACCAATGCACTGGTGAAGTGGCCCGAGGTGGCACGCATGTTGTAGAGGTAGACCTGCAGTGTCTCGTAACGGGTGCCCACCAGCATGTTGGCAAACACGAACTCGCCGAGCAGGAAGGAGAGGGAGAGAAACAGCGCCGCCAAGAGCCCCTTGCGCAGGCAGGGGATCACCACCAGCAGAAAGGCGCGGCGGCTGCTCGCCCCCAGCAGATGGGCGGCATCCATCAGATCCCTGAGCGGCACCCCTTGCAGGCTGTTGGCCAGCGCCCGGTACATAAAGGGCAACACCACTGTGAACCAGGTGCCGATCAGGATCCAGGGCGTGCCGATAATGGGCAGCGGGCCGTCGGCGTAGATCTGCAACAACCCCACCGAGGAGACCACGGGCGGCACCGCGAAGGGGAGCAGGATCAGCAAGTTCATCCAGGGATCCAGTTTGGGGAAGTAGTAGGCCACCACCAGCACTGTGGGCACCAGCACCAGGGTACCCAGCAGCAGGGTGGCGAAGCAGACCAGCAGGCTGCGGCCAAAGGCCGCGAGAAAGCGCGGATCCCCCCAGAGCTTGAGATACCAGTCGAGGGTGAAGCCATCCGGCAGCAGGGTCGCCCCCCAGCGGGTGGAGATGGAGTAGAGAAAGGTAGCCAGCAGCGGCAGCAGCAGGGTGGCGACCAGGGCTCCCAGCACCCAGCGCGGCCAGCTCGGTTGCAAATCATGCATGGGATTGCCCCCTGTTTACATAGCTCTTCTTCAGCAGCCACTGGTTGGCGGCCGTCACCACTCCCAGCAGCACCATCAGGATCACCGCCAGCGCCGCCGCCATATTGGGCTCGAGGAAGATATCGCCGGAGACCAGGCTCGCCACCCGTATGGTCACCAGATTGAAATTGCCTGTGGTCAGGGCGTAGGCGGAGGCATAGGCCCCCACAGCATTGGCAAACAGGATGATCAGGGTGCCGAGCAGCGCAGGCGTCAGCACCGGCAGCGCCACGTGCCACACATACTGGCCCTTGCTGGCGCCGAGCAGCGCGGCCGCCTGCGGCCACTCATCCTGCAGCGCATCGAACGCCGGATAGAGCAGCAGCAGAGCGAGGGGGATCTGGAAGTAGGTGTAGATGAGGATGAGGCCAGACCCCGAGTAGAGGTTGAAGCCGTCGATCAGCCCCCAGGATTTCAGCAACAGGGTGACGGCACCGTTGATGCCGAGAATGATGATGAAGGCAAAGGCCAGCGGCACCCCGCTGAAGTTGCCTGTCATGGTGACAAAGGCCAGCAGCAGCCGCTTGACCCGCTCGCCGCTGTGGCGCAGCGCCGCGGCCCCCAGGGTGCCGATGGCGAGCCCGGCCAGACTGGCGATACCGGCGATGCGCAAGGAGTTGCCGAAGGATTGCAGGTAGAAGGGGGAGCTCAAAATCTCCCGATAGTAGTTGAGGCCCCAGCCATCGGGGGTCTGGAAACTGCCCACCAGCACCCAGACCATGGGGGCGAGCTGGAACAGTATCATCAAGAGGAAAAAGGGCAGCAGCACCAGGGCGGGCAGCCAGTGGCGGCGCGCCTTGTGCTTGGTGGCCACGGGTTGATCCACGAGGATCTCGGTGGTTGCAGGCATCATCAGTGCACCTCGCGCATAAAGGCCGCCTTGAGCAGCGGGGGAGCCACCGGCTTGTCGTGAGGAATGCCCAGCAGGTCGGCCATCAGTGCGCAGAGCTGGGTCTGGGCGATCACCACCCCATCCGGCCAGTGCTCGACGAAGGCATCGCCAAAGAGCCAGAGCGGCACGGTGCGCTCCTCGGCCAGGGTGCCGCCATGGCTGAGATCGTTGTTCATACCGTGATCCGAGGTGATCACCACCTGATACCCCTCTGCCAGCCACTGGGGCAGCAGATCGGCCAGCAGGCTGTCCATCCGGCGCGCCTGGTTACGGTACTGGCGGGAATCCAGGCCAAACTTGTGGCCGGCGTCATCCACCCCCATGGGGTGGATCAGCAGAAAATCGGGGTCATGTTGGGTTCTGAGCCACTCCCCATCCATCAGCAGATGGCTGTCGGGGTAGTTGTCATCCCAGTAGAAGCAGCCGTGCTGGATCGGCAGTTGCTCGTCATGGGTATAGCGATCCCGGGCCGCCAGCCAGGGGCTGCGGTTGTAGAGTTCGCTCACCCAGTAATAGGCCGCCGCTGCGGTGCCTTTGCCCGCGGCGCGGGCCAGATGGAAGATGGAGTCGTGCTGGCTGAGGCGACTCACCCCGTTGTGGGTGATGCCGCTCGCCACCGGCGGCACGCCGGTCAGGATGCACTCGTAGAGGGGCCGGGAGAGGGAGGGCAGGGCGCAGCTCAGGGTCGTATGCAGACCGCGCCCCGCCTCCACCATGCCGAAAAGGTAGCCCATGCAATGGGCTACCTCGGCTGCCAGACCATCCACAAGTACCACTATCACCTTGTGTTGCACTGGATTTCCTTACTGCATGTTGATCATGACGGTTTCTTGCCACTGGCGCGGCAGGGCCTTGGAGCTCTGCTCCCAGGCGGCATGATCCTGCACCGGCTTGGCATTGGCATACTGCTCGGCCGGCAGCAGCTTGGCCTTGACGTCATCCGGCAGGGTCACATTGCTGCGGATGGGGCGGGCGTAGCCACGGGCCAGGTTGATTTGACCGGCATCGGAGAGGATGTATTCACGGGCCAGTTTGGCGGCGTTGGGGTTCTTGGCCCACTTGTTGATGATGGTGGTGTAACCGGCGATGACGGAGCCGTCGCTCGGGATCACCACATCAAACTTCTTGGGGTCGATCTGGTCGCGGTAGTTCAGGGCGTTGAAGTCCCACAGCACACCCACTTCCACTTCGCCCTTCTCGATGTTGGCTATGGTCGGGTCGTTCAGTGACAGGCGACCCTGCTTGGCCAGCTGGCCGAACAGCTCCAATGCAGGCTTGAGGTTCTTCTCGCTGCCACCGGTGGCATAGGCTGCCGCCAGCACGCCGTTGTTGGCCTGGGAGGCCACGCCCACGTCACCCAGGGTCACCTTGTAGTCGCCACCCAGCAGGGATTGCCAGCTGGTGGGGGCGGCCTTGACCAGATCCTTGTTGATCAGGAAGGCGATGGTGCCGGTATAGGCCAGCATCCAGTGACCGTCCGCATCCTTGGCCCAGTTGGGAATATCGGCCCAGGTGGAGGGTTTGTAGGGCTGGGTGACCCCCTGCTTGACCGCAACCGGGCCGAAGGCGCCGCCCACGTCGCCGATATCGGCGGTGGCGTTGGCCTTCTCGGCGGCGAACTTGGCAATCTCCTGCGCCGAGCTCATGTCGGTATCCTGATGCTTGATGCCGTAGATGCTGCCCAGCTGCTGCCAGGTATCCTTCCAGTTGGCCCAGCTGTCGGGCATGCCGATGCTGTGAAGCTGGCCTTCACCACGGGCGGCCTTCTCGAGATCCGCGATATTCTCGGCGGCAAACAGCGGTTGACTGATGGCCACCAGGGCCAGTGCACTTGCGATCACGCTTTTCATCATCCCATCCCTCTGGACTAGGTCAGTTAAGGTTCGAGAGGGATGCTAGAGGGGAAATATGACGGTGGCGGGGCGCTTTGATGGCGTTTTCGTGACAATCACCCTGTCATGGCGCTGTCATCAGCAGGGGTTACAACTCGGGGCCGACAGCCGCTGGTCTACTCCAGGGGCGCAAACCGGAATGACCGACAGGGACGTGACAGTGACAGAGCGATTGAGGGAACAGGGGCTGGCCGATGGCCGCAGCCCCTCCAAGTGCGAACAGATTTGCCAGACCCTGCGCCGCTATATCGGCAGCGGCCAGCTGGGGGCCGGGCAGCAGCTGCCCGCCGAACGGGCCCTGAGCGAGCGCTTCGCCACCACCCGCATCACCATCAAGGAGGCGCTCTCCAGCCTCGAAGCGGATGGCCTCATCTACCGGGCCGAGCGGCGTGGCTGGTTCGTGGCGCCGCCCCGCCTCACCTACGATCCCGCCATCCACACCCACTTTCACCAGTGGATAGGCGAGCAGCAGCGCACCGCCGAAACCCGGGTGCTGGCCCACGGCAGTGCGCTTGCCAGCAGCGAACTGTGCCACTGGATGGGGCTGGCGCCCTTCACCCCGCTCTATGAAATCCGTCGCCAGCGCCTTATCGACGGTCGCCCCGTGCTCCACGTCAGCCACCATCTGCTGGCCAGCCGCTTCCCCGATATCGCCAGCGCGCCCCTGGCGAGCTCCCTCACCGAGCTCTATCAGCAGCGCTATGGCATAGGCCAGGGCGGGGCGAGCCTGGAGATCACCCCCTCGGCGGCCCGGGGCGCCATCGCCCGTGCCCTCAATCTGGCTGAGGGGAGCGCGGTGCTCAGGCTGGTGCGGGTCAACTACGACGAGAAGGGGGCGCTGGTGGATTGCGATATAGAGCACTGGCGGCCGGATGCCATTCGCATCTGTCTGGATACGCGTGCCTTGCAGCCGCTCGCAGGCAAACTGCAGCAAACCCAGCTCGTTGATTAGGGAATATCCAGAGCGCTGACGGGCACAGTGGCCATTCGCATCTGCCTGGATACCTGGGCGATGCAACCAGCCGCAGGCAGATTGCAGACTGTTCAACTCACGGAATAACCAGACGCCAACAGAGCGGATCCCGCAGGATCCGCCGGGATCAGTTGTCGATATTGGGGATAAGGTCGTCGAAGCTCTGGTAGCCGCAGTCCGCCAGTTGCAGCGACATTGTGTAGGTCTTGCTGCCCTCCCGCTGGCCTATGGCGGGGCGGTTTAGCTTGAGCTCCTGATGCCAGTACTCCTTCATGCGATCGATGAGGGCCATGGCCTCGCTCTCGTCCAGGTGGAGCTGGCACAGCGCCATATAGTTGTTGGACTTGTGCATGTTCTCCACCAGATAGTCCCCCAGCACAGACATCGCCTGGCGTGCCTGCTGGCGGGCGAAGCGGCTGTGCTGCTCGAAGCTGATGCGCTCGCTGATGAGGAAGTGGTAGCTGTTGTCTATGCCGAGCTGCAGTATGCCGAGCTTCTCCAGCTTGCGCAGATAGAGGTAGCAGGAGGCGTCGGTCAGGCCGTATTCCCGCTTGAGATCGATCAGTGTCTTGTCGCGCCAAAAGATGTTGGCGAGGAAGGCGTAGAGACCGGGCTCCTTGTGAAACGCCTCGTCCTGCTCCTGGGTGAAGACGGCGCGGCGGCTCTGGGCATCCTGGGTGCGATCCAGCAGCTCCTCGAACGAGAGCCCCACCAGATGGCAGATCTCCAGCAGGGTGTCGAACGGCAGTGAGGGCTTGTTCATCATCCGCTTGATGGTAGCGATGGAAACCCCCATGGCTTCCGCCAGGGTCTGATAGCGGATCCCCTTGTCGGTCAGGGTCTTCTTCAGGGTGTCGAGAATGTGGTTGGCCAGGGTCTGGCTGTAGGTCATGCAACTATTCCTTTATCTGCATTTTTAGTCGTGCCAGAAAATGAGAGATTTGTCTGTATCGGGCTCAATTTTTGACACCTAGAAAAACCAGAGGGGA
This sequence comes from Aeromonas ichthyocola, assembly GCF_046087985.1. Lineage (NCBI taxonomy): Bacteria > Pseudomonadati > Pseudomonadota > Gammaproteobacteria > Aeromonadales > Aeromonadaceae > Aeromonas > Aeromonas ichthyocola. The sequence continues at coordinate 33,000 of NZ_JBJSWH010000004.1, forward strand.
TACGTCCGGTGATAACGGCTGAAATGGCCTGACCAGTCATGGTGCAAGGTGGCAGATAATGACACTCGATGGTGCATATCCTTCAACCTTTCAACATTTTGCTGGTGATGCATATTACATCGCACATAATCCAACACGAATCGGATTCAATACCTTCCTGGTTGAGAAAACGATTGTTTGCTTCCAATTTAAGGGTTTTTTTAACCGCAAGGTTTTATTCTTTCCTGGCATTGAGCGGAACTCGCAAGAGGTCCGCTTTTTTTCTTTTCTCCGAATTTGAGCCCGCCGTCAAGGAAGGGGCGCATTTTTTGGCACCTCCTGCACCGCCCTCCCTAGGGGTTATTCCCCCTTGCAGGGGAACAGCTTGGGGATCTCCCGTACCAGCCAGCTCTTGGCCTTGCCCATGGTATCCCGGCGCCACGCCAGCACGACCTGCACCTGATGGCGATACTCGGGGCCTATCACCTTGAGGCGTCCCGCCTTGATGTCCTCTTCTATCCAGCTCAGGGGCATGGTGCCGACGCCAATGCCCGCCAGCAGGGCATCGCGCTTCTCTCCCATGGTGCTGACGGTCAGGCGCGGCTGCTTGTCCAGCAGGCGATAGGTGAGGGCGGGCTTGCGCCGCGCCGTGTCGGCGATGGCGATGGCGCGGTAGCGGCGCAGTGTCTCGTCCGCCAGGGGCTCGGGCTCCAGGTGCAGGGGGTGATCCGGGTGGGCGACATAGAGCATCACCTCCTCCTGCAAGGGCTGATGCTTGATGCCCGTCATCATGATGTCGGGGTTGAGGGAGGAGATGAGCAGATCCGCCCGGCCATCTTCCAGACACTCCCAACTGCCCGCCAGCACCTCGGCCCGCAGCCGCAGCCGGGTATCCGTCTGTTCGGCCAGCCGTTCCACCAGGGGGTAGAGCGCCTGCAGCGGCACCAGGGCATCGACGGCTATGGTGATGTCGGTCTCCCAGCCCCGGGCCAGGGCCCGGGTCTCCCCCACCAGGTGCTCGGCAGCCTCCAGCAGCAGACGACCCTGCTCCAGCAACATGCGCCCGGCCGGGGTGAACTTGGTTCTGTGGCCGCTGCGATCAAACAGCATGGCGTCCAGCTCGTCTTCCAGCTTCTGTACCGTGTAGCTCAACGCCGAGGGCACCTTGCCCAGCTCGTCGGCGGCCGCCGCGAAGCTGCCGCGGCGGTCTATGGCGTCCAGCACCCGGATCGCCTCCAGGGTCAGCGCCCGCTCCTTGTTCGATTCCTTGGCCATATCTAACCTTCAATTTTTTTGAACATGTTTGCCAGATTATCTCGCTAACAACTTAGGGCAAGTGACTTTAATATTCAATCAACGCTTAGGCAGGAAGGCCAAGCGGCCAAATAAAAGGTAGTTCCAGGCTGAGACATCACACAGAACGATGTCTGCTGTAGGTGAAAGAACAACACACTATTTGAATAACCTCTTGCATGGATGCATTGATTCGGGCCAGACCGGCCTTGGCAATGACATAAAAACCAAGAGAGTGAATGAACATGAAAAACGTAATCAAGATGCTGGCCGTTGCAGGCCTGATGACCGCAGGTTTCGCCCAGGCTGCCGTACCGGCCGACATCAACGCCGCCCCTGGCGTGCTGTTTGTGAACTGGAACGCGACCGCCGCCATGGCTGGCAAGGCCAACCCCATGCTGGAGGTGCGCGATGAGTCTGGCGATCTGCTGGCATCGGTTCACGCCAGCCTGATGGGCACCCAGCAGGTCAAGATCCCGAGCCGCACCCAGGGCAACCTGACGGTGAGCCTGGGGGATCAAAGCAGCGACTACCGCATCCCGTTCGGTCTGGGTGACGGTCGCCAGCGTTAATCAACCGCTTACAGGTATTGGAGGAGCACACCATGATGAAATTGAGAGCCGCAGCTGAACGGGGTCATGCCAACTTCGGCTGGCTGGATGCACGCCACAGCTTCTCGTTCGGTCACTACTATGACCCGGACTGGATGGGGCACTCTGTCCTGCGGGTCATCAACCAGGATCTGGTGTCGCCGGGTGGCGGCTTCGCTACCCACCCTCATGCCAACATGGAGATCCTCACCTGCGTGCTGAGCGGCACCATAGAGCACAGGGACAGCCTCGGTCATGCCGAGCAGATCCCGGCGGGGGATTTCCAGCTGATGAGCGCAGGGTCCGGCATCCGGCACAGCGAGTACAACCCCTCGCAGACCGAGCCCCTCTCCCTGTTGCAGATCTGGATAGAGCCGAACGAAGTCGGCACTACCCCGGGTTATCAGCAGAAGAAGATAGCCACCCAGCCCGGGCTGACGCTGGTCGCGTCACCGGATGGGGAGGCGGGATCCTTCAGGATCCGCCAGCAGGCCCGCATCTGGCGACTGCAGCTTGCCGAAGGGGAAACCCTCGAATGGGCATTGCAAGGGCGTCATGGTTACCTGCATATGATTTCAGGGGAGCTGACTGGCAACGGTCTGGCTGCCCGACCCGGCGACGGCCTGCTCAGTCGCGATGAGGCGTCCTGGACGCTCACCGCCTCCGAGGGGAGTGAAGCCCTGCTGTTTGATCTGCCCTGATAGATAAATCTCGGCGAAATGAATGAGTTAACAATTAGCACTTACACTGTTATTACCAAGATGGGTAATCAAAGGAATCTGACGATGGACAAGATGAAAGATGTGGCACTGCTGGCGGGTCGTATTTTGCTGGCGCTGATGTTCGTGATGGCAGGCTGGGGCAAGATCGGCGGTTACGCCGGTACCCAGGGTTACATGGAAGCCATGGGCGTGCCCGGGTTCATGCTGCCCCTGGTGATCCTGCTGGAGCTGGGTGGCGGTCTCGCCATAGTGCTGGGTCTCTTTACCCGCAGCCTCTCGGTGCTGTTGGCCGGTTTCACCCTGATGGCCGCCTTCATCTTCCACTACCAGCCTGCCGAACAGATGCAGATGCTGATGTTCATGAAGAACCTCTCGGTGGCCGGTGGTTTCCTGGCCCTGGCGGCAGCCGGTCCTGGTGCCTTCAGCCTGGATGCCCGCCTCGGCAAGTGCTGGTAACAGCCTGATAGTTCAAGTTTTCCAATGCCTTTCGGCCGGTGCAGCAGCACCGGCTTTTTTATGCCCGCCAGGGGGCGAATGCCGGTACTGTGACGAGGCCCGCCTGGCGGTGGCAAGCGCCTTTTGCATCTTACCCCCCGATCCCCGACAATCCCATTTCGTGTGAAGTGACGGAAATGGCTCGCCTTTTCCGGCGCGCACCCCTCTTCATGAAATTGGCGGGAGTCGTCCATGTTTACCCTCTACCACTCCAATCAGCTGGATCTGCTCAAGGAGCTGCTGGTGAGCCGCATCCGGCAGGCGCCCCTCTCTCACCCCTTCGAGCACGAGCAGATCCTGGTGCAGAGTCCCGGCATGGCCCAGTGGCTCAAGCTGGAGTTGGCCAAGGCCTTCGGCATCGCCGCCAATATCGACTTCCCGCTGCCAGCCAGCTTCATCTGGGAGATGTTCACCCAGGTGCTGGCAGACGTGCCCCGCCAGAGCCCCTACAACAAGGGATCCATGAGCTGGCAGCTGATGACCATTCTGCCCGCCCTGCTGGACAGGCCCGCCTTTGCGCCGCTGGCCGCCTATCTGGGGGGGGATAACGAGGATCCTGCCCAGGATCCCGAGCAAGTAAGGTTGTGGCAGCTCTGCCAGAAGGTGGCGGATCTGTTCGACCAATATCTGGTCTATCGGCCGGACTGGATAGCCCGCTGGGAAGAGGGGGAGGGCCTTGTCGGAACAGGTAGTCAGGAGCTGGCCGGGGTGAGCGGTCAGGATTGGCAACCCGAGCTGTGGCGTGAGCTGGTGGCCCGCACCCTGGCCCTCGCGCCCAGCGGCTACCACAGAGCCAACCTCTACGAGGAGTTTATCCACGAGCTGGCGCGCACCCGTGAATTGCCGGGCAAGCTGCCCCAGCGGGTCTTCGTGTTCGGCATCTCGGCGCTGCCGCCACGCTATGTGGAGGCCCTGCTGGCCCTCGGCAGCCGACCCGAGGTGGAGGTGCACCTGTTCGTCACCAACCCCTGCCGCTACTACTGGGGGGATCTGCTGGACAGAAAAACCCTGGCGCGGCTCGAAACCAGGCTCAAACCCGGCACCGACATCGAGACCCTGCAAGGGCCCGCCAACCCGCTGCTCGCCTCCATGGGCAAGCTGGGGCGCGACTACCTGCATCAGCTGATGGAGCTGGAGGTGCCGCAAATCGAAGCCTTCGTCGATATCGACGAGGTGGATGAGCAGGGCAATATCAGCCTGCTGCGCGCCATCCAGAAGGATGTGCTGGAGCTGGCAGAACGGGGCGCCGGTCAGTTCGACCTCGACAGCAGCCATCACAAGAGCCCCATCAGCCCGGCGGATGGATCCCTGCAGATCCACGCCTGCCACGGCCCTATGCGCGAACTCGAAGTGCTGCATGACCGGCTGCTGGCGCTGTTCGAACAGGACCCGTCCCTCACTCCGAAAGATGTGGTGGTGATGATGCCGGACGTGAACAGCTATGGCCCCTACATTCAGGCGGTGTTTGGTGCCCGTGGCCAGATCCCCTTCGCTGTATCGGACAGAGCCGCGAGCCAGGAGAGCCCGCTGCTGCAAAGCTTCCTCGCCCTGCTGCACCTGCCAAATGCCCGCCTCGGTGCCGGCGAGCTGCTGGCCATTCTCGAGGTGCCCGCCGTGCTGCGCCGCTTCGAGCTGGATGACGACGAGTTCAACCAGCTGCGGGTCTGGGTGCAGGAGACCGGCATCCGCTGGGGGCTGGATGACGGCTATCCCGTCCGCTTCGATCTGCCGCCCATGTCCGGCAACAGCTGGCTGTTCGGCCTGCGCCGCATGCTGCTCGGCTTTGCCATGGGGGATGGGGAGCCGGTGGCTGGCATCTTGCCCTGTGCCGACAACACTGGGGGTCAGCAGGGCCCCTTATGCCGAGATCGAGGGTCAGCAGGGCTTGGCGCTCGGCAAGCTCGCCTGGTTTGTAGATTCGCTGGCCGAATTCCTGCCCCGGCTGCAACAGGCGCAGCCGCTGGCAGAGTGGAACGCCTGCCTGCTGGCGCTGCTGGAGCGCTTCTATCTGGCCGACGAGGATGAAGAGCGTCAGCTGCAGCTCATTCGCAGCCAGCTGGCCGACTGGCAGACCCAGCTCGGGGAGGCCCGCTTCGATCAGCCCATCACCGCCGACCTGTTGCAGGATTATCTCGGCAGCGTGCTGGGGGAGTCCCGCTCCAGCCAGCGCTTCCTCGCCGGTCAGGTCAACTTCTGCACCCTGATGCCGATGCGCTCCATCCCCTTCAAGCAGGTCTGCCTGCTCGGCATGAACGACGGCGTCTACCCGCGCACTTTGGCCCCCATGGGCTTCGATCTGATGGCGGTGGCGTCGCGGCGGGGGGATCGCTCCCGCCGGGATGATGACCGCTACCTCTTCCTCGAGGCGCTGCTGAGCGCCCAGCAGGGGCTCTATATCAGCTATCAGGGCTTCAGCGCCCAGGACAACAGCGACAAGGTGCCCTCGGTGCTGCTGGCGGAACTGATCGACTATGTGCGTCAGGGCTTCGTGCTGGCGGGGGATGAGAGCTTCGACGATGAAACTTCCGGCAAGCGGCTGCTCGAACATCTGATAGTGGCGCACCCGCTCACCCCCTACAGCCGCAACTACTTCTACCCACAGGCGGGGTCCGGCCTCTTTACCTATGCCGCCGACTGGCTGCCCGCCCTCAATCCGGTGCGCGGCGCGGCCAACTTCCAGAGCGGCGAGCTGCCTTTACCTCCCGAATGGGGCAAGGAGCAGGGGCTGGAGCTGGCGGAGCTGCTGCGTTTCTATCGCCAGCCCACCAAGTATTTCCTCAACCGTCGCCTCAAGGTGTGGTTCGAGCTGAACGAAGCCAACATCGAAGACAGCGAGCCGTTCGAGCTGGACGGCCTGCAGCACTACCAGCTCAAGGCCCTGCTGCTCGATGCCCATCTGGCACAGGGGGATAGCTCAGTGCGGCGCGAGCGGTTGCAGCTCACCGGCCTGCTGCCGCAAGGCTGGTTCGGCAGCCTGCTGCTGGAGGATCTGGACGCCGAGATGGGCAAGCTGGCGGATCGGCTGCGCCCCTGGGTTGCGGCCAATGAGGCAGAAAAACGGGCGGTGGAGATCGATATCTCCCTGGCCCAGGGCCAGCTGCAGGGGTGGATTGACACCCAGAAGGGGCGCTTGCTGGTGGTCAAACCCGGCAGCTTCAACGGCAAGGATCTGCTGCTGGGCTGGGTTCAGCACCTCTGCCTCTCATTGAGCTGCGCCCCCGGCGACACCCTGCTGTTCGATGCCAAACAGAGTCTGCGGCTGCCAGCTCTTCCGGCCGAGGAGGCGCGCCCCAGGCTGGCGGCCCTGGTCTCCCTCTGGGCCCAGGGGATGAAGCGGCCGCTGCCGTTTTTCCCCAACACCGCCTGGGAGTGGCTCAGGGCGATCGAGAAGGATCCGGACAAGCCGGAGGCAGCCGACAAGGCGGCCCTCACTCGCTTCAACGGCGGCTACATGGTGACGGGGGAGGGGCAAGACGTTTACGTCGCCCGCTGCTTCCCCGAACTGGATGACGCCGTGCTGGGCCAGTTGCAGGCCCTGGCCCGGGAACATCTGACCCCGTTGCTGACCACCCTGGAGGAGCTGAAATAATGGCCAACCCGCTCAATACCCTGCGTTTTCCCCTCCACGGTGAACGACTGATCGAAGCCTCTGCCGGTACCGGCAAGACCTACACCATAGCCGGTCTCTACCTGCGCCTGCTGCTGGGTCACGGCCCGCTCATTGAAGAGGGGGCCGATGCCGGTCAGCCGAGTGCCCACGAGCGGCCACTCTCGGTGACCGAAATTCTGGTGGTGACCTTTACCGAAGCGGCCACCGCCGAGCTGCGGGGGCGGATCCGCGGCCGCATCCACGAGGCGCGGCTCGCCTTTATGCGCGGCCATAGCAGTGACACCCTGCTGGCCCAACTGCTGGACGAGGTGGACGATCACGAATTGGCGGCCCGTCGCCTGCTGGCCGCCGAGCGCCAGATGGACGAGGCGGCTGTCTTCACCATCCACGGCTTCTGCCAGCGGATGCTGAAGCAAAACGCCTTCGAATCGGGCGCCCTGTTCGAGACAGAATTTTTGACCGACGACAGCCAGCTTCGGCTGCAGGCGGTGAGCGACTACTGGCGCGCCGAGTTCTATCCGGTGGATAAAACCCTGGCGAGCTCGGTGCGCGCGCTCTGGCCTAGCCCCGCCGCCCTGTTGCGGGAGATGAACGGCTGGCTCGACAACAGCGAGCTGGAGATACACCCGGCCTTGGGGGATGAGACCCTCGCCGCCCGCCATCAGGCTGCCATGGCCCGTATCGGGGCTGTTAAGCGCGAGTGGCTGGCGCAGGGGGACGAGATCCGCCGCCAGACCGAGGGGCAGATGAAGCTCTACACCGGCAAGAACTACGAAGGCTGGCTCGCCAAGATCGGCGACTGGGCAGAGGACGAGGGGAGCGGCTACGCGCTGCCCAAGGATCTCGAACGCTTCGGCCAGGAGACACTGGAAGCCAAGTTGAACAAGGGGAAGGCGCCACCGACCCTGCCGCTGTTCAGCCAGATCGACCAGCTGTTGGCGAGCCGCCCCGGTATTCGGGATCTCATCCTGCAACGGGCGGCCAAGGTGGTGCGCAGCCGGATGCAGGCGAGCAAGCGCCAGGCTCATCAGCTCTCCTTCGATGACCTGCTCAAGGATCTCGACGGGGCGCTCGGCTCCAGCCTTGGCGAGCGGCTCTGCGATCGCATTCGCGCCACCTACCGGGTGGCGATGATAGATGAATTTCAGGATACAGACCCCCAGCAGTACCGCATCTTCCACCGGCTTTACGGCGGCCATAGCGACACGGCGCTCCTGATGATCGGTGACCCCAAGCAGGCCATCTACGGCTTTCGCGGCGCCGACATCTTTACCTACATTCAGGCGCGGCGAAATGTGAGCGCCCACTACACCCTTGGGCGCAACTGGCGCTCCAGCGGTGCGCTGGTGGGGGCGGTCAACGGCCTGTTCGAGCGGGCGAAAGATCCCTTTATCTACGAGGCGGATATCCCCTTCCTGCCGGTGGAGGCCCAGGGCAAGAGCAAGGCGCTGCTGCTGGATGGCGTCACCGCCCCCGTGCTCCACTGCTGGCAGCTGAGCGGCCAGCCCACCTTCAACCGGGGGGATTACCAGAGCAAGATGGCCCGCGCCACGGCCGCCGAGATCCACCGCCTGCTGACCCAGGCCCGCGAGGGCAAGGCGCTGATAGGCGACAAGGCGGTGAAGGCGGGGGATATCGCCGTGCTGGTGCGTACCGGTGCCGAGGGCAAGCTGGTGCAGCAGGAGCTGGCACGGCTCGCCATCGCCTCTGTCTATCTGTCGAACCGCGAGAGCGTACTGGAGCAGGTGGAGGCGCGGGAGATTTTGCTTATTCTGCACGCCTGCCAGAACCCGAGCGAAGAGCGCAGCCTGCGGGCGGCGCTGGCGACCGGGCTCTTTGATCTGGATGCCAAAGCGCTCGATGCGCTGGCCTCGGACGAGCGGGCCTGGGAGAGCGCGGTGCAGGAGTTTATGGAGTACCGATCGATCTGGCATCGCCGTGGCGTGCTGGCCATGCTGCGGGCCCTGCTGCACAGGCGCAATCTCGCCTCCTCCCTGCTGGCGAGCCCCTATGGCGAGCGGCGGCTGACCAACTTCCTCCATCTCGGCGAGCTGCTGCAACAGATAAGCAGCGAGCTGGACGGGGAATATGCCCTGCTGCGCTGGCTGGGGGAGGCGGTGAGCCGCCCGGGCGGCCAGGATGCGGAGCAGGTACTGCGCCTCGAATCCGAGCGCAAGCTGGTGCAGATAGTCACCATCCACAAATCCAAGGGGCTGGAGTACCCCCTGGTGTTCCTGCCCTTCATCTGCAGCCACAGAACCGCCGAGACCCCGCTCTATCACGAGGCGGACGAGGGGGGCAATCGCACCATTCTCGACCTGACTGGTGCCGACCATTCGCTGGCCGAAGCGGACAGGGAGCGCCTTGCAGAAGACTTGCGACTGCTCTACGTGGCGCTGACCCGGGGCGTCTACGCCACCTGGCTGGGGCTGGCCCCGGTGCGCTCGGGCAACGGCAAGTCGGAGAAGACAGAGCTGCACCACACCGCCATCGGCTACCTGCTGCAAAAGGGCGAAGAGGGAGATGCCGAGACCCTGGCGACCGCCCTCACCGAGCTTGCCCAGGCGCTGCCCGGGGTGGTGGTCTGTGAGCCCTCGCTCACCCGTCCGGCCCCGCTGCCGCCAGAGGAGGAGCAGCTGGGCGAGCCCCAGGTGCGCCACTTTACCGGCTCCCTTGAGCGGGACTGGTGGATCAGCTCCTACTCCGGGCTGGCGGCCCAGGGGAACGGCCACGGCAAGGGGGTCCTGGCGAACCCCGGCTTCGATGACGAGGTAGTGACCGAGGCGGCGGCCGCTGCGCAGGAAGAGGAGGCGCCCCAGCCCTCCATCTTCACCTTCCCGAAAGGGGCGCGCCCCGGCACCCTGCTGCACAGCCTGTTCGAGACCATCGACTTTCAGAGCGCCGCTGGTGAGCCGCTGGCACAGCATATCGCCACCCTGCTGGCGCAGGATGGTTTTGACGAGAGCTGGGCGCCCGTGTTGCAACAGCAGGTGGAGGCGGTGCTCGATACCCCGCTGGATACTGGTTTTGGGGAGCCGGTGCGGCTGCGGGATCTGGCCCCCGATCGCAAGCAGGTGGAGCTGGAGTTCTTCCTGCCCATGGGGCGGGTGACGGCACCGGCGCTCACCGCCCTCTGCCAGCAGCACGACCCCCTGTCGCGGGGCAACAAGCCGCTGGGCTTCGCCACAGTGCAGGGGATGCTCAAGGGCTTTATCGATCTGGTGTTCGAGTGGCAGGGGCGCTGGTATCTGCTCGACTACAAATCCAACCACCTCGGCATGAGCCCGGCCGACTACAGACGTCCGGCGCTGGAGCGGGCCATGTGTGATCATCGCTACGACCTGCAATACCAGCTCTATTCCCTGGCGCTGCATCGGCTGCTCTCGCTGCGGCTGCCGGGCTACGACTTTGACCAGCACTTTGGCGGGGTTTTCTATCTCTTCTTGCGCGGCATGCCGCAAGGGGGGGTATTCCATACCCGTCCGAGTCGTGAACTGGTGCTGGGGCTCGACAAGTTGTTTAGTAAAGGTGTGATGCCTGACGATCATCGTTTAGAAAAACCAAACAAGGCAGAGGCATGAGGGGCGAGATGAAGAGCGACGGTATGATCGAACGGCTGAAAGCCCTGGCGCTGGCGGGGCGTATCCGCCAGCTGGATCTGCAATTTGCCAAACTGGTGGCCGATCTGGGCGGCGGCCCCGAGCTGGTGCTGGGAGCGGCGCTCACCTGCTTCGAGCTTGGACGCGGTCATGTCTGCCTGCCGCTTGACATGCTCGCTGCCGGATCCCTGCGCCCGTTCGGGCTGGATCCGGATCAGAGCCGGGATCTGCTGGGGGATCTGGCGGATCCTGCGAGCTGGCCCGCCCTCTTTGCGGCAAGTCCGCTGGTTGGCTCTGAACAGCATGAGGGGGAGGCCCCCCGCTGGCCGCTGCGGCTCTGGCACGGGCGGCTCTACCTCACCCGCTACCACGATTTTGAGCTGGGGGTGGCCCGCCATCTGCGCGCGTTAAGTGAACGTGCCGAATGGCCGGAGATAGCCCCGGCCCTGTCGCGCCTCTTTGCCCGCGACCACGGTCTGGTGTTCGGGGCGCTGCTCAAGGCCCGCCTCGCCCCCGATTTCTCGGCCCGCCACTTCGTCGAGAAGTATCTGGATCTGGTGTTCCCCAATGAAGTGGATTGGCCCGCCATAGAGGCGCTGCTGGGGAGCGCCCAGGCGGCGAGCGACCTTGGCAAGCTGGATGCGCTGGTGCCCGAGGCGCTCTGCTGCAATGGCCAGAAGCTGGCGGCGGCCACGGCGGCGGCGCGCCCCTTTGCGGTGATCTCCGGCGGCCCCGGCACCGGCAAGACCACCACTGTTGCCAAGCTCCTGGCCATCCTGGTGGAGACCGGTCTGCAAGCAGGCAAGGCACCGGCGATCCGGCTGGTGGCCCCCACCGGCAAGGCGGCGGCGCGCCTCACCGAGAGCATAGGCTCCGCCCTGCAGGCGCTGGACTTGCCCCCCGAGTGGGCCCAGGCCATCCCCACCGAAGCAGGCACCCTGCACCGGCTGCTCGGGGTCATTCCGGGGCGCAGCCAGTTCCGCCACCACGCGGGCAACCCGCTGCACCTCGACTTGCTGGTGGTGGATGAGGCCTCCATGGTGGACTTGCCCATGATGGCACGCCTGCTCGATGCGCTGCCCAGCCACGCCCGCCTGATCCTGCTCGGCGACAAGGATCAGCTCGCCTCGGTGGAGGCGGGGGCCGTGCTCGGGGATATCTGCAGCTTTATCGAACAAGGCATCAGCCCAGCGCAAGCGGATTGGCTCTCCCGCCAGACCGGCTACCGCCTGCAGGGTTCGCCTGCCGGTGCACCTGTGCGCGACAGCCTCTGCTTGCTTTCCAAGAGCTGGCGCTTCGATCAGCACTCCGGCATAGGCCAGCTGGCGCGGGCCTGCAACGCGGGCGATGCCGCCGCGGTGGAATCGGTCTGGAGTGCGGGATTCAAGGACATCAGCCTGCACCCCTGGACGGGAGAGGCCTACGAGGCCCTGATTGCCCAGGGGGTGGCCGGTTACGGCAGCTATCTGAAGGCGGCCCGCGCCGGAGAAGAGGCGTCTGCCGTGTTCAAGGCGTTCAACGGCTTCCAGATCCTCTGCGCCCTGCGGGACGGACCCTTCGGGGTGCTGGGGCTCAACGAGCGGCTCGAACTGGCCCTGTCTCGGGCCGGGCTGATCCAGCGCGACGGCGACTGGTATGCGGGCCGCCCCGTGATGGTGGTGCGCAACGACCACGGGATCGGCCTCTACAACGGTGACATGGGGCTCTGCCTGCCCGATGAAACCGGCCGCCTCAAGGTGTGGTTCGAGCAGCCGGACGGCAGCCTGCGCGCGCTCTTGCCAAGCCGCCTGCCCCCCCACGAGACCGTCTACGCCATGACCATCCACAAATCCCAGGGCTCCGAGTTTGCCCACACAGTGCTGGTGCTGCCCGACAGCCCCAGCCCGCTGTTGACCCGCGAGCTGGTCTACACCGGTATCACCCGCGCCAAGGCGCGCCTCGATCTCTACGGCGATCGCGCCCTGCTGGCACAGGCCGTGCGGAAAAAGACCGAGCGTTATTCCGGATTGGCGGAGAGGTTATTAGATTGAACATAAAATATATATTTTCGAAAGAGTGGACGTTGATAGAAAAAGCAATGGGAGATGAATGCTGCCTCGAACTTCCTTTTTTGTTAAAAAATGCACTCGTTGTAGGCGAAGACCATCGTTTTTGGAGACATTCAGGGGTTGATTATTTTGCTTTGTTAAGAGCTGTCATCAAAACTGGAGTATTTAAGAAGAGAGAAGGGGGGTCTACAGTTGCGATGCAATTGGTGCGAGTTATCACGTCTAATTACCAAGTTAGCTTAAAGAGAAAGATTGTTGAAATTTCTTTAGCAAGGCGAATCACGAAAAAATATGGTAGAGAAAAAATATTGAACAAGTACCTTCATTTGGCATATTTCGGCTGGGATATGCATGGTGTAATTAATGCGGCTGCAAAGTTAGAAATAGACTTTGAAAAATTGAGCCTCATCGATGCAGCTCAATTAATTGCAAGGTTAAAATATCCACAATCCAAAATGAAAAACTCAAAACAAGATTTAAAAATACTATATAGAACTATACATATAACATATAAACTTAAAAACAACCATGGCGATCTTTATAGATGAAATGGTTAAACTTTTATCAAGAAAGCTATTCCCTCTTGTTTTGCTATAAGAGATTGGAATGTTCCACTAATTATTACATCATCGCTTACTATTAAATCATAATAGTGTGATGATTGTCTTCTTCGTCCTTTTTCAGTTATATGGAGGAGTATCTTATCCTTACCAAAATAGTTCTTATTAATAGAGCCCTGAACAACCCCAGTTGTTCTTCTGTCCCCTTCAAAACGAATTTTCCCATTAACAGAGTCTTCATAACATTTCTCTACGGTTCCATATATATTATTATTTTCAGACCATAAAAGAACGTCATACTCAAGAGTCATGCTTCTGAATGGGTTGTAAATAGTCTTTTCTGTATAGACTATAAGTTTCCATAAACCATTTATATTTGGTGAGGGGAATATTTTTTCTTTGGTGAAAAAGAAAAATAGAGTTAGGATTATACCACCCAATATTGTAGCTAGAATATCAGGTAGGAAGGAATTAAAAGACATTGTTTTATACTCTTTCGTAGTTGCCAGAAAATGTTACATTGAGTCCATAAACCCCCATGTATCCATGTTCATGAATAGTAAGTTGATTCTTGTTTTTGGCGGTCAGGATAAATTGTTTAGGAGTGTTCATACCATCTCCCCAAAATATATATTCGTCACCTAAATTATTTAATATAAGTTCTATCTCTCCTGTCCTCGGTGCTTCCGTATTTGTACCCCATAAAGAAATACCTTTTATTTTAATTTTGTCTTCAGTAATATTAGATATTTCTATAAATGATAATGAATTATATCCTATGCTAGTAAACTCACCTTGCAGCACGTTACTTTCCTTGAATGATGCTCAATGTTAGCTGAGATATAATCCTATACATTTCTTACAATTAACTCCATTGTTTTATTGTATCTCGTATGTTGGGCTTCGCAGGCTCAGCACCAACCTACCGATTGCGTAGGTTGTGGCTGAGCGTAGCGAAGCCCAACGTTTACCGCGAGCTCTCTTTTTTCCTTCCCCTCATCCCCGGCCCTTCTCCCGCAAGGGGAGAAGGGAGATTTGACTCCCTTTGAGTTGGTTTGCACCACAGGTTTATCGGATATTTGTAGGTTCGATTAGCGAAGCGTAATCGGACGATCGCGTAATCAAGCATCATGCAATCGAATATTGCATCATCGAAAATTCGTGCAATCCGCCACTCCCGAACTTTTCCCGATTGCCAACGCTATATCCTCGATGTCGGATGATCCCCTCTCCCTTTGGGAGAGGGCAGGGTGAGGGACGGTAGGGTACAATGAACGAAGTGAATTGCACCGCTCCTATTTATCTGCCAAAAGGTGTAATGCGCTTCGCTTATTACACCCTACCTACTCACGACAGGATCTTATTGATTGCTACTTGAATTTAACACCATCGATCTGGAGCGGGACTACGAACACTGTGTGCAGGCGCGCAGGGATGCCTATTTTTGCAGCTTTCATACCCATGATGGCTTTGCCGACTTTATCGACGGCTATCGGGAGAGGATCCGCGAAAGGCTGGGGCAAGCGCAATGGCATTACCTCCATGTCTGGGTGGGTGAACAACTGGTGGGTCAGCTGGAATTTCGCAGCATTTCCGATGAGCCTGAGACCGGCTATGTGCAGCTTATCTATCTGTTCCCCGAGTATCGTGGCACCGGCCTGGCCGCAGAGTTGCAGGCATATATCCGCCAGCAGTTGCTGGGGGCAGGCTGCAAATGGGCCATTCTCTCCGTGAGTCGCACCAATTTGCGGGCGCTGAACCATTACCGGCGTTCGGGCTGGACCTTTTTGCGTTCCAATCCAAAACACGAAGAGACGGATTTTTATCGACTTGAACTGGCAAAATAATCTCGTATGTTGGGCTTCGCAGGCTCAGCACCAACCTACCGATTGTGTAGGTTGTGGTTGAGCGAAGCGAAGCCCAACGTTTACCACGTAATCTCTTTTTTTCGCCCCCTCATCCCCAGCCCTTCTCCTCCTTTTTTAATAAATGGGAGAAGGGAGCAATGCCGTTACCGCTGTCCGATTACGCTTCGCTAATCGAACTTACGAGAGGGTCAGGGTGAGGGGCCAACCAAGGGGCTAAACAGTCAGCTCCAGCCGGTTGCCTTCGGGATCGAGGAAGGTGCTCTCGTAATAGCCGTCGCCGGTCCAGCGGGGGCCGTCCAGGTGTTTGACCTCGGCGCTCTTGAGCAGCTTGAGACGTGCCGTCATCTGATCCACCGCCTCCACGCTGCCGAGGGAGAAGGCAAGATGGGCCAGCCCTTGCAGCGGGTGCGGCAGGTGCAGATCTGCCGGAAACAGAGTGGGGGTATGCATCAGCTCCAGACTGGCGCCCCCCTCGAAGCGCACGAAGTAGGACGAAAACTGTTTGGTCGGGTTGTGGTAGCGCTCATTGGCCTGCCCGCCAAACAGGGTGCAGTAGAATGCCTTGAGTGCCTCCAGATCCTGCGCCCAGATGGCGATGTGATGTATGTGCATGGCTTGTCTCCTGTGACTCCATGCCCTTGATGTTATGCTCTGGCCTAATCCTTCGACATGGCTGAGCCCGTCCTGATGATGTCTGAAACTGCCAACCCCGATCTCATTGATGTCTCCCCCGACTGCCGCGAGCAGATCTGCTGCGACAGCCTGCTGCCCGCCCTCGGCCAGGAGCGGGTCTGGCTGGCGGGCTACTCGCGCCTCAAGACCCGCTATCGCATCGAGCGCCGCCTGGGGGAGGTGCACTGCTTCCTGCTCACCCTGGGGGGCGAGGGGGAGGTGCGGCTGGGGGATGGCTTCACGCGGCTGCCGGTGGGGGAGTGGGCCCTGATCCCGGCGGGGGAGCCGCTCTGCTATCGGTTGCCAGAGACGCAGTTGCCAGAGATGCAGTTACCGGAGACGGGGCTAACAGAGACGCAGTTGCCAGCACAGCAACAGCCGACGGCAAAGGGCGACTGGGATCTGGTGTGGCTGCTGCTGCACAAGGACTCCCCCTGGGATGCCTTCGCCAGCCGCCCTCGTCTGGGGTGCACCTCCCAGCAGGGGACACTGCTGCGCACCCTGGAGAACCTCTATGCGGAGCAGGAGCGCCATCAGGACCCGTTGCTCAGCGCGCTCCTGGTGGAGCAGCTCGGCTTCTACCTGCGCCGCCTGCTGCAAAAGGGGGAGGGGCAGAGTCGCGGCGAGCGGCTGGCCCTGCGCCTCGAATTGATGCTCAAAGAATCCCTGACCGAGGGCTGGGACATCGCCCGCATGGCCACCGCCCTGCATCTCTCGGAGCGCCAGCTCCATCGGCTCTGTCAGCAGCACTTCGCGCTGGCCCCCATGGCGCTGCTGCAACGGCTGCGCTTGCAGCGAGCGGCGCTCCTGCTGGCGAGCCGGGCCGACTCGGTGAAGCTGCTGGCCGCCCAGTGCGGCTTCAAGAACGAATACCACTTCTCCACCGCCTTCAAGCGCCAGCACGGACTGGCCCCGAGCCACTATCGCCGGTTGCATCACCCCGCCTTCAAGGGGCGCTGAGGGTACCCCAAAAAAGAGCGGGGCCCGAGGTAATCCCCGGGCCCCGCAAGCAGCAGTCTGTGTCAGCTGCTGGATTTGATGCTGACGAACTCGGGATAGGCATCGACGCCGCACTCGTGGACATCCACCCCCAGCATCTCTTCCTCTTCGCTGACCCTCAGGCCCATGGTGGCCTTGAGCAGGCTCCAGACGATGAGGGAGACGGCAAAGACCCAGCCGAAGATAGTGGCGGCCCCCAGCAACTGGGCGCCGAAGGTGGCGCTTGCGTTGGAGAAGGGCACCACCATCAGGCCGAACAGGCCGCAGACCCCGTGTACCGAGATGGCGCCGACCGGGTCATCTATTTTCAGGCGATCGAAGGCGACTATGGCGTAGACCACCAGGGCTCCGGCCAGGGCGCCGATCAGGCTGGCGAACAGCGGGCTGGGGGAGGCCGGGTCGGCTGTGATGGCGACCAGACCACCGAGGGCACCGTTGAGGATCATGGTGAGATCCGCCTTGCCCCAGGTGAGCTTGCTGACCAGCAGGGCGCCGACCACACCGGCGGCCGCGGCAGCATTGGTGTTCACGAAGACGGTGCCGATGGCGGTGGCGTCAGCGGCGCTGGAGAGCGCCAGCTGGGAGCCGCCGTTGAAGCCGAACCAGCCCATCCAGAGGATCAGGGTGCCCAGGGTCGCGAGCGGCAGGTTGGAGCCGGGGATGGGATGGATCTCCCCTTGCTTGCCATATTTGCCACGACGGGGGCCGAGCAGCAGCACGGCGGCCAGGGCTGCGGCTGCGCCCGCCATGTGGACTATGCCGGAGCCCGCGAAGTCGGAGAAGCCCGCCTCTTTCAGGAAGCCGCCGCCCCAGCTCCAGTAGCCCTCTATGGGGTAGATGAAGCCTGTCATCACCACGCAGAACAGCAGGAAGGACCAGAGCTTCATCCGCTCGGCCACCGCCCCCGAGATGATGGAGGTGGCGGTCGCCACGAACACCACCTGGAAGAAGAAGTCGGCGTGCAGTGAGTGGCCCGCATCCTCGGCCTGGCTGCCCATCAGGCTGCCAAAGCTCGGCAACCAGCCGCCGGCGCCGTTGTCCACGTACATGATGTTGTAGCCGACCAGCAGGTACATGACGCAGGCGATGGCGTAGAGCAGGATGTTCTTGGTCAGGATCTCTGTGGTGTTCTTGGCGCGTACCAGGCCCGCCTCCAGCATGGCGAACCCGGCGGCCATCCACATGACCAGCACGCCGGAGATCAGCAGGTAGAAGGTATCGAGCGCATAGCGCAGCTCGCTGACGGATGTGATCAACTCTTCCATGTCGTGTTCCTCGGTTCCAGTCGTATCAAAGGGCGTCTGCGTCTGTCTCGCCGGTGCGGATGCGCACGGCGGCCAGCAGGTCGCAGACGAAGATCTTGCCGTCACCTATCTTGCCGGTGTGGGCGGCCTGGCTGATGGCTTCGATGATGGGCTCGACGTTGTCGGCCTGGGTGGCGATCTCCAGCTTCACCTTGGGCAGGAAATCCACCTGGTATTCGGCGCCTCGATAGAGCTCGGTGTGCCCCTTCTGGCGGCCAAACCCCTTGACCTCGGAGACCGTCAGCCCCTCTACGCCGAGGGTGGCGAGGGCTTCGCGAACGTCATCGAGTTTGAACGGCTTGATGATGGCAGTGATTAACTTCATGCAATGTCCCCAATCCTTGGTGGTTCATTCAGACAAAGGCAAATATTGCGCCAAGAATTTTTCCCTATTTATTCAATGATTTATTTCATCGCTGCCCGAGGGAGTGACGAGAGGTGCCCCATTTGGGCAGGGCTGCGCCAAGGGGGTGCACCGCCATGGTGCAAGGGGGTGGGCAGACAAAAGAGGGAAGGCGTGACGGCGCTCAAGACTGGCGGCAGGCCCTGCTGCTACTGTTATTCAGGGGAGCCTGGGGGCGGCCGATAACCGGAACAAGCGCTGGCGGTTTTCATCGATCAACGGATAGCGGGCTGTGCAGCCGTCTGCCGCTGTCATTTCTCGCAAACATCAGGCTGGAATGCCCCGCACCCTGCGGCGGCAAGACAAGGATGGTTTCCATGCTGCAGGACAATGACACTATCAGGATCCAGGATCTCAATGAGGCCGCGGTACACGGCATTCTGGAGGTCATCAGCGACGGGATCTGGGACTGGAATGCCAACACCGGCTTCGTCTATCGCAATCCGGGCTGGTATCAGATGCTGGGCTATGAGCCGCACACCCTCGACAACACGGTATTCACCTGGGAAAACCTGATCCACCCGGACGATCTGGCGCGGGTGATGGCCCGCTTCGATGCCTATCTGAGCGGCCAGTCTACAGACTACAGGGCCGAGTACCGCTGTCGCTGCCGCAACGGGGACTTCATCTGGATAGAGGATTGTGGCCGCATCATAGCGCGCAACCCGGATGGCTCCGTGGCCAGGATGATAGGGGCGCACCGGGACATTCATGCCCAGCGGGAGCTCTACGCCCGGCTGGAGCTGCACAATCGCTCCCTGGAGCAGCAGGTGGCGGAGCGCACCGCCGAGCTGGAGCGGCTCAACCTGGCGCTCCAGCATCAGGTGGAGGAGAACCGCCGCCTGGCGGAGACGGACTCCCTGACCGGGGCCGCCAGCCGCTATCGGCTGGAGCAGGCCGTCCGGCTGGAGTATGAGCGCGCCCGGCGCTTCAAGGAGCCCTTCGCCGTGATCGCCATGGACGTGGACGACTTCAAGCAGATCAACGATCGCCACGGCCACGGGGTGGGGGATCAGACCCTGATCGACATAGTGCGCCTGACCCGCGGCTCCATCCGCGAGATCGATCTGCTGGCCCGCTGGGGGGGCGACGAGTTCATGCTGGTGCTGCCCAACACCCGCTTGGCGGAGGCCCATGTGGTGGCCGAAAAGCTGCGACAGCGACTGGGCTATGCCAGGGTCAAGGGGGTGGAGCCCATCACCCTGAGTTTCGGTCTGGTGGAGTCCATGCCGGATGAACCCCTGAACCAGCTGATGGCGAGGGTGGACAGGGCGCTCTACCGGGCCAAGCTGGCGGGCAAGGATCAGCTCTCTGGCTAGGGGGCCGCTATCCGTCCCCGGCCGCCCTGTCCAGCCGATAGTCCCTCTTCCCCCCCGAATGCGGCTTGACCTTGGGATCATCTTGACTCCAATCGAGCTCACTGGTCTGATGCGCGCTCTTTCATTCCTGTGAGATGTATCTTAATGAAAAAGTGCCTTCTGATTGCCCTGACCGCCCTGCCCCTGGTTGCCCACGCCGGCCTGATGGATTCCCTGACCGACTCCGTGACCAGCAGCGTCACCAGCACCGCCAAAGAGATGGCCGGTACTGCCGTGGACAGCGCCTCCAACGAAGCGATCAAAACGGCCCTGGATATCAAGGAAGGCGGCTCCAACAAGCAGGCCATCAAGGACAAGCTGGGCGCCCCGGCCAGCACCAAGACCGAAGCCGGTCTGGAAGTGTGGACCTATGACCTGAGCGCCCTGAACAAGGTATCTCCCATGCTGGCAGAGACCTCCAAGACCCTGTTCAAGGATACCGAAGCCGCTCAGAAGAGCGTCGTCATCAAGTTCGAAGGCGAAACCGTCAAGACCCTGAACCTAGCCGACAAAGCCAAGGCCTGAGTCTGAACGACGTGCATGAAAAGGGGCCCGCGGGCCCCTTTTTGCTGGCTGGCGTTCGCCATCACACCTTGAAGCGGCGCACCAGGGCCAGCAGCTGGCGGTTGGAGCCGAGCAGTGACGCTGCACTCTGCTCGGTCTGGCTGCCGTTTTGCACCAGCAGGTTCAGCATGTCGCGAATGCTCACCATGTTGCGGTTGATCTCCTCGGTCACCCGGCTCTGCTCCTCGGCGGCGGTGGCGATCTGGCTGCTGAATTCAGCCTTCTTCGAGCCCGCCGGTGACCTGACCCGTGGTGTCGGCTGCGGCCTGGCAGCTGCGCTTGGTCTGCTCCATGGCGACCACGGCCTCGGCCACCCCCTGGGTAACGCTGCTGCAGGTGAGTCTGGATTCGCTCCGGTGTTATGTTCCGCATGTGGCGATCTCGTCGTGGCGGCCGCCATGGTGCTTGCCGCCCATCATGCCGCTGCCGTCCATCGGGCAGTCGGTCATCATGCCGGGCTGGGCGGCGTGACGGCTTCGCTGGCGGCATAGGCGCCGAGCGGCAGGCCAAGGATCCGAGGTGGCGGTCAGCAGGGTCTTGGCAGTTCTTGGTGCCAGCTCCCGGGTGATGAGGTCGGTGGCGTAGTCACCTGCTGCTGCAGGTAGGCGATGAAGCGGTTCACCGACAGGGCTATTTTGTCCAGCTCGTCATGACCCTTGACCCTGGTACAGGGCCGTCAGGGCGCATGCCGCCCATCATGCCGCTGCCATCCATCGGGCAGTCGGTCATCATGCCGGGCTGGGCGGGCGGGCGTGACGGCTTCGCTGGCGGCATAGGCGCCGAGCGGCAGGAAGGATCAGGGCGGCGGTCAGCAGGGTCTTGGTCAGCAGGGTTTTCTTCATGGTCTGGAATCTCCTGTGCGCAGCAAGCCCTTGCTCGCGTCCTGGCCGAGCAGGCCGGCGATGGCCTCGGGCGCAAGGGTAGTCGGCCGGAGAGTCGCCGAGCACCACACCAGACTGGTGTCTGAACTTTGCCAGTCAGCCTATATCATTGTAGCAGATTCCCTCTCCTGCTCCTTCCTGGTCACCAGCTCGTTGAAGAACCCCAGAGTCACGTCTATGGTCGAGGCACCCCGTAGAGGGCGCCGTCCCGGTAAATACCCCATGGCGCAGTTGGTTCCCGCTGGCGGGGTATTTGTAGGCGGCGGCCCAGACGGCTTAGCGCGGGGAGCCTGCTGCCCCGCCTTGTAGGGCATGCGAGTAGTTCGGCGCCTCGGCCGAGTTCCAGTAGGTGTTGGGGATCAGGGCGTTGGGCCCGCCCTGTGATAGAAGGTGCTGAACTTGGCGCGGCCCGCCTCGCGTTTCTCCGGCAGGGGCCAGATGAGCCACCGAAGACCGGTGGCGTTGCCGTATTACCAGAGTGGGGTGAGCCTCATTGCTGCTCACGGCATCGTGCCAGTTGACGAACAGCAGGCCGGGGCTGACGTCGGCGGTGCCAGTTGACGAACACAGCAGGCCGGGAGCGCCGATCACCGTCAGGGCGCACACCAGCGCCATGAACCCCAGGAAGACGGCGGTATAACGCCCCTTGATTGTGCCCAGATTCCATCCCATAACGACTCCTGTCCACTGTGGCCGGGGCCTTGCCCGATCCTGTTGTTTGAGCCGCCATTATTAGCTATTTCGAAAATAAAACGTTTGTTATCGCTCACATATCCCGGTGCAGGGAGGCAGAAAAGTGGCGCCATGGCGGTGTCAGTCGCAGGACAGGGCGGTTGAGCGGACACGAAAAAAACAGGGTGGCCATGGCCACCCTGTCGTTATCTTGCTTGCTTCGTCGTATCGGTTTACTGGTTTGCCTCGGCAAACGACTTCATGACCTCGACTTACTGGTTCGCTTCTGCGAACTGCTTCATCACCTCGACTTACTGATTTGCCTCGGCAAACTGTTTCATCACTTCTGCGTGCTTGATCATGCCGTCGGCACGCAGGCCGAGGTTTTTCACGAACTCGGCCTTCTTGGCCGGATCTTCAATCTTGTCGTAGCGCTGTTGCAGGTGAGCCTGTATCTGCTCCGGGGTCATGTTCTTCATGCGGGCCATCTTGTCGTGGCGACCGCCATGGTGCTTGCCGCCCATCATGCCGGAACCGTCCATGGGGCAACCGGCCGCCGTGGCCTGGGTCGGCTGGGCGGTGGAGACAGCCTCGCTGGCGGCATAGGCGCCCAGCGGCAGGCCGAGGATCAGGGTGGCGGTCAGCAGGGTCTTGGTCAGCTTTTTCATGGGTAACTCCTGTCGGATGAATACGGGTAGAGGCTCTTTCGCCTTGGTATCCAGTAAACACCGTGGAAGTGTCTGAATTTTGCCAGTTGAAGCCTATTTTGTAGCAGAGTGTGGCATCTTGGCGCTCTGGCACACTTTGACACAACCCGCCCGATTGATTCTCGTATAATCGCCCCAGCTCGATAACGGGAGAGACAATGATGAACCAAGGCAGCCCTCATATTCTGGTGGTCGACGATCACAGCGAGATCCGCGATCTGCTCAAGCGCTTTCTGGAACAACACGGCATGCGCGTCAGCTGTGCCCGGGATGGCAAGGAGATGAAGCGGCTGCTGGACGAGCGGGAGTTCGATCTGCTGGTGCTGGATCTGATGATGCCGGGGGAAGATGGCCTGACTCTGTGCCGCGAGCTCAGGGTGAAGTCCCGTCTGCCCATCATCATGCTCACCGCCATGGGGGAGGAGACGGACCGCATCATCGGCCTGGAGATGGGGGCCGATGACTACCTCGCCAAGCCGTTCAACCCGCGCGAGCTGCTGGCCCGCATCAAGGCGGTGATGCGCCGCACCCAGGCGGAGATCCAGCCCGTCCCCGAGGCCCTGACCCGGGATCTGCGCTTCGATCGCTGGCTGCTCGACATCAATCGCCGCGAGCTGGTGGACGAGGAGGGGGTGGGGATGAGCCTCTCCACCGCCGAGTTCGATCTGCTCAAGGTGTTTCTGGAGCGCCCCCAGCGGGTGCTGAGCCGGGATCAGTTGCTGGATCTGGCCCGTGGCCGGGAGGCGGTCGCCTTCGATCGTGCCATAGATACCCTGGTGAGCCGGCTGCGCCGCAAGCTGGAGCGGGATCCCAAGAATCCCGAGCTCATCAAGACCATCTGGGGCGGCGGTTATCTGTTTGCCGCCGATGTGACCCAGGAGTGAGGCTGGCATGATCAAGGGCTTCTTCGCCAGGCTGCTGCCCAAGGGGCTGACCGGCCAGATAGTGCTGGTGGCCCTGGCGGGACTGGTGTTGATCCAGCTGCTCAGCATCCAGATCTACCGCTCGGATCGGGAGGAGGCGCTCGGCTACGTCAACAGCCGCAACGCCATGCAGCGGATCATCTCTGTGGTGCGGCTGCTCTCCCTCTCCCCCCCCTCCCTCTATCACGAGATCCTCAAGGCGAGCCGCAGCGAGACCCTGCTGCTGCGCCTCGCCGACGAGCCGCTGCAACCGGACAACCGCAGCCCCCGCTTCGAGAAGCTGGTACGGGCCAAGCTCGGGTATCCGTCGTCCCTGTCGGTGGAGATCAGCGCCGAGCTGAAGCAGGACATACAGCGCAGCCGGGCCTGGCAGCACCACAACCGCATGATGAAGGATCGCAACGGCATGCCGCCGCCCCAGGACATGCGGCTCTATGGCTCCATCCAGCTGCCCAACGGGGGCTGGCTGCAGTTCAGCTCCCTGGTGGACAAGGAGGCGGTGAGCTGGTCCTGGCAGACCACCCTCAACCTGCTGCTGGTGGCGAGCCTGGTGATAGGCCTGATGATCTGGTTGTTCCGCCGGGCGACCCTGCCCCTCAAACAGCTGGCCGCCAACGCCGACAGGCTGGGGCGCGGGGAGGACATAGAGCCCCTGCGCGAGGAGGGGCCCACCGAGATCTGCGAGTCCATCCAGGCATTCAACCGCATGCACACCCGGCTCGATCGCTTCGTGCAGGACAGGACCCGGATGCTGGCCGCCATCTCCCATGACCTGCGCACCCCCATCACCAGCCTGCGGCTGCGCAGCGAGTTTCTGGCAGACGGCGAGGACAAGGAGCGATTCCAGCAGACCCTGCAACAGATGGAGCAGATGCTGGCGGCGACCCTGAGCTTCGCCCGGGAGGAGGGGCAGCAGGAGGCGACCCGGGAGCTGGATCTGGTCAGCCTGCTGGAGAGCCTGTGCGATGACTATGCGGATACCGGTCAACCCGTCATCTGCCTGGCACAGGGCAAGCAGGTCTATGCCTGCCGCGCCAATACCCTGCGCCGGGTGCTGCAAAACCTCATCGGCAATGCCATCAAGTACGCGGGCGGGGCCGAGGTGTCCCTGGAGCGAACCGAATCCGAGCTGCTGATCCTGGTCTGCGATCGGGGGCCTGGCATAGCCGAGGGCCAGCTGGAGGAGGTGTTCAAACCCTTCGTGCGGCTCGACGAGGCCCGCAATACCGAGTCGGGCAGCGTGGGGCTGGGGCTCGCCATCGCCCGCACCCTGGTGCATCAGCACGGCGGCGAGCTGACCCTGCACAACCGTGCCGAGGGCGGCCTGGAGGCCAGGATCAGCCTGCCGCGCTGATAGTTCCCCTCCCGTCGCCCATGAAAAGGCCCGCACTCGGCGGGCCTTTTCATCTCTCGCACCCGAGAGGATCAGAACTGGTAGGTCAGCCCCAGGTTGTAGCGGCGTCCATCCAGCACTGTGCCATAGCTGGCGTAATCCACCCTCTTGTCCAGCAGGTTGTAGATGCCGGCGGTGACGCTCAGCGCCTGATTGGCCTTGTAGACCAGGCCGGTGTCGAAGAAGGTGTAGGAGGGGGTGCCCTCGGCCATCTTGACCCGGCTCAGGTAGTCCGAGGTCTTGCTGCGGAAGTTGACCCTGGACCAGAGGCCGACCGCCTCGCTGGTCTGCCAGTCGACCGTGGTGTTGAACATGTGGCGCGGCATCTGGTTCAGTGCCAGGCCCGCCATGGGGCCGCTCTTCTGCTCGGACTGGGTGAAGGTGTAGCTGGAGGCCAGGGACCACTGCGGGTTGATGGCCCAGTTGGCCGTGCCTTCCACCCCGCGCATGTTGGCCTCGTCGACGTTGATGCGATCGCTGATGAAGTCATAGCTGTGACCGTTCAGGGTGCAGGCGGGATCCTGCTTGCTGGTGCAGCGACGGGTCTCGGCAATCTTGTCCTTGAAGTCGGTATTGAACAGGGTCAGCCCGGCGTTGAGCCCCTGCCTGCCATCCCACAACAGGGCGATTTCCTCACTGACGCTCTTCTCCGGCTGTAGGGCCGGGCTGCCGACCAGCATGCCATCCTGGGTGCCGCCGCCGGTGGCCTGGCCCCAGTTGGCCGCTGACATGCGCAGATCGGGGGAGCGGTAGCCGGTGGAGACGCCTCCCTTCAGGGTCCAGAACTCGGCGGGGTGCCAGACCCCGTAGAGACGTGGACTCCAGTGGCTGCCGTAGTTCTGATCCCTGTCCATGCGCACGCCGCCGGTGAGGGCGAAGCTGTCGGTCAGGGCCCACTCGTCCTCCACGAACAGGGCCCAGCTCCAGCGGGTCAGCTGGTCGGCGCGATTGGCCACATTCAGCTGGTTGCCCTGATCCTGCAGATCCTCGTAGCGGTATTGGCCGCCGACACTGAGGTAGTGATCCCCCAGGACGATCTGGGTATGGGTGTCGGCTATGGTGTTGATCATCTTCATCTGCCGACCCGGGTTGGTACTCTCTTCCCGTTGCAGATAGCTGGTGGAGGAGCCGAAGTCGTAGCGGCCGTCGTGGGTGATGGCGTAGTTGGTGCGCTCGTAGGTGCTCAGGTTAGGTTTGGCCTTGGCCGAAATGGACTCACCCGGCGTGCGATCCCTGTCCTGCAGGCCGCGGCTCACCTCGAAGTCGACGCTGTTGTGCTCGTCCGGGGTCAGGCTGAACACTGCGGTGCCGCTGCGCATCTCCTGCTCGGCGAAGCCATTCTCGAACTGATCCTCGCCGCGATAGGAGAGTTGGCCGTTCAGGCGCATCCCAAGCAGCCCGTCCACCAGGGCGCCAGCGGTGTAGGCATCGCTCTGGAAGAGATCACCGGAGGCCTTGTTCTCCTGGAAGGTGCTGTCGGCATGCACCGACCCCTGCCATGCCGTCATGCTGGTGCTCTTGCGGGTGATGACGTTGATGACGCCCCCCATGGCGTCCGAGCCGTAGCGGGAGGACATGGGGCCCCGCACCACCTCGATCCGCTCTATGGCTTGCAGCGGCGGCAACCAGCCCTGCTCTATGCCGGGGCCGTCGCTGTTGGGACGGGTGCCACGGCTGTCGACCCGCTTGCCGTCCACCAGCATCAGTGTGTACTTGGCTCCCATGCCGCGGATGCTGATGTCGCTGCTGCTGCCACCTCCGGTGATCACCACCCCGGGGACGTCTTTCAGGGCATCGGTCACGTCACGGTAGGCGCGCTTCTCCAGCTGTTCCCGGGTCACGACCGAGATGGAGGCGGCAGAGTCTTCGATCTTCTGCTGGAAACCCGAGGCGGTGATCACCATGACTTCGTTCTGGCTGGCGTGGGCCTGGCTGGCCAGTGCGGCGACGATCAGGGTGGCGAGAGGGGTAATGGGGATGTTAGTCATGAAAACCTGAACTCCTGGGAAGGAAAGTTTCTCAACCCGCCACTGAGTCCCGGGATCTTGGTGTCGCACTGGGACGGCGGAGCTGAGCCTCAAATGGATGACATTTGTCGGCAGGCATTCTAGGCAAATAAGAACCAAATGCAATTGATATTGGTTATCATTTGCATTTTGTTCGGTAAGAGGGGGCAGTTTTGGCAGGGGAGAGCGGTAATGATGGGAATCCAGATAACAAAAAACCCGCCGAGGCGGGTTTTTTCAATTCTTGCAGAAGGACTTTTCGATTGACGAAAAGGCTTCCTGGCTTGAATTACAGACCAACTACGTTGGCAGCAGCCGGGCCTTTCTGGCCTTGCTCGATGGTGAACTCAACGCGCTGACCTTCGTCCAGGGTTTTGAAGCTGGTGGACTGGATAGCGGAGAAGTGTACGAACACGTCTTTGCCACCGTCAGCCGGGGAGATGAAGCCAAAACCTTTCTCAGCGTTGAAGAACTTTACGGTACCAGTCATTTTGTTAGACATAATAATTTCCTTGAATAGTGATGTTGAAACGCTACGTGTGTAGCAATCCATGATTTTTCGTCAGCAATACGTATGGGGAGCACTAAAGAAGGAGAATTATTTGGCGAGAATCATCTGGGACAACTCTATGCACAAATCACTGCTTTAAAATGACTGCCTAACATAATCAGGTCTGAACTACCGAACCATCGAAATCGATTAGAACACGCTCACTCCGCCATGGCAATCTTTATCTTGGTATTAATTCCGACCCGGCGAGGGAGTGTCAGCGTTTTTTCTTGATAAAATCGTTTTATACCAGAAGGTTATCTAACAATTTCCGGTATGGAAAAGGGAAGTATGCAGGTCCATGTCCGGGTGGCAGCACAAGCATCCGGACATGGGAGACAGAAATTATCGCTTGCTGCGGTACTTGTTGCTGACGGAGTCCGCCCAGTTGAAGGTCTCGGGCAGCACCTGATTCTTGGCCCGCTCCTTGGCCTTCTCCCGCGCCAGTGCGGAGGCCGCCTTGGCTGCCTTGGCGCGATCCTCGGCGATTTTCAGGCGCCCTTCCTCGCGGATGCGGTTGCGTTCCCCATTGCTCAGTTGATGATCTGCATGGGCCTGGGCCTTTTGGAGCAGCAGGGTGATCTCGGCCTTTTCGGCGTCGGTGAGGTCCTTCATTTCCAGCTTTTTCATGGCGTGCTCCTGCGGCAGGTGATGGTTCACCCTACCACACCTGCCGGCCGTTTATTGGGCCGACTCTCCACCGGATGTGCCGAAGGGAATCGTCCTCTTGTTAACCATGCCCGCTCCCCAGCACGAAGGGCATGATGCCCTGCTCTATTGCAGATGGCGTGGGAGTGTTCGATGCTCATCTCTGCCGGCCTGACGGCTGCGCAGATCGTGAAAGCCGCCATGCTCCGGGCAGCACTCCTCGATCACTTGGGTGGTGATGGCCAGCTCTTCCTTGTCCATGCTGTGGTCCAGCAGGGGTTGGAAGGCCTGCTTCAGCATGGCGATCGCCTCCTTGAGGATGAACAGGGCGACACAGATGGCAACAATGGGATCCAGCAGATAGAGGTTGTAGCCCAGTCTGGCGGCAATCCAGATACCGAGCAGGCCGACGGCGACCCCGAGCGAGGTCAGTACGTCCGCCTTCAGGTGCAGTGCACGCCAGGGCCACGGACTCTTCTTCCTTGGCCACCCGGTAGAGGTAGGCGGAGACGCCGCTGTTGACCAGCGCCGAAAACAGCATGTCGGGGTAGGTGTAATCAATTTGCCGACGGCCTCGAATATTATCCAGCCGGCTGCCAGCAGGATCAGCAGCGCTTCGATCACGCCGGAGACGTTTTCAATTTTGTCATGAGGCTGGATCGATTTACCGGTGGATGGCGAGTGAATGGGGTATGCTGGTCAAGGAGATATTGGAGCAAACTGAGACCAAGTTGATCCTTATTCTCGCTGGAATATTTTCACAAATAGGGCTGGATAATATCAGCTTGTCCAGGGAGGTGCTGCTTTGGGTTGTAACTTTTTGTTTCTGGCGATAGTGAGAATGCATCACACCAAGCGTACTGAAGTTGATGATTCGGATGGCATGCTGGATCCCTATGTGGCTCCAACTGTCTGGATAACATTTTTGGAGTTTGATGATGAGTAACAAAGAACATCACAACGGCAAAGATGCCAAGAAAAAACCGCAGATGTCACTGAAAGAGAAGCGCGAAGCCAAACGTCAGAAAGCAGATCTGAAAAACGGCAGCGCAATGAAGTAACGCTCCACTACTGCTGTTCCTTGGAGCCAGTACAAAGCCAGCCCTTACCGGCTGGCTTTTATGTTTTCAGGAGGCTCAGGGCGTGGCGCCGTAAGCCGCGAAAAATCTGGCGATAGCGGCCATCGGCCCGCATTGCCTCAAGGCGTTCATCAAACAGGTTGCGGACATCGGCCGCACGGAAGGCAAAGTGATAGACGGTGGGTGGGAAGAGGTCCGTATTGCCTGACCCGCGCTCGTAGCGCTCGCCCGTCTGGGGTGCGGCCAGCTGGTCCAGATAGTAGTAGAACACCCGCTCCTCCAGTACCACAGCATCGACCCTGCCGCGCATCAACTGATGCACCTGCCCCTGCTGCTTGGCCACTTCCTCATAGTGGGGATTCTGGTTGGCCATGGTGGCGAACGCGCCCCCCAGCATGATCCTTGCCCGTTGAAAGGCGGTGACTCGCTTGGCTGCAGTCGTCCAGGGTACTGATATGGGTGCTGCGCAGGGTGAAGACCCGGTTATGGAAGGTAATGACGGGCCGGGACAGAAAGTGGGACGTCGTGCAACCATGCCGGGTTTGACGTTGATGATGGCATCCAGCTTGCCGGACTCCAGCATGCGGAAGGTCCGCTCCAGCGGCAGAAATTCAAAGCTGGGCTCATAGCCGCTGTCCGGCGAACGCCTCTTTCAGCAGAGGTCGAGCTCGATGCCGCGATCCTCGTGCGTGATCACATAAGGAGGGATGGCGAAGCTCACCCCCACTCGCAGCGGCTTGGCGATCAGAGGGGCGGCAAACACCAGCAAGATGAGGCACAGCAGGCGACCAAGGTGATTCATGCAGGTTCTCGGGGAAGTGACTAGTCCCGAGAATAGCCACAAGTCAGGGCGAGGGAGAGGGTAAGGTGCGGATCGTTGCAACAACATAATGAGGGAGGGGATGAATGCGTCAGAAACAGACAAAAAGGCCCTGAGTCATCAGGGCCTGGGTGTCGATTTAGAACGGGATATCGTCGTCGAAATCCATCGGCGGTTCGTTGTAGACCGGCGGTGCAGACTGCGGCTGCTGGGCCGGACGACTGTAACCACCCTGTGGCTGCATATTCTGCTGCGGGGCTGCGGCCGGGCGCTGCATCGCTTGCTGGGGGGCGGCCTGTTGCGGCTGGCCCCAGTTGCCCTGGGACTGTTGACCGCCCATGCCCTGGCCGGCGCCGCCTTGCGGACGGCCACCCAGCATCTGCATCACGCCGGTGAAGCTGTCGACCAGCACCTCTGTGGTGTAACGCTCCTGGCCACCCTGATCCTGCCACTTGCGGGTCTGCAGCTTGCCTTCGACATAGACCTGGGAACCCTTCTTCAGGTACTCGCCCGCCACTTCGGCCAGCTTGCCCATGAAGACCACACGGTGCCACTCGGTACGCTCTTTCTGCTCACCGGTCTGCTTGTCGCGCCAGGTGTCGGAGGTGGCCAGGGTGATGTTAGTCACGGCACCGCCGCTCGGCATGTAGCGCACTTCCGGGTCTTGCCCCAGGTTACCGATCAGAATGACTTTGTTGATGCCTCGACTGGCCATAATCTCTCTTCCACCCTTATGTATACCGGCCAGGCCAAATGCCTGGTCCCATTCAATATGTCGTTTGTTTGCAATGAGATGCGCGCCACGGATGGACCTCATCTTCACGCATGTCACGGCTGTGCCAGATTCAACCGACGCGTTTATCGGCCATCCGCCGCAGCGTTTGCCCGCAATAATACCAGTTGGCGGAGATGAGCGCACACCTTCCTGTCCCGGCGAGCACCAAACCCCGCCGCTGGCGTCCGAGTAACTTACCCGAGGTATGGCCCCACCAGCAAGGGGACGACGGGGCAGAGTTGCTGCATCGACGGCCAAGGCCTGCTATGGTGCTGGTCGGCACTACTTAACCCCCCAAATGGGGGGTGTGTGCTAGTCATTTGTATTGGTTGGAAAATTGCTGAGCTTCAAAGGAATCACAGCGGCGTCTAATACTTTTTTAATGCTGCAGCCAGGAGGGGGATTGGTACTCTTCCTTGCCGAAAAGCCCCGACTCGAATGTGCAAGGAAGTTCTCTTGATGACGCCCGAATACCCCTTAGTGCTGATCACCGAAAATAATGCACAAGCCAGCAGTTTCCAGCGTCACCTCAGCGAACAGCTTGGTTTGTCCATCTTGCTGGTGGGGGAGATAGAGGCCCTGCCCGAACCCGCCGAAACCTCTGCCCAGACGCTGCTGCTGATCGATCTGGACTATCTGAAGTCGGCTCAGCAGGCGGATTGGAGCAAGGCCATCTGCAGCCGCTTCGGCGAGGCCAGTGCCGTGTTGCTCAACGCCCCGACCAGCACGGACAGGGAGTTGCTGCTGATGTGGCCCCACACCAGCGGGCTCTTCTTCCGCCAGGACAACCTGGATCGGCTGGTGATCGGCATCCGCAAGGTGTTGCAGGGGGAGTACTGGATCCCGCGCCATCTGCTGTGCGATCTGGTGGATTACTACCGCAAGGGGAGCGGCCAGCCCCTGCGCAACCAGACGTTGCTGACGGCCCGTGAGCAGGAGATAGTCCGCCACCTGATGACCGGGGCCTCCAATACCGAGATCGCCGACAGCCTGTTCGTGAGCGAGCACACCATCAAGTCCCACCTCTATAACGTGTTCAAGAAGTTGAACGTCAAGAACCGCCTGCAGGCGGTGAGCTGGGCCAAGGAGTATCTCTGAGAGCCGGGATGGGATGATAAAAGCCTGTCTATTCATCCAGTAGTCTCTATGCCATACTGGCCCGCTCTGGTTCCCGTATCGAGCGCGCAACAAGATGGAAAAAATCGTGATCCGGGGTGCCCGCACCCACAACCTCAAAAACATCAACCTGACTCTGCCCCGTGACAAGCTCATCGTGGTCACCGGCCTGTCAGGTTCCGGTAAGTCCTCCCTGGCGTTCGATACCCTCTATGCCGAAGGCCAGCGCCGCTACGTGGAGTCTCTCTCCGCCTATGCCCGCCAGTTCCTCTCACTGATGGAGAAGCCGGACGTGGACCATATCGAGGGGCTGTCGCCTGCCATCTCCATCGAGCAGAAGTCCACCTCCCACAACCCGCGCTCGACCGTCGGCACCATCACCGAAATTTACGACTACCTGCGCCTGCTGTTTGCCCGGGTCGGTGAGCCCCGCTGCCCGACCCACGCCATCCCGCTCGCCGCCCAGACCATCAGCCAGATGGTGGATCAAGTGCTGGCCCAGCCCGAAGGCACCAAGCTGATGCTGTTGGCGCCCGTGGTGCGCAATCGCAAGGGGGAGCACAGCAAGCTGCTGGAGAACCTGGCGGCCCAGGGCTATATCCGCGCCCGCATCGATGGGGAGGTGTGCGATCTTTCCGATCCTCCCTCGCTGGAGCTGCACAAGAAGCACACCATCGAAGTGGTGGTGGACCGCTTCAAGGTGCGGGATGACCTGGCACTGCGCCTCGCCGAATCCTTCGAGACGGCACTGACCCTCTCCGGCGGCATAGTCCTGGTGGCTCCCATGGACGGAGAGGAGGGGGTTGCCCCCCTGATCTTCTCCGCCAACTTCGCCTGCCCCGAGTGCGGCTACTCCATGTCGGAGCTGGAGCCGCGCATCTTCTCCTTCAACAACCCGGCCGGAGCCTGCCCCACCTGCGACGGCCTGGGGGTGCAGCAGTACTTCGATCCCGCCAAGCTGATCCACGATCCTAGCCAGAGCCTGGCCGGTGGCGCCATCCGCGGTTGGGACAAGCGCAGCTTCTATTACTTCCAGATGCTGAAATCCCTCTCCGAGCACTACAAGTTCGATCTGGAGGCGCCCTGGGAAGACCTGCCGGTCAAGACCCAGGAGGTGATACTGCGCGGCTCCGGTCGCACCGAGATCGAGTTCCGCTACATGAACGACCGCGGCGATGTGGTGGTGCGCAAGCATCCGTTCGAGGGGATACTGCACAACATGGAGCGCCGCTACCGGGAAACCGAATCCAACTCGGTGCGGGAAGAGCTCTCCAAGTACATTGCCAACAAGTCCTGTACCAGCTGTGGTGGCAGCCGGCTGCGGGAAGAGGCGCGCCATGTCTTCGTGGACAACCGCAACCTGCCGGCCATCGCCGAGCAGTCCATCGGCGATGCGCTCGCCTTCTTCGAGGGGTTGAACCTGAGCGGCCAGCGCGCCCAGATTGCCGAGAAGATCCTCAAAGAGATAGTCGAGCGGCTCGGCTTCCTGGTGAACGTCGGCCTCAACTATCTGAGCCTGTCCCGCAGCGCCGAGACCCTCTCCGGCGGGGAGGCGCAGCGGATCCGGCTGGCCAGCCAGATCGGCGCCGGTCTGGTGGGGGTGATGTATGTGCTGGATGAGCCTTCCATCGGCCTGCACCAGCGCGACAACGAGCGGCTGCTCAAGACCCTGACCCACCTGCGCGATCTGGGCAACACCGTCATAGTTGTGGAGCACGACGAGGATGCCATCCGCCTCGCCGACCATGTGCTCGACATAGGCCCGGGGGCTGGCGTGCACGGCGGCGCCATAGTCGCGCAGGGGACACCGGAGGAGATCATCGCCAACCCCGCCTCGCTGACCGGTGACTACCTCTCCGGCCGCAAGCAGATCGCCATTCCTGATGAACGCACGCCGCTCACCGGCAAGTGGTTGAAACTCAAGGGGGCGAGCGGCAACAACCTGCGCAACGTCAACCTGGATCTGCCCATAGGGGTGATGACCTGCGTCACCGGGGTCTCAGGCTCAGGCAAGTCGACCCTGATCAACGACACCCTGTTCCGCATCGCCCACCGGGAGCTGAACAAGGCAACCGAGTCCACCCCGGCGCCCTATCGCGAGGTGGAAGGGCTGGAGCACCTGGACAAGGTGGTGGATATCGATCAGAGCCCCATAGGTCGAACTCCGCGCTCCAACCCGGCCACCTATACAGGTCTGTTCACCCCGATCCGCGAGCTGCTCTCCGGTACCCAGGAGGCGCGGTCACGTGGCTACCTGCCGGGTCGCTTCTCCTTCAACGTCAAGGGGGGCCGCTGCGAGGCGTGCCAGGGGGATGGCGTCATCAAGGTGGAGATGCACTTCCTGCCGGATGTCTACGTGCCGTGCGACGTCTGCAAGGGCAAGCGCTACAACCGCGAGACCCTGGAGGTGAAGTACAAGGGCAAGAACATCCACGAGATCCTCGAGATGACGGTGGAAGATGCCCGCGAATTCTTCGACCCCGTCCCTGCGGTGGCGCGCAAGCTGCAAACCCTGATGGACGTGGGTCTCTCCTATATCCGGCTCGGCCAGTCGGCCACTACCCTGTCGGGGGGCGAGGCGCAGCGGGTCAAGCTGGCGCGGGAGCTCTCCAAGCGCGACACCGGCCAGACCCTCTACATCCTGGACGAGCCGACCACGGGTCTGCACTTCCACGACATCCAGCAACTGCTCAAGGTGCTGCACCAGCTGCGGGATCGGGGCAACACCATAGTCATCATCGAGCACAACCTGGACGTCATCAAAACCGCCGACTGGATCGTCGATCTGGGGCCGGAAGGGGGCGCCGGTGGCGGCCGCATCCTGGTGACCGGCACGCCGGAGGAGATGAGCCGTTGCAAGGAGTCGCACACGGCGCGCTTCCTGGCCCCCTTGCTGAACAAGTGAGGGCAAGTCAGACAGACAAGGGGCCTTGGCCCCTTTTTTGTGGGCGATCGCCGGAGATGGAGGGGCATTGGGATCCGCCTCGGCGGCGGGCGCAGACACTGAGACTGACTGAATGCGGCATTGGGTCGGGCAGGGCAAGCTCCACACTGATGGTGTGAGTTGTGACTCTGGGGTGTCAGTGGGCCAGCATCAGGAAGGCGAGGGCGAACAGAAAACCGAGCAGGATAAACAGGAAGGAGCCTATGCCCCAGATGGCTGCCAGGATGCCGATGATTTTGTCTTTGCGTGTTTGTGGTTTCATAAAGATTAAATTACAGCATGGCTACATTGCTTTAATAAAATACGCTGGCCGGCATCATTAAACAACAGAGAAATGGGAATATGGGCACCCTTAAGGTGTATTTGGTTGCTATTTTAAATCGGATGTCATTGCGTATTTATATTTCAACCGTCTGTATTTAAATGATTTTCAGGTGTTATTTGTCAGTTTTTTGGCTATCTGAAGCTGCTGTGTACATCCATCTATTTCTTGATAACTATTGAGCTAAATCAATAACCACTCATTCACATCCTTTTATAGTTTTCGGGCTTACAACATAGAAAGAAAACAAAAAGGAATTATGTGATGAAAAAAGTGCTTCCTCTCCTGATCGCAGCCGCTTTTGCTTCCCCTGCCGCCATGGCCCATCAGGCCGGTGACATCCTGGTGCGTGGCGGCCTGGCCTTCGTCTCTCCCCAGACCAGCAGTGACGACGTTCTGGGCACCGGCGAACTGGATATCGACAGCAATATGCAGCTGGGGCTGACCCTCTCCTACATGCTGACGGACAACTGGGGCGTCGAGTTGCTGGCGGCGACGCCTTTCTCCCACTCGGTGTCGACCCCGGGGCTGGGTGAGGTCGCCAAGGTCAAGCACCTGCCGCCGACCCTGATGGCGCAGTACTACTTCGGGGATGCCAACAGCAAGGTGCGTCCCTATGTCGGTGCCGGCATCAACTACACCACCTTCTTCGATGAAGAGGGCCGTGGTGCCCTGGCGGGCACGGATGTGAGCGTTGACTCCTCCTGGGGGCTGGCGGGTCAGGTGGGCCTGGACATGGCGATCAACGACCGCTGGTTCGTTAACGCCTCCGCCTGGCTCATCGACATCGACACCGACGTGCACACCGCAGTGGGCACCATCAATACCTCTATAGATCCGGTTGCTTTCATGTTCGGCGTCGGCTACCGCTTCTGATGACAAGGTTGGCCGCCACAAGGCCATGACAACCAAGCATGTCTCTTTGGCCCGGCTCTGTTCGGGCCCTTTTCTGTCCGGCTCGGGGAAATAACCGTGATCCGGCCCCCCATGGCGTCACTTATTGCTCTTCCATTGCCTCAACTTGCCGATAGCCTCTGCGTTCACCCCTTTATTTCCCAACGAGTGAGGATGTCTCCATGGGTTTATCTATCGTGCAGCGGATCATCGCCGGATTTGTGCTGATGTTGCTGCTGCTGGTTCTGCTGGGCTTCATCAGTATTCTGAAGATCCGGGGAATCAATGAGGGGCTCTCCCAGGTATCGGATCGTGCCACTCCCCTGGTGATCGCCGTCGCCGGGCTCAAGGGAGCCCTTCAGGACAGCAACCGCTGGGTGCTGACCTACAGGACCAGCGAAGATGCCACCCAGTTGCCGCAGCTGGCCAGCCAGTTCAAGGCGCAGCAGGCGCGCTTCCTGGCCCAGAGCCAGGAGATGGCCCGCTTCAACGACGTGGCCGAGGCGGGCGAGCGCTTTCGTCAGGTAGATGGGGCCACCCGGGAGTTCTACGGTCTGGCGGATCAGGTGTTGAGCCAGCATGGCCAGTGGATAGCCGCCCTCGATCGGCGTCATGAGCTGGAGCTGGCCTTTATCCGGCTGGAAGATACCTATCAGTGGGCCGCCGATCTGCTGTTGCAGCAGACCGCCAGCAAGCGATCCATGCGCAACAAGGCCGAACTCATCACCTCCGGCATAGCCCGGGATCTGAAGAACATCCGTCGGGCCGACGCCAAGACAGATCTCAACGAACTGGAGAAGGTGCTCGCCAAGGATATAGAGATGGCGCGCAAGCGGCTCGAGCGGGTGCTGGTGCCCGATGATGTGAGGCAGCGTTTCGTCGTCAATCTGGACAGGATGCAGGAGCTGGCGCTTGGCCCGCAGGGGCTGCTGGCCACCATGCGCCATGCCCAGCAGCTTGCGGCATCGCTGCAAACCTTGAATCAGCAGCTCGATACCAGCCTGGTCAACAGCCTGGCGCTGCTGGACGAGATGGGCAAGTCGGCGGGCAGCATCGCCAGCCAGAGCCGGATCGGTGCCGATGACGCCGTCAGCAGTGCCAGCTTCTGGATCCTGATCGTCTCCGCCATCTCCGCCGCTGCCGCGCTCATCATCGGTTACACCACGGCGCGCAGCATACAGCGCCCGTTACAGCTGATCGATCGGGCACTGGATCGCATGGCCACCGGGGACATGACCCGGCGCATCGACTACCAGAGCCGCTGTGAATTCGGCAGCCTGACCCGCTCCATCAACACCCTGGCGGACAAGACAGGGGAGCTGCTCTCCCAGATCAACGCCGGTTCCCGCCATCTGGTGGAGGAGGCGAGCCGCGCCGCCGAGATCAGCGAGCGCGCCATGTCCAGGGTACAGGATCAGAAGAGCCAGACCGACCAGGTCGCCGCCGCCATCACCGAGCTGGAAGTGAGCGCCACCGAGGTGGCCCGCTCCACCGATGGTACCAAGCGCGAGGTGGATCTGGCCGACGAGGAGGCTCGCGCCGGTCGCAAGCAGGTGGCGACCACGCGCCAGATCACCGAACAGCTGGCGGGCGCCATGGAGGAGGCGGTCGGCATCACTCACAAGCTGGGGGAATTCAGCAACAACATCGGCAGCATTCTGGATGTGATCCGCAGCATTGCCGAGCAGACCAACCTGCTGGCACTGAATGCGGCCATCGAAGCGGCACGGGCCGGTGATGCCGGCCGCGGCTTTGCCGTGGTGGCTGACGAGGTGAGGGCGCTGGCAAACCGGACCCAGACCTCGACCGAGGAGATCCAGGCCATGATCGAGAATCTGCAGAGCTCCAGCAAGCATGTGGTGGAGGTGATGGCGCGCAGCCAGGAGCAGACCCAGGGTTGCGTGTCGCAGACCCGGGCCATGGATCAGGCGCTGCAATCCATCGCCGAGCGGATGAGTGCCATCAAGTCGATGGCGGATCAGGTCGCCCATGCGGCCCAGGAACAGATCTCGGTCAGTCAGGGGGTGGCCCGTCATATCGCTGGCATTGCGGACGTGGCCTACGAGACCGAACGGGAGGCCCGTGAATCGGCAGGCAGCAGTGAAGTACTGGCGGAACTGGTCGCCAAGCAGCAGCAATTGATCGCTCATTTCAAGGTGTAGGAGGACTTATGGCTAACAAGTGGATCGGGGCCCTGAGTCTCCTGTTGTGTGGCCAGCTGATGGCCAGCGAGCTGGTGATCGAAAGCTGGCGGATAGATGACAAGGCCCTGTGGGAGGAGAAGATCATTCCCGCCTTCGAGGCCGCTCACCCGGGTATCCAGGTGAGCTTCAACGGGGTGCAGAACGTCGAATACATGCCGACCCTCTGGGCCAGCCTGAAGGCGGGCAAGGCCGGGGATCTCATCACCTGCCGTCCGTTCGACGACTCCCTGGCCCTGTTCAAGGCGGGTCATCTGGCGGAGCTGAGCGAGATGGCCGGGATGGAGAACTTCCCGAGCTTTGCCCAGTCCCCCTGGCAGACCGATAGCGGCGCCCAGACCTTCTGCGTGCCCATGGCCTCCGTCATTCACGGCTTCTTCTACAACAAGCAGATCTTCAGTGAGCTGGGGCTGACGGTGCCGCAGACCCGGGACCAGTTCTTCGCCGTGCTCGACAAGCTGAAGGCGGATGGCCGCTATGTGCCGCTGGCCATGAGTGGCAGTGAGAGCTGGGTCGCCTCCGAGCTGGGCTTCCAGAACATAGGCCCCAACTACTGGAAAGGGGAGGATGGCCGGCTGGCGCTGATCGCGGGCCAGGAGCGGCTCGACAACCCGCAATACGTCAAGGTGTTCGAGGAACTGGCCCGCTGGCGTGCCTATCTCGGCGAGGGGGGCGAGGGTCGTGACTACGCCACCACCAACGAGCTGTTCACCTCAGGCAAGGCCGCCTTCTATGCGGCCGGCTCCTGGGAGATAGCCCCCTTCACCGGCAAGGTGGACTTCGGTGTCATGCGCCCCCCTGTGGCCAAACAGGGTGATGGTTGCTTCTTTACCGATCACACCGACATCGGCATGGGGATGAACCCGGCCAGCAAGAACAAGGAGGCCGCCATGACCTTCCTGCAGTGGTTGACTACCTCCCAGTTTGCCGAGCTCTATACCAACTCGCTGCCGGGGTTCTTCTCCCTCTCCAACCACTTCTTCGAGGCCACCAACCCGGCGGCCAAAGAGATGATGGAGTGGCGGGATCAGTGTGACTCCACCATCCGGGTCGCCACCCAGATCCTCTCTCGCGGCACCCCCAAGCTCGGGGATGAGCTGGCCGAGGTGAGCCAGGGGGTGTTGCTCGGCACCATGGCACCGCAAGCCGCCGCCGATCGGCTGGAGCAGGGACTGAAGGGCTGGTACGCCCCTCATCAGAGCCAGCAGGCCAAGGCCCTGGACTGCCAATGCGCGGCTCCCGCCGCCGTCTCTGCTGCTCCCGCCACGGTTGAGTCTGTCATCGCTGCGCCATCCGCGGCCATCTCGACCGAGCTGAATGCGTCCCCCGCGCCTGCGGCTGTTGCTCCCTCAGCGGCGGCCTCGACCGACGTCGAGCAGGCGCTTGCCAGCGAGCTGGAAGCGCCGCAGCCCTGAATGGCAGCACCATGAAAAAAACGGGAGGCATCAGCCTCCCGTTTTCATTTGTGTCAGACACCTACGGCTGCTGAGCCCAGCGGCACAGGCTGCCGATGCGCGCCACCGGGACGAAGCCCAGGGCGCGGTAGACCCGCTGGGCGTGGTAGTGCTCGTCGGCCACTATGATGAGCCGCCTGGCCCGCTCGAACCCCTGGCGGGCGACCTGGCTCAGCAGCTGACGACAGAGGCCCCGGTTGCGCCAATCCTGATGGGTGCGTACCAGCTGAAAGCGCCCCATGGTGCCGGTGAAGAAGAGGCCGCAGCTGGCCACCAGACGATCCCCCTGCCAGATCCCCCACCATTGTCCCAACCCATCGGCGATCATGGCCTGATAGAGGTCGCGCCGTGACTGAAGGTAGGCAAGGTAGCTCGCCTCCCCATGGCCCGAGTCCCTGTCATCGAGCTCCAGGGTCAGCCAGTCATCCCAGTCGGCGGGGGTGAAGGGGCGGGCCGGGGCGAGATCCTGGTCGCTCGGGGCCTGCCAATCGGTGGCCCCCAGCGCCAGCACCACGCACTCCATGTACTGGTATCCCGCCGCCACGAAGCCGGCGACCCGGCTGTTCTGTCCCTCGGCCAGCGGCCACTGGAAGGTGCGATGGCGGATCCTGGGATCCTGGCCGATCAGCTTGTCGAAGCTGACTTCGAGCCAACCCTTGTCGCGGTCGCTGGGCGGAGTGGGGAGCAGCAGATAGTTGCCGAAGTAGTAATCCGGGGCGGTCGGGGTGCGCACGGCCCAGAACCCTTCATGGTCCGTCACCTCGCCCTGATAGCGATCGAACAGCAAATCGGTGGCAAAACCGGGGTGATCTTCCATGACAAGGCTCCTGCAAATGCTTGAATTGATTATCGGCAGGGAGGGGGAGAAGTTAAAAAAAGGCCGGGAAACCCGGCCAAACAATCACACGCAGATTCAGAACGTCCAGGACGATCCGCCCGCATCATAGCGTGCCTGAGGCCATTTTGGGATGGGGCCCGCCGTTACTTGGGTCGAATTGCAAAATAAAAAAAATCGTTTATCCCGCCTTCGTGGGCAAATCGATGTTGACTTTGATCCGTTTTCTCATAAAGATAGAAAGACGTTTAGACGTCCAAACATCCGTTTTGACGTACAGGAATCGGTTGTAGGACAGGGAGAGAGCAGATGGGATTTCACAGCGCGCGTCAGGTTGAGGCACTCAACCAGAGTCTGGCTGACTTGGGTAACAACATTTCGGTCAGCTTCGAGTTTTTTCCCCCCAACAGCGAAGGGATGGAGAATACCCTCTGGCAATCCATCGAACGACTGCAGGTGCTGGAACCCAAGTTTGTCTCCGTGACCTATGGCGCCAACTCGGGCACCCGGGATCGTACGCACAAGGTGATCAAGGACATCAAGGAGCGCACCGGCCTCATCGCCGCACCGCACCTGACCTGTATCGATGCCAGCCGCGACGAGCTGAGAACCATTGCCCGTGACTACTGGAACAGCGGCATTCGCCACATAGTGGCACTGCGCGGTGACCTGCCCCCCGGACTCGACAAGCCGGACATGTATGCCACCGATCTGGTCGCCCTGCTCAAGTCCGAGGCCGACTTCGACATCTCGGTGGCCGCCTATCCGGAGGGCCACCCCGAAGCCAGGAGCGCGCAGTCCGACCTGCTCAACCTCAAGCGCAAGATAGATGCCGGTGCCAACCGCGCCATTACCCAGTTCTTCTTCGATGTGGAGACCTACCTGCGCTTTCGTGATCGCTGCGCCGCCATCGGCATCGATGCCGAGATAGTGCCGGGGATACTGCCGGTCTCCAATTTCCAGACGCTCAACAAGTTTGCCGGCTTTACCAACGTGAAGATCCCGCGCTGGATGCACCAGCGGTTCGAAGGGCTGGATAACGATCAGATGACCCGCAACATGGTGGGCGCCAGCATCGCCATCGATCAGGTGCG
Organism: Aeromonas ichthyocola; assembly: GCF_046087985.1. Taxonomy (NCBI): domain Bacteria; kingdom Pseudomonadati; phylum Pseudomonadota; class Gammaproteobacteria; order Aeromonadales; family Aeromonadaceae; genus Aeromonas; species Aeromonas ichthyocola. The sequence continues at coordinate 74,378 of NZ_JBJSWH010000004.1, forward strand.
GGTGCTGAGCCAGGAAGGGGTGAAGGATTTCCACTTCTATACCCTGAACCGCTCCGAACTGACCTACGCCATCTGCCATACCCTGGGAGTCAGGCCGAAAGGCCAGGCCTGATCCCCATCAGTCAGAAACGAGAAAAGCCAATGAGTTGCCTCATTGGCTTTTTGCTATGGGTGATGATCAGGGTCTGGTCGGCTGGATCTCCTTGGGCTCCAGCGTGATGACCGCATTGCCGGCGGCGCCGGGATACTGGTGGTAGCTCTGGTCCTGCTCCAGGGTGTAGAAGGTGTCCAGGTAGTCGTCGTTGTTGGTCATCCAGGAGTCGGGCAGCGCCTTGACGATGCGGCCGCCGAGATCGAGGAAGGGGAGGGCTTCCGGCACGCCGCCGGCGGTGAAGCCGAGCTTCAGCGCCTCGATCAGCAGGGCGCTCAGCTCCTTGTAGTTGACGTTGTCATCCTGCTCCATCATGACGAGGTCGACCGCGCCCCAGCGATAGCGATCCCAGTACACCAGGATCTGGTTCGGGCTGTAATCCGTGTTGTCATGGTCGAGGTAGGGCATGTCGACTATGTCCACCACAGGTTCGTCCCGGCCGGGATTGACCCCGGCCACGACGGCGTAGACCTCGGCGGCGCCGAGCAACCAGGGCTCCTGATCATCGCTGAGCCTGATCTTCTTGAGAATGCTGGTCTTGAGGGGCGCCGTGTTGTCGGCAGCACGAGGGGCCACTTGCATGTCGGCGGCAGCCAGCGCCTTGCGCATCACCTTCAGACCGGCATTCTTGGCCTTGACGGGATCGGCCTCCACTACCAGCACGGGTCGCGCCGGTGGCTGGTTCACATCGAGGTAGACCGGATTGCCGGCGCCATCGAAGGCTTCGATGGCGCTCCAGCTCTTCTCATCGCCGCTCGGCACGTAGGCAATCAGCGGCTCTGCTCCTTGCTTGAGCGCATTGGCCTGCTCGGGGTTGGCCAGTCGCAACTGCATCACTTGCTTGACTTCACCCTCCAGCCCTTGCCGGTTGATGGCGGCCTGATTGGCATCTGTGGCCTGCCGTTTGAGGCGTGGGCTCGCCTTTTGCAGCAGGTTGGGCAGCGGACTCTGGTACTCCTGATTGGCGAGCAGGGGCAGCAGATTCTTCTGCTGCAGTGCGAGCTGGCGTGCCAGCTCCCTGTCCGTGTCGGCAGCATGGGCACTGGCGGTGCCCAGCAGGGTCAGCAATAAAATGACAGCCTGATTCCTCATTATTGTTCTCCGTTACATGAACCTGACAGAGGCACGCATCCGGGAAGAGTGGTGTCCTGACACCACTAGAGGAAAATTAGTTTCACTTGTGAATCATTTTATCTGGATAGTGTGCAGAGGCTCATGCCTTGAGGTTCAATTGGTTCAGGTTGTCGATATAATTGGACTGATGCAGCGCCAGACCGATCAGCAATCCCCAGCAGGCTGCCGCGATGCCGAGCAGGCTGATCCCGGACGCGGTAATGATAAAGGTGAGCAGCGCAGCTTCTCGCTGTTTCATCCTGCTGCAAGGCAGAGTGCAGGCTGCTGCCTATGGTGCCGAGCAGGGCCAGCCCGGCGACGCAGGTGACAAGGGCGGCCGGGAAGGCGCTGAACAGGGCGGCCACGGTTGCGCCGAAGCAGCCGGTCAGCAGGTAGAAGCAACCCGCCCAAACCGCAGCAGGCCAGCGGCGCTTGGCGTCCGGATCCACCTCTTTGCCCATGCAGATGGCGGCAGTGATGGCGGCCAGGTTGAAGGCATAGCCGCCAAAAGGGGCGAGCAGCAGGCCGGTCAGGCCAGTCCAGCTGATCAGGGAGGAGGTAGAAGGCTGATAGCCATGGGCTCGCAAGATGGCAATGCCCGGCATGTTTTGCGATGTCATGGTGACGATGAACAGCGGCAGCGCGATACCAAACAGGGCATTGATGGAAAAGGCTGGCCATGTCCAGACCGGGCTGGCGAGTTGCCAGTGAAAGGTGCCAGTCAGCTGCAACTCCCCTCGCACGCTGCAGAGCAGCATGCCGGTGGCCAGGACCAGCACCATGGTATAGCGGGGCCAGAGGTGGCGGCCAAGCAAGAAAGCCAGCAACAAGGCGCCAAGCAGCAGGGGATCCTGTGGGGCCACCTTGAACAGGTCCAGCCCGAATCTGAGCAGTACCCCGGCCAGCATGGCGGCGGCCAGCGGAGCTGGAATGTGGCGCATCAGCCTGTCAAACCAGCCGCTGATGCCGCACAGGGTGATCAGCAAGGAGGAGATGATGAAGGCACCTATGGCCTCCGCCAGGCTGAAATTGTCCAGGCTGGTGATAAGCAGGGCGGCCCCCGGCGTTGACCAGGCGGTCAGCACGGGGATGCGGTAATAGAGGGAGAGGCCGATGCAGCTTACGCCCATACCGATACCCAGCGTCCATAGCCAGGAGGCGACTTGAGCAGTATCAGCACCCGCCGCCGTGGCGGCCTGGATGATCAGGATGACGGAGCTGGTGTAGCCGACCATCACGGCGATAAAGCCTGCGACCAGATGGGGGAGGGCGAAGGGCATGATTCTTCCTCTTGGTGTTGTGACGCGCTGTGCGTTATTACGTACAATTCAGCTTTGACTATATCGCTGTGCGCTATAGCGCACAAGGCGCATCATGCAAGAGTAATAAAGAGGCAGTTCATGCAAGAGATGAATCAGCATCTGGCTGCTCGATCTGAAGGGGTTGCGCAGCGAACTGGGCTGGAGCCTGGATGCCGCGGCGCGCGAAACGGGTGTGAGCAAGGCGATGCTGGGGCAGATTGAGCGGGGAGAGTCCAGCCCGACGGTGGCGACGCTGTGGAAGATCGCCACCGGTTTTCGGGTCTCCTTTTCCAGTTTTATCGAGCCCACACCCGGCAGCGCAGGCAGAGGTGCTCTATCGCACCGCCGATGCCATTCGCCAGCAGCCAGCGGGAGAGGGCATGCAAGTGGCCCCCCTCTTCCCTTATGAGAAGCGGTTTGGTTTTGAATTGTTTGAACTGACCCTGTTGCCGGGTTACCAGCGTGAATCCGAGCCCCATGAGCCCGGGAGTGACCGAGCATGTCATCGTCATCAGCGGCGTGATGGAGGTGCTGGTGGAAGGGGAGTGGCGCTCACTG
>NZ_JBJSWH010000004.1:82500-487500 GCF_046087985.1 Aeromonas ichthyocola
GCTAGGATGTTGGCTTAGAAGCAGCCATCATTTAAAGAAAGCGTAATAGCTCACTAGTCGAGTCGGCCTGCGCGGAAGATGTAACGGGGCTCAAACCAGGCACCGAAGCCGCGGATTCACACGTATGTGTGAGTGGTAGGGGAGCGTTCTGTAAGTCTGCGAAGGTGTATCGAGAGGCATGCTGGAGATATCAGAAGTGCGAATGCTGACGTAAGTAACGATAAAGGGGGTGAAAAGCCTCCTCGCCGGAAGACCAAGGGTTCCTGTCCAACGTTAATCGGGGCAGGGTGAGTCGACCCCTAAGGTGAGGCCGAAAGGCGTAATCGATGGGAAGCAGGTTAATATTCCTGCACGACTTGTAATTGCGATGGGGGGACGGAGAAGGCTAGGTGGGCCAGGCGACGGTTGTCCTGGTGAAAGTGCGTAGGTGGTGTTTCTAGGCAAATCCGGAGACACAACACTGAGACACGAGACGAAGCCACTACGGTGGTGAAGCCATTGATGCCCTGCTTCCAGGAAAAGCCTCTAAGCTTCAGATTACAAGTCATCGTACCCCAAACCGACACAGGTGGTCGGGTAGAGAATACCAAGGCGCTTGAGAGAACTCGGGTGAAGGAACTAGGCAAAATAGAACCGTAACTTCGGGAGAAGGTTCGCTCTTGACAGTGAAGTCCCTTGCGGATGGAGCAGTTGGGAGTCGCAGTGACCAGATGGCTGGGACTGTTTATCAAAAACACAGCACTCTGCAAACACGAAAGTGGACGTATAGGGTGTGACACCTGCCCGGTGCCGGAAGGTTAATTGATGGGGTTAGCGCAAGCGAAGCTCTTGATCGAAGCCCCGGTAAACGGCGGCCGTAACTATAACGGTCCTAAGGTAGCGAAATTCCTTGTCGGGTAAGTTCCGACCTGCACGAATGGTGTAACCATGGCCATGCTGTCTCCACCCGAGACTCAGTGAAATCGAATTCGCCGTGAAGATGCGGTGTACCCGCGGCTAGACGGAAAGACCCCGTGAACCTTTACTACAGCTTGGCACTGAACATTGAACCTACATGTGTAGGATAGGTGGGAGGCTTTGAAGGCGTGACGCCAGTTGCGCTGGAGCCGTCCTTGAAATACCACCCTTGTATGTTTGATGTTCTAACGCAGGGCCCTGAATCGGGCTCGCGGACAGTGCCTGGTGGGTAGTTTGACTGGGGCGGTCTCCTCCCAAAGAGTAACGGAGGAGCACGAAGGTTGGCTAATCCTGGTCGGACATCAGGAGGTTAGTGCAATGGCATAAGCCAGCTTAACTGCGAGACGGACAGGTCGAGCAGGTACGAAAGTAGGTCATAGTGATCCGGTGGTTCTGAATGGAAGGGCCATCGCTCAACGGATAAAAGGTACTCCGGGGATAACAGGCTGATACCGCCCAAGAGTTCATATCGACGGCGGTGTTTGGCACCTCGATGTCGGCTCATCACATCCTGGGGCTGAAGTCGGTCCCAAGGGTATGGCTGTTCGCCATTTAAAGTGGTACGCGAGCTGGGTTCAGAACGTCGTGAGACAGTTCGGTCCCTATCTGCCGTGGGCGTTGGATGATTGAAGGGAGTTGCTCCTAGTACGAGAGGACCGGAGTGAACGAACCTCTGGTGTTCGGGTTGTCACGCCAGTGGCACTGCCCGGTAGCTAAGTTCGGAATCGATAACCGCTGAAAGCATCTAAGCGGGAAGCGAGCCCTGAGATGAGTCATCCCTGACCCCTTGAGGGTCCTAAAGGGCCGTTGGAGACCACAACGTTGATAGGTGGGGTGTGTAAGCGCGGCGACGTGTTGAGCTAACCCATACTAATTACCCGTGAGGCTTAACCATACAACACCCAAGAAGTGTTCTAAGGCTTGTAGCAAGTGCGAGACTACTTACAAATTCAGTGATAGCGACAAAGCCTACGGGCAACCTCGTTATTCACGTCAGCTTTCCGGATGAAGTTTTTTGCCTGGCGGCCATAGCGCCGTGGAACCACCTGATCCCATGCCGAACTCAGAAGTGAAACGCGGTAGCGCCGATGGTAGTGTGGCATTCGCCATGCGAGAGTAGGACACTGCCAGGCACCCAATACAAGAAACCCCGCTCATTGAGCGGGGTTTTTTTATTGCCTGATATTTCTCCAGAACCTGCCGCTGCCTGCCGAGATCTCGTCTGATTATTCCTTGAGTTCACCAGTATCATCACCAGTTGGTGCTCATGACCTCCGGCTTCCGAGGCTTCGTCTGCCGCCACGCCTGGTTCTGCACTCTCACCGGTTTTCCATTTGATTCCTCACGCGGCGCTATCCTGCTGAAAGCCGGCGTCGGGCCTGCAATTGGGGTTGTATCTGCATCATAACTCGGTAGAGTAAAGGGCATTCCGGGTTGGCCCATACCATGCCTTTGCGTCTCCATCTGGTATGAGAGCATCCCACCCGTTTTCATTCACCTTCAGTCAGTGGTACCGATATGGAACAAGTAAACAAGTCTACTTTCAGCGATGTGTTGGAATATGTGCGTATGTCCCGTCGTCAGAACAAGCTCAAGCGTGAAATCGCGGACAACGAGAAGAAGATCCGTGACAACCAGAAGCGGGTGCTGTTGCTCGACAACCTGAGCGACTATATCAAGCCCGGCATGAGCATCGATGAGGTGCAGGCCATCATCGCCAACATGCGCACCGATTACGAAGAGCGTGTTGATGATCACATCATCAAGAATGCCGAGCTTTCCAAGGAGCGCAAAGAGCTGAGCACCAAGCTCAAGGGCATGAGTACCAGCAAGTAAGCCCACATCGCCATTCTCGAACACCGGCTTCCAGCCGGTGTTTCATTTCCACTCCGCAGCTCGGATCTCTCGCCGTACTGCAACAATCGGCTCCCATTTTTACAATCGCCCTGTTAACATCGCTGCAAAGCGGTCAATAGTTTTCAAGCCCTTGACTTGAAACGACTAAGCTTGATTGAAAGACAATAAATTGCGCAACCATGGTGGGGCTGATATGGGCGCATCAAAACAGACGGATTCGAACAAAGTGGCATCTCAGGATTCATCCGTACCGCATGCGGACGGGCAATATCAGCGCAAGCGTCGCCCCTGGTGGCGCTGGTTGTTCTGTTTCATCTTTTTGCTTTGCCTGGCTGCCGTGATCGCCCTGGTCGGTTATGAAATGAAGACCTCCCGATTGCAGTCGCAGGAGATCTCCCGTTATGCCGCCAAGCTGACTTATGAGCTGGAACCCGGTCCCAGCAAGCAGATCACCTTCCCGGATGATGGCCCCTTCGACAAGCGACTCGGTTATGTGCTGATGCCCATGATCCAGGAGCGCCTCATCCAGCGTGGCTATCAGGTGAGCGAGCAGGTGCGTTTTTCCGATGCGCTCTACAACTACGCCAGCCATGGTTTCTTCGTCCCCTATACCGAGAAGGTGCAGGCGGGGCTGACTCTGCACGACTGCCGTGCCGAGCCTTTCTATCAATACAAGTACCCGACCCATTACTACCCTGATTTCAACTCCATACCTCCTCTGGTCATACAGTCGCTGCTGTTTATCGAGAACCGGGAGCTGCTGAGCAACGAGCAGCCGCTGGCCAACCCGGCTGTAGACTGGCCCCGTTTCGCCAAGGCTGCACTGTCCCAGGTGGGCAAGGCGCTGGACATGCAGGATCAATCCGCCGGCGGCAGTACGCTGGCGACCCAGGTGGAGAAGTATCGTCACTCCCCTGATGGTTTGACTCTGTCCCCCACCGAGAAGATCCGCCAGATGGCCTCAGCCAGCGTGCGGGCCTATCGATTGGGGCCAGAAACCCTGGAAGCACGCAAACTGGTGGCCTGGGCCTATCTCAACTCGGTACCGCTCTCCGCTGCCCCGGGCTATGGCGAGGTGCACGGCCTGGGGGATGGTCTCTGGGTCTGGTTTGGTGCCGATGTGGATGAGGTGAATCGCCTGCTGGATCCCGCTCGCAATCAGGATGCCACCCTGGCCGAGCAGGGGCTGGCGCTGCGCCAGGTCGTCTCCCTGATGATTGCCCACCGTCGCCCCTCCTACTATCTGGCCCAGGGACGGGAGGCGCTGTCGACCCTGACTGACAGCTACCTGCGTCTGTTCGTGCAGGAGGGCATGATCACGCCGCCCCTGATGGAGTCGGCACTCAAGGCCAAGCTTGCGTTCCGCGACTTCCTGCAGGCGCCGGCGATCACCCGGGTCAATAACAACAAGGGGTTGCAGGTCGCGCGCACCCGCCTCAGCCGCCAGCTCGGGGTTCAGCTCTATGATCTGGACCGCATGGATCTGACGGCGGATACGACCCTCAACATGCCGCTGCAAAATGACGTCTCTCGTTATCTGCAGCAGTTGGCGGATCCCACATTCGCCGCCCAGGTCGGGCTGTTTGGTGAGCGCCTGCTCTCGCCGGAGAAGACGGGGGACGTGAAATACAGCTTCACCCTGTTCGAGAAGACGCCGGAAGGGGTCAAGGTGCGGGTGCAGACCGACAACACGGATCAGCCGTTCGACATCAACGAGGGCAGCAAGCTGGAGCTGGGCTCTACCGCCAAGCTGCGGGTGCTGACCACCTATCTGGAGATAGTGACCGAGCTGCATGACAGCTACGGGAACATGCCGACCGAGAGCCTGCGCAAGATAGAGGTCTCCGATCAGGACAACATCAGCCGTTGGGCCATTGCCTACCTGATGAGTGCCAAGGACAAGAGCCTGCCCGTGATGCTGGAGGCGGCGCTGGATCGCAAATACTCCGCCAGCCCCTACGAGGGCTTCTTCACCGGCGGCGGCATGCATACCTTCAACAACTTCCGCAAGGAAGACAATGGCCGCATTCCGCCTATCCGCGACGCCTTGCGTGAATCCATCAACCTGCCCTTCGTGCGGCTGATGCGGGACATAGTGCGCTACAGCCTCTACAAGGAAGGCAACCGCGCCCAATTGCTCAAGGATGACAAGGATCCCCGTCGTACCGAGTATCTGGCCAAGTTTGCCGACAAGGAGGGCCAGACCTATCTGCTGCGCTTCTGGCGCAAATATCGCGGCAAGACCACGGATGAGCAGCTCGATACCTTCCTCGACGGCCTCAAGCCGAGCGCGGTGCGTCTCGCGGCCGTGCATCGCTACCTGATGCCGGAAGCGTCACAGGCCGACTTTGCAGCCTTCCTGGCGAAGCGCCTGCCGCGGGACAAGCTGAGCAACAAGCGAGTCGAGCAGCTCTATACCAGCTATGGTCCTGGTAAGTATTCACTGCCGGATCAAGGCTATATCGCCCGCGTCCACCCGCTGGAGCTGTGGCTGCTCTCCTATCTCAGGGAGTTTGACAAGGCTACCTTCGCCGACGCGGTTGCGGCCAGCCGGGATGAGCGTCAGGAGGTCTACAGCTGGCTGTTCAAGACCCGCCATCGCAGCGCCCGGGATAGCCGGATCCGCACCATGCTGGAAGTCGAGGCCTTCCTCGACATCCATCAGCGCTGGGCACGCCTGGGCTATCCGTTTGATCACCTGGTTCCCTCCCTGGCGACCGCCCTGGGCAGCTCGGGTGACAGACCCGCTGCCCTGGCGGAGTTGATGGGGATCATCCAGAACGGCGGCATGCGGGCACCGACCCTGCGGATCGAGCATCTCTCCTTTGCCAAGGACACGCCCTTCGCTACCGCGTTCGAACCGGCCAACACCCAGGGTGTGCGGGTGATGCCCGCCGAGGTGGCCACCGCCCTGCGCAATGCCCTGTCCAAGGTGGTGGAAGGCGGCACGGCACGGCGCATCGCCGGTGCCTTTGCCTTGCAGGATGGCACAGTGCTGTCGTTGGGGGGCAAGACGGGGACGGGCGACAACAGGATCGAGACTGTCGGTCGCTACGGCAATGTCACCAGCTCGCTGGCACGCAACCGGACCGCGACCTTTGTCTTCTACATAGGGGATGATCACTTCGGCACCCTGACGGCCTATGTGCCTGGCAGCCAGTCCGACAAGTTCCGCTTCACCTCGGCACTGCCGGTACAGGTCCTCAAGGGGATGGCGCCCTTGCTGGTGCCCTATCTGCAACCGGGCACTCACACCCAGTGTTTGCCGGGCAGCTGACGGCGCATAAAAAAACGGGGCCAACTTGGCCCCGTTTTTGTTTCTGTCGGCGACAGGTGTCCCGCGCCGGCATCATGACTTACAGCAGATGTTCTATCTCACCGCGCAGGTACTGGTACATCTCGCGATAGGCCACCGGCGGCTTGTTCAGCTCCCGCTCCTTGTTGGCGGTGCGGATCAGCTGACGCAGCTTCTGGCGATCCAGCTCGTGGAACTGGGACATCAGTTCGTTGAGGGCGCTGTCACCCTCGGTGATCAGGCGCTCACGCCACTGCTCCAGCCGGTGCAGGCGGGCATTCACGGTGGAGTGACGCATCTTGATGATGGAGAGGGCTTCCTCGATCTGCTCTATATCCCGGCTGCGCATCAGGCGGCCGATGAACTGCAGGTGGCGGCGGAAGGATTCGTCCTTCTTGGGTTTGAGCTTGCGGCCCAGCTCGACGGCTTCGGCTAACTCTTCATCCAGCGGGATCCGTTCCAGCTCGCTGTGGCTCAGGGAGACGATCTCGGCCCCCAGTTTCTGCAGTGCCTCGGCGTCGCGCTTGAGCTGGCTCTTGCTTGGACCCCAATCGTCCAATTCGTTGTCGTCTTGATACTGACTCATCGGTCTCTGATTCCTGTCATTCGCGTTGGGGGATATGTTACCAGCTTCTCCCGCTGGGCGCAGGGGTCTGATATGCTTAGCCCCTTTCCTTCCTTCATACAGATGTGAGTTATGGACCAGCAAGATCAAATCCGCCAGGATCAAGCCCATCTCGAGGCGGTGGTCGCCGAGGCCCTGGAGATAGCCAAGGGGCTGGGTGCCGGGCTTGCGGAAGTCTCCATCAGCAAGCAGACAGGGCTGTCGGTGAATACCCGGGGCTGTGAGCTGGAAAGCATCGAGTTCAACAAGGATGGAGCGCTCGGCATCGCCGTCTATCGCAATGGCTGCAAGGGATCTTCTTCGACCACGGATCTCGGCAAGCCTGCCATCCGCGCCGCCGTCGAAGCGGCCATGGAGATTGCCCGCCACACCTCCCCCGATGAATATGCCGGCCTGGCGGATGCCGAACTGCTGGCCTGGGATGCCCCGGATCTGCAACTCTGTCACTCCATCGAGCTGGATCCCCAGCGTGGCATCGAGCTGGCCATCGAGTGCGAGCGGCTGGCCCTGGGACGTGATGCCCGTATCAAGCACTCCGACGGAGCCAGCTTTTCAAGCCATCTGGGGGTCAAGGTCTATGGCAACAGCCATGGCTTCGTCAAAGGCTATGCGGCGTCGCGCAACTCCCTGAGCTGCGTGCTGATCGGCGAGCAGGATGGGGACATGCAGCGCGACTATGGCTACTCCTCCAGCCGCGCCCTCTCAGGCCTCTGGACCCCGCAGCGGATCGCCGACGAGGCGGTGGAGCGCACCGTCTCCCGTCTGGGGGCCCGCAAGATCAGCACCCGCCACGCCCCCGTGCTGTTTCATCCCGACACCGCCGCCGGCCTGTGGGGCCATCTGGTGATGGCCATCAGCGGCGGCAACCTCTATCGCAAGTCGAGCTTCCTGCTGGATAAACTGGGCAAGCAGATACTGCCCGAGTGGCTCAGCATTCAGGAGTTTCCACACCTGCTGGGGGGGCTTGCCAGTACCCCCTTCGACGGTGAAGGGGTACGCACCCGCGACATGGACATAGTCCGCAACGGCGAGCTGATGAGCTGGCTGCTCACCTCCTACTCGGCACGCAAGCTGGGGCTGACCACCACGGGTCACGCCGGTGGCATCCATAACTGGCAGGTTTCCAATACCGGCCAGGATTTCCAGGGCATGCTCAAAGAGATGGGTACCGGCCTGCTGGTGACCGAGCTGATGGGGCAGGGGGTCAACATCGTCAATGGTGACTACTCCCGCGGCGCCGCCGGTTTCTGGGTGGAAAATGGCGAGATCCTCTATCCGGTTGAGGAGATCACCATAGCCGGCAACCTGGCCGACATGTTCAGCACCCTGGTGGCGGTGGGGAACGACGAAGACGAGCGCTCCAGCCTCAAGACGGGCTCTGTGCTGGTCGAGCAGATGAAGCTGGCGGGGCACTAAGCCGCCAGACTCCGGAAATGAAAAAGGCCCCCTCGCCTGGCGAGGGGGCCTTTTTAGTGCTCATCGGCAAGGGGTGATGATCACTCCTTGATGCGCTCTATGCAGCCGCCCAGGCCTTGCAGCTTGTGCTCTATGTCTTCATAGCCACGGTCGATGTGATAGATGCGCTCGACCATGGTGGTGCCCTCGGCCACGAAGCCGGCGAGGACCAGGCTGGCGGAGGCGCGCAGATCGGTTGCCATCACCTGGGCACCCTTGAGTTGTTCGGTGTCGCGGCAGATTGCCACGTTACCCTGCAGTTCGATGTCAGCACCCATACGTACCAGCTCGGGCACGTGCATGAAGCGGTTCTCGAAGATGGTCTCGGTGACCATGCCGGTGCCCTTGGCCACGGCGTTCAGTACGGTGAACTGCGCCTGCATGTCGGTCGGGAAGGCCGGGTAGGGGGCCGTCTTGATGGTGACCGGCTTGAGGGTGCGACCCGTCATGTCGAGGGAGATCCAGTCTTCCCCCTTCTCGATGAGCGCACCGGCCTCTTCCAGCTTGACGAGGACGGCTTCCAGCAGGGAAGGGTCGGTCTTGCGGCAGGTGATCTTGCCCCCGGTGACGGCGGCACCCACCAGGAAGGTACCGGTTTCGATACGGTCTGGCTGCACGCTGTAGCTGCCGCCGTGCAGACGCTCGACCCCGTCTATGGTCAGGGTGTCGGTGCCCGCACCCTGGATCTTGGCGCCCAGGGCGTTGAGGAAGTTGGCGAGATCGACCACTTCCGGCTCACGAGCGGCGTTTTCGATCACGGTGCGACCGTCCGCCAGGGTGGCGGCCATCATCAGGTTCTCGGTGCCGGTGACGGAGATCATGTCCATCAGGATGTGGGCACCCTTGAGGCGACCGTCGACACGGGCCTTGATGTAGCCATCTTCGATGGCGATCTTGGCGCCCATCAGCTCGAGGCCGTGAACGTGCAGGTTGACCGGGCGGGCACCGATGGCGCAGCCACCGGGCAGGGAGACGTCAGCCGCGCCGAAACGAGCGGCCAGTGGGCCCAGCGCCAGTATGGAGGCGCGCATGGTCTTCACCAGCTCGTAGGGGGCGACGTGGTTGTTCACGGCGCCGGTCAGCACGGTCACGTTGCCGTTGACCTTGGTGCTGGCACCCAGCATCTCCAGCAGCTTGAGGGTAGTGCCTACGTCTTTGAGGCGCGGCACGTTCGAGAGCTGGATCTCCTCGTCGCACAGCAGGGTGGCGAACAGGATCGGCAGGGCGGCGTTTTTGGCGCCGGAGATGGTCACTTCACCGGAGAGGGTGCAGGGGCCGGTGATCTTGAATTTGTCCATTTACTTAGATACCAAATCAGGAGGGCATTAGGAATTTACGTTCGCGCTTCCATTCGGCATCGGTAAAGGCCTTGATGGAGAGGGCGTGGATGGCGTTGCTGGCGATCTTGTCCATCAGCGGGGCATAGATGGCCTGCTGCTTCTTGACCCGGCTCATGCCGTCAAACATGTCGCCGACCGCAATCACCTGATAGTGACTGCCGTCGCCTTTGACATGGACTTCGGACAATGGCAAGGCCTCAAGGAGTATCGCTTCAATTTCAGAGACTTGCATTATGCGTCCTCGGTGTTGGGCGGGGTGGGTTGAAACAGACTGGCCACACCGTACAGCTTGGCCAGGGTATAAAAATCAGTGGAGGCGCCAACCAGTTGCGGCGTGGCCCCCCGTGTCAGGGTGGCTTTGGCCCACTTGACCAGCAGGGCCAGGCCGGCGGAATCCAGGGTGGTGACCCCGCTCATATCGAGCGCATCATCTTGCCACCACTCGGATCGCCGTTGCCACAGGGCGTTGACCTGCGGTGCCTGCAGCTCCCCCTGGAGTGTCATGACTTGAGCACCAGTGGCTTGGCATTGTGCTCGCGCAACTGGGCTATCACCGCATCTATGCCGTTCTGGCGAATGAGGCCACCGAGCTCGCTCTGCTTGGCGGAGAGCAGGCTGATCCCTTCGGCAACCATGTCGAAGGCCTTCCATTCACCTGTCTTGTTGTTCTTGCGCAGCTTGAACTCGAGGAAGATGTCCGGTTTGCCGGCCTCTTTCACGCTGACGTTGACGGCGGTGATGTTGCTGTCACCGGGCGCCTTGCCCGGCTGGACCTTGACGGTCTGCTTGTCGAAATGGGCCAGGGCATCGGCGTAGGAGCTCACCATGTACTCGGTGAACACCTGGACGAAGGCATCGCGCTGGGCCGGGGTGGTTTCCTTGATCTGGTTGCCAAGCACCTTGTAGGCGGCGAAGCGGTTGTCCACATAGGGCAGCAGCTCTTCGCGGATGATCACCCGCAGGTGATCCGGGTTGCTCTTGACCTGGGACTTGTCCGCCTTCAGGCGGGCGAAGGTCTGCTGGGCTGCCTGATCCACCAGGGCATAGGGGTCGGCGGCATTGACTGCTGCCAGGGCGGAGACGGAAAACAGCATGCTGGTCATCAGACCCAGCAGCAGGGCGATCTTCTTGAACATGGTTACTCCTTGTTGCTGGCGTATCGGTGGCCGGGGAAGACTGGCTGTAGAGGAACTTGCCAATCAGGTCTTCCAGCACTATGGCAGACTTGGTGTCTTCGATCATGTCGCCATCCTTGAGCATGCTGGTGCCCATCTCTTCATCGGTGAAACCCGGTGCCAGGCCGACATACTGCTCGCCCAGCAGACCCGAGGTCAGGATGGAGAGGGTGCTGGTTTCTGAGAACTCGCCGGCACTCTTTTGCATCTGCAGGGAAACGATGGGCACCTGGCTCTTGGCATCCAGCGTGATGTCGCTGACTCGACCGACGACGACGCCGCCGACCTTGACCGGCGAGCGCACTTTCAGGCCGCCGATATTATCGAAATGGGCGCGCAGGGTATAGGTTTCTCCTTCCGGTTTGAAACTCAATCCCGCCACTTGCAGTGCCAACGCCAGAATGGCTGCGATGCCAGCCAGCATGAAGGCACCGACCAGGAATTCTACTTTGCTGAACTTCATCTTTCCCTTATCCAAACATGACTGCGGTGAGTATAAAATCCAGACCGAGCACGGCCAGGGATGAGTGGACCACGGTACGGGTCGTCGCCTGACTGATCCCGGCCGAGGTCGGCTTGGCATCATAGCCATTGAAGAGCGCGATCCAGGTCACCACCAGAGCGAAGATCACACTCTTGATGGCCCCTTGCATGATGTCGTCCTGCCAGTCGACGGAGGCTTGCATGGCAGACCAGAAACTGCCCTCATCCACCCCCAGCCAGTCGACCCCGACCAGTTTGCCGCCGAAGATGCCGATCAGGCTGAACATGAAGGCCAGCAGCGGCATGCTGATGACGCCAGCCCAGAAGCGAGGCGCCACTACCCGGCGCAGCGGGTCCACCGCCATCATCTCCAGGCTGGAGAGCTGCTCGGTGGCCTTCATCAGGCCGATCTCGGCGGTGAGGGCCGAACCCGCACGACCGGCAAACAGCAGGGCGGTGACCACAGGGCCCAGCTCCCGCAGCAGGGAGAGGGAGACCAGAGGCCCCAGACTCTGCTCGGCGCCGAAGTCCTTCAGTACGTTGTAACCCTGCAAGGAGAGCACCATGCCGATGAAGAGACCCGACACCAGTATGATGGCGACCGATTGTACCCCCACCACATAGAGCTGCTGTACCAGCAGGGGGAAGAGCTTGCGGGGCTCGGGTTTGCCCGCCAACGCGTGAAACAGCATGATGGTGGCGCGGCCGACGGCGCTGATGAAGCGCACCCCGCTCCGCCCCAGCTTGCTTATCTGACTTATGAACATCACAGATCCTGTAGCAGGTCGCCTGCCGGAAAATGAAACGGAACAGGACCATCGGGCAATCCCTTGAGGAACTGCTCGACCTCGGGATTGTGCTCCTCGCGAAGTTGCTCCGGCGTACCCTGTGCCACCACCCTGCGGTTGGCGATGATGTAGGCGTAGTCGGCGATGCTGAGCACCTCCTTCACATCGTGGGTGACGATGACGGAGGTGATGCCGAGGGCATCGTTGAGCTCCTTGATGAGCTTGACCAGCACCGCCATGGTGATGGGATCCTGGCCGACGAAGGGCTCGTCATACATGATGAGATCCGGATCCAGCGCTATGGATCTGGCCAGGGCTGCGCGACGGGCCATGCCGCCGGAGAGCTCGGAGGGCATCAGGCGGGCGGCACCACGCAGACCCACCGCCTGCAACTTCATCATGACGATGGTGTGGATCAGCTCTTCCGGCAGACCCGAGTGTTCCCGCAGCGGGAAGGCCACGTTGTCGAACACCGTCATGCCGGTGAACAGGGCGCCGCTCTGGAACAGCATGCTCATCCGCTTGCGCACTTCATACAGACGGCTGCGGGAGAGGGTGGGGATGTCTTCCCCGTCAAACAGAATATGACCGGACTCAGGCTTCAGCTGGCCACCGATCAGGCGCAGCAAGGTGGTCTTGCCGATGCCGCTGGGGCCCATGACGGCGGTGACCTTGCCACGGGGAATGGTCAGGTTGATCCTGTCGTACAGCAACCTATCTCCGTGACTGAAGGTCAGGTCGGAGATGGTGATCAGGTCATCGTTCAAACAATTGTCCATCCGGTATAAATGAAGAGCGAATTTTATGGGCTAGTCTAGGTCTAAGCAACAGCAAGGAACAACTATTGAGCGGCTTTGCCCCCAAATACGCGACAGTTTTATGTAACAACTTGCATCAGCGGCAGAGCGTCCCGCATCCGATTCGCTTATCTCGGCAGACTTTTTTATAATCCCGCAGCAAATTTCGGCCCGGAGCTGTGCCTTTATGTCTGTAAAGCCTGAAAAAGTGTCTGAATTGTTCGATTTTCGTCGCAGTGCCCGTGCGGTGCTGGACATAGAAAAACAAGCCATCGATGGGCTCTACCAGTACCTCGACGAGACCTTCGAGCGCGCCTGCGAGATGGTGCTGCGTTGCGCCGGCAAGATAGTGGTCACCGGCATGGGCAAGTCGGGTCATGTCGGCAACAAGATTGCCGCGACCCTGGCCAGCACAGGCACGCCAGCCTTCTTCCTCCACCCTGGCGAAGCCAGCCATGGGGATCTGGGGATGATCTCCGCCGGGGACCTCATCATCGCCATCTCCAACTCAGGCGAGAGTGACGAGATCCTCGCTCTGCTGCCGGTGCTCAAGCGTCGCGGCATTCCGCTCATCTGCATGACCGGCAACCCGGCCTCCACCATGGCCAAGGAGGCCAACGTGCACCTGTGCATCAAGGTGGAGAAAGAGGCCTGCCCGCTGGGTCTGGCCCCGACCTCCAGCACCACGGCGACCCTGGTAATGGGGGACGCCCTGGCCGTGGCCCTGCTGGAAGCGCGTGGCTTTACCGCCGATGACTTCGCGCTCTCCCACCCGGGCGGGTCACTGGGCAAGCGGCTGTTGCTGCGGGTCGGCGACCTGATGCACAGCGGCGAGCTGTTGCCCCGGGTGGGGATAGATGCCACCATCAGCCAGGCGCTGCTGGAAGTGAGCCGCAAGGGCCTCGGCATGACGGCTGTGGTGGATGAGCAGGGGCTGCTGGCCGGTCTGTTTACCGACGGTGACTTGCGCCGGATCCTGGATCTGCAGGTGGACATTCACCACACCCCGATCAGCCGCGTAATGACGGCCAACTGTGTTACCGTAGGGCCTGAGATGATGGCGGCCGAGGCCGTCAAACTGATGGAAACCAGAAAGATTAACGGATTGCTGGTGGTGGATGAAGAGCGGCGGCCACTTGGCGCCTTCAACATGCACGACCTGCTGAGAGCCGGGGTGATTTGATGCAAGACGTACCGACCCTCTATGGTCCGGTGACGCGCAGCCAGTACGAGAAGGCGGCGCAGATCCGCCTGCTGGTGTGCGATGTGGATGGGGTGCTCTCCAATGGCTTCATCTATATGGGCAATAACGGCGAAGAGCTGAAGACCTTCTGCACCCGTGACGGTGCTGGCATGCGTGCCCTGCTCAACGCCGGCATCGAGATTGCCATCATCACAGGGCGCAACTCCCGTATCGTCAGCGATCGGATGAGGGGCCTGGGGGTGCAGCACCTGGTGCAGGGGGCGGATCAGAAGCTGCCCCACTTCGAGGCGCTGCTGGCCAAGCTGGGCCTGACGCCGGAACAGGCCGCCTACATGGGGGACGACACCATAGATCTGCCGGTGATGCAGGCCTGCTGCCTCGGCATCGCAGTGGCAGATGCCCATCCGCTGGTGCTGGCTCGTGCCGATCTGGTGACCCGTCTGGGGGGCGGAGTGGGCGCGGTGCGCGAGGTGTGTGATCTCATCCTGCAGGCGCAGGGCTTGGGCGACTTCCAACCCGAGGCCTCGGTATGAACAAGCAGACGTTTCTGTTCGCCCTGCTGTTTCTGGCGGCGCTCGCCGCCTGGCAGCTTGGCGAGATCGAGCTGGCGCCCGAACCGGCTGCCAAGGTAGAGAACTATCAACCGGACTTCACCGCCAAGAATCTGGTCACGACCCGCTTCAACGAGCAGGGCAAACGGACCGAGCGGTTGGAGTCCGAATATGCGGAGTATTACCAGATCCTCGAGCAGGCCACCTTCGACAAGCCGGTGGTCTACATGTTCGATGAGCAGGGGGAGGCCGAATGGAAAGTCACGGCCGAAACTGGGGTGCTCAACACAGATGACAACGTGATACTGCGTGACAAGGTACATCTGGACGGCCTGCTGCCGGCGTCTTTCATCTCCACGCTGGATACCCCTTATCTGGAGCTGGATCTGGTGACTCAGGACGTGAGAAGCAACCAGCACATCAGCATAGTGGGTCAGGAATTCCAGACCGAGGGCGTTGGCCTGAAGGGCCATCTGGAACGTAAATATTTCGAATTACTGGATAAAGGCCATGCCACTTATTTCAATGAAAAACGTTAATCTGGCCCTCGCGGCCCTGCTTCTGTGCAGTACAGTGAGCGCCAAAGAGTCCGACTTTGCCGAGAAGGTCTATGTGGATGCGGTCAAGCAAGTGGCCGAGATGCAGGACAACCGCATCACCTTTAGCGAAGACGTGATCATCACCCAGGGCACCATCAAGATTAAGGCCGACAAGGTGGTGGTGATCCGCTCCGGCGACAAGGGCGCCGAGGTGATGACAGCCTATGGCAATCCCGCCACCTTCTTCCAGATCCTGGACAATGGCAAGCCGGTCAATGCCCACGGCAACAGCATTCGCTACGAGCTGAAGAACCGCCTGGTCACCATCACGGGCAACGGTCAGCTCAAGCAGGAAGACAGCCAGGTCACCGGCGACCTCATCCGCTACGACATCGTCAAACAGAAGATGATCGCCGAGAGCAAGGGACCCACCCAGCGGGTCAAGACGGTGTTCCTGCCGGATCAGGTAGAAAACTTCGACAAACCCGCCGATCAGAAGAAGTAGGAAACAGAAGCCATGGCAGTGTTAAAAGCAACGGGTTTGCAGAAGAGCTACAAGCGCCGCATGGTGGTCAGCGACGTGAGTCTGGAAGTGGGCACCGGCCAGATAGTGGGGCTGCTCGGCCCGAATGGTGCCGGCAAGACCACCTCCTTCTACATGATCGTGGGCCTGGTGCAGCGGGATGCGGGTCTCATCACTATCGACGAGCAGGACATCAGCCTGCAGCCCATGCATCTCCGTGCCCGCAATGGCATCGGTTATCTGCCCCAGGAGGCCTCCATCTTCCGGCGTCTGTCGGTGTTCGACAACCTGATGGGGGTCATGCAGACCCGCAAGGGGTTGAGCCGCGAAGAGCGTGAGGATAAGGTCGAACAGTTGCTGGAAGAGTTCAACATCACCCATATTCGCGACAGCCTGGGTCAGAGCCTGTCTGGCGGGGAGCGACGCCGGGTCGAGATTGCCCGGGCGCTGGCGGCAGAGCCGCGATTCATCCTGTTGGATGAACCCTTTGCAGGTGTTGATCCTATTTCGGTCATAGACATCAAGAAGATCATCCAGCATCTGAAGGAAAGAGGGCTGGGCGTGCTGATCACGGATCACAACGTCAGAGAGACGCTGGATGTGTGCGAGAAGGCCTACATCGTCAGCCATGGCAAGATGATTGCCGAGGGGGCACCGGCCGATATCCTCGCCGATGAGCAGGTCAAGCGCGTCTATTTGGGCGATCAATTCAGTCTATAGTAAGGGGGCACCCCTCATTTTTGTTAGGTGACTGCCTCGCTGAACATAAGGATATCCCGACGTAGATGAAGCCGACATTACAGTTGCGTCTCGGTCAGTCACTGACCATGACGCCACAATTACAACAAGCGATTCGTCTGCTCCAGCTCTCCACCCTGGAACTCCAGCAGGAAATTCAGCAAGCGCTCGATAATAACCCCTTGCTGGAGCAGGAGGAGAATGAGGCGCAGGAAACCAGCCCGATAGAGCCCCAGGACGCCAGTCAACTCGACTCCAGCGACGCCATGGCGCAGGACAATATGCCGGATGAACTGCCGGTGGACACCACCTGGGATGAGGTCTACTCCGCCGGTACGGCCCAGAGTGCCGGCCCCATCCATGACGGGGAAGACAGCGTCTATCAGGGGGAAACCACCGAGAACCTGCAGGACTATCTGCTGTGGCAGATGCGCCTGACGCCATTCAGCGATCTGGATGCCGCCATCGCCCTCGCCATCATCGATGCCATCGATGAGTCCGGTTACCTGACCGTCTCTCTCGAAGATATTCAGGCTGCAGTCAGCAGCGAAGAGGTAGAAGTCGAACTGGATGAAGTGGAAGCCGTGCTCAAGCGGGTGCAGCATTTCGATCCGGTTGGCATAGCCGCGCGCTCGGTGCAGGAGTGTCTGCTGATCCAGCTTGGCCAGTACTCGCCGGATCTGCCCTGGCTCAATGAGGCAAGGGAGGTGATCCGCGAGCACATGGATCTGCTCGGCAACCGCGACTACCGCACCCTGGCACGCAAGACCCGGCTCAAGGAGAGCGACCTCAAGGAGGTGCTGGATCTCATCCAGCAGCTGGAGCCCAGACCCGGCAATGGCATCATCCAGAGTGAATCGCAATACGTGATCCCGGACGTCTCCGTGGTCAAGAAGGGGACTAAGTGGGTGGTTGAGCTCAACCCGGATTCGGCGCCGCGCATCCGTGTCAACGAGGCCTATGCGGCCATGGCACGCAATGCCCGCAGCAGCACGGATACCCAGTTCATCCGCTCCCATCTGCAGGAAGCCAAATGGTTCATCAAGAGCCTGGAGAGTCGCAACGACACCCTGCTCAAGGTGGCCAGCTGCATAGTCGAGCAGCAGCAGGGCTTCTTCGAATACGGTGAAGAGGCCATGAAACCCATGGTACTCAACGACATCGCCGAGGCGGTGGAGATGCACGAGTCGACGATTTCACGGGTGACGACCCAGAAGTACATGCATACGCCCCGTGGCATCTTTGAACTGAAGTTTTTTTTCTCCAGTCATGTCAACACGGAGGGAGGAGGAGAGTGCTCATCGACCGCAATTCGCGCCCTGATCAAGAAGCTGGTGACGGCCGAAAACCCGGCCAAACCGCTTAGTGATAGCAAGATCGCGGATTTGCTGGCCGAACAGGGTATTATGGTGGCGAGACGCACGATCGCAAAGTACCGTGAATCCTTGTTGATCCCGCCATCCAATCAGCGCAAACGCCTGGTTTAGGCAAACAAAAGGAAGACGTTATGCAAATTAACCTGACCGGACACCATGTCGAGATTACCGAAGCTCTGCGTGATTATGTGAATAACAAATTTGCCAAACTCGAGCGTCACTTTGACCATATCAACAACGTACATGTGGTGTTGAGCGTCGAAAAACTGAACCAGATCGCCGAAGCCAAGCTGCATGTCAGCGGTGGTGAGGTGTTCGCCAATTCGCAGCATGCCGACATGTATGCGGCGATTGATACCCTGCTGGATAAACTGGATCGGCAGATCATCAAGCACAAAGATAAGTTAAATCAAAAATAACTATGCAACTTGAACACATACTGAGTCGGGACTGCACCAAGAGTGCGGTCCCTTGTACCAGCAAGAAACGCGCCCTCGAGATCATCAGTGAGCTGGCCGCAGAGCGCCTCGGCGCCTCCCGCCAGGTGCTGTTTGAAAGCCTGCTGGCGCGGGAAAAGATGGGCAGTACCGGGATCGGTGCCGGTATCGCCATTCCCCATGGCCGGATCGACGACGCCTTTGCGCCGACGGCCGTTCTGATGACCTTCTCCGAACCCATCCCTTTCGATTCTATCGACAATCAACCGGTTGACCTGCTCTTTGCATTGCTGGTGCCGGAAAGCGAGTGCAAGCAGCATCTCAAAACCCTTTCCCTGATGGCATCCAAGCTGGGTGACAAGGCCGTCTGCCGCCAGTTGCGCCAGGCGACCAGCGACGAAGAACTCTATCAGATCATGACCTCGGCCTGATGCCGGGTCTGACACCGCCACGTTGGCGTGAGGGGACAAGATGCAGTTAATAGTGGTAAGCGGTCGTTCGGGCTCCGGTAAGACGGTGGCCCTTAGGGTGCTGGAGGATCTGGGTTACTACTGCGTGGATAACCTGCCGGTCAACCTGCTGCCCCAGCTGATCGTCTCGGTGGAGAGTCAGTATGACAAGCTGGCGGTCAGCATAGACGTGCGCAATCTGCCGACCCAGCCAGACAAGCTGGACAATCTGCTGACTCAGGTGCGCAACGAAGGGCGGGTGGAGTTCTCCAGCTTCTTCTTCGATGCAGACAACGGGACCCTGCTCAAGCGCTATGGCGAGAGCCGCCGGCTGCACCCCCTGTCTCGCAAGCAGCTGTCGCTGGATGAGGCGATTCGGGAAGAGACCCACCTGCTGGCGCCCCTCTCCTCGACCGCCGATCTGCGCATCGATACCACCAACCTCAGCATTCACGACCTCAGCGAGCTCATCAAGACCCGGGTGCTCGGCAAGAAAGAGAACGAGTTGGTGCTGGTGTTCGAGTCGTTCGGCTTCAAATACGGCATCCCCAAGGATGCGGACTTCGTGTTCGATGCCCGTTTCCTGCCCAACCCCCACTGGATCCCGGAGCTCAAGCCGTTTACCGGTCAGGATGAGCCCGTGGCCAACTACCTCTCGGCCCAGGCGGACGTGATGCTGTTCATCCAGCAGATAGAGAACATGCTGGTGACCTGGCTGCCCCACCTGGAGCGCAACAATCGCAGCTATGTGACCGTCGGCATAGGTTGTACCGGCGGACAGCATCGTTCGGTATTCATCGCCGAGCGGCTGGCCAGCACCTTCCGACTGCTTGGCAAGAACGTGCAGATCCGTCACCGCACGCTGGACAAGCGCTCCCCCCAAGCCTGACAGACCCACAGGATGTTCAGATGACAGTTTCCGCCTCGGTAGAAGTCAAAAACAAGCTGGGAATCCATGCCAGACCGGCCATGATGCTGTTCGAGCTGGTGCAGGGGTTCGATGCCCATGTGCTGCTGCGCAACGAGGACGGCATCGAGGCCGATGCGGACAGCGTGATCGGCCTGCTGATGCTGGATTCTGCCCAGGGCAAGCAGGTGGAGGTGCAGGTCGAAGGCCCCGAAGAGGTAGAGGCCCTGGCCGCCGTGGTGGCGCTGTTCACCTCGGGCTTCAACGAGGAGTGAGCGGCGCCTCCCTTGCCGTCATGATCCGGCGCGCGCCAGCGCCTTGAAGTCGCAAAAATCCCGACAAGCCAGCAGAGCCCTGCTGGCTTTTTCGTTCATCAGCGCCAGAAACAGATCGTAGAGCCCCATGGCCTCCTCGTAGTCCGCCTTGCTGATGGCGAGCACGAAGACGAGGGTGGCGCTCTCGCCGTTGCCCCAGTCGATCCCCTGAGGGGCCAGCACTGTATAGACCAGGGTGCGGCGGGCCAGCAGGCCGAGGGAGTGGGGCAGGGCGATCCCTTCTCCCAGCAGGGTGGAGACGATGCGCTCCCGCTCCTGCAGTGAGGCTCTGAAGCCGCTTTCCACCAGTTCTTCCGCCTCAAGCTGGCTGCAGATACGATCAAACAGCGCCGCCTGGCTGAGGGGTTCATCAAGCACCATGAAGTGGTCGGCATCGAAATACTTGTCCAGCAGGTAGGGGCGGGTGCGATCGATCAGCACCAGCTTGCCGAGCTGCTCCAGCTGGTACTGGGTCGGGAAGGGGGCGACCTGTACCACGGGGGCGTTCTTCTCGCTCACCTTGAGGGTGCTGATGACAAAGTCCTGCTCGATCTGTGCCAGTCCCTCGTAATCCCGTACCGACTCCAGAGTGGTCAGCTGCAGCTGGGGGTACTCCCGCCGGATGCGCGCCTCCAGTACCCGAAAGGTGGCGTTGCCCGCATCGCACAGCAGCAGCGCCTGGGGGCGGCGGGTGTAACCGATGTCGTAGTGGCGCTCCAGGCCGACCCCGATATGGATCACCAGATAGCCGATCTCGTGATGGGTCAGCCGGTAGGGGGTCTGCCTTATCCACTCCGAGATGGCGGCCAGGGTGATGTCGTAGGCGAGGGGATAGTACTGCTTGATGTGGTCCGCCAGCGGGTTGTGGCTGCCTATCTGGTATTTGACCCGCAGCAGCATGGCACCTATGTGGGTCTGCAGGTCGGCCCGCAACTGCGGATCGGCGCGCAGATCATAGGGGTAGTGCTGGTGGATGTAGTCCAGCAGGTGCTCCACCAGTTGCTCGCTCTCGGTGGCCATGGCCGGGCTGAGCTGGGGGGTATCGGCAGTGAGCCGGGCCTGGATCTGGATGGCGAGGCAGGCGATCTCCTCCTCCCCCGGCGGGGTCAGGGTCGGCAGCTCGGCATAGATGTCGCGGGCCACCGCGGCCAGGGTCTGGGTGATGTCGTCGCTGGCAAACTGGCGCAGCTCGTGGCCTGCCGCCTGACGCAACAGGGCGACGGCGCAGTAGATGGCGAGCTGTTGCAGGCTCTCGTCGGCGAGGCGCAACTGATGGCGGCCGAGCTGATCGTGAATGTGGTTGCCCACGACCTCCAGGGTCTTGCTGGGGCAGAGGGTGGGCAGCAGGCTCTGCAACGGGTGGTTGTGCAGCAGCTCCTGGCAGAGCAGCTGGGTCAGGCAGGCGCGGATCGCCGTCTCGCTCCCCTGGATACGCATGCCCAGCCGTGGTTTGCTCTCTATGGTGAGCCCGAAGTGGGCGAGTCGCTCCCTCACCTGTGCCATGTCTCCCTGCAGGGCCGCCCGGCTCAGATACCAGGTATCCGCCAGCTCGTCGAGCTTGATCCCCTGCTCCGCCGTCAGCAGCAGGATCTGCAGATGCAGCACCCGCTCGCGACTGGTGCGCGGCAGGCTGCTCTCCTGCTCCTGTGCCGCCAGCAGCGCATCAAACAGCCCCTGATTGTAAATCTTGAGCTGATAGCCGGTGCCGCGCTGGTGGATCAGGTGGGCGCCCTGGGTGGCGATCAGCTCGTTGAGGGTCGCCACGTCGGTGCGCACCGTGCGGGTGGAGACATTGAGGCGACGGGCCAGCTCCTCCTGGGGCAGCGGCTCGGCATGGAGCTGGGTCAGCAGTTGATGGAGCCTGGGGTGGGGCAGCTTGATCATGGGGCGAGGCAAGACTCCTGTTGCGAAATAAAGGGTCGATGTTAACAAGGGGATCATCAACAAGCCAGACACCGGCCTGTGATCGGACCGGTGCCTGCGGGGGTCGTTATGCCAGCAGCGTCTTCACCGTGGCTAGCAGGGTGCGCACATCCTCGGGGCGGGTCTGGCCGCTCTCGCTGTCGATGATGGAGCTGTAGACGTGGGGGATCACCTTCTCGACCCCGGCCTCCAGCGCGATGCGCACTATCTCCTCGAAGTTGTCGAGATCGATGCCGCCGGTGGGTTCCAGCCAGAAGCCGTGACGGGCACAGGCCTCGGCCACCGCCTGATACTCGTCGCGGCAGGCCAGGCCTCCCATGGGGAAGAACTTGACCGAGCTGCCGCCCATGTCCTTGAGCAGGGCGATGGCGGTGTCGATGGGCACAATTCCGTCCGGCTGCTGGGCACTGAGGGGGCCGGTGGAGATCTTCACCATGCCGGGGGTGCCGGTGGGGGAGACAAGGCCGTTGACCAGGCTGTGAGGCTGACCCAGCAGCGCCCGGCTGGGGCCCACTCCGGTGAACACCTGGTTGACATGCTGGGGTTGTAGCTGGCGAGCCAGCTCGGCCACCATGGCGGACTGGCGGGGATCCCCCGCCCCCAGACCGATGGAGAGGGCGTTGTCGATAAGCCTGGCGTACTCCCCCATGTCGGCAACGGCGGAGGGCACATCCGGGTAGTTCTTGGAGAGCACGCCGACCAGTACATGGCCCTCGGCCGCCTCATAGATGTCGACGGCATTCTGTCTGGATCCTGCCAGCACGTTGAGACAGACACGATCACGGTAGTAGTTGGGAACAAGGGACATCAGCGGTTCTCCTGAACGAGGTTGGCAATGGCGGAATGGATCTGGTCTAGTTGGGCCGTGCTGACGCTGCGCACGTCGATCTCGATGTGCCCCTCGTTGGCCTTGTAGCCGCGGCAGTAGATGGCCGGATTGCCCTGCTGCAGGCGAGCCACCAGTTGCACCGTCGTCATGCCGATCTGAGCATGGTCGAAGGCGATGTCGGTGCGGGCTATGTCGCGCCCCGCACTATCCCACACCACCCGGGCGGTAACGCCGGGCAGCAGGTTCAGGCGCTCGATGAAGGATGCCATCTTGGCGGCCATGGCGGCGCCGCTCTCCTGCTCTTTCTCCAGGTAGCGCTCTATGGCGTGGGTCAGGCCGAGGATCCCCTCCTTGCCCACCTTCATGGCGCGCCCTATGCCGTTGGCCTGCTGCTTGACCCACTCCACATACTGACGCTTGCCGAGCACGAGGCCGCTGGTGGGCCCTTCGATGGCCTTGGCGCCGCTGTAGATGACGAGATCCGCCCCTTGCTGGTAATAGAGGCGCAGATCCTCTTCCGCCGCCGCATCGACGATGAGCGGCAGTCCGTGGGCCCTGGCCACCTCGGCTGCCTCAGAGACTGACAGAATGCTCTTCTGCACGCAGTGATGGGACTTGATGTAGAGAATGGCGGCGGTACCGGGGTTGATGGCGGCAGCCAGCTGGGCGGGGGAGCACTCGTTGGCATAGCCGGCTTCTACCACCTTGCCGCCCCCCAGGTTGACCATGGTGCCGACCGGCGCGCCGAAGTTCACGTTGTGACCCTTGGGCAGCACTATCTCGCTCGGCACCCCGTGGGCATGGGCATGCAACTGCTCCAGCCGGTAGGGATCGCCGCGCACTATGACGGCAGCCACCGACTGGGCTATGCCGGCACTGGCGCAGGAGACCACCACGGCGTCTTCCACGCCGAGCAGATTGGCCAGGTAGGCACCTGTCTTGTTGACCAGGTCTTTGACCTCGAAGTAGTGGCCCAGGCCGAAGTTGACCGCGTCGACTACCTCCTGCTCCGGGGTGGAGACGCCGAGGATGGTCATGCGCCCGGAGGCGTTGACCACGGGTTTGAGCTGATATTTCTCATACACGGAAGGCATGGTGGGATTGTCCATATTGAGTGAGAACCAGGTCACCGCCGACCAGGGCGGCGAGGGGGCGCAGTTGCCGGTCGCCGTGGCGGGACTCGGCTTCGGTATCGGTAAAGAGCGTCGGGCCGCTCATGACCTCGAACAGGGTCAGATCGGCATCGGCGCCCACCTCGAGTCGTCCCTTGCCGGGCAGACGCAGGGCATCGGCGGCATGGCTGGTGACGCAGGCGATCACCTGCTCCAGGGTCATGCCGATGGCGAGAAACTTCGACATCACGTGGGCCAGGCTGTAGACGGGGCCCTTGATGCGGTTCTTGCAGTAGATATCCGAGCTGATGGTGTGAGGCAGTATCCCTTGCCGGATGGCGGTCTCTGCCACCTCGAAGCTGAAGCTGGCGCCGCCGTGGCCGATGTCGAGGCGCAGACCCCGCTGCATCGCCTCGCGCACCGCGACCCGCAGCTCACCCGCCGGGGTCAGGATGCGGTTGGGCTTGCCGTTGAAGCAGTGGGTCAGCAGATCCCCGTCTCCCAGCAGGGCGACTATCTCGTCGAGATCCGGCGGCGTGTTGCCCACGTGCACCATGAGCGGCAGCTGGCCGTTGTCCCGCTGGATCTGCTTGGCCATGCGCAGGGGCTGCAGGCCGTTCTCGCCCACCACGCTGCCGCTCATCCGCGCCTTGATGCCGACGATGAAGAAGGGGTGACGCCGAATGGCCGCCTTGGCCAGCTCAGGGTCTATGTCGGCGGGGTCAGCCAGTTCGTTCTGGCGCAGCAGGCCGATGCGGGAGATGTTGAGCAGGGCATGGACCCGGGTCTTGCAACCAGCGGCGAGGCGCTGGAAGTCGTCCACGTCGTCTGCCCCGGTGCTGCCCGCGTCTATGACGGTGGTGACACCGGACTCGACGCCCACCTTGTCCGGCTCATCCTGATAGATGGGGGAGGCGGGGTAGCAGTGGGTGTGGCCGTCAATCCAGCCGGCGCTCACATGAACCTGTTCGGCTAGTGTGAGGGTTCGCTTCGCCTCGGCCGCCGCTGGCAGCTGGCCGAGGGCCGCAATCTTGCCGTCCTGGATGGCGATGTCGATGAGCTGGCCATTTCCCTGGCGTCCCGCTCTGATGATCATGTCATACATGGTGATGACCTCTGAAATGCCGCCCCGAAGGGCGGCGGGGGCTTAGGCCAGGGCAACCGGGAAGAAGGTACCGAGCAGCATGGCACCCAGGATGGCGCCGCCTGTGATGGGCTTCTCCCAGATGTAGAACAGCAGCGCTCCTGCCAGGGAACCCAGGCCTATGGGGATGGAGGCCCCCATGGCGGAGAGGATGATCAGGGGGCCGAGGAAGCGGCCCGAGCTGTTGCCAGCCCCCATCATCACGTCCGCCCCGTAGGTGGAGTTGCTCTGGTTGATGGTGAACTTGCGCGCCAGGATGATCACGTAGCCGATGGCCAGGCCTATGGCCATGCCGGTGACCAGGGAGGCGCCGAAGTTCTCCACCGGGTAGACGATGCCGGCACCCAGCAGCAGGGCGGGAACCCCCAGGCCGACGCCGGTCTGGATGGCGCCGCCGATGTCCAGGATCCCCACCAGGGAGCCCTCTATGATGCGGGCAAACAGGAAGCTGGCACCGAAGGCTGCGACCGCGCCGTAGGCTCCTGTGTCCATCCCGGCTTTCAGCATGGCGACGAAGGCCACCTCGTTGAAGGCGCCGACCCCGTACAGGTAGAACATGTGGGTCCCGGCAAAGACCCCGGCCGACAGCAGACCGACGAAGATGGGGAAGGACCAGTCGGCGTACCAGAAGTTGTTTCTCAGTTTCTCATCCATGTGGTGGTCCCTTATTTACTGCCAAGCAGGTGATGGACGTTTTCCAGCCACAGGGGAATGCCCAGGTGGAAGGACTCAATCAGTTTCATATCGAAGCCGCGGAAGAAGCCGCTCAGCACGAACAGCAGCACTATGGCGCTCATCATCACCTTGGTGACGTGGTTCCAGCCGCTCTCTTCGACCCCCTTGCCGATCAGGATGCCGAGCACCAGGCCCGGCACGGCGTTGCCCATGATGAGCTGCGCCAGACCGCCGAAGATGGTGGCCCAAAAGCCGGACTTCTTGCCCGCCTCTATGGCGGCCAGCCAGAAGATCACCGGCATGACGGTGTTGACCAGCAGGTTGGCGGCTGGCACCAGCACCTTGACGGCGGTGACCTGCAGGGCCTCGGGCACGGCCGCCGCCGTGCTGTTGAGGAAGGCGACGACGATGGCACCTATGATGCCGCCGGCGATGGCCATCTTCTTGGGGTCGTGCAGGGTAGTGGCGAGATTTCGGTTCTTGAACAGCAGCGCGGCCGTGGCCCAGTGCGGGATGATGCGGTGGTCCACGTCCTGGGTGAAGGCTCCTGCCGCGACCGTGGAGGCCCAGGCGTTGAAGAAGAAGCCAAGGCCGAACGAGAAGTGGGAGGCGGGATCCCCTTCGCAGGAGTTGAGTTCACCCAGGGTGCGGAAGGCACCCATGCCCTGTACTGTCGGGGCGTGGAACATCCGCGCCGCACCGGCTCCCACGCCGACGCCCACCAGGCCGCCGATGATGAGTGACTTCATCAAAATGATTAGAAACATCCAACATGTCCTTTTGGTTGTGGGGTTACGCCCTGGTGAAATCCACCTTGTCGACATCCAGGCTGCTGACCTTGACAGTGATCTCCAGCTGGACCCTGAACTCGCGGCGCTGGCGCGGCAGGAAGAAGAACAGGAACTTCTCCACCCGCACCGACTCTTCGGCCTTGAGCACCCGGACCTCGAGCGGCTCGATGCGCAGCATCACCCTGTGGTTGTCCTTGAGCAGGCTGGATTGCACCTGGCCGAGGGCGGCGGCAAACGCCTGCTGGCGGGTCGCCCCCTTGCCGTTGACCATGACCTGGGTGGTGAAGTCCTCTTTCATCAGGCGCGCCCGTGTTTCTTGGCGAAGGCTTCGACCAGCTTCTGACCCAGCTCTTCCTTGTCCATGAAGCCGAAGCCCAGCACCACGCAGCCTTCGTTGATGGCGGTCACACCCTCCTCGACGGAGCGCATGCCGTAGCGGCACTTGTAGCCGTACTTGGTCTGGGCCGTGATGGCGCCGGCGCCGCCGCTGCCGCAGAAGGAGATGCCGAGATCCGCCTGCTCCTTGTTCATCACATCACCGAGCTTCATGTCGGCGGCCATGCCGGGGATGACGGTCACTGTGGCGCCGGCGGCCTCTGCCCCTGCTCCTACCTTCTGGCCCTTGCCGAGACGATCTCCAATCACGAGTTTGATGGCTGACATTTAGATTTCTCCTTTGACTGAGCTGAGTTCATTTTCTTTGGCAACTTCGAAATGGACGGACAAGAGATGGGCCTCTTCATAGGCCAGCCTGTCCAGCCAGCCGACCACCTGTTCGGCGAGGCGTAGGGAGAGGGGGGAGATCTCCTCGAACAGGCTGAGGTCGACCTCGGGCAGGGCTTCACCGCTGTGGGAGCGCCACACCATGGCCTTGACGTGGGAGGCGAGCATCTGTTTCTGCACTTCATTGGGGATGATGCCCTGATCCGCCAGCAGGTTGTGGATGCGCGCCAGAGTGAGATCTGTCTTGCGCAGCAACGCCGGGCTGTTCGGGGTCAGGGCTGTGTCATGAGTGTCGGTAGTCAAGGTCTGCTCTCCAAGGCTGGCAGAAAGGATGGGATTACCTTAAGACGGGGAAGAGAGCAGGAGGAGGCACGGTTTTTCCGATTCGAAATGGAAATTCCGGGCAAAAAGCCCCGAAAGAGGCCGTATTTGTGGCGACAAGGGGGAAAGGGAGGGGATTGACCCCGGTGTCGTGTGAGCGGGACCACAGTTTCACCCCGCAGCCGCCCGGTCGTGCGCAGGTGGAAACTGTGAGTCATCTCACGCCACCTGAGAAGGAGGCACGAAAAAGGGGCCTTGATGGCCCCTCTGTTGGCTCCCTGCCGTCAGCTGGCGGGTGATGCGCTGCTGGTGGGCAGATTCTGGTAGCGCACGTCTTCCTCTATGATGACGTCGACGTCCAGAGGCTTGCCATTACGGATCACCGAGATGGTCAGCTTGGTGCCGGGGCGGCTCTCGACGATCTTGTCCATCACGGGGCGCACGCCGCTGATGGCCTCGCCGTTGATCTTGAGCAGCACATCCCCGCGCCTGAGGCCTGCCTTGGTGGCCGGGCCGTCGGGATCCAGACTCTCCACCACCAGACCCTGCAGATCCCCGAGATTCATCATGCGCGCGACTATGGGGTTGATCTCTACGCTGGAGATGCCGAGGTAGCCGCGAATGACACGGCCATTGGCGATCAGCTCGTCCATGATCCGCTTGGCCAGCTTGTAGGGGATGGCGAAGCTGATGCCGTAGCTCTCCTGATTGCCATTGAGGTGGTAGGCGGCGGTGTTGATGCCCACCAGGTCGCCACGGCCATTGACCAGGGCGCCACCCGAGTTGCCCTCGTTGATGGCTGCATCGGTCTGCAGCAGATCCTGCCGGCCGTTGCTGTCCGGTCCCATGCTGGAGAGACCTATGCGGCCGGTGGCACTGATGATGCCCTGGGTGATGGTCTGGCCGACGTTGTAGGGGTTGCCGATGGCGAGCACCACATCGCCCACGTCCGGCAGCCGCTCCGGATCCTGCGGTATCACCGGCAGGTTGTCCGACTCTATGTAGAGCACGGCGAGATCGGTCAGCTTGTCGGTGCCGACCAGCTCGGCGCTGAATACCCGGCCATCCTGCAGCGCGACTATGATCTGGTCCGCATCGGCGATGACGTGGTAGTTGGTCAGCACATGGCCGCGCTGGTTCATGATGACACCTGAGCCCAGCCCCTGTGGCCTCAGCTCTGCCTTCTCGCCGCGATTGCCGGCGAAACTGCGGGTGTAGATGTTGACGACGGCAGGGCCGGCGCGGTGGGCGGCATAGGAGAAACTCAGCTCGCGGGCATTGGTGATGAGACCCGGCAGGGGCGCGCCGCCCCGAAAACTGGGGAACAGCAGCAGCAGGAGCGCAGCCACGGTGAGGCCAAAGCCGACAGACTTGCCCAAGTAACTGATCAAAGGTGGGATTTTCATGTCATTCTCGTCCGTACATGCTGCGCGCAGAGAATAACATTATCGGTGGATAAAAATCACCCGCGGCGGTTGCCGCGGGTGTGAGGGACTTAACGGATCACCAAATAGAGCGAGGAGTCGCCGCGCTGTATGTTCAGCGCCAGGACTTCCGGCTTGTTCTTCAAGGCCTTGGTCAGCTCATCCATGGAGTTGATGCGCAGACGGTTGACCCCGATGATGATGTCGCCCTTCTGCAGGCCGGCGGCGGCGGCAGGGGAGCGCGGATCTATGTCGGCCACAGCTACGCCGGTCACCGGATCCGAGGTGGTGCTGAGCTTGGCCCCTTCCAGTGCCGGGTGCAGGGCGCTGGCGAGGATCTCGCTGTCATCTGCCTTCTTCAGGGTGACCTTGACGGTCTGCTCCTTGCCATCACGGATGAGGCCGAGTGCAACCTGCTTGTCGGCGCCCATGGTGGCGATCTTGGCCCGCAGTTCACCGAACGAGCGGATGGGCTTGCCATCTATGCTGATGATGATGTCGCCGGCCTTGATGCCCGCCTTGGCGGCGGCGGAGTCAGGCATGACCTGGTTGACGAAGGCACCATCCTTCTTGTTGTAGCCGAAGGACTTGGCGATATCCGTGGTCAGCTCTGTGCCAGTGATCCCCAACTGGCCACGGCGCACTTCACCGTATTTCACGATCTGCTCGGACAGGTCGCGCACCATGTTGGAGGGGATGGCGAAGCCGATACCTATGTTGCCGCCGTTCGGGCCCAGGATGGCGGTGTTGATGCCGATAAGCTCCCCACGCAGGTTGAGCAGGGCGCCACCCGAGTTGCCCGAGTTGATGGCCGCATCGGTCTGGATGAAGTTCTCCAGGTTCTCGATGTTGAGGCCGCTGCGACCCAGGGCGCTGACGATACCCGAGGTGACGGTCTGACCCAGGCCGAAGGGGTTGCCGATGGCTAGGGCATAGTCACCGACCCGCAGCTCGTCCGAGTCGGCGAACTTGATCTGCACCAGGTCCTCCGCCTTGATTTGCAGCAGGGCGATGTCGGACTGCTTGTCTTCACCTATCTTCTTGGCCGCGTATTCGCGACCGTCTTTCAGGTTGACCTTGATCTCGTCCGCTTCGTGGACCACGTGGGCGTTGGTGATCACGTAGCCCTTCTTGGCATCTATGATGACGCCGGAGCCAAGGGCCTGGAAGGGCTGCTCGCTCACCTGCTCATCGGGCATGTTGGGGCCGAAGAAGAAGCGGAATTGTTCCGGCAGGCGCTGGCGGGTGATCTTCTTGCCAGAGACGGAGATGTTGACCACGGCAGGGGTTACCTGCTCGAGGACGGGGGCCAGGCTCGGCATCTCCTGGCTGTTGCCCATCAGGGGCAGGGCGGCTTGTGCCGGCGCTGCGGACAGGGCGATACCGACACTGAGGGCTAACACACTGAATACAGAAAGAGATTTACGCATATGAGAAACAGCTCCCAGAAAAAGTTGCAATGCAATCGTCAAGGTCTGACCACGATAAGGCGTAATTAGTTCCACCAGAGGCTAACCGGGCTGCTTGAGCAGGCCGGAGGCTCCGGCGTAGTCACGGGGCGGCTGGCCCGGCTCCTCGTTGGCGGAGTCAGCGTTGCCTTCTTCCACCTGAGGTTCGCGGAACAAGGGCTCCTGCGCCTTGGCGAGGAACTTGCTCTGTTCGGCCATGTGGCGATAGAGGGTCTGGTATTGATCGGCCAACTGCTCCATCAGGGCGGCGCTGTCGGCGAAGTGGGTGGTGATCTGGCCCTGGTAGCTTTCCAGCTCCTTGTGAGCCTTTTTCAGCTCTTGTTCCAGGCGCCCGGCATCCCGGCTGCGGACAGTGAAACGGCCGATCAACACGCCGATGATCAGGGCGGCTACCGCCAGCAGGATCCCGTTTAACAGAGTCATAGAAGCTCCTTGTTACAGCTAAATCGATGAGTTTGAGGCGGCCGGATTGACCGCGATGCCTCGTTGGCACTATACCGTGCACCCCGAGAGCGTGATACCATTTTGTCCCTCATTCAGGGACTTGGAGGCGGTTTACAGGATGACCCCGCAGCAAAAATACCAGCAGGATTTGCAGCGTCCCGGCTTTTTGGCCGACCCGGCCCAGGCGATGGCAGTGACCCGCCTGGAGCGACTCTATCAGGATTTGTGCGCCAGCCCGACTCCGACCAGATCCCGTGGCCTGCTGGGCTGGCTGCAAAAGCCGAAAGCCCGCGAGCCCATCCTGGGTCTCTATATGTGGGGCGGAGTGGGCAGAGGCAAGACCTGGCTGATGGATACTTTTTTCGACAGCCTGCCGGGGGAGCGCAAATTGCGCGTCCACTTCCACCGTTTCATGCATCGGGTGCACGATGAACTCAAGGGGCTGACCGGTCAGGCCGATCCGCTCAAGCTCATCGCCAGCAAGCTGGCCGGCGAGACAGACATTATCTGCTTTGACGAGTTTTTCGTCTCCGACATCACGGATGCCATGCTGCTGGGCACCCTGTTCCAGGAACTGTTCGGTCATGGCGTTGTGCTGGTGGCCACCTCCAACATCCCGCCTCGGGACCTTTATCGCAATGGGCTGCAGCGGGCCCGCTTCCTGCCCGCCATCGCCCTCATAGAGCGCCACTGCGAGGTACTCAATGTGGATGGTGGCGTCGACTACCGGCTGCGCACCCTGGAGCAGGCGGAAATCTATCACTTCCCGCTGGATCAGCAGGCCAAATCCAACCTGGACCGCTATTTTGGGCAACTGACCGGGCTGGGGCAGATCACGGCCGCCACACTGGAGATCAACCATCGTCAGCTGAGCGCGCTGGGCGTGGGGGAAGGGGTGCTTTATATGGAGTTCGAGCAGCTCTGCTGCACCCCGCGATCCCAGGGGGACTACATAGAGCTGGCCCGGGAGTTTCACACCGTCCTGCTGGCCAACGTGCAGCCCATGGGCACAGGCACGGACGATGCGGCACGCCGTTTCATCGCCATGGTGGACGAGTTCTATGAGCGGCACGTCAAACTCATTCTGTCGGCGGCGGTGCCTATGGCCGCGCTCTACGGAGATGGCCTGCTGAATTTCGAATTCAAGCGCTGTCTTTCACGGCTCCAGGAAATGCAATCGCACGAATACCTTGCAAGAGTGCACCTTCCTTAGTCACAATACCGCGCCTGCCAGTCGGATGGGCATCTGCGGCAGGTAGGGCCGGGCGACATTTGCTAGCTTCATGGCAGTGAAATTAGCAGGTGATATTTAAGGCAACTTCACTTATAATCGCCCGGCCCACGTTACAGCTGTCGATAAGACAGCAACACTTTAAGCTTTACTTGTATTCGAAGGGGTACAGGTAGGCCATCGTTTGTTGTTTGTGGGAGAGCCCCCATAAGCAATTGGGTCTGTAACAGGTAATTGGGTTTAACTTAATGAAAACTTTCGTTGCCAAGCCAGAAACCGTAAAACGTGACTGGTACATTGTGGACGCAGAAGGTAAAACTCTGGGTCGTATCGCAACCGAGATCGCTGCTCGTCTGCGTGGTAAGCACAAAGCTGAATACACTCCGCACGTTGACACCGGTGATTACATCATCGTTGTAAACGCTGAGAAGGTACACGTAACCGGTAAGAAATTTACCGACAAAATGTACCACTCTCACTCCGGTTTCCCGGGTGGTATCAAGTCCATCAGCTTTGACAAGCTGATTCAGCGCAAGCCGGAAATGGTAATCGAAGCTGCCGTCAAGGGCATGCTGCCGAAGGGTCCGCTGGGCCGTGCCATGTTCCGTAAGCTGAAAGTTTACGCAGGCGCAGAGCACGCTCATGCTGCTCAGCAACCTCAAGTACTGGATATCTAACGGGAACTGGCAACATGGCAGAAAATCAATACTACGGTACCGGCCGTCGCAAAAGCTCCACTGCTCGCGTCTTTATCAAAGCGGGTAGCGGTAAAATCGTAATCAACCAGCGCTCCCTGGAGCAATACTTCGGCCGTCCGACTGCCCGCATGGTAGTTCGTCAGCCGCTGGAACTGGTTGAGATGACCGAGAAACTGGATCTGTACATCACCGTTAACGGTGGTGGCATCTCCGGTCAAGCTGGTGCGATCCGTCACGGTATCACTCGTGCTCTGATGCAGTACGACGAGACCCTGCGTGGCGAACTGCGTAAAGCTGGCTTTGTTACTCGCGATGCCCGTAAGGTTGAGCGTAAGAAAGTCGGTCTGCACAAAGCGCGTAAGCGTCCGCAGTACTCCAAGCGTTAATTCGCTTTTGGTACGCACTCTCACGAGTGTCAAAAAAGCCTGGCCATGTGCCAGGCTTTTTTTATTGGTAATATTACATACGCCAATGCTAACCATACGTCACAAAAGACAAAAATTTGTGTATTTATTGTTTTTGCCCATCGCTTCTCTTTCTTGTCAAATTGTTATCTTTTCTTTAAAATTTCCATGGTCTTTCTGTGTCAATTGCCACTCCGCTTCCGCCGCAGTTGTCAGAGGGAGAGGAGATAGGAAACGGGGACACTATAAGAATGAGCGGAGTCCACATGGGAGAGTTTTTGGATGAGCAATGCGCCAGTTGATACCGGTCGCCGCAGATTTCTTACCTGGTCAACGGTTGCCGTTGGCGGTGTAGGAGCTGCTTTTACCGCAGTGCCGTTTATAAAGTCATGGAATCCGAGTGCCAAAGCCAAAGCGGCCGGGGCACCGGTAGAGGTGGATATCAGCAAGTTGGAGCCGGGTCAGCTGATCCGCGTCGAGTGGCGCGGCAAGCCGGTCTGGGTGGTGAAGCGCACCAAGCAGACCCTGGATGCCCTGGCCACGCACGATGACAAACTGCGCGATCCCGCCTCCGATGAGCCACAGCAGCCGGACTATGCCCACAACGGCTACAGATCCATCAAGCCGGAGATCTTCGTGGCGGTCGGTATCTGTACCCATCTGGGTTGCTCCCCCTCCTACCTGCCGGACAGCTTCGGCGAGCAGGTGCAAGGGGTGACCTCCGGCTTCTTCTGCCCATGCCATGGTTCCAAGTTCGACATGGCCGGTCGAGTGTTCCAGGGCGTGCCCGCACCGCTGAACCTGGTCATTCCGCCATACCAATTTCTTAGCGACACCACCATTCTGGTCGGTGCCGATGGCAAGGAGGCCTGACCATGTTTGCCAAACTCATGGGCTGGATTGACGATCGTTTCCCGCTCACGGCCATGTACAACGACCACATGGCCAAGTATCCGGCTCCCAAGAACCTGAACTTCTGGTACTTCTTCGGTTCCCTTGCCATGTTGGTGCTGGTCAACCAGATCATCACCGGCATCTGGCTCACCATGAACTACAACCCGTCGGCGGAGGGGGCCTTTGCCTCCGTAGAATACATAATGCGGGATGTGGACTACGGCTGGCTGCTGCGTTACATGCACTCCACCGGCGCCTCCGCCTTCTTCGTTGTGGTCTATCTGCACATGTTTCGCGGCATGATCTACGGCTCCTATCAGAAGCCGCGCGAGCTGCTGTGGATCTTCGGCATGCTGATCTTCCTGGTGTTGATGGCCGAAGCCTTCATGGGTTACCTGCTGCCCTGGGGACAGATGTCGTTCTGGGGGGCCCAGGTCATCATCTCGCTGTTTGGCGCCATTCCGGTCATAGGTGACGATCTGACCCTGTGGATCCGGGGTGACTACGTCATCTCGGGGGCTACCCTGAACCGCTTCTTCGCGCTGCACGTGATCGCCCTGCCGCTGGTGCTGGTGATGCTGGTTGCCATGCACATCCTGGCGTTGCACGAAGTGGGCTCCAACAACCCGGACGGCATCGATATCAAGAAGCACAAGGATGAGAAAGGCTGGCCGCTGGATGCGGTGGCATTCCATCCCTACTTCACTGTGAAGGACATGATAGGGGTGGCGGGCTTCCTGTTCCTGTTCTGCGCCATCATCTTCTTCAAGCCGGATATGTGGGGCTACTTCCTCGAGAAACCGAACTTTGAAGTGGCGAACGGGCTGAAGACGCCGGCGCACATAGCCCCTGTCTGGTACTTCACCCCCTTCTACGCCATCTTGCGCGCAGTGCCGGACAAGCTGTTGGGGGTCATCATGATGGGGCTCTCCATCGTCGTGCTCTTCCTGCTGCCCTGGCTGGATCGCTGCAAGGTGCGTTCGGTGCGCTACCGCAGCACCCTGCACAAGCTGAACATCGCCCAGTTTGTGGTCTGCTTCGTCATCCTGGGTGTGCTGGGCGTTCTGCCATCGACGCCTATGCTGACGCTGATCGCGCAGCTCTGCACTCTGGGTTATTTCGGGTTCTTCATCCTGTTGTTCTTCTACAGCAAGAATGAGAACACCAAGCCGCTGCCGGAGAGGGTGACATTCAAATGAAAAGAATAATTTTTGCAGTGCTGGCCCTGCTGCCCGGTCTGGTATTGGCCGCTGGCGGTGGCTTCCCCCTCGACAAGGCAGAGTACGATCTGAGTGACAAGGCATCCCTGCAACGGGGGGCTGCAACCTTCATGAACTACTGTGCCGGTTGTCACTCCACCCAATATCAGCGTTATAACCGGGTGGCAGCGGACATCGGCATTCCGGAAGAGCTGATGAGGGAGAACCTGGTCTTCACCGGCGCCAAGATTGGCGATCTGATGAAGAGCGCCATGTCCGAGAAGGATGCGGCGCGCTGGTTCGGGGCGCCGCCACCGGATCTGACCCTGGTGGCCAGGGTGCGGGGCGCCGACTGGATTTACACCTATCTGCGTTCTTTCTATGTGGACGAAACCCGGCCGTTCGGTGTGAACAATGCGGTCTTCCCGTCCGTGGGCATGCCCCACGTATTGGAGCCGTTGCAGGGGACTCCCCGTGCCGAGTTCGAGACGCACACCCTGGATGGAGTGGAGATGCAGCAAGTCGTCAGCATCAAATCTGACGGCAATGGTGAAATGAACAACGAAGAATATGATCAGACGGTACTGGATCTGGTAAACTTCTTGGTCTACTCGGCTGAGCCGGTGCAGCAGGAGCGCGAACGCATGGGCTTCTGGGTGCTCGGTTTCATCGCAATCTTCTTCATCTTCACTGTGCTGTTGAAGAAGGAATTCTGGCGCGACGTTCACTAAGCGACCAGATCGGAGTAATATGACGCACGGCAATGGAGATCAAAATGCTTCATTGCCGTTTCTGCTTTTTAATGACGGGAGGGTTCAATGGCTGTAGCTGCCAATAAGCGTTCGGTAATGACGCTGTTTTCCGGTGCCAACGATATGTTCAGCCATCAGGTGCGTATTGTCCTGGCGGAGAAGGGTGTTAGCGTGGATATCTGCCAGGTTGACCCGAGCAACCTGCCGGATGAGCTGGCCGAGCTGAACCCGTACAACACTGTACCGACTCTGGTGGATCGCGAGCTGGCGTTGTACACCTCGCGCATCATCATGGAGTATCTGGACGAGCGCTTCCCGCACCCGCCCCTGATGCCTGTCTATCCAGTGGCTCGCGGCAACAGCCGTCTGATGATGCATCGCATCGAGCTGGACTGGTACTCGCTGGCCGACAAGATCATGGCGGGCACCGATACCGAAGCCGCCCGTGCCGAGCTGCGTGACAACCTGCTGGCCATAGCGCCGATCTTCGGTGAAATGCCCTACTTCATGAGCGAAGAGTTCGGTCTGGTTGACTGCTACATGGCTCCGCTGCTGTGGCGTCTGCCGAGCCTGGGCATCGACTTTACCGGCCGTGGTGCCAAAGAGCTGAAGGCTTACATGGTCCGTCTGTTCGAACGTGAATCCTTCCAGGCCTCCCTGACCGAGGCTGAACGCGAGATCCGTGCCAGCGTATGAGTAGTATGGAACCGACCATGACACCCAGTCGCCCCTATCTGTTGCGGGCGTTTTTTGACTGGTTGCTGGATAACGACCTGACACCCCACCTGGTGGTCAACGTCAACATTCCCCATGTGATGGTGCCGATGCAGTTTGCTCAGGACGGGCAGATCGTGCTGAACATCGCGCCCCGTGCCGTGATGCAATTTCACATGGATAACGAGGCAATCAGCTTCAGTGCCCGCTTTGGCGGGGTCTCCCAGCAGGTTTACATCCCGATGGCAGCCGTAGTGGCTATCCATGCCCGGGAGAACGGTGTGGGCACCATGTTCCCGCCGGAACCTGGCTATGACATCTGGCTGGAGCAGGCCGAAGCGCCGGTGGAGCCAGAGCCGGAACCGCCGCGTCCCAGCGGCCGTCCGACCCTGAAAGTGATCAAATAAAAAACGCAGCCGATTGGCTGCGTTTTTTTACCAGATAGCGTTAGTTCTGGGCGAACTCGAAGGCCTTGATCACGCGCTTCACGCCGCTGACATGGCGGGCGATGTTGACTGCCTGCTCTCCCTCCTGGCGAGTCACCAGACCAATCAGGAACACCTCGCTGTTTTCGGTGACTACCTTGACCTTGGTGCTGTCGAAGTTCTTGGTACCGAACATGTCGGCCTTCACCTTGGAGGTGATCCAGGAGTCGTTGCTGCGGGTGGTGAAGCTGGCGGGCTGGCCGAGGCGCAACTCGTTATAGACGTGGCGGACTCCTTCGATGCGGCCGACGATTTTGCCTGCCTCCAGTTTGTACACGTCAGAAGGTGTCTGGCCGACCAACAGCACGCGGCCATTGTTACTGTAAACGCTGATCTTGCTGGCTGCGCTGAGTGGTTTGTTGTCGGCCAGCAGATTGGCCGCTTTCAGCTCGATGCTTTGGTCATCCCACTGAGTACCGAACGTTCGGCGATCGCCAGTGGCCTTGGCCGTCCCTGCTGCGCCGCCAACGACCACGGCTGCACAGCCTTGCAGCAGCAGGGCGCCGGTCAGCAGGGCGAGTGCGAGAATAGGCTTCTTCATGGTTTCAATCTTCCTGTTGCGGGAAAAGTGTCTGGTCGATGAGATCACAGAGGCAGTGCAGGGTCAACAGATTCACTTCCAGAATGCGAGGACGGCGGGCGGATGGCACGCGGATCTCCACATCGTTCGGTCCCAGCAGACCTGCCATTTCACCGCCATCACCCCCGCTGAGCACTATGATGGTCATGTCGCGGGAGAGTGCCGCTTCAGCGGCCTTGATCAGGCTGCGGCTGTTGCCCGTGGTGGTGAGCACCACCA
The DNA here is from genome assembly GCF_046087985.1 of Aeromonas ichthyocola. NCBI lineage: Bacteria > Pseudomonadati > Pseudomonadota > Gammaproteobacteria > Aeromonadales > Aeromonadaceae > Aeromonas > Aeromonas ichthyocola. The sequence goes on from NZ_JBJSWH010000004.1 coordinate 120,342, forward strand.
GGATGTCGCCGGGCTGACCCAAAGCCCTGATCTGCTTGGCATAGACCTCTTCGAAGCCGTGATCGGTGGCGATGGCGCTGATGGTGGCCATGTCGGGGGTCAGGGCCAGGCCGGGCAGGGAGGGGCGTGGCGTCTCGTAGCAGTTGACCAGCTCGGAGATGAACAGCTGTGCCAGGGCCGAGGAGGGGCCATTGCCGCATGCCATGACCTTGTGGCCATTGAGCAGGCAGATGGTCAGCATCTGGGCCGCGGTGTGGATGGCGTCCGGCAGCGCCTCGGCGGCGGCTATCTTGGTCTGGATGCTTTCGGTGTAATTCTCTTTGATGGGATCAGTCATGGGGTCCTCTTAAAAAGCGTTCTGGATCCAGTCTGGCTGGTCGCCCTCGAACGCGATCACATCGAATCGGCAGGCCTGGCTGGCCTCGTTGATGGCATGTTGCTTGAAATAGTGGCGCGCGGCCAGCACGATCTTGTGCTGCTTGCGCCGGGTGACCGAGCTGGCGGCTCCGCCATGGCTGGCCCGAGCGCGATATCTGACCTCGACAAACACCAGGGTCTGGCCCTGGTGCATGATGAGATCTATTTCACCGCCACGACAGCGGTAGTTGCGAGCTACCGGTTGCAGGCCCCGGGCCTGCAACCAGCGTTCAGCGACTTGTTCAAAGTGCTGTCCCTTGCTCATTGGTGAGGGGAACAGGCTCGGCAACTGCTGGCGTATCCGTTTCCACAGTTCCTTCATGGGAGGGTTCCTCCAGCTGCTGAACGGCGTTCTCGTCGACCAGTTTGCCGTTCTGGTAGGTACCCCAGCTCAGCATCCGCACGACATTGCCCTGGGCATCCACGCTTAGCTGACCGCTCATGCCGGCTTGCTGCATGCCACCCACCTTGCGCATCTGCTGCAGGTTTTCTGCCAGACTGACGGCATCATAGCCCATGGCAAACAGCCGCAGCAGGTCACCCTGGGTCTGCGGCCAGAGCAGAGCGATCTGCTCGCGCTGTTTCTCGTAGCCGCCAAGCAGCAGCGGCATATCGGCGATATGCATGCCGTTGAGCTCGGAGGCGACCTCGGTGGCGGCGCTGTCGTAGCCACGAGAGCTGGTGTAGATGGGCAGGCTGCCCATCGGATTGACCGAGACATCCACGTAGGGCTTGATCATCCGGGTTTCCAGACTGTTGGCCACTACATAAACGGCATCGATGCTGCGTGGTGCGGCATCAGAGAGTTGCACCACTTCACCAGCACGGGCGGTAGAGCGACCACTCAGGGCATTCTTGACCATCCCTTGTACTTCGTTGCGGGCACCGAAGGTGGCAACGACCGGCTTATCCTGGCTGAGAGTGGCCCAGCTCTGCTCGAACGCCTTGATACTGCTGTAACCGATCCGTCCCTGGGCGGCGATCAGCAGTGGCTTGCGGTAGCCCTGGGTGTAGAGGTACTGGGCTGCCTGCGCGGCATCTGCGGCGGCAGAGGGAGAAGTAGTAGGTGCTGTCGTTGACGACCGGCTTGTCCAGCTCGTTGAGTGCCAGTACCGGCACGGTCGGATTGGCCTTGAGCAACTCCTCGACCCGGTCTTTCAGCAGCGGGCCGATGATCATGTCCGCCCCTTCCTGAATCGCCTGCTTGTAAAGCTCGCTGGTCGACTTGCTCTGGGTGTCGTAGAAGTTCAGGGTGAATTGCCCCTGATTTTCCTTGTAAGACATCAGCATGCCGTTGCGGATGGCGGCGCCCTGAGGCTCCAGATTGCCGGAGAGGGGCAGCAGCACAGCGATCTGCTGCACCGAGGTGCTGGCAGTGGCCGCCAGATCGCCCAATCCTGCCGGCATATCTTTCTGGGCCGGATGGTTGGGGAAGTCGCGCTTCCAGCCTACCAGCTGGCGGGCCAGCAGGTTGGGCTGGGCACCGAATTCGTTGACCAGAGCCGCCAGTCGCAGCCAACCGGTGGTCACATCAGGAGCCTGTGCCTCTTCCAGTGCTTGCAGGGTGGAGGGGGTCATGCTTTTGAGCAGTGACCAGATCTGCTGATGGTTGGTCGCCTGCTCGCTCTGTTGAGGTAGGGCTCCAGTGCAATCAACGACTTGGCTGCGCCAAACTTGTTGTTGATGTCGAGCTGCAGCACCACGCGCTGGCGATACCAATCCTTCTGGGTATCGGCATCCAGCACACCTCGGGTTTGCCTTCCAGCAGGATCAGCGCCTGATTGGCGTGGCCCTGCGCCAGCAAGCAGGTGGGCTTGCAGCAGTTGCAGTTGTGCCTGCTGCACCGGGTTGCCGGCCTGCTTCTGCAACTGTTGATACAGGGCGGCGGCCGGTTTGGCCTGGCCGAGGGCCAGATAACTGCGCGCCGCCATCACCTGCCAGGTGAAGGCCTCGGCCGGTTTGGCGGGATCCACCTGCTCCAGATACCACTGGGCATTCTTGGTCAGATCCGAGAACGCCGACGGCATGCCGGGCTCCGCGGAAGATGGGTTGGGCTCCGACGCACAGGCGGCGAGCAGTACTGCCGCGAGTATGATGCCGAAGAGTCGTGATACACTTAGCTGCTTTGTAACCCGGTTCAAGTTCATTCCCCGACCAGTGTTGAAGTTCTCCATAGTGTAAACGGGCCAATATGGCGACACAATTGTCGGGACACTCGGAGATCCCATGAGTGACACCCCAACCCTGTATATAGTCCCCACTCCCATCGGTAATCTGGCGGATATCACCCAGCGTGCATTGGACATTTTACGCAGCGTCGATCTGGTGGCCGCCGAAGATACCCGGCATTCCGGCATCCTGCTCAGCCACTACCAGATCTCGGTGCCGACCTTCGCCCTGCACGATCACAACGAACAGCAGAAGGCAGATGTGCTGATCGGCCGGATCAAGGAGGGCAAGAGCGTCGCCCTGGTCTCGGATGCAGGGACGCCGCTCATCAGCGACCCCGGCTATCACCTGGTCACCCGCTGTCGCGAGGCCGGGGTCAAGGTGGTGCCGCTGCCGGGCCCTTGCGCCGCCATCACGGCACTCTCTGCCGCCGGTTTGCCCACAGATCGCTTCTCCTTCGAAGGGTTTCTGCCGGCAAAAGCCAAGGGACGTGACGACAGGCTTCAGGCCGTCATCGAAGACACCCGTTCCCTGGTGTTCTACGAGTCGCCGCGCCGGGTGCAGGATACGGTGGAGGCCATCGCTCGCATCCTAGGTGAACGCCAGGTGGTGGTGTGCCGCGAGCTGACCAAGACCTTCGAATCCATCCACGGTCTGCCTGCCTCCGAGATGCTGACCTGGCTTGGGGAAGACGATAATCGCTGCCGTGGCGAAATCGTGCTGGTGGTCGCCGGTGCCAGAAAGGTGGATGAAGAGCTGCCCGCCGAGGCGATCCGCACCCTGGGGCTGCTGGTGGCAGAGCTGCCGCTGAAAAAAGCGGCGGCCTTGACCGCCGAGATCCACGGCGTGAAGAAGAATGCCCTCTACAAATACGGTCTCGAGCACCATTGAGCCGTGCAAGCAGGTTCAATGAGCACCGCCAAGGCGTAAAAATAGGCAAAATGAGAGCGTTCTGACTGGTGCAAGCCAGGGGGCCCGCAAGAGTGGGCCCGGCCGGCCGGCAGGGGTTGGTGCACTATTAATTGCTGTAAACGGGAATTGCCGGTTTACCCCACTGTGTCACGAGGCTATAATCCGCGCCTCGGAGTCGGCTGGGCAATCGCTGCTTCGTCGTTGTGTCCCTCGGGACAGACGGGCGGAGGGGAGGAAAGTCCGGGCTTCATAGGGCAGGGTGCCAGGTAACGCCTGGGAGGCGCGAGCCTACGACCAGTGCAACAGAGAGCAAACCGCCGATGGCCCGCAAGGGATCAGGTAAGGGTGAAAGGGTGCGGTAAGAGCGCACCGCGCGACTGGCAACAGTTCGTGGCACGGTAAACTCCACCCGAAGCAAGACCAAATAGGCCCCTATTGGCGCGGCCCGCGTTGGGGGCGGGTAGGTTGCTTGAGCCAGTGAGCGATTGCTGGCCTAGAGGAATGATTGCTACCCGGGGCAACCCGGTACAGAACCCGGCTTACAGGCCGACTCCGACCTATTTCTGGTAAGTGATTACCTTAAAATCCCGGCACCTCTGGTGCCGGGATTTTTATTTTCGGCGGGCCATGCGGTCGCGTGGCGCCTTTTGGGGTTTTGTAATAAAGTTCTCGCCCGTTTCGGTCGCTCTATGTCGGCTGGACTATTTGTATCGATCACGCGGCTGGCCTGATGAGAGTCTCTATATGGCAGTAGGGCGAGATGAAAATGGCAAAGGGGGATTTGTAATGTCATCAAGCGGCGTAATGCTCACACCTTCCCGGTTGCTCTGTGCGCAGCGGGGCAAAACCCTTCCCCATTATGATCTGCTGGGGGTCGAGCGAGCCAATCAGGGGCGGCTCAAGCAGCTCAACGCCCAGTTAGGCTCTTTTTCGCAGCAGGCATCGGGCTGCATGGCCCAGCTGTTCAATGCGGCGGATTGCGAACTGGGCTATCAGGATTTCTCCTCCGCGCTGCCCCAGGATCGCGACGATACCCTGATCTGGGTCGAGGCGCGCACCCCGCTGGATGCCCAGCGTGTCGCCTATTTCTCCATCTCTCCCACCGTCATCTATCAACTTGCCGTGCTGTTCTTTGGTGGCTCCCTGCAACACAAGGGCGCCACGACCGCCCATGGCAGGGGATTGACCGATACCGAGCAGCGATTGCTGCTGCGGCTATGTCAGTACCAGATCGATATCTGGTCTGCCTGCCTCGGTCAGGGAGACCTCGCCTGGCAGCTGACCCTGATCACCCGGGATGCGGTATCGGCAACCCGGCTCTGGGTGACAGAGGCCAGCATGCTGGCCGGTGGCAGCACCCATGACTGGCAGTTCTGGCTGGCGCCTCCCGAGGAGACCCTCAGCATAGGAGCCGGTCATCCCGTACAGAAGGCGCAGCTTGAGCAGGCCCTGATCCAGGTGCCGGTGCAACTGCGGGTGGTCATGGGGCAGATGTCCATGACACTGGCGGATCTGGAATGCCTCAAGGTGGGGGATGTGCTCTCGCTGGATTTGCCCGAGGTGGTGCCGGCCCTGATCGGCAACCGCCCCTGTTTTAATGGACGCATTGCTGAACATAAAGGCAGCCTGGTGTATCAGGTTGCGACTGTGGTAGAGGAGTAGTCGAATCGTGAACGAGCACAACATGAATGACCCGCTGGATCTGGATGGCCTGGATCAGCTGTTTGGTGATGATATCAGCATGCCGAGTGCGGCCGACTACATGGCGCCCACCAGTAGCAGCAAGCAGCGGGATCTCTCCTTTTTCCATCAGATCCCGGTCAAGGTGACGCTGGAAGTGGCCAGCACCGAAGTCGCGCTGGGTGAACTGATGAAGGTGGAAGAGGGGGCCGTCATCGAGCTGGACAAGCTGGCGGGCGAACCGCTGGATGTGCGGGTCAACGGTCGCCTGCTGGCCAAGGGCGAGGTGGTTGTGGTGAATGGCAAGTACGGCCTGCGCCTGGTCGACGTGGTCGACACCAAGCTGCTGGGTGGCATGAACGACTGATGCGTTACCTGCCGGTTGCCCTGCTGCTGTTCGCGTTGCCGAGCTGGGGCGCGGACATGACGCTGTTCTCTGTCTCCCCCAGCGATACCGGGGGCGAGGATTACAGCATCAAGCTGCAGATCCTCTTCTTCATGACCCTGCTGGGTCTGTTGCCGACCCTGTTGCTGATGATGACCAGCTTCACCCGGATCATCATAGTGCTGGCCATCCTGCGTCAGGCCATGGGGTTGCAGCAGAGCCCCCCCAACCGGGTGCTGATCGGCATCAGCCTGATCCTGACCCTGGTGATCATGAGACCGGTCTGGACAGAGATGTATCAGCACGCCTTCGTGCCCTATGACCAGAACGAGATTACCCTGTCCGAGGGGCTGGCCCGGGCGGAGAAACCCCTGCGGCAATTCATGCTGGCCCAGACCCGGGAGCCGGATCTGGAGCAGATGTTGCGCATCTCCGGCGAGCCCACCACCCTCGCCAAGAGCGAGGTGCCCTTCGGCGTGCTGCTGCCCGCCTTCGTATTGAGCGAGCTGAACACCGCCTTCCAGATTGGCTTCATGCTGTTCATTCCCTTCCTGGTCATCGATCTGGTGGTCGCCAGCGTGCTGATGGCCATGGGGATGATGATGCTCTCGCCCCTCATCATCTCGCTGCCATTCAAGCTGATGGTCTTCGTGCTGGTGGATGGCTGGTCCATGACGGTCGGTACCCTGGCCGCCAGTTTCGGCGGCGGAGGCTGAGGTGACACCTGAACAGAGCGTGGCCCTGGTCGGGGGCGCCGTGAATCTGGTGGTCATCATGGTCTCGGTGCTGATCGTGCCCGGGCTCATCGTCGGTCTGGTGGTCAGCATCTTCCAGGCCGCGACCCAGATCCAGGAACAGACCCTCAGCTTCCTGCCCCGTTTCATCGTGACCCTGTTGACGCTGATCTTCACGGGGAACTGGCTGCTGTCGCAGATCACCACCCTGTTTTCCGACCTGTTTCAGAAGATCCCCGGGCTCATCGGATGAACTCCCTGCTGTCGCTCAGTGCGGCCGAGCTGACCGCCTGGCTGGGACAGTGGTGGTGGCCCTTCATTCGTATCGCGGCAGCCTTCTGGGTGATGCCGGTGTTTGGTGATGGCCGCATCCCGGCCCAGGTCCGCATCTTTCTGGCCTTCGTCATCAGCCTGCTGATCGCCCCCATGCTCAAAGGCATGCCGGCACTGGATCCCTTCAGCGTCGGCATGATGGTGCTGACCCTGGAGCAACTGCTGTTCGGCCTGCTGTTCGGGCTCTGCATCCAGATGCTGTTCATGGTGATGACCATGGCGGGTCAGATCCTCTCCATGCAGATGGGTCTGGCGATGGCGGTGATGAATGATCCGTCCAACGGGGACACGGCGCCCATCGTCAGCCAGATCATGCTGATCTTCTGCTCGCTGCTGTTCCTCGGCCTGAACGGTCATCTGGTGACCCTGGAGGTGCTGGTGCAGAGCCTGCGCAGCTGGCCACCGGGCGCCTCCCTCTACGCGCTGGACCTGAAGGGGGTCATCGGCCTGTTCGGCTGGAGCATAGGGGCGGCCCTGATCCTGACCCTGCCGGCCGTGGTGGCCATGCTGATGGTCAACCTCACCTTCGGGGTGCTTAACCGTACCGCCCCCTCGCTGAACATTTTCTCTCTGGGCTTCCCCATGACGCTGTTGCTGGGGCTGCTCACCATGGCCATCTCCATCAGCGGTGTACCGGCCCGGTATCTGGATCTGGTCGCCCATGTGCTGGCCCAGCTCAGGGCGTTGACCCCGACATGAGTCAGAGCAGCGCCCAGGACAAAACCGAAGAGGCCTCCACCCAGAAACGGCGCAAGGCGCGGGAAGAGGGGCAGATAGCGCGCTCCAAGGAGCTGAGCTCCGCCGGTCTGCTGCTGATAGGTGGGCTGGCCATGCAGTGGATGGTGCCGAGCTTCGGTCTTTTCTTTGCCGAGCTGATGAAGCAGCCCCAGCGCTTCAACTGGCAGGGGGCGCGGGATCCGCAGATGATGATCCACTGGACGGGGGAAGCGCTGCATAAACATGTTGTGGGTGCTGCTGCCGCTGTTTGCTTTTCTGGCTCTGATGCTGGTCCTGCTCAGCATCGTTGCCGGGGGCATGGCTGACCTGGAAGAAGCTCTTCCCCAGTGCCGAGAAGCTGAACCCACTCAAGGGCCTCAAGCGGATGTTCTCGACCCACAGCCTGATGGAACTGCTGAAATCCCTTCTCAAGGTGCTGCTGATCGGCGGCACCCTGGCCCTGATGCTCCAGCACCAGTGGCCCCTGCTGATGATGATGAACCGCATGCCGCCCCAGGCAGCGATGGAACAGGCGCTGCGCATCCTCTCTCAGGCATTTATCTTGCTAGGCAGTGTGCAGATGCTGATCGCCGTGCTGGATGTCCCCTATCAGCGCTGGTCTTTGAACAAGCAGTTGAAGATGACCAAGCAGGAGGTCAAGGACGAGCACAAGAACAGCGAGGGGCGCCCCGAGATCAAGGCCAGGATCCGCCAGGTGCAGGGCATGCTGGCGCGGGCGCGCATCGAACAGCGGGTGCCGCAGGCAGACGTCATCATAGTGAACCCGACCCATTACGCGGTCGCCATCAAGTATGATCCCGCGCGAGCCAACGCCCCCTATGTGATTGCCAAGGGCATAGACGGCATGGCGGAGCGGATCCGCGAGGTCGCCAGGCAACACGACAAGATGGTGATGAGCCTGCCGGATCTGACCCGGGCCATCTATTACTCCACCCGGGTGGATCAGGAAGTGCCGGCGGGCCTCTACACAGCGGTCGCCTATGTATTGAACCACGTATTGCAGTTACGGGCCTATGAGGCAGGCAAGGGCAGAAAACCCAATCCCCTTGCACCTCTGCATGTGCCGCCCGAGTTACGTCAACCTGAGAGGTAAGTTGTGAACTGGCGTGTATTGACCCAATCCTATACAGCTATCCCCATGATGCTGCTGGCCATCCTGGCGATGATGATACTGCCTCTGCCCGGTTGGCTGCTGGACGCCCTGTTCACCTTCAACATAGTGCTGGCGGTGCTGGTGCTGCTGGTCTCTGTCTCGGCTCGCCGCCCCCTCGATTTCTCCGTATTCCCGACCGTGCTGCTGGTGGCCACCCTGATGCGGTTGTCCCTCAACGTCGCCTCCACCCGGGTGGTGCTGCTCCATGGTCATGAGGGCAACGATGCCGCCGGCAAGGTCATCCAGGCCTTCGGGGAAGTGGTGATCGGCGGCAACTACGTGGTGGGTATGGTGGTGTTCGTGATCCTGATGATCATCAACTTCGTGGTGATCACCAAGGGGGGGGAGCGGATCTCCGAAGTCTCCGCCCGCTTCACCCTGGATGCCATGCCGGGCAAGCAGATGGCCATAGATGCCGATCTCAACGCCGGCACCCTGGATCAGCACCAGGCCCGCGCCAGGCGGGAAGAGATCGCCAGAGAAGCCGACTTCTACGGCGCCATGGACGGGGCCTCCAAGTTCGTCCGTGGCGATGCCATCGCCGGCCTGCTGGTGCTCATCATCAACCTGGTGGGTGGTCTCGCCATCGGTATCTTCCAGCACTCGCTGCCGGTTTCCGATGCCTTCCGCATCTATGCCTTGCTCACCATAGGTGATGGTCTGGTCGCCCAGATCCCCTCCCTGCTGATGTCCACTGCGGCAGCCATCATAGTCACTCGGGTGAGTGACGAGGGAGAGATGTCGGATCAGGTCGGCCAGCAGATCCTGGCCTCTCCCCGGGTCATCTATACGGCGGCGGCCATCATGCTGATCCTGGGCCTGGTGCCCGGCATGCCCATGCTGGCCTTCCTCAGCTTTGCCGCCGTGCTGGCCTGGACCGGCTGGAGCGTCAGTCAGCGCCGGGCAAAGGATCCGGCTCTGGATGCGGCAGAGGAGCTGACGAGGCAGATGGTTCAGCCGGAGCCGCAAGGGCTGGACTGGCAGGATCTGCCGCCGGTGGATGCGGTCGCCATCGAACTGGGTTATCGGCTGGTGCCGCTGGCCGAGGCGAACAAGGGGGCCGAGCTGCTCGCTCGGGTGCGCGGCATTCGCAAGACACTCTCGGAGCAGTATGGTTTCCTGCTGCCCGAGATCCGGGTGCGGGACAACCTGCAACTGCAACCGGAACAATATCGCATCAAGCTGTCTGGCATCGCCCTGGCCACGGGCAATGTGGATTGCCAGCGGCTGATGGCCATCAGCAGCGGCGAGACCTATGGCGCCCTGGACGGCGAGCTGACCCAAGATCCGGCCTATGGCATGAACGCGGTCTGGATCTCGCCGGACAACAAGGCCAAGGCGCTCAACCTGGGTTACTCCGTGGTCGACTCCGCCACCGTCATCGCCACCCATGCCAGCAAGCTGCTCAGGGAGCAGCTCGACGGGCTCTTCGGTCATGACGAGGTGGGCAAGCTGGGGCAGTATCTGGCCACCCAGTCCCCCCGCCTGGCGGAAGAGCTCAATCTGGCCCTGACCCAGATGCAGCAACTGCGAGTCTTCCGTCAATTGCTCAAGGAGCAGATCAGCCTCACCGACATCCGCACCATAGCCACCACCCTGCTGGATGCGAGCGAGCTGACCAAGGATCCTGTGCTGCTGGCCTCGGACGTGCGCTGCGCCCTCAAGCGCCAGATCGTCAGGCAGGCGATCGGATCCCGCGACATACTGGCGGCCTTCACCCTGGACGACCGGCTGGAGCAGACCCTGCTGACGGCCATGAACCAGTCCCAGCAGCAGGGAAAAATCCAGCTGGACAGCTTCCCGGTCGACCCGCAATTGCTGGCGCAGTTGCAGCAGAATATGCCGCTGGTGAAGGAGCAGTTGCAGCAGCAGGGGTATGCACCTGTGCTGGTGGTCATGCCCCAGCTCAGGCCCCTGATCGCCCGCTATGCCCGATCCTTCTCGAAAGGTCTCAAAGTGCTCTCTTATAACGAGATACCGGAAGATTTGCGGGTCGAGGTAATTGGCACCCTGGGCTGAAGTGGAATTGCCACGCCCATATGCCGGCAGGAAGAGACTATTCCGCACATCTGCTTGAATTGTCATATAAAGCCGTTATGATGTGACGGCTTTTGACGCGACATAGACTGACAGTGAAAAAATAAAATAGAAACAGTCAGATGTGTCACATGGCTTGAAGGACAACCAAGCCATGCCATCCTAATACGGGTCGTCGCATGATAAAGGCAAACTGAACTGAAAAGTCAGGACGCAAAGCCTCCGGTCTAACGGCATTGATGCTAATGATAGCGGGGTTACCAAGGTCATGATTCCAGCCTTGTTTTCATACCGATATAGGGTAAGTGCTCAATAAGAGGTGCTACCCCGTCCTGGTGCGTTTTTATTTTTTGAGCGTCAGTTCTGTTGATTGATTCATGTGCAATCACAGGTTCGGGTTAATATGTTTTCTGATTTATCTATCAAGGAAAATTCAATACCCGTCGGTATTGAATCTCATGCACATTTATTATTAGTTTCCTCTTCGTTATCAAATGGAGACGATATTGAGGGAATATTGTTGAATGCAGGCTATCGCGTTTCTTGCCTGAATTCTGTCCCGCTGGCCAAGCAATTTCTCTCCAACCATTCCGCGGAACTCGTGCTGCTCGACATGGCGGTCATGACAGAGGCCGGACCCTCAATGGTGCAGGAGCTGGCGGGTACCGATTGCGTCATCCTGGTCAATGAGCACCAGGCCTATCTGGCGGCGGAGGCCATGCGGGCCGGCGCCATCGATTACATCATCAAGCCTTTCAGTCAGCGCCAGATCCTCGATGTGGTGAGGGGAGCCCTGCGCCTGCGTCAGGCCATTCCCAACCTGATCGCCACCTCGCCCCTGAGCCTGCAGGTATTGCAGCTCGCCAGGCGGGCAGCCAAGACCTCGGCCACCATCCTCATCGGCGGCGAGTCGGGGACGGGCAAGGAGCGGCTGGCCCGCTACATCCACGAGATGTCCAGCCGGGCGAACAAGCCCTTCGTGGCCATCAACTGCGCAGCCATCCCCGAGTCCATGCTCGAATCCATCCTGTTTGGACACAGCAAGGGGGCCTTTACCGGCGCGACCGCCAGCCAGCAGGGCAAGTTCGAGCTGGCCCAGGGGGGCACCCTGCTACTCGACGAGATCTCCGAACTGCCGCTGGCATTGCAGGCCAAGTTGCTGCGGGTACTGCAGGAGAAAGAGGTCGAGCGGCTGGGTAGCCATCAGGTGATTGCGCTGGATGTGCGGATCATTGCCGCCAGCAACAGAGATCTGAGGGAGCTGGTGTTGCAGGGGGAGTTTCGCGAGGACCTTTTCTACCGGCTCGATGTGTTGCCCATGAGCTGGCCCGCCCTGCGGGAGCGGCCGGACGACATACTGCCGCTGGCGGAGTATTTCATCGAGCGCTACGCCGCCCAGCAGGGGTATCGCCTCAGCGAGAGCGCCTGCAAGCAGCTGCTCTCCTATGACTGGCCGGGCAATGTGCGCGAACTGGACAACGTGATCCAGCGGGCGCTAATTATGGCTCGCGGATTGCATATTCAGGCGGTCGATTTGATGCTGCCCCATTATGCCGTCGAAGCCGACAACTTGTTACCGCAGACGCTTGCGGCCCCGGAGGGGCTCAGCGAGACCAAACGGCATGCCGAATTTCAATTCGTCCTGGAGACGTTGCGCCGTTTTCGTGGTCACCGGACTCGTACGGCCGAAGCCCTTGGGATGACGACCCGGGCACTTAGATACAAGCTGGCTGCCATGCGCGAGCAGGGCATAGATGTCGAGCAGCAGATTCAAAACTAAGGGATAACCGAGTGAAGATTGAGATCATGTCATCACAGGTGACGCTACTGCAGCAGATGCAGGAAATGCAGCGCGTCGCCAGTCACACCCCTTCCATCGAGCCTAACGACGCCTCGGCTGTCTCGTTCAGCGACGCCATGCGTGACGTCGTCGGCCGGGTCAACGAACAGCAGAATGTCGCGTCCAGCTTGATGACCGCCGTCGACGCGGGTCAGAGCGACGATCTGGTGGGGGCCATGGTGGCCAGCCAGAAGGCAGGTCTCAGTTTTTCCGCCCTGATGCAGGTGCGCAACAAACTGATGACAGGCTTCGATGACATCATGCGCATGCCGCTCTGAGGGTAGGTCATGACTGAATTGGTATCATCCTCGCCGGGGGCGTCGGGCTCCCTGATCGCCCGGGTACAGGAAGGGATGCGCAACTGGCGCACCCTGTCCCGGGACAACAAATCCATCCTGACCATAGCGCTGCTTGCCGCCATAGTGGCGGGCACCATAGTGGTGATCCTCTGGACCTCCAGCAAGAACTATGTGCCCCTCTACGGCAAGCAGGAGCTCTACGACACCGCCAACATCATGGAGATGCTGGAGAAGGAGCAGGTGCCTTTCCGTCTGGAAAAGAGTACGGGTCAGGTCCTGCAGCTGCCAGGATGGCGCTTGCAAGAGCAGCTGGAAGGCCCACGTGCGCGAATTTATGGCGCTGGCGGCGCGAACCATCATAGCGGATGTGTAAACAGGGCGGCCATGCCGGCCGGTCTGGCATGAGGGGCTGGACCACGGTGCAACTGACGGTCTTGGCACCAGCGAGTTCATGGAAGGGGCGCGTTATCGCCATGCCCTGGAAGGGGAGCTGGCCAGAACCATCATCTCGCTGGATGCGGTGCGCAGTGCCCGCGTGCATCTGGCCGGGATCCCCAGATGCGCAAGTCGCCCCCTGTAGCGTTGTACTGGAACGTGGGGCCGTGACGAAGAGAAACCCAGCGCCTATCCGTGATGCTGGATGCTGCAACCTGGGCCAGTCCATGGAGCCGGGTCAGGTCGAGAGCCATAAGCGCCAACCCCGGCAGCTGGTGGCGGGCAAGGATAGTATCTCGGGCATGAAGCCCGGTGCCGTGACCATAGTGGATCAGGCGGGCCAGCTGCTCAGATATGCAACCGGGCCGAAGCGGGTCTTGGCGACAAGGCGGGGTTTGAAACCCAGCGGCAAGCAGAGCGCTCAGCAGATGGAGTATGTGGCAAGCAGAGCGCGCAAGCTGGAGCTGGAACAGTACATCCGCCAGCGTGCCAGCGACATGCTCTATCCCATGCTGGGCAGTACCAATTTCAAGGTGCAGATTGCGGCTGACGTCAACTTCAACGCGGTCGAAGAGACCCAGCAGCAGCTCGATCCGCAAGGTGTGGTGACCGCGAGTCCAATAAGTCAGACAAGACCATCGATGCGCTGGCGATGGGGATCCCGGGGGCGTTATCCAACCGTCCGCCTGAAACGGCAGCAAAAGATGAAAAGGCGGGTGCTGAGGGGAATGCGGCAATGCCAATACCGCTGCCAACAGAATGACACTCGCACCGAGCGTCAGGAGGTCAGCAAGCAGTACGAAAACAGTCGCACCATAGTGCACACCCGCTACCAGCAGGGACGTCTGGAGCGAATTAACGTCTCCATTCTGCTTAATCAGCAGATCGCGCCGAAAGGTGGCTGGAGTGCCGAGCAACTGGAACAGATCCGTCAGATGGTAGAGCGTGCAGTCGGTTTCGACGAGGCGCGTGGCGATCAGATCAGTCTGCAGGCCTTCGATTTCAATGGTGCGTACCCGTGGTACGCCCCGGAATCGAGCTGGTGGGAAACCCCCTACTGGCAAGACTCCTTGCGTTATCTGGTCGGTGGTTTGCTTGGCCTGACGCTGGTCTTCTTCGGCATTCGTCCGTTGGTGAAACATCTGGTTCGTACCCAGCAGCAGCCGGATATGGAAATGAGTGAGACTGAGGAAGGTCTGGAGCCCACCGTCGGATTGTCCATGCGCAGGGATGACGATGATCCCCAGCTGACTTCTGCACTTTCAAATAGTCTGATCCGTACTGACAACAAGATGGAGCCCCAATTCTCATCACTCGATATGGAGTCGTTGCCGGAACCTGGATCCGAGCTGGAGGTTCAGCTCAAGCATTTGCAGTTGCTGGTTGAAAAAGATACCGCCCGAGTGGCGGAGGTTGTCAGAGCATGGGTGAGTGGCAATGAACAGCGTTAACTTGAATCAGAGTGCCGTTGATATTGATATCGACAACCTTGAGAAGGCCGCCATCTTGTTGCTGAGCATGGGGACCGAGTCTGCTGCCAAGGTAATGCAAAAGCTCTCCCGTGACGAAGTGCAGCGTTTGATTTCCAAAATGGCCTCTCTGGCGTCAGCTCGATGGAGGCCAAGTGGACGTTGCAGCAGTTCTTCAACCACTACCGTGAGCAGAGCGGAATTGGCAGCGCTTCACGGGAGTATCTGGAACAGACGCTCGACCTTGCTCTGGGACAACGGCTCTCCCGCAGCCTGCTCGACAGCCTTTACGGTGATGTGATGAGTCAGGATATCCAGCGTCTGCAGTGGGTGCCTGCCGATGTACTGGCCCGTTTCTTCCGCAACGAACATCCCCAGATGCAGGCTGTGCTGCTGGCGTTCCTGCCGCCCCAGACCGCATCAGCCGTGCTCGATGCCCTGCCGGGGTCGCTCCACGACGATCTGCTGGTCCGGGTCGCCAGCCTCAGCTCGGTCAGCGAGCATGTGCTGGCCGAGTTGAGGCTGACCCTGGATCGCTGCCTCGCCTACGTGGCCGACCAGTCCGGCGCCAAGGTGAACGGGGTGCGCCAGGTGGCCGACATCCTCAACCGCTATCAGGGTGACAAGGAGCAGATGCTCTCCCTGCTGCGGGAACACGACGGCGACATGGCCCTCGAGATCGAGAAGAACATGTTCGACTTCATGGCCCTGCGTCGCCAGAGCGACGACACCCTGCAGCGTCTGGTGCAGGAGCTGCCGGCGGATCTGCTGGCGCTGGCCCTGAAGAATACCGACGCCGGTTTTCGCAAGGTGGTGTTGGGTGCCATGCCCAAGCGGATGGCGCAGGCACTGGAAGCCCAGATCCAGGATCAGGGCAGCGTCTCCCTGCGCAAGGTGGAGCAGGCCAGGGAAGAGGTGATGCAACTGGTGCGGGAACTGGTGGAGCAGGGCGAGATCGAGTTCCAGCTGTTCGAAGAAGCCACCGTCAGCTAACAGGAGACAGGCATGAGTCAGCATGTTCGCAAACTGGCGGCCGGTGCCACCCGTCTCTACCGTTTCCCGGCACTGGGACAGAGCGGGGAAGAGGCCAGAAGCCAGCAGGAAGAGTTCGAATACGGCTATCAGCAAGGGCTGGAGCAGGGACAGACAGAGGGGTATCAGGCCGGCTACCAGCAGGGGCTGACCAGCGGCCTGATTGAAGGGGAGGCCAAGGGTCTGCAACAGGGACAGGCGCGTGGCCTGGCCCAGGGGCTGGCCGAGGGCAGGGCCTCGTTCGATCAGGCCATGGTCCCCTTTGCCAAGCTGCAACAGCAGTGGGAGTCCCTGACCCGGGTAAAGATGCAGGAGCAGAAAGCGCTGATTGCCCAGCTGGTGGCCCAGGTGGCCAAGCGGGTATCCAGGCCGAGTTTACCCTCAATCCGCAGCAGGTACTCAATCAGGTCGAACAGGCCTGGCGACCCTGCCAGCTGCTTCGGAAGAGCTGGTGATCTATCTCAATGAGGGAGATCGACAGCGCCTGGCCGAGCAGGGGGTGACCCGCTGCGAAGGGTGGCCATTGCAAGTGGATGCAGCACTGGGGTAGGCGATGCACGTATCGAGACCCGTGCGGCCGTCGTTGAGGTGAGCACCAGCTCCCGCCTGGCAACTTGTATCGAACAGCTCAACAGCTCGCTGGACGTGCCGCAAGATGCATGAGGCCTTGCAGCAGGCACTGACCAGTGCGCTGGACAATTCTGGATGAGCTGCCCGGGCTTTCGTCGCTTTGGCCGGTTGGTGCGAGTGACCGGCCTGACTCTGGAAGTGGTCGGCTGCCAACTGGTGATGGGACAGCGTTGTCGTGTCAGCACGGCAAGTGGACGCCCCCTGTTGGCCGAGGTGGTCGGTTTTAACCGGGATATCTCTTACCTGATGCCGCTGCAGCCGATGAGTGGCCTCTTCGCGGGGGCTCAGGTCGAACCCATCGATGGAGAGGAAACTGTTCGGCTTGGCGAGTCATCTGCTAGGGCGGGTACTCGATGGCCTGCTGCAGCCCCTGGACGGGCAGCCGTTACCCGACGTTGGCGACAGTGTTCCCCTGTTTGCTCTTCCCCCCAATCCGCTATTGCGAACCCCGGTACGTGAACCGCTGGATGTCGGTATCCGCGCCATCAACGGCCTGCTGACTGTCGGCAAGGGCCAGCGTTTGGGGCTGTTTGCCGGCTCAGGGGTCGGCAAGAGTATGTTGCTCGGCATGATGACCCGTAATACCGCAGCCCAGATTGTGGTGGTGGGACTGATTGGTGAGCGGGGCCGTGAGGTGCGCGAATTCATCGAGCACAGTCTGGGGGTCCGAAGGTCTGGCTCGCGCCGTGGTCATTGCGGCGCCCGCGGATCAATCTCCCGCTGATGCGGCTGCGAGCGGCCCAGCTATGCCACCGGATTGCCGAGTATTTCCGTGAGCAGGGGCAGGATGTGTTGCTGCTGATGGATTCACTGACCCGCTATGCCCAGGCACAGCGTGAAATTGCATTGGCTATCGGTGAGCCTCCTGCCACCAGGGGCTATCCACCCTCGGTATTCAGCATGCTGACCCAGCTGGTGGAGCGAGCCGGCAACGGCACACACCCGGATGGTAGTCTGAGTGCTTTCTATACCGTGCTGGCGGAAGGGGATGACCAGCAGGATCCGGTGGTCGACTCGGCCCGCGCCATTCTCGATGGTCATATCGTGCTGACCCGTCGTCTTGCGGAAGAGGGGCACTACCCTGCCATCGATATTGGTGCCTCGGTGAGTCGGGTCATGCCACAAGTCGTGCCTGCCGAATGGCAAAAGCTGGCGGTAACCTTGCGTCAGCTATGGGGGCGCTATCAGCAGGTGCGTGAGCTGCTGCCACTGGGCGGTTATCAACCCGGGGCGGATCCGCAGATGGATGAAGCCGTTCAGCGTTATCCGGGGATTGCGGCATTTCTGCAGCAAGGCCTGCAGGAAGAGATGGCTTTTGAACAGGTGATGGTCGGTCTCAAGCAGGTGCTGGGGCAGGGATAAGGATTCGTTATGCTGAAGTCTTATCTGGGGTTGCAACAGGAAGAGCTGGAAAATCTTGGCGCAAGGAGCGTCAGCGCTTGCGGGAGCTGGCGTTGCGGGAAGAGCAGCGAGCACACAAATTGCAGGAAGTGATCTCCTCGCTGCGGCCAGGTTCCGACAAGTTTCACCCTTTGCTATGGCAAAACAAGCAACAGATGGATAGTCAGTTGCGCCGTTTGCTGGCCCATCAGGTGCAGCAATCTGCGCTGGCCAGACTGGATCTGGAGCGCCACGAAGGGAACTGGTGTCCGGCAGTTCGGGCGGGTCAAGGGGCTGGAGCTATTGCTGGCACGACGTGATGATGTTGCTCGCCAGCAGCAGGAGAGGCTGGGTCAGCTACAGCTGGATGAGCTGGCGAGTTTGCGTCACCTGACTCGCAAAGAGTAAGGAGGAGGGTTAATCCGTGATGCTGTCCTGGGTCGCGATAACCTGGTTCTTGTCCCAACAGCGAATGAATCGTCTCCATCTGGCCTGCCAGCAGGCGGCCGTTGAGATCATTCTGGCGCAGACACTGGTGCAGCAGCTGTTCAAGCTGTTGCCATTGATTGGCTACCGTGGTGCGCAGGGGAAGTGGCAGCTTGGCTATCAGGGTGGCCATCCCCTTCTCATCGGGTTTGAGGCCCAATGTCTGCAGCTGCTGGCAGCGTTTTGCCTGTTGTGTCACCTTGGCCATCAGCGTGTCTGCTGCTGATCGTTATGGCTTGCAGCCATCGACATCATGGCTTGCCAGCAGTGCATGCTGGCGCAGCAACAAGGCTGTAAGCTCGGTGTAGTGGCCGTAATCCTGCTGGATCCCGAGGATCAATGCCTTGACGGTGGCCTTGGTATCCACGCTCATCGGCGATGCATATCCAGAATGGCCTGACCCAGCGCATCCAGATCGATCTCCAGCTTGCCTTCACTGATGGCTTTGCGGATCTCGTTGACCTTGTCCATGTCGACGTCGGATGTGGTGGCCAGCTGGCTGCGGCGCATTGGCTACTGACTGCGCTGTGCTGCTGATCCGGGCATCGGGTGACTGTGCGGATTTGGTTTCCGGCTTGGTCGTGACATCCGGTTTGCGGCCAGGCTGGTTTTGAATATAGAGCGAGTCAGTACGGGTAATTTTCATAACGTAAATTCCTGATGGTCTGTCTATGACAAGCGACCCAAGGCTTGTCGAACTTGAATCAAATTGCGATCTTGGTTCAAAAACGGGTTTCAACTTCCCCTATATCAGTCACCCATGCCTGTATTTCCTTGCCAGAGCTAAGATTTTTCACTCTGATCCCTCGCCTATCCGCCATTTTCGAGGGCCTCCCTCTGGTTGTGGCGGAGAATTCATCCTGTCCTGCGCGGATCAGTACCCCTTCCCCCTGTTTGACCGCCCAACTTTTTGTAAGTCCAGCTCACCGATGAGCTGTCCGCTTCTCAGATGCCGGTTGCTTTTATGGCCCAGCAGAGAGTGATTGCTGGGGTAAACCCGCGTTGTATGCGGCTGACATCCAACTCTTTCTCCACCAGATCGCTGGCGCTGATGGCCTGGCCTTTTGCGATATCCCGTGCCGCACCCAGACCGGCAATCAGCAACGAGACCTCTACCCGTCCGCGCACCTGCCAGGCGGGATCGGTGCATTCGATGAGATAGGGGCGTCGTCCCCAGGGTTGCCGATACTGACCGCCTGCTTGTAGCGAGAGTGAGTGTGAGGGGCAGGGAGGAAGGTGCTCGGCGGAAGGGGGAGAGCCAGACCCGAAACTCCGCCTGAGGTTGCAGGCCATCCCTGCTGGGTGATGTAGGCATGCAGGACCTGGCGGGCATCTTGCTCAAGCAACTGCTCAAGCATGGCGCTTTGCGCCTGCGGGGCGGCCCAGTGAGCCAATGCGCTCAGCAGTAGCCAGCAGGCCGCTCCATTTCCACACGGGAAGTCGCACTTCCTCATTTCTCATCTGCTTGCAGTGGATGGTGCATGGTAACCGCTTGAAACTAAAGGTATCTTCATGGTTGGCATGAGTCTTGATAAGGGTAACCCCGGTCTGAGTGAACGATAAAGGATGAAGCATGAGTATCTCATTTGACAGCGCCCTTGGCGTACACCCTTATGCCCTCGATGTCAGGGCGGAGCGGGCGCGTATTCTGGCGGGAAATCTGGCCAACGTGGATACACCGGGCTATCTGGCTCGGGATGTCGATTATAAGACGATTCTGGGCCGTGTCGCGCAGCAAGTTGCTGCGGGCGAGGAGAGTCAGGCCATCAGCCAGGGCGCCATGCGTGACGATATGCATCACCCCCTCTATCGCATTCCTTATCAGGTCTCCATGGATGGCAATACCGCCGAATTGGGGGTTGAGCAGGGCAAATTTGCCAACAATGCCACCGATTTTCAGACCAGTCTCACTTTCCTCAATATGAAGATTACCGGGATCGCCAAGGCGATCGAGGGCCGTTAACCATGTCGTTCAACAAGATTTATGACATCGCCGGCAGTGCCATGCGCGCCCAGACCGTGCGGCTGGATACTGTCGCCTCCAACCTGGCGAACGTGGATAGCGCGGCCGCCAGTGAAGACGCCGCGTTTCGTGCCATCAAGCCGGTTTTTTCCACTCTCTATCAGAAGATTCAGGATGCCGATGGCCTCGGGGCTGCGTCGGTGCAAGTGGCGGGTATAGTGCAGTCGGACCGTCAGGTCGAGAAACGGCTGGAGCCGACCAACCCGATGGCCGATCAGGATGGCTTTGTTCTACTACTCCAACGTCAACGTGGTGGAAGAGATGGCCGACATGATGAGCGCCTCTCGCGGTTTTGAAACCTCGGTGGAGGTGATCAACCGGATCAACAGTATGCAGCAAGGTTTGCTGCGTCTTGGTCAGGGAGCCTAAGCCATGAGTCTGCCACAGATAAGCAGTCTGGATACGGCGCGTGGTACGGGTCAGGCTGTTGCTGACCCCAAGATCGCCAGCAATGGCGCCGGTGCTGCTCAGGAAACGCAAGCCAACCAGAATAGCGGGATGCAGCTGCGCAACGAATTCCTGCAGATGATGGTGGCCCAGATCCAGAACCAGGATCCGACCAACCCGCTGGACGGGGCCCAGTACGTCACCCAGCTGGCGCAGTTCAGCATGGTGGAGGGGGTGGAAGGGCTCAAGGTGCTGCAACAGAAGTCCATCAACATGATGGATACCCAGCAGGTGCTGCAGAGCACTAACTTGATCGGCCAGGAAGTGATGGTACCGAGCAAGACCCTGAACCAGCAGAAAGAGGGTGTCATCCGCGGTCAGCTTGAGCTGGCCGGTGCGGCCGATACGGTCGAGCTGAAGGTGTATGACAAGCACGGCACCCTGGTCGCGACCAAGGGCTGGGGCGAGAGCAAGGCGGGGGCGCTGGATTATGCGCTGCCGACCCTGCCCGCCGGCGAATACAGCTTCGAGGTGAAGGCCTCCCTCGCCGGGGTTGCCACCACCACCAAGAATTATGTGGCCAGCGAGGTTGAACGGGTCAACCTGCCGGGCACGGGCGAGATCATGTTGCAAGTGGCAGGCGTGGGGGATGTTCCCCTGTTCAGTGCCGTCCAGTTCGGCAAGTCGGCGTAATCAGATAGGAGCGAAACTGTGTCTTTTAGTATCGGACTGAGCGGCCTGCGCGCCGTCAACCAGGAATTGAGTGTCATCAGCAACAACGTGGCCAACGCCAGCACTGCGGGCTTCAAGTCCAGCCGTGCCGAGTTTGCCGCCATCTACGGCGGCGGCCAGGCCGGTGGCGTGGAGATGAACAACGTCTCCCAGAACTTCGATCGCAACGGCGACGTGACCCGGACCGGGCGCGGGCTGGACTTGGCGATCTCCGGCAATGGCTTCTTCGTGCTCAAGGATGGCAACGGCCAGACCTCCTACACCCGGGCTGGCATGTTCCAGCGGGATGCCAGCAATTATCTGACCACCGCCAGCGGCACCCGTCTGCAAGGCTACACCACCAACGAGGCCGGTGAGTTGCAATCTGGCGTGGTGGGGGACATCCAGGTCAAGACCGGCAGCCTGCCCGCCAAGCCGTCCGACAGCCTGGAGTTCGTGGCCAACCTCAAGGCGGACGCCAGCGTCATCGATCAGGCCGTGCATCCCTTCGATCCCGCCAAGTCCGACAGCTTCAGCTACTCCCAGTCCAGCAAGGTCTATGACTCCCTCGGGGTCGAGCACACTGTCACCCAGTATTTCGTGAAGACGGGTGACAACAGCTGGCAGGTCAACTACGCCTTCAACGGCACCCAGACCGGCACCCCGGTGGCCATGGAGTTCAACACCAACGGCACCCTGAAGACGCCGACCACGGCCCCGGTGCTGAACCTGGCCCCCGCCGGCGCCGAGCCCATCAGCCTCACGGCGGATCTGGCCAAGGTCAGCCAGTATGCCTCCGACTTCAACGCCACCCGCAACCAGTCCAACGGTTATACCTCCGGGGATCTGACCGGGGTGCGGGTAGATGCGGATGGCGGTGTCTACGCCACCTTCACCAACGGCCAGAGCCTGCTCCAGGGCCAGGTGGTGATGGCGAACTTCACCAACCCCAACGGCCTGTTGCAGACCAACAACACCACCTGGCAGCAGTCGTTCAGCTCGGGCCAGCCGGTGCTGGGCGCGCCGGGCACCGGGACCCTGGGCGGTCTGACGGCAGGGGCCTATGAGGCATCCAACGTCGATCTGACGGGTGAACTGGTGAGCCTGATGACCTCCCAGCGCAACTATCAGGCCAACGCCAAGACCATCAGCTCGGCTGACAAGATGACTCAGGTACTCTTCAACTCCTTCTAAGGCGTGATGCGTGGAAAAGCTTATCTATACCGCCATGTCGGGGGCGCAACACACCCTGATGGCCCAGCAAATCCGGGCCAACAACCTGGCCAACGTCAATACCGCCGGTTTTCGGGCCGACTTCGAGCGGGCCTCCGCCTATGCCCTGGCCGGCGACGGCTATCAGAGCCGGGTCATGGCCCGGGAAGAGCAGGCGGGGACCGACTTTCGGGCGGGCGCCCTGATGCAGACCGGCCGCAAGCTGGATGTGGCGGTACGAGGTGAAGGCTTCATCACTGTGCAGACGGCTGATGGCAAGGAGGCCTACACCCGTGCCGGCAATCTGGAGGTAGACGGGGAGGGGCTCTTGACCCTCAATGGCCGCCCCGTGCTCGGGGACGGCGGCGAGATGGTGCTGCCGGCCTACCGTGACCTGAGCTTTGGCAAGGATGGCTCCCTCAGCATCACCCCGCCTGGCGGTGGCGCCCGGCTGGATGTGGGTCGCCTCAAGCTGGTCAATCCGGACCCGGCCGATCTGGTCAAGGGGCCGGATGGCCTGTTCCGTCAGCGCCAGGGCGGGGATGCGGAGATCAGTGAACAGGTGGTGCTGGCCTCGGGCTTCCTCGAGGGGGCGAACGTGAACGCGGTGGATGAGCTTATCAGCAGCATGTCCCTGACCCGCAACTTCGAATTGCAGGTCAAGTTGATGAAGACGGCGGACGATCAGGCCAGGCAGGGCGCCCGGCTGATCTCGGGCCAGGGCTGACGGCATTGAAGGCGGTGGCCCCGGCCGACCGTGAACAAGAGTTGATGGGGCGCGTGAGCGCTCCCGAATGAATCGGTGGAGAGACGAAAATGCATGCAGCGCTTTGGGTGAGTAAAACGGGTCTGTCGGCACAAGATGCCAAGATGGCCAGCATTTCCAACAACCTGGCCAACGTCAACACGGTCGGTTTCAAGCGCGATCGGGTGGCGTTCGAAGATCTGTTCTATCAGGTGCAGCGTCAGCCAGGGGCCCAGCAGGATCAGCAGAACCTGTCCCCCATCGGCATCCAGATGGGTAACGGTGTGCGGGTGGTCGGTACCCAGAAGGTGTTCACCCCGGGCCAGTTCCAGAACACCAATCAGGAGCTGGACATGGCGGTGGTCGGTGCCGGCTTCTTCGGGGTCGAGCGCCCGGATGGCGAGACGGCCTACACCCGCAATGGTCAGTGGCACCGCAACGCGGAAGGCTTGCTGGTCAACGCCGATGGCCTGCCCATGCTGCCGCAGATCCAGATCCCGGACAACGCCACCAAGATCGCCATCGGCACCGACGGCACTGTGAGCGCCACCCTGCCAGGCCAGCAGGAGAACGTCGAGCTGGGGCGCATCACCCTGACCAACTTCTCCAACCCGGCCGGTCTGGAAGCCCTGGGTGGCAACCTCTATCGGGCGACCGGCGCCTCCGGTGAGGCCATCGAAGGGGTGCCGGGGGAAGAGGCCATGGGGGCCATCAAGCAGTTCACCCTGGAGAGCTCCAACGTCAACGTGGTGGAGGAGATGGTGGACATGATCACCACCCAGCGCGCCTACGAGATGAATGCCAAGGTGGTCTCTTCCGCGGATCAGATGCTCAAGTTCGTGACCCAGGCGCTGTGATGATGAAGCAGGTGTGGTATTGCATCGTGCTCGCCCTGCTGCTGGGGGGCTGCTCCACCTATGAACTGCAGGCTCCCGAGCCCGGTGACGAGAAGTGGGCACCCTCCCGCTCCCAGATGACGAAGTCAGGGGTGGGGGAGGATGGCAGCCTCTACCGTGGTGACTACATGATGACCCTGTTTCAGGATCGTCGCGCCTATCGCATCGGCGACATCCTGACCGTGATGCTGGAAGAGCGGACCCAGTCCAGCAAGAAAGCCAACACCAGCATGAACAAGAACAGCAGCCTCAATGTACCGGCCCCCTCCATCGGCGGCGTGTCGCGGCCGGACTGGGGCGCCTCTGTCACGGCGGATCGGGACTTCGATGGCGGTGCCACCTCCAGTCAGCAGAACACACTGGCGGGGGCCATCACTGTCACTGTGGCCGAGGTGATGCCCAATGGCGTGCTAGGGATCCGGGGAGAGAAGTGGATCCGCCTCAATCAGGGGGATGAGTACATTCGTCTGGGGGGCATGGTGCGGGTCGAGGACATCGATCAGAGCAACCGCATCTCTTCCCAGCGCATCGCCGATGCCCGCATCACCTATGCGGGACGCGGTGCCCTCGCCGACAGCAACCAGATGGGCTGGCTGTCGCGCTTCTTCAGCTCCGCCTTCGCCCCCTTGTGAGGATTTCGATGAACAGATGGTATATCGCCTTGCTCTGCCTCTCCCTGTCTGGGGTGGCCGAGGCGGCCGCGCCCGCCAAGCGGGCGCTGCTGGACATCGCCGACGTGCAGGGGATGAGAACCAACCAGCTGGTGGGCTATGGCCTGGTGGTCGGCCTCTCCGGCACCGGGGATCGCAGCCAGGTCAAGTTCACCGGTCAGTCCATGGCCAACATGCTCAAGCAGTTTGGCGTGCAACTGCCCGATGACATAGATCCCAAGCTCAAGAACGTGGCCGCGGTCTCGGTGCAGGCGACCCTGCCTGCCCTGGCGGGCAAGGGGCAGCTGGTGGACGTGACTGTGACCTCCATCGGCGATGCCAAGAGCCTGCGGGGCGGCTCCTTGCTGCTGACCCCCATGCGCGGCATCGACGGCGAGGTCTATGCGGTTGCCCAGGGCAACCTGGTGGTGGCCGGGGTCAAGGCGGAGGGCCAGTCCGGCTCCTCCGTCACCATCAATGTGCCGACGGCGGGCATCATCCCCAACGGGGCCATCATAGAGCGGGAGGCGGTCAGCAACTTCTCGGACAAGCCCGAGGTCACCCTCAACCTGCATCAGCCGAATTTCAAGACGGCCCGCAACGTAGAGCGGGAGATCAACCGTCAGCTCGGCCCCGTGGCCAAGGCGGTCAGCGCCGGGCGCATCCAGATTGCGGCGCCCCGCGACGAGAGCCAGCGCATCTCCTTCATGGCCCTGTTGCAGGACATCCAGGTGGACATGGGCAAGGAGCGACCCAGGGTGGTATTCAACAGCCGCACCGGCACTGTGGTGATGGGGCAGGGCGTCAAGGTGCGCAAGGCTGCGGTCAGCCACGGCAGCCTGACGGTGACCATAGGCGAGAGCCAGACGGTCAGTCAGCCCAATGCCTTCTCCAACGGCCGGACCACCACCACGCCCAACTCTCAGGTTCAGGTTGACCGGGAGCGCAACAACATGTTTGTCTGGCCGGATGGCACCTCCCTGGAGGTGATCGTCAAGGCAGTGAATTCCCTGGGGGCGACCCCGGACGATGTCATGGCCATTCTGCAAGCCCTCGACGAGGCGGGAGCCCTCGAAGGCGAGCTGGTGGTCATCTAAGGATCTCTATGACCAGAATTACCTCTGAGCCTGGTTTCTATCAGGATCTCAATGAACTGCAGCAGATAAAGAGCAACCCGGATCAGCGTGCAGCCCTGGAGGCGGCGGCCGGCCAGTTCGAGGTGAGCTTCCTGCAGACGGTGCTCAAGCACATGCGATCGGCCTCCGACGCCATGCAGGATGACGATGACAAGCTCATCAAGGGAGAGGCGCTCTACCGCGACATGTATGACAGCCAGTTGGCGATGAGCATGGTCAAGCGTGGCGGCATGGGGCTCAAGGAGCAGATGGTCAATCAACTGGCCCCCACATTAAAGAATGCCGAGCCGGTGGTCGCTTCAGAACCCCAGACCCTGGCTGCCTTCAGTCAGCCTCTGAATTCGGCAAAAATGAGGAAAGTTGACTGATGTCGCTGCTCAATATCGGTTTTAGCGGACTCAACGCGGCGCAGATCGCGTTAAACGTCACCGCCCAGAATATCGCCAACGTCAACACCGTCGGTTACAGCCGCCAGGAAGCCATGATGGGCAGC
Source organism: Aeromonas ichthyocola (assembly GCF_046087985.1). Taxonomy (NCBI): domain Bacteria; kingdom Pseudomonadati; phylum Pseudomonadota; class Gammaproteobacteria; order Aeromonadales; family Aeromonadaceae; genus Aeromonas; species Aeromonas ichthyocola. Next base: position 146,724 of record NZ_JBJSWH010000004.1, read on the forward strand.
CTGTCCGGCTTTGGCCGACTGGATAACGGCATGGGGGTCGAGGTGACCGGGGTCCGCAGGATCACCGATGACTATCTGGTGTCCCAGCACTGGCGCAGCCGCTCTTCGACCGGCTCCTCCTATGCGTTTCATCAGTACATCAACACCACAGAGCAGTTGCTTGGCAGCGAATCGATGAACATCACCAAGGGGCTGGACAGCTTCTTCGCCTCCCTCAGCGCCGCCCTCGACAGCCCGGAGACGCCGGCGCAGCGCAGCCAGATCGTCAGCTCTGCCGGGGCGCTGGCCAACCGCTTCGGCCAGTTGAACGAGAGCCTGCTGACCCAGGAGAAGCAGATCGACGATCAGCTCGGCAGCACCATCACCCAGGTCAACAGCTATCTGAAACAGGTGGCCGAGCTCAACACCCAGATCGGCGAGCAGGCCTCCAAGGGGGTCAACACCTCGGCTCTGGAAGACAGCCGCGAGCAGATAGTACGTGAGCTGTCGACCTTCATGGAGGTGCGGGTCAACCGCCAGAGCGACGGCTCCTTCTCCCTGAGCCTGCCTCAGGGCCAGCCCCTGGTGCTGGCGGGCAGCAGCAGTACCCTCTCCCTCACCGGCGATACCCTGAGTCTGAGCTTCGGGCCGCAATCCTTCGAGGTGCCCAAGCTGCAGGGAGGCACCCTGGCCGGGGTGCTGGAGTATCGCACCACAGTGCTGCGCCCCCTGCGCGACGAACTGAACCAGATAGCGAAGAAGCTGGCGGATGACTTCAACGCCAAGCAGGCGGGGGGCATCGACCTGAACGGTGACCCGGGCAAACCCCTGTTCAGCTACGATCCCCTCAACCCTTCCGGCACCCTCAAGGTGGCCGACGGCTTTACCGGTGACCATCTGGCCTTCGCCAAGGCGGGCGGCGGCAACGGTGACAACCGCAACTTGCAGGAGCTGCTGACCATCAAGGACAGCCAGTATGAGGCCTACAGCGCCCTGCTCGGCAAGATGGCGGTGCAGAGCGGCCAGGCCAAGGCGACCATGGAAGCCGATGCCAACATGGAGAAACAGCTGGCGACCAAGCTCAGCAGCGTCAGCGGGGTCAACACCGACGAGGAGGGGGTCAAGATCATGGCCTATACCAAGGCCTATCAGGCCAATGCCAAGGTGATCAGCACCTCGGATCAACTCTTCAATTCCATTCTGAACATGTTCTGACGGAGTCCGCATGCGCATCAGCACCAACCAGATCCAGCTCAGCATGCTCGACAACCTGCAGCAGGGTTTCGGCGAATATGCCCGCCTCGATCGCCAGATCTCCTCCAACAAGCGGATCCTGCAGCCCTCGGACGATCCCGTGGGCAGCGTGCAACTGCTCGGGCTGAAGAAGGAGCAGGCGGCGATGGCGCAGTACCAGAAGAACATCGCCAACGCCAAGAGCCAGCTCTCCCAGGGGGAGATCCAGCTCGAGACCATGACCAACATGCTGAGCCGTCTGCGGGATCTGACCCAGACTGCCGCCACCGGTTCCCTCTCCGAGGACGATCGCCGGGCCGTCTCCAGCGAGCTGGCGATCATCAAGGACGGCTTGCTGGATCTGGCCAATGCCCGCAACGAGAGTGGATCCAGCCTGTTCAGCGGCAGCCAGGTGGACAAGGCACCCATCGTCAAGGGACCGGGCGGCGACTATCTCTATCAGGGGGATGCCCTGGTGCGTGAGGTCGGCATCGCCAGAGGGGTCACGGTGGAACTCAATCACACCGCGGACAAGCTGTTCATCCAGAACGGGGACTTCTTCAAGCAGCTCGACGACATGGTGGCGGCCTTCGACAGCGGTGCCGTGGATGCGGCCGATCAGGCCAGAGCCATGCTGGATCGCAGTCTGACCCTGCAAGATGACATCAGCCAGATGGTGAGCACCATAGGGGCACGTATCAATCTGCTGGATCAGGTGGACGAAGGGCACGCCGAGAAGAGCACCTATAGCAAGGAAGTGAGCAATCAGATAGAGTCCCTCGATTACGCAGGGGCCGTGACCCAGCAGGCCCATGTGCTGATGGCGCTGCAGGTGCAGCAGCAGGCCTTCGCCAAGGTGAATGGCCTGAGCCTGTTCAACTACATGCCCTAAGTCTGTCTAAGGAGCCAGGATGCAGATTCAACAAACCCGTCCGGGCGGCGTGGCCGAGACGCCAGCCCAGCCCAGGCTGCAAGGACGTTCGACTGCCCAGGCCACTTCCCAGCAGACTCCCCGCAACGAGCGCCAGCCCAACGTCATCCGGCTGGATCGCTGGGCCCTGATCGGCACGGCGCAGCAGCGCATCGCCCATGCCCAGGGGGGCGAACAGGCCCTAAGCCAGGTGTGGGGCGAGCTGAAGCGCCTCGAGCAACAGCTGGGCCAGCATAAGACGGCGAGCGGGGATCTGGTCTCCCGCCTCAAGCTGCTGGAAGAGAAGCTGACCCAGCCGAAGGCCCCCCTGACCTCGGAGCTCAAGCCCCGCCTGCTGGCGTCGGCGACGGATAGCCGGGTGCACTACGGCGCGGAGCGGCTCGATCTGCTGAGCCCCAGGGCGAGCGCCGAGCGGCTGGTCTTCTCCTTCCCGCAGACCAGCAGCGCCGTCGAGGTGCTGCTGCCCGCCGATGCCAGCGAGTCGGAGGCGGCCTCCCGTCTGGACAGGGCGCTGCGCAAGGAGCACATCCAGGCCAGGTTGAACGAGCTGGGCAAGCTGGAGCTGAGCGTGCCGGATCAGCACAGGCGCAAGCTGGACGAACCCGTGTTGCTGAGCGGAGAAGGTATCCGCATTCCTGCAGGTAATCCGGTTCCTGTGCAGTTCAAGCAAAGGGCCGGGCAGCTGACCCAGCTAGGCGAAGGGCTCGACAAGGGGGAGCTCAAGCAGGAGCAGCAGCGCCTGAAGCGGCTGCTCGGCGAGATAGAGCAGTCGGTGCGCGAGTTGAAGCAGTTCCGCCAGAAGATGGTCAAGCAGCTCGATCGGGTGAAGTCACGCAGCCAGAGCATGCCGCAGGAGGAGCTGGCACAGTTGCAAGGCAAGCTCAGCCTGCAACTCAAGGAGGGGGGCTTCATGGGGACAATGTCAGGCCTCTTGGCCCAGGCCAATGTGTCGCGCCAGAACGTGGTGGCACTGCTGACCTAGGGACGGAGCGCCCGACCCGAAAAAGAAACCGCCACGTGACTTCCCTGGCGGTTTCTTGTTTTCAGGGTTTCAGCAGGGCGTAGAGGCTGAGATCCGAGGCAAAGCCTGACTCACTCAGTCCTTGTTCTATGGTCTTGAGAAAACTCGCGTTGTGCTGGCGTATGGTGTGATAGCTGTAGAAGAGGTTGACCACATCCTGCTCTTCCAGCTCCTTGTCCATGGCCAGCAGACACAGATAGTTGCGCAGCAGGAAGTAATCTATCACCAGCAACTGATAGGCCTGGAAGCGGCCGCTCTGCAGTAGCGGGAAGTTGTGGTGATAGACGTAGTAGAGCAGGTAGTTGTCCATGATATGGGGGCGCTCGGCCAGGAAGGGGGCGACCCTGTCATGCCAGGCCTGCTGCAGCCGCGCCAGCTTGCCCTCATCATAGACCCCCTCCAGCACCAGATTGATCTTGTCGAGGCAGTGCTGCATCGTCTGCCGTCCCCGGCGCCCCTGTGAATACGCCAGCAACTGGTGGGTGATGGTCCTCAGTCCCCACCACTGCAACTGCGGCATGGCGGGCAATTGCTCGAACATGGTATTGAGCTCCCCCCGCTCTGCCAGCGCCGCCACCTGATCGAGGAAGGACTCGTGGGACAGGGCCGAGGGATCCCGGTGGATCAGCATGCCGATCAGCCACAGCCGTATCTCGACGGGAACATCGGTGGCCGCCAGCACGTGGATGCTCAGGCTGTGCAGGGTCGCCATGGCGGTGGAGGGGGGCGTGGCGAAGGGCAGGGGCTGGGCGAGTTCGGTCACCTCTGTCTGCATCGCCAGGGGATCCAGCAGCAACTGACGGCACGCCTCGGGGCAGGAGAGCATCAGGGATTTCTTGAGCTGGTTGCCGATGCGGGTCTGGGCTCTGGGGTAGGTCTTGCAGGTGTGGCTCAGCGCCTCAGGCCCCGCCTTGCTGTGGATCTGGCACAGACGGTTCTCATCGAGGAAGGGGCAGGCACCCTGCTCATCGAGCTTGATCTCCCCCCAGCGTTCATTGCTCTCCTTCACCTTGCGAATGTGCAGCTTGCTCAGGGACTTGACCGCGGGATCCGGGTGCCGCTCGTAGTTGCGGAAGGTCTGCTTGTCGATGGTGATGGTCCAGCTATGACAGCAGTTGTCTTCACAGCGATCGCCGATGCACTGGAAATGTTGAACGAAATGAGGAGTGTAGAGCGAGGTTGCCATGTCGCAGTCCGGTAATGAGAGAGGACATTTTAAAAGCAATAAGCATGCCGGATGAGTCAGTGTCAGGATGGTGGTCTCTGACAAAAAATATGCGGGGGCAGGACTACATTTTCGCGGGAAAGGGGTCGCCTATCTCTGATGTCAACCTAACAGGCTGCAACGCAGCGATTACATCGAGGAATACATCATGGGCTTGTCCATTCATACCAACTTCGCCTCCCTGACCACTCAGAACCAGCTGAACTCCACCAACAAGATGCTGGGCACCGCCATGCAGCGTCTGGGCACCGGCCTTCGCATCAACTCCGCCGCCGATGACGCCGCCGGTCTGCAGATGGCTACCCGTCTACAAGCCCAGTCCAACGGCCAGAAAGTGGGCATGCGCAACGCCCAGGATGCCGTCTCCATGATGCAGACCGGCGAAGGCGCCCTGGATGAGATGACCAATATCGTTCAGCGCATGAAGGATCTGGCAACTCAGGGCGCGAACGGCACCACCAGTGCGGAAGACTACACTGCCCTGAACGCCGAGTTCGGCGAACTGGCGAAAGAGCTGACCAACATCACCGACAACACCACCTTCGGCGGCCAGTCTCTGCTGAAGAAAGCTGCCGGCAACTTCGAGAAGGGCGCGGTCAAGTTCCAGATCGGTGGCACCGCTGCCGAGACCCTGAGCGTGGACATATCCACCGACCTGAAGAAGATCACTGGCAGCACCGGTGGCTCCGGTCTGGATGGCGCCGCCCTGAAGGCCGGTATCGGTGATCAGACCAAGGCCTCTGCCGCCATCACCGAGATGGAAACCTTCCTGAAAGACATCGGCAGCGCCCGTTCTTCCTTCGGTGCCAACATCAACCGTCTGGAGCACACCGTCAACAACCTCTCCAACATGAAAGAGAACACCGACATGGCGAACGGTCGCATCATGGATGCCGACTTCGCCCAGGAGAGCACCAACATGACCAAGAACCAGATGCTGATGCAGGCTGGCATGTCAGTGCTGTCCAACTCCAACCAGATGACCGGCATGGTGACTTCCCTGCTGCGTTGATATCTGTGGCACCCATCCGCTGGATGGGTGCCTTTTTTCCCCTCCTAATCTTTTCTTCCTCGCCTTTTTCACCCTCATTTTCATTTGCCACTCAAGTCCTGAGCCTCCCCTGTCGCTTCTCCTTGTCGTAGAGTTCCCCGCTGCCTTGCAGCCTATTTGAGGAGTAGATCATGGGTTTGTCCATTCACACTAATTTCGCCTCTCTGACCACCCAGAACCAGCTGAATTCCACCAACAAGATGCTGGGCACCGCCATGCAGCGCCTGGGTACCGGTCTGCGCATCAACTCCGCCGCCGATGACGCCGCCGGCCTGCAGATGGCCACCCGTCTGCAAGCCCAGTCCAACGGTCAGAAGGTCGGCATGCGCAACGCCCAGGATGCCGTCTCCATGATGCAGACCGCCGAAGGCGCCATGGACGAGATGACCAATATCGTCCAGCGCATGAAGGATCTGGCCACCCAGGGCGCCAACGGTACCGCTAGCGCGGAAGACCGTCTGGCCATGGGTACCGAGATGAAGGAGCTGACCGCCGAGCTGAAGAACATCAGCGACAACACCAAGTTTGGTGGCGAGACGCTGATCAGCGATGCTGGCAAGTTCGGTGCCGGAACCGTGACCTTCCAGATCGGTGGCACCGCCGCCGAGAAGCTGGACGTGAAGGCCGACACCAACGTCCAGGCCGTGAATGCCGCCATCACCACTGCGACCACGGATCTGGCCACCGCCGATGTGGCTGCGACTGCCCTGGCGTCCACTGACTTCAATGCGCAGATCACCAAGATGGAAGATGCCCTGGATCTGATCGGTACCGCCCGCTCCCAGTTCGGTGCCAACATCAACCGTCTGGAGCACACCGTCAACAACCTCTCCAACATGAAAGAGAACACCGACATGGCGAACGGCCGCATCATGGATGCCGACTTCGCCCAGGAGAGCACCAACATGACCAAGAACCAGATGCTGATGCAGGCTGGCATGTCCGTGCTGTCCAACTCCAACCAGATGACCGGCATGGTAACTTCCCTGCTGCGTTGATGGGTTGCATGGCCGCTCCGAAAGGGGCGGCCCTTGTCTGACAATCGCTTGTCGGTTGGAAAGGACCGAGCCGGTGTTTTCCAACAGGCATGCCACTGAATAAGGGGATAAAGATGCAAATAGATCCGGCCAGCACGGCGATGCAACTGGTAGCCATCGAGCGCCAGAACATGGACAAGCTGCTGAAGAAGCAGCTGGACAGCGTCAAGGGACAGCAGAGCGCCATCAGCAGCCTCACCACCAAGCTGTCGAGCTTCCAGACCCTGCTCAAGGACTTGAACAAGGCGACCAGCTTGCAGGCGCAGAAGGCCACCATGTCCCAGGAGGGGATCATGACGGTGACGAGCAATGGCAAAGCCAGCTCGGGCCAGTACAACTTCTTCGTGGAGCAGCTTGCCCAGTCCCATCAGGTCGGCCTGCAGCTCGATAGCGACACTGCGCCGCTGCCCGCCGACGGCGTCTTCTCCCTGACCGTCAAGGGCAAGACCATGAACATCGATCTGGCGACCCTGCCGGCCGGTGCCACCGCCAAGGATCTGGTCTCCCAGATCAACAACGCCAAGGACAACCCGGGTGTGAAGGCGACCCTGGTGCGCACCGACGGCAAGGTCAGCATGGTGCTGACCAGCAAGGATAGCGGGGTGGAGAACGCCATCACCCTGGGCTACAGCGGCGATGCCGCCAATGCCCTCGGCACGGCCGTCACCGGCAAGACGGACATCACCCAGGCGCAGGACGCCAAGTTGCGGATGGGGGGCGACAACCCCCTCACCATCACCTCCGCCAGCAACAAGATAGAGAACGTGGTGGACGGCCTGACCTTCCAGCTGACCAAGGCGCAGAAGGTCGATGATGCGCCGCTGCTGGTGACGGTGGATCAGGACAAGGAGGCGGTCACCGGTTCCCTCAAGAAATTCGTCGACAGCTACAACGAGCTGGTGGATGAGCTGGCCAAGATGACCTCCAGCGATCCCAAGGCGCCGGGGGCACTCTCCTCCGACAGCGGGGTGCGCAGTCTCAAGAGCATGCTGGCCCGCAGCGTGCGGGATCTGCCCGGTGATCTGACCCTGGGCAGCCTGGGGATCAAGACCGACAAGGCTGGCAAGCTCTCCTTCAGCGAGACCGACTTCAACAAGGCGCTGGAGAAGGATCCCGAGCTGCTCGGCAAGGCCTTGATGGGGGATGACGGCCTGCTCAAGCGGATGAGCAACGCACTCGATCCCTACACCAAGCGGGACGGTGCGCTCAAGGGGCGCAAGACAGGTCTGGAGGCGAACGAGAAGCGGGTCAACGAGCGCATGGAGGCACTGGATCGTCGTATGGATTCCGCGTATAAGCGCTACCTCAATCAGTTCACCACCATGAACCAGATGCTGCAAACCATGGGCGCGTTGTGAGTCGGTGATCCCGTATTTCCTGAATAAGTGAGTCTTTCATGTTTGAACCCCAAGAAGGCTACGACGCCTATCAGTTCGCCGCCACCCAGGCCAAGGCGGCGAGCGCCGACCCGCACCAGCTGGTGCTGATGCTGATGGATGGGCTGCTCGACGAGATAGCCAGGGCCGAGGGCCACATCCTGGCCAGGCAGTATGAGCGCAAGGGGCAGTCCATCAACAAGTGTCTGCAGATCCTGGGAGGGCTCGACAGTGCCCTCGACATGGACAAAGGGGGTGAGTTGGCCGCCAACCTGCACCGCCTGTACGACTATTGCGGGCAGCGGTTGTTCGAGATCAGCGTGGGCAACGACGTCGCAGGTTTTGCCGAGGTGCGTCGCATCCTGCAGGAGCTGAAAGAGGGTTGGGAAGCCATGGCCCGCCATCCTCGCTGATGCGGAAGCCCCCCTTCCTCATCCGCCAGATGCCGCGGCTAACGCATTGAAATACCACAACTACATATCTGGCCTGCTCCTTGCTTACTGGCAAGGTCGTCTTATTTTGGGGCCATCATCATGTCCATGACCGGGGCCGTGCCGCCCAGCACGGAACGCGAGACTCGCCAGCGCCAGCTCTTGGGGCTGGGACGTCTGATATTACAGCAGGCCCGTGCCGGGCAGTGGGATGCGGTGCGTCTGGCGGATCATCGCCTGGCCCAGCTCATCGACCATCTGCGCCAGCAACCGGCATTGTGGCAATCCCTGGTACCGGCCCGGGATCAGGTGCGTCACTGGCATCAGGAAGCCTTCGCGCTTTGCCAGCAGGAGACCGCCCAGCGCAAGCAGGAGTGGGACGCCCTCTCCCTCAAGCGGGAAGGGCTGCAAGCCTATGATGAGGCGCAAGCATGGGCATGATCCCCTTCGTCGGCTCAGACCCGGCCCCCAATCTCGATACCACAGGCTTCACGCGCCTCGCTCGTCAACCCGAGGGGCAGGGAGGGCAGTATCAGCCTCTGGAGTTCCAGCAGGAAGCCCCTGTCATCTTGCCGCTCGATGAAGCTCCTTCCCAGGAATCCGAGGTCGAGGAGGCGGACTTGTCCGAGCAGGATGCGACTGAGCAACTGCACGCCTTTACCCATATGCAGCCTGTGTTTGTCCGCCCTGACGAGGGGGGCCGTCTGCCGCCACTGCGTCAGAACCCGGAGATGTCTGCCTCCTCGGCGCAGGATGCCGGAGGCGTTCAGGATGACGCCCCCGCCGTCTCGCCCGCCTTGCGTGCCCTGGTGCGCCACGAGCGGCTGGAAACGGATCGAAGCCTGCCGATGGATCTGGTGTCGGGACGCCGGGAGATGAGCGCCTCGCTCACCGGGGAGTTTGCCCGTCAGCTGATGCAACCGGCCGCTCAGGTCGACTCGTCACTGCTGCACGGCAAATCGATGGCGGGCTTGCCCCCCCTCCCTGGTGCGGATGGCTCGTCAGAGCGGGAGTCCCTTGTCTCGGATCTCAGAGGCATGTCGGCTCTGGCGCCCTCGCCACTGACCAGGACGGCCGACTATCAGTGGGCCCCGGCCCGTCTGAGCGACAACCAGACCCAATGGGGGCAGCAACTGGTGGACGTCTTGAAGGACAAGCTCGAGCTGCAGGTGAATCAGGGCATCAAGCAGGCGCACATTCGCCTCGATCCCCCTGAGCTGGGGCGCCTCGAATTGACGGTCAGGGTCGAGGGGGATCGGCTCAGCGTGCAACTCAACGTGACCAACCCTGCGGTGCGTGAGGCCATGATCCAGTCGATGGAGCGGCTGCGGATGAGCCTGGCCCCTCACCATGCTGGCGGCGTCGAAGTGAACGTCGGCCAGGGGGGTGAGCAGGAGCGGGGCGATCGCTGGCAGCAGGAGAAGATCCTGGCGGGCCGAAGACAGTGGCAGGAAGAACAGGAGACATCGGGCGGTGCTGGCCAGGATTGGCTCAATACCCTGGTGTGACATTTTTACAATCTGGCAATAGCGAGAGTGATTTCAAATTATGCGGCGTGTCATGAAGTGGATGATGTTGATGGTGATGGCACTGTGCCTGCTGGCGGCGCTGGCCTATGGCGCCTATCTCAAGCGAGACACGGTTGCCGTCTGGCTGGGTCTGGCGGAGGCTAAGCCCGAGCTGAGCAAGACGCCGCTGTTCAAGCCGATGGAGCGCTTCGTCATCAGCCTGGAGGGGGACTCTGAGCCTCACTATCTGGTGCTGGAGCTGGCGCTGGTGACCCACAATCCCCAGCAGCTGGAGACGCTCAACGAGCTGACCCCCCTGATCCGCAATGCCATGGTGCAATATTTCAGCCATCGCTCCCACGATGCGGTGAAGCTGGAGCTGCAAAACATCTCCGCCCTGCAGACCTCTCTGCTCGGCAAGCTGGTAGCGACACTGCAAGGGTATGGCTACAAGCCCTATCTGGATGAAGTGCTGGTCACCAAGGTATTGGTGCAGTAGCGGACATGATGGACGCTGGCTGGGACACTCCCTGCGACCTGACCCCCTCGCCCCCCCGTACCGGCGAGCAGGCGATCCTGACCCGCTATCTGCCGCTGGTGAAGCGGGCGGCCACTCACCTGCGCAGCCAGGTCAGCGCCTGTTTCGATCAGGAGGACATGGAGCAGGTGGGCATGATGGGCTTGCTGGAGGCCTGGCGCCGTTATGGCAGCGAGCCGGATGCCCAGTTCGAGAGTTATGCATTCAAGCGGGTCCGTGGCGCCATGCTGGACGAGCTGCGCCGGCTGGACTGGCGTCCCCGTCAGCTGCGCCAGCAGGTACACGGACACAACCAGGTGCAGCGGGAGCTGTTCAACCGGCTGGGTCGCAATCCGACCGAGCAGGAGATGGCGCAGGCGCTGGGCTGCTCAGTGGAAGAGGTGCGCCAACTGGCCTATGCCGGCCAGGCGGAAGCCTTGCAGAGTCTGGAAGAGTGGCTGGAGAACGGCGGCAGGGCACCGGCCTCGGAGTCCGACGATGTGGACCTGGCCATGACCCTCAGCAAGGTGCTCGGCTCCCTGGACAAGCGGGAGCAGCTGCTGCTCTCCCTCTATTACCAGCAGGAGCTGAACATGAAGGAGATAGCGCTGGTACTCGGCCTGACCGAATCGCGGGTGTGCCAGTTGCACAAGCAGTGCGTCCTTCAGCTCAAGCAGCGTTTGGTCGACTCCATATATTAATGCCTCTCCCTGTGGGGGAGTCTTCTTGAATTCTGCGGGAGCATCCATGCAAAAACAGATCGGTCTTGGTGTCATTTTCATTTGTGTGCTTGGCGGCTTCATGATGGCCGGAGGACGGCCCATCGCCCTGTGGCAGCCCGCCGAGCTCATCATCATCATAGGTGCCGCCGCCGGCTCCATGTTCCTTGGCAACTCCAAGGAGGTGATGCATGAGATGTGGCGTCAGGTGAAGCAGTGCTTCAAGTCCAACAAGGATGAGAAAGAGATCTACCGCGAGCTGCTGACCCTGATGCACCAACTGCTGGAAGAGACCCGCAACAAGGGGATGAAAGCGCTGGACGAGCACATCGAGAACCCGCAGCAGAGCTCCGTCTTCCTCATGTATCCCCAGGTGTCGGAAGATCCGCAACTGCTCGGCTTCATCATCGACAACCTGCGCCTGCTGGGCATGGGCAAGATTACCCCCCATGAGCTCGACACCATACTGGAGCAGGAGATCATGGCCATCGAAGAGGACATGCTCAAGCCGTCCCACGCCCTGCACAAGACGGGGGAGGCCTGCCCCGGTTTCGGGATCCTCGCGGCCGTGATGGGGATCATCATCACCATGCAGCAGCTCGACGGCCCCCTCAGCAACATCGGGGTGCATGTGGCAGCTGCCCTGGTGGGCACCTTCATCGGCATCTTCCTCTGCTACTGCCTGCTGGAGCCCATCAGCAATGCCATGGAGGAGATGGTCAAGCGCCGCATCGGCATGCTGATGTGCATCAAGTCGATCCTGATCGCCCAGCTGCGGGGCAAGACGCCGCTGCTCTCGGTCGATTCTGGCCGCAAGATGCTGGAGCCCGATGTGAAACCCAGCTTCCTTGAACTGGAAGACTGGGTGACCAACAGGGCCATGTAATGCGCAATCACGAGCAGATCATCATCAAGCGCCAGCAGCGGCGCAGCAGTGGCCCAAAGGGTGGCGGGGCATGGAAGGTCGCCTTTGCCGATTTCACCTTGGCGATGATGGCTTTCTTCATGGTGCTCTGGATCCTGGCCGTCTCCAGCCAGGAGGAGCGCGAGGCGGTGGCCAGCCGTCTGCGTGACTACAGCATCATGGACAGCGAGGCAAACCCCTTCGATATCCGCAACAGCCCCTATCCGGTGGATCTCGGCGGCAATCCTTCGGTCCTTGAAGAGTTGAGCCCGCAATTTGTGGAAGAGGGGCAGCTGATGCCCAAGCATATGGACCGTAATCAGAGCATTTTTTCTGACGGCTCGGGCGGTGGCTATGAAAAGCTGTTGATAGGCAAACTTGAGGGGGAGATGCCCAGATGAAGCAGCTGGCCAGCTTTATCGACCATCTGGCGGAGCAGATGCAGGCGAAGAATAACCTGGAGCTGCAACTGGTGCCCCAGGGACTTCGCATCCTGATCCGTGATGATGACGAACGCGAGATGTACAGCCGCGGCAGCGCCCGCATCAGCCCCTACTTCCGCCATCTGCTGATGGCGCTTGCCCCTATATTCCAGCGCGTGGAGAACCGGGTCATGATCTCCGGTCACACCGACAGCACGCCCTTTGCCGGTGACAACTACAGCAACTGGGAGCTCTCCTCCGATCGCGCCATGATGGCGAGACGGGTCCTGCTCGCCGGCGGCATGCCCCCCGAGCGGGTGGGGCAGGTGGTCGCCATGTCGGACACCATGCTGGACAACACAGCCGACCCCAGAGGCAGCCAGAACCGTCGCATCGAACTGCTGGTGATGACGACTCAGGCGGAGAAGAGCCTGGAGCAGCTGTTCAGTGCTCAAACCCAAGCAGCCACCCAGCAAGCCAAGGATGCCATTGCCCATGGGAACCCCTGATCTCGAGTTTCCGGAAGTGACCCCGTTCAACGATCCCAGGCGCAAGGTACCCCGCTGGTATCTGCACGATGGTACCACGCCGCTGGAGTCCCAGAGCTGCGGCATCGCGGCCCGGCTCATGGTGTCTGGCCTGCTGTTTGACAAGCGCATAGGTCGAGCGGTGATCAAGGACATAGGGCCGGGTGGCGTCGGCTTCCTGGCCCCGGCCCGCTTCGTGCTGCCCGACACTGTCAGCCTGTCATTGTCACCGCGAATTACGCTGGATTGCAACATCACTCATCGTCGCGTGATTGGCCAGTACCTGCAGTTTCTACGGTGCGCGCTGGGCCATATCCGGAAGAGGTTGATTTGGCTCCGGTACTCAGCCACTGGCGCCACTGCTTCATGGCGCCGCAATCAGGGCGCGTCTGCTGAATCCCAGAGGATCAGGCAACCGCTCAAGACTGATCTCGCCTCGACTCATATCAAGCCCCCTGGCAGCTTTCAGCAACAGGGGATCATGCAGACTGTCCAGTGAGACCGCTTTGACAATGGCGGTCGCCCCTTTCTTCCGGTTGGCGGTGGGGGCTTTGCCCTTGCTATAGACGATAGGGCAATGGGTTATCCCTTGCGCGACAGGGAGTTGCCAGGCCGGATTCCAGCGGCTGGCTTCATTCATTGATACGCCTTTTGCCTGAGCCCACGCGGGCAGCAGCAGCCGTTCGGATGACGGAATATTTGCAAGTCATTGCCGCTGTGCCATGGCGGAAGTTGAAACTGATAGCTGTCAGCCATATCAAGCAGTCTTGCCAGCGCAACAAAGCGCGCGACATAAAAGCGTGTTTCAGTCGGAAGCTCCAGTTCCCATATATTACGTGTCCCCGCTTTTAAAACCGCATTGAGTACCCGCCCTTCTCCTGCGTTGTAGGCGGCCAAAGCCAAGCAGCCAGTCATTGCCAAAGAAGCGATACAGCCATGCCAGATAGGAAAGGGCAGCCTCTGTCGCCAATGGCAGTGAATAGCGCCCATCAAATTCGCTGGTGATGGGAACGGCAAATCGGGTGGCGGTATCTGGCATCAGCTGCCAAGGGCCTGCGGCGCCGGCAGAGGAGACCACATCCAATCGGTAACTGCTTTCCAGTAAAGGAACAAAGGCAAGCAAGGGCGGCAGTTTGCGTGCGCTGACCTGTTCCGCGACCCAGCGAATAACGGGCTGTGACCGCAAGACGTTGTTGGAGATAAGGGCGCTGCTTCAGCAGGAATTGTTGCTGCTGGCTGACCAAGTCTGACCCCCGCGCCCCGATCGGGATTGGGAAACCAGCTTGCCAGTGATAATTGTGATAAGCATGGCAAGATGTTGATATCATTAACATCCCGCTCATTAGCAAAAAAACGAGCCGGGTCATGGGGCAATTGTTGAGCAAGGATCGCGCAATAATAAAAACATGATATATCTCAACAGTTTTTTGAATTTAAGGTCGTCTGATCATGTGTAATCCAGGACGTAGCAAGCATGATAACACGAGTAAAAAAGAGCCCAAATTCGGGTAAAGCGATTCAGAAGTTTTTGCTGTATCTGATACTCGCCAATTTCATTCTGATGGGCTTGTACATTGGTTACGCTCAAGAGTTGACATTTGCCACCAATATTCTGCTGACATCTCTGCTGATTATTTACAATCTGTTGCTTTGTCAGCTGGTGTCTCTGCGTGCTCGCCGTTCGAAAGATGGTTACATCATCTATCCAGTGATATGTGTCAGTATTTTGCTCTGTGCAGTGGTATTGTTCCGTTTCATCATATCGCCCAGATAGTGACCGCTCACCGACTTGCTGCTTATTAATCACTTTCTGTTTTTTCAGCAATAACTCTTGGAAAATCAACTCATTTAATCCTTAGTATCCCCGCGCTGCGTCAATATGTTCCCCATGCCCGAGATCCTTGCTTGAAAAGCCCCCTGCTCGTCCTTAAACTTCATGGTGGAGAAAAGTGGATCAAAGTGGTTTTATTGGGCAATTTGCCTCCATAACTCACCTTCGGGGACTGCAATTTGTTGCGTGGCGCTCACGCCATCAGCCTGGACAGCAAAGGGCGACTGGCGATTCCGACCAAATATCGAGATTGGCTGCGCTCCGAGCGCGACGGCCAGCTGGTCTGCACCATCGACATAGCCCATCCCTGTCTGCTGCTTTACCCCCTGAGTGAATGGGAAGAGATAGAGCGCAAGCTCAAGACCCTTTCCAGTACCAATCCGGCGGAACGCCGCCTGCAGCGCATGCTGCTCGGACATGCAACCGAGTGCGAACTGGACGGCAATGGCCGTCTGCTGCTGAGCCAGCCACTGCGTAGCCACGCCGGGCTGGACAAGAAGATCATGCTGGTGGGCCAGCTCAACAAGTTTGAGTTGTGGGATGAAGCCCGCTGGCAACAACAGATCAATGACGACATCCTGGGCCTGCCCGAGGACGACTGGGCAAGTTCACCACGACTACAGGATTTTTCTTTATAAATGACCCAAGCCGCTGAACACATCACAGTGCTGTTGCACGAAGCCGTCGAAGGGCTGGCCATCAAGCCGGACGGTATCTACGTCGACGGTACCTTTGGCCGGGGTGGTCACTCTCGTCTCATTCTCCAGCAGCTCGGTCCGCAGGGTCGACTGATCGCCATAGACCGGGATCCCCAGGCCATTGCCGAGGCGGCCAAGATCCAGGATCCCCGCTTCGAGATAGTGCACGGTCCCTTCTCAGGCATCACAACTTACCTGAGCGATCGCGGTCTGCTCGGCAAAGTCGACGGCTTCCTGCTGGATCTGGGGGTCTCTTCTCCCCAGCTCGACGACGCCGAGCGCGGTTTCAGTTTCATGAAAGACGGCCCTCTCGACATGCGGATGGACCCGACCACGGGCCAGAGCGCTGCGCAATGGCTGGCCAAGGCCGATGTGGATGACATCGCCTGGGTGCTGAAAACCTTCGGCGAAGAGCGCTTTGCCAAGAAGATTGCCCGTGCCATCGTCCATGACCGCGTCACCGAACCCTATGTGCGCACCCGCCAGTTGGCGGAGATGATTGCCCGGGTCAACCCGAGCAAGGAGAAGGGCAAGCATGCGGCAACCCGCAGCTTCCAGGCCATCCGCATCTATATCAACAGCGAGCTGGACGAGATCGAAACCGCGCTGAACGGTGCCCTGCAGGCGCTGGCGCCCGAGGGTCGCCTCTCCGTCATCAGCTTCCACTCCCTGGAAGACCGTCTGGTCAAGCACTTCATCCGCAAGCACGAGAAGGGGCCGGAAGTGCCCCATGGCATCCCGTTGACCGAGGCGCAACTGGCCGGTGGCCGCAAGTTGAAGTCGGTCGGCAAGGCGCTCAAACCTTCCGAACATGAAGTCACCGAAAACACCCGATCCCGCAGCTCTGTGCTGCGAGTCGCCCAGCGTCTGGCGGATTGAGTCATGAGCGAGGTACGCATTCATCTGTCCAGGGAGATCATCGGTGATCTCTGGCGCCACAAGTTGCAGGTCTTGCTGACCCTGGCCGTGCTGATCACCGCCTTTGCGGTGATCCTGGTGACCAACATGACCCGGGGGCTGACGGCCAAGCAGAATGACCTGATGGCGGAAGAGGACAGGCTCAACATCGAGTGGCGGCACCTGCTGCTGGAGCAGGGCACCCTGGCCGAACACTCCCGTGTCGCGAGTCTGGCCATGGATAAATTGCAGATGGCTCGCCCGCTGGTGACCACCGAGAAGGTAATTACACAACCATGACACGCAAGGCCGTCACCAAGGCTCCGGCAAAGGACAAAGCCAAGGCTAAAGCTCCGTCACTCTACCCGTGGCGCTTTCGCACCCTGGTGTTTTTCATCGGGATTGCGTTTGCCGGCCTGATCCTGCGGCTGGCCTGGATCCAGGTGATAGATCCGGACAGGCTGCGCCAGGAGGGGGACATGCGCTCCCTGCGTACCACCTCCACCCAGGCGGTGCGCGGCATGATCACCGATCGCAACGGCGAGCAGCTGGCAGTGTCCGTGCCGGTCGAGGCGGTCTGGGCCGATCCCAAGACGGTGCACGAGTCCGGCGCTATCCACAACGAGCGCGCCTGGCTGGCGCTCTCCGCCGTGCTCAAGCTCGACATCAACACCCTCAAGCACCGCATCTCCAACCCCAGCAAGCGCTTTGTCTATCTGCAGCGTCAGGTAACGCCTGCCGTGGCGGAATACATCAAGGGCTTGAAGCTGGGGGGCATCTACCTGCGCCCCGAGGCGCGCCGTTTCTACCCGACTGGCGAGATCAGCGCCCACCTGGTGGGGGTGACCAACATAGACGGTAGCGGCATCGAGGGGATAGAGCGCAGCTACAACGAATGGCTGACCGCGACCCCGGGCGAGATGCGGGTGCGCAAGGACAGGCAGGGCAGGGTCATCGAGCGGCTCGGACTGGTCAAGGAGGGCAAGCACGCCAACGATCTGCAACTGAGCATCGATCAGCGGGTGCAGGCGCTGGCCTATCGCGCCCTCAAGCGCGCCACCGACGAGAACAAGGCCACCTCCGGCTCCATGGTGATGCTGGATGTGAAGACCGGCGAAGTGCTCGCCATGGTCAATACCCCCTCCTACAACCCGAACAACCGGGGCCAGTACCAGAGCTTCCGGGTGCGCAACCGGGTGGTGACGGACACCTACGAGCCGGGTTCTACCGTCAAGCCTTTGATTCTGTTGAGCGCCCTGCAGGCAGGCGTCACCAGCTGGAAGGACACCATACCCGGTGGTCCCCTGTTCATCGGGGCCAAGCAGATCCGCGACGTGAGCATTCACAAGGCGACCAACCTGTACGACATACTGCGCTACTCCTCCAACATCGGCATGTCGCGCATCGCGCTGCGGATGCCGGCCCAGGAGATGATCAACACCCTCAGCATGGTCGGCTTCGGCATGGATACCGGCAGTGGCCTGATGGGGGAGAGCGGCGGCATGCTGCCCCAGCGCCGCCGCTGGTCCGACATCGAGCGGGCGACCCTGTCGTTCGGCTATGGCCTGCGGGTCACCCCGCTGCAGCTGGCTTCCGCCTACGCGACCCTGGCCAACAAGGGCAAGCGGGTGCCGCTCTCCATCATCAAGGTGACCACGCCGCCCAAGGGTGAGCAGGTCATCGATCACAACAACGCCACCGCCATGCTGCAGGCGCTGGAGTACGTGGTGAGCAATGCGATTCCCAAGGCGCAGATCCCGGGTTATCGGGTCGGCGGCAAGAGTGGGACCGCCAAGGTCGCCGTCGCCGGTGGCTACGGCAAGGATTACATGGCCTGGTTTGCCGGTTTCGCCCCGGCCAGCAACCCCCGCTTCGTCATGGTGGTGGTGATCAACGAGCCCAAGGGCGATGCCTATTACGGCGGTGCCGTGGCGACCCCGCCCTTCGCCGAGGCCATGGGGGGCGTGCTGCAGCTCTTCAACATTCGTCCCGACGCCATCCCCCCCGAGGTGCCGGCGAAGCTTGCCCGTACGGAGGCCGCCCATGGCGCACCTCGTACCTGATTGGCATCCGTTTCTCTCTGTCGACCCCGCGACTGTCGGGGTGTTTTCCATGGCGCCCTGTCACCTGATCGCCTGCATTCCTGCCCATTCGGAGGCTTCCCATGTTGCCGCCCCGCGCACTTGATCAACTCATGAGCCATTTTGGCATCCATGCTCCGGCGCTCGCGCTCACCGACATCCAGCTCGACAGCCGGCGAGTCGGGCCCGGTTCTCTCTTCGTGGCAATCCGGGGCCACCAGATGGATGGCAGGCGTTTCATCGAACAGGCGGTGGCTCAGGGAGCGACCGCCGTCCTGTTTGAGGAGGATGGGGAATTCGTGGCCCCCGTCACCTCGATCCCCTGTTTCGGGATCAAGGATCTGCCCGCTCGCCTCTCCGAACTGGCCGGCCATTTCTATGACTATCCGGCGCAGAAGCTGCAACTGGTGGGCATCACCGGCACCAACGGCAAGAGCACCACTGCCCTGCTGGTCGCCAACTGGCGCACCCTGCTGGGAGGCAAGGCGGGGGTGATGGGCACCATAGGCAACGGCCTGTTCGGTGAACTGGTGGAAGCGGAAAACACCACAGGCAGCGCCGTCCAGGTGCAGGCCAATCTTGCCGCCCTGCAACAGCAGGGGGCCGATCTGGTGGCGATGGAGGTTTCCAGCCACGGCCTGGTGCAGCACAGGGTGGCGGCCCTGCCGTTTTCTGCGGCCGTGTTCACCAACCTGAGCCGGGATCACCTCGACTATCACGGCACCATGGAGGCCTATGGCGCCGCCAAGGAAGAG
Source organism: Aeromonas ichthyocola (assembly GCF_046087985.1). NCBI lineage: Bacteria > Pseudomonadati > Pseudomonadota > Gammaproteobacteria > Aeromonadales > Aeromonadaceae > Aeromonas > Aeromonas ichthyocola. The sequence goes on from NZ_JBJSWH010000004.1 coordinate 165,867, forward strand.
TTGCTGAAACTGGTGGACGAGCCCTGCGCCGTCATCAATGCCGACGACCGTCTGGGGCGCCAGTGGCTGGCAGCCTACCCCGGCGCGGTGGCCTTCGGCGTGCATGGCCCGATTGAAAACCATGCCGGGCGACAGTTGACGGCGCAGGATCCCCATTTCCACCAACAAGGATTTGACACGCGCATTAACTCCAGCTGGGGGAATGGTGTATTATCCGCCCCCTTGCTCGGCCGCTTCAACGTCAGCAATGTGCTGGCCGCCATGGGCGCCATGCTGGTACTGGGTTATGACTTCGATGCACTGCTGGCCAGCGCCCCGAAACTGCAACCCGTGACCGGTCGCATGGAGTGCTTCGGCGGTGGCAAGGCGCCGCTGGCGGTGGTCGACTATGCCCATACCCCGGATGCGCTGGAGAAGGCATTGCAGGCCCTGCGGGTGCACTGCGAAGGTCGGCTCTGGTGCCTGGTGGGCTGTGGTGGCGACCGGGATCGCGGCAAGCGGCCCATGATGGCCGCCATGGCGGAGCAACATGCGGATCGCGTGATCCTGACCGACGACAATCCCCGTACCGAGGCGCCGGAACAGATCATGGCGGACATGGTGGCGGGCCTTCGCGATCCTGCTGCCGTGCAGATCGAACACGACAGGGTCAAGGCGATCCGGCTGGCCCTCAGTCAGGCGAGCAAGCAGGACATCATTCTGGTGGCCGGTAAGGGCCACGAGGATTATCAGATCATTGGAACCGACAAGCGGCACTACAGCGACCGGGAAACCGTCGCGGCCGCCTTGCACACATTAATGGAGTCATTCAGATGATGACCCTCAGGCTTGCCGACCTGGCGCAGGTGCTCGATGCCCGTCTGATCGGCGGCGATCACGAGATCACGGCAGTCAGTACCGACACCCGCACCCTGGGCAAGGGGGCGCTGTTCGTCGCCCTGCGTGGCGAGCGTTTCGACGCCCACGATTTCTGCGACCAGGCCCTGGCCGCCGGGGCCTCTGCCCTGCTGGTGGAGCGCGAGCTGCCGCTCGCCATACCGCAACTGGTGGTGGCCGATACCCTCAAGGGACTGGGTCGCCTCGGCAAGCTGGTGCGCGAGCGCATCAACCCGAAAGTGCTGGCCATCACCGGCAGCTGTGGCAAGACCACGGTGAAGGAGATGGCGACCGCCATCCTGCGCGGTGAGGGAGAGGTGCTGGCCACCGCCGGCAACTTCAACAATGAAGTGGGGGTGCCGCTCACCCTGCTGCGCCTCGAGGCGCAGCACCAGTTTGCGGTGATGGAGCTGGGTGCCAACCACCCGGGGGAGATCGCCTGGACCACCTCCCTGGCCCGGCCTGATGCCGCCATCATCAACAACGTGGCCGCCGCCCATCTGGAAGGCTTCGGCTCCCTGGAAGGGGTCTTCCACGCCAAGAGCGAGATTTTCCAGGGCCTGGGCGAGGGTGGCACCGCCATCGTCAATGCCGACAACGAGTTCTGGCCCAAGTGGCAGGCGAAGGGCATTCGGTGCGCCTTCTCCCTCGAAGATCAGAGTCAACCCTTCCATGCCCGCGACATAGCGCTCAACGGGCAGGGCTGCGCCGAATTCGTGATGGTGACCCCGCAGGGAGAGTTGACCCTGACCCTGGCCATTCCGGGCCGCCACAACGTGGCCAATGCCCTGGCTGCCGCCGCCGGCTGTCTGGCGCTGGGCGCCTCCCTCGCTTCCGTCAAGGCGGGGCTGGAGCAGATGGCACCGGTCAAGGGCCGCTTCTGCGTGCAACGCTGGGGTGGCCTCACCCTGGTGGATGACACCTACAACGCCAGCGTGGAGTCCGTGCTGGCGGGCATCGATGCCCTGACCGCCATGGGCGGCTACAAGGTGCTGGTGTTCGGTGACATGAAGGAGTTGGGGGAGGAGTCCGCGGCCCAGCACGCCCGGGTCGGACACCACGCCCGCGAGCAGGGCCTCGACGCCGTGCTGACGGTAGGGGAACAGAGTCGTCACACCGCAGATGCCGCGGCGGGTCGACATTTCGATAACAAGGCGTCGTTGTTTGAAGTGCTTGCGCAAATGATAAATACACATCAAGAAATCTCGATCCTGGTCAAGGGTGCCCGCGGTTCCCGCATGGAAGATATCGTCAAGATGGTCGTTGACCGTCAGGAGTCAGCCACATGCTAGTCTGGCTGGCGGAACTGCTCACCCCGCACTTCACCTTCTTCAACGTCTTCTCCTACCTGACGTTCCGCGCCATCCTGTCGATCATCACTGGTCTGGTGGTGGCGCTCTGGATGGGGCCGCGCCTCATCCGCCGCCTGCAGATCCTGAAATTCGGTCAGGTGATCCGCAACGACGGCCCAGAGTCACACCTCAGCAAGAAGGGCACCCCGACCATGGGGGGCCTGATGATCATTGCGGCCATCTTCATCTCTGTGCTGCTCTGGAGCCGCCTCGACAACCCCTATGTCTGGCTGGTGCTGTTCGTGCTCGGTGCCTACGGCGCCATCGGCTTTGCCGACGACTACCTCAAGGTGGTGCGCAAGAACACCGACGGCCTGATCGCCCGCTGGAAGTACTTCTGGCAGTCGGCAGTCGCCCTGGCCGTGGCGGTATTCCTCTATGCCACCGCGACCCATGACGGCCAGACCCAGCTGGTGGTGCCCTTCCTCAAGGATGTGATGCCGCAGCTCGGTCTGATGTTCATAGTGCTGACCTACTTCGTCATCGTCGGTACCTCCAACGCGGTCAACCTGACCGACGGTCTGGATGGCCTTGCCATCATGCCGACCGTGATGGTGGCGGGGGGCTTCGCCTTTGTCGCCTGGGCCACCGGCAACGTGAACTTCGCCAACTACCTGCACATTCCCTACGTGCCCTACACCTCCGAGCTGGTGATCGTCTGTACCGCCATCGTCGGGGCGGGTCTGGGCTTCCTCTGGTTCAACACCTATCCGGCCCAGGTCTTCATGGGAGACGTCGGTTCCCTGGCCCTCGGCGGGGCACTCGGCACCATAGCCGTGCTGGTGCGCCAGGAGTTCCTGCTGGTGATCATGGGGGGCGTCTTCGTGATGGAGACGGTCTCGGTGATCCTGCAGGTCGGGTCCTACAAGCTGCGCGGCGTGCGCATCTTCCGCATGGCGCCCATCCATCACCACTATGAGAAGAAGGGCTGGCCGGAGCCGCGCGTCATTGTGCGCTTCTGGATCATCACCCTCATGCTGGTGCTGCTCGGCCTCGCCACTCTGAAGGTGAGGTAAGCCATGGTCATCATCATCGGACTCGGTAAAACCGGACTCTCCTGCGTCGACTACTTCCTCGGTCGTGGTGTCACCCCCCTGGTGATGGATACCCGCGCCAATCCTCCGGGCAAGGAGCAACTCCCCCCCGAGGTGGAGCTGATCCACGGGCTGGACGGCGATCTGCTCAAGCAGGCGCACATGATAGTGGCGAGCCCGGGTATCGCCCTGGCAACGCCCGAGCTGCAGGCCGCGGCCGAGTTCGGGGTGCGCATCGTCGGCGACATAGAGCTGTTCGTGCGCGAGACCCAGACCCCAGTCATTGCCATCACAGGCTCCAACGGCAAGAGCACAGTCACCACCCTGGTCGGTGAGATGATCGCCGAGGCGGGCCTCAAGGTGGGGGTGGGTGGCAACATCGGCACCCCGGCGCTGGAGCTGCTCAAGCAGCCCATGGATCTCTGCGTGCTGGAGCTATCCAGCTTCCAGCTGGAGACCACTTACAGCCTGCGTGCCGCTGCGTCCGTGGTGCTAAACCTCAGTGAAGATCATATGGATCGCTATCAGGGCATGGCGGATTACCGCGCCGCCAAGCAGGAGATCCATCAGCACTCCCAGCACATCCTGGTCAACCGGGACGATCCCCAGACCCTGCCCGACGTGGGTCAGGTGTGGCAGAGCTTCGGGCTGGATTGCAACGGCTACGGCCGCTGCGAGCTGGCGGGTCGCCACTGGCTGACCCTGCACGGGGAGCCGCTGCTGGCGGTGGACGAGATGAAGATAGTCGGCGCCCACAATCAGGCCAACGCCCTGGCGGCCATGGCCCTGTGCGATGCGGTCGGCATTCCCCGCGAGCCGCAACTCGCCGTGCTGCGCCGCTTCGAAGGCCTGCCCCACCGTGCCCGCTTCGTGCGGGAGGTAAACGGGGTGCGCTGGATCAACGACTCCAAGGCCACCAACGTGGGGGCCACTCTGGCCGCCGTGGCCGGGGTGCGTGAATCGGTCAGGGGGCGCCTGCTGCTGCTGGCCGGTGGTCAGGGCAAGGGGCAGGATTTCGGCCCTGTGCAGGCGCTGCTCGGCAACCAGATCGATCACATGTACTGCTTCGGTCAGGACGCGGACATACTGCTCGCCCTGGGTGAGCAGACCGAGAAGGTCGCCTCCCTCGACGACGCCGTCGCCAAGGCAGCCGCCGATGCCAGGCCCGGTGACTGGGTGCTGCTGGCACCGGCCTGCGCCAGCCTGGATCAGTTCAAGTCCTTTGAAGCGCGCGGTGATCGTTTCACCGAGCTGGTACAAAAGTTATGAACGCCCTTCGCGCCGTCGCAGGCTTCTTGCAGCGCTGGTTGTTGCCGGCGCGTCCCGCCGGTCTCTACGACAGGCAACTGGTGGTGCTGGCGCTGGCGCTGATGTCGGTGGGTCTGGTGATAGTGGCCTCTGCCTCCATTCCCGAAGGGATTGCCCTGGGCGATGACCCCTTCATGTTCGTGAAGCGGCACGGTCTCTTCCTGGTGATGGCGCTCGGCATCTCCTGGTTCGTGCTGCAGGTGCCCATGGCGCGCTGGCAGCAGTACAACGGCCCCATGCTGCTGCTCGCCATAGTGATGCTGGTGCTGGTGCTGCTGGTGGGGCGCAGCGTCAACGGCTCGGTGCGCTGGTTGCCGCTCGGCCCCTTCAACCTGCAGCCGGCGGAATTCGGCAAGCTGGCGCTGTTCGTCTATCTGGCGGGCTACCTGGTACGCCGCCAGAGCGAGGTGCGCGAGCGCTTCATCGGCTTCATGAAACCCATGGCGGTGCTGTTCGTGGTGGCCACCTTGCTGCTGGCCCAGCCCGACCTGGGATCCGTGGTGGTGATGTTCGTCACCTCCCTCGGGATGCTGTTCCTGGCGGGGGCTCGCATGGTGCAGTTCATCGGTCTCATCCTGGTGGGGGTGAGCGCCGTGGTGACCCTGATCATCGCAGAACCCTACCGGATGCGGCGGGTCACCTCCTTCCTGGATCCCTGGGCCGATCCCTTCGGCAGCGGCTATCAGCTGACCCAGTCCCTGATGGCGTTCGGCCGTGGCAGCTGGTTTGGCGAGGGGCTGGGCAACTCCATCCAGAAGATGGAGTACCTGCCGGAGGCCCACACCGACTTCGTGTTCGCCATCCTGGGCGAGGAGCTGGGTTACGTGGGGGTGCTGGGTGCGCTCTTCCTCATCTTTGCGCTGGCGGTGAAGGCGCTCAAGCTCGGTCATCAGGCGCTGGTGTCCGAACGGCTCTATGAAGGCTATCTGGCCATCGGCATCGGCATCTGGTTCAGTTTCCAGACCTTCGTCAACGTCGGCGCCGCCAGCGGCATGATGCCGACCAAGGGCCTGACCCTGCCGCTGGTCAGCTACGGCGGCTCCAGTCTCATCATCATGATGGTGGCGGTGAGCATGTTGATTCGTATCGATTTCGAGTTGCGCCAGGCCAGTGCCCAGGCGCGTGTGCGGGAGGTTTCGTGAGCAAGACGTTACTGGTGATGGCGGGTGGTACCGGGGGCCATGTGTTCCCCGGGCTGGCCGTGGCCGATCGCCTCAAGGCCCAGGGCTGGACCATTCACTGGCTCGGTACCGCCGACCGGATGGAGGCCGAGCTGGTGCCCGCCCACGGTTACCCCATCTCCTTCATCGACATCCAGGGGGTGCGTGGCAACGGCATCAAGCGGCTGCTGGTCGCCCCCTATCGCATCGTCAAATCCGTGTTGCAGGCGCGTCGCGTGCTGAAAAGCATTCGCCCTGATGTGGTGCTCGGCATGGGGGGCTTCGCCTCAGGCCCGGGCGGCGTGGCGGCCTGGCTCTCCGGTATTCCCTTGCTGCTGCACGAGCAGAACGCGGCGGCCGGCCTCACCAACAAGCTGTTGGCCCGCCTCGCCAAGCGAGTGTTGATGGCCTTCCCCGGCGCCTTTGCGCCGAGTGCCCGCACCGCAGTGGTCGGCAATCCGGTGCGCCCCGAAGTGGTGGCCCTGCCGGATCCCCAGCTGCGCAGCAGCAGCGAGCCGCTGCGCCTGCTGATCGTCGGCGGCAGCCTGGGTGCTCGGGTGCTCAACGAGCAGGTGCCGCCAGCGGTGGCCGCCGCTGGGGTGCCGATTGAAGTGCGTCATCAGTGTGGCAAGGGCAACCGGGAGACTGTCGCCCAGGCCTATGCCGAGCTGGGCGTCGAGGCCGAGGTGAGTGAATTTATCAAGGACATGGCCGACGCCTATGCCTGGGCCGATCTGGTGGTGTGCCGAGCCGGGGCCCTGACGGTCTCCGAGGTGGCTGCCGCCGGTGTGGCCGCCATCTTCGTGCCACTGCCCCATGCGGTGGATGATCACCAGACCCGCAACGCCCTGACCCTGGTCGACGGCGGGGCGGCCGAGTTCCTGCCCCAGTCCGAGCTGACCCCGGCCTCATTGGCCGCGCGTCTCTCCTGGCTCGCCGGGCGCAGGGAGACACTGTTGAACATGGCCCAGGCCGCCCGTCGCGTGGCCATCATAGATGCCGCCGAGCGGGTTGCCGATGAGTGCAAGCGGCTCGCCAGCGGGCGGAGCGAGAAAGCATGTTGAGCAAGATTGCACAGGCCAGGCCGTGCAGTCTTGTCCCTGTATTTATTGATGCCGCCGAGCGCAAACCGCTGAACGGCAGACTTGAAGAGAGAGCTATGACCAAGGTTGAACTGGCAAAACTGCGTACCGTGATCCCCGAAATGCGCCGCGTGCGTCGCATCCACTTCATCGGCATAGGTGGTGCCGGTATGGGCGGGATCGCCGAGGTGCTTGCCAACGAGGGCTACCAGATTTCCGGCTCCGATCTGTCCCGCAATGCGGTGACAGAGCGGCTCGCGTCCCTGGGGGCCCATATCTTCGTGGGGCACAGTGCCGAGCACGTGAACGAGGCGAGCGTGGTGGTGGTCTCCACCGCCATCAAGCAGGACAACCCCGAGTTGCTGGCTGCCCGTGAGCTGCGTATTCCCGTGGTGCGTCGTGCCGAGATGCTGGCCGAGCTGATGCGCTTCCGCCACGGGGTCGCCGTCGCCGGCACCCACGGCAAGACCACCACCACCAGCCTGGTGGCGAGCATCTATGCCGAAGCCGACCGTGACCCGACCTTCGTCATCGGCGGTCTGCTCAACAGCGCCGGCACCAACGCCCGCCTGGGCAGCAGCCGCTACCTGATCGCCGAGGCGGACGAGAGCGACGCCTCCTTCCTGCATCTGCAACCCATGGTCTCCATCGTGACCAACATCGAAGCGGATCACATGGACACCTATGGCGGCGACTTCTCCAAGCTGAAGGCCACCTTCATCGACTTCCTGCACAACCTGCCGTTCTACGGCCTGGCCGTGGTGTGCGTGGATGATCCCGTGATCCGTGGCATGCTGCCGGAGATCGCCCGTCCGACCCTGACCTACGGCCTTGCCGAGGATGCCGATGTGCAGGTGCTGGACTTCGTGCAGACCAGCAACCGCAGCCGCTTCCGGGTGCGCCGCAAGGATGCCGGTGAGCTGACCGTCACCCTGAATCTGCCTGGCATCCACAACGCCCTCAACGCTGCCGCCGCCATCGCGGTCGCGACCGAAGACGGCATTGGCGACGAGGCCATCATCCAGGCGCTCGCCAAGTTTGAAGGTGTTGGCCGCCGCTTCCAGCAATATGGCGAGTTCGAGACCGGTCGTGGCAAGGCCATGCTGGTGGACGACTACGGCCACCACCCGAGCGAAGTCAAGGTGACCATCAATGCCGCCCGCGCCGGCTGGCCCGAGAAGCGACTGGTCATGGTGTTCCAGCCGCACCGTTACAGCCGGACCCGGGATCTCTATGAAGATTTCGCCGACGTGCTCTCCAAGGTGGATGTGCTTGTGATGCTGGAGGTCTATGCCGCCGGTGAAGAGCCGATCCCGGGGGCCGATGGCCGTGCCCTGTGCCGCTCCATCCGCTCTCGCGGTACCCTGGAACCCATCTTTGTCGCAACCCCTGACGATGTGCCGGCCGTGCTGGCCGACCTGATCGGCGAGGGGGATCTGGTGCTGACTCAGGGCGCCGGTAACGTCGGGGCACTGGCCCGCCGTCTCGGTGAGATGAAATTGAGCGTGGATAGCATGAAATCCGGTGCCTGAGGGCCCAATGAGTATTTTGACCGCCAAGCCGAGGCCTATATAATGGCGAACCGGTCTGCAAGTGGCCGGCATGGCGCGTTATACGGGGATAGATCGGGTGGAGGCAAGGGCACAAGGGCGCACCAAGGGGGGCTTCATCGCCGGGGTGGCATTTTTCATCCTGGTCATGTGGGGGCTCTACCAGACTGCGCTGGATGTTAAAGACTGGCTGACAGATGCCAGTCGGTTGCCCATGAGCGAGCTGTTGCTGCAGGGGCAACACGAATATTTGAAAGCCGATGAGTTGCGCGCCGCCGTGCTGGATGGCGCCGAGCTGCGCAACTTCTTCGAGTTGGACGTGAACGAGTTGCAGGGGCGGTTGAACGCCCTGCCCTGGGTGGCCCAGGTATCGGTACGCAAGAAGTGGCCGAACAAGATCAAGGTCTACCTCACCGAACAGGCGGTGGCGGCACGCTGGAACGGCAACCGCTTCGTCAATACCAAGGGTGAGGTGTTCAGTGCACCGGACAGGGTGAAGAAACCCCTGATGCAGTTGTCCGGGCCCGATGATCAGGCCGCCAAGGTGCTGGAAGCCAGCCATCAGTACGAGACGCTGCTGGCGGCCAAGGGATACAAGTTGTTGGGGGTGAATCTGACCCCCCGCCATGCCTGGGAACTGACCCTGGATGGCAACATTCAGCTGTTCGTGGGGCGCTCGGATATAGCGCTTCGCCTGCAGCGGTTTATCGATGCCTTTCCGGTCATCGAACCCCGTGAGCGGGTTGCTTACGTGGATCTTCGATACGACACCGGAATGGCAGTTGGCTGGAAGAAAAGCGAAGAGAAAGTGAATGACCAACACCGCAGATAGAAATTTGATTGTCGGACTGGATATCGGCACGACCAAGGTGGCGGTACTGGTTGGCGAAGTATTGCCCGATGGCGAGCTCAATGTCATCGGCATGGGTAGCCACGCTTCTCGCGGGATGGAGAAAGGCGGGGTCAACGATCTCGACTCCGTGGTCAAGTCCCTGCGCCGCGCGGTGGAAGAGGCCGAGATGATGGCCGACTGCCAGATAAGCTCCGTCTATCTGGGGCTGTCCGGCAAGCACATCGATTGCCGCAACGAAACCGGCATGGTGCCCATCTCCGATGAAGAGGTGACCCAGGAGGACGTGGACAACGTCATCCACACCGCCAAGTCGGTGCGACTGTCGGACGAACTGCGGGTGCTGCACGTGCTGCCCCAGGAGTTCGCCATCGACTATCAGGAAGGGATCAAGAATCCGGTCGGTCTCTCCGGCGTGCGGATGGCGGCCAAGGTGCACCTGATCACCTGCCACAACGACATGGCTCGCAACATCGAGAAATGTGTGGAGAAGGTGGGTCTGCGAGTGGACCAGCTGATCTTTTCGGCCCTGGCTTCCAGCTATGCCGTGCTGACCGAAGACGAGAAGGAGCTGGGTGTCTGCGTGGTGGACATAGGTGGCGGTACCATGGACATGTCGCTGTTTACCGGCGGTGCCCTGCGCCACACCAAGGTGATCCCGTACGCCGGCAGCACTGTGACCAGCGACATCGCCTACGCCTTCGGCACACCGCCGCTGGACGCCGAAGCGATCAAGGTGCGCTACGGTTGCGCCCTCGGCCGCCTGGTCAGCAAAGAAGACAATATTGAAGTCCCCAGTGTCGGCGGTCGCCCGGCGCGTAGCCTGCAACGGCAGACACTGGCTGAAGTGATTGAACCCCGTTACACGGAATTGCTCTCCATGGTGAATGACGAGCTGGTACGGGTGCAGAGCGAATTGAAGGCACAGGGGGTCAAGCATCAGCTGGCGGCCGGTGTGGTATTGACCGGTGGCGCGGCCCAGATCGAAGGCATTGTGGAGTGTGCAGAGCAGATCTTCCAGAGCCAGGTCCGGGTGGGCGAACCCATGAACATTCGGGGATTGAGCGATTACGTGCAGGCACCTGTGTACTCGACCGCGGTCGGGCTGCTGCAGTACGGCCGTACCAATCAATCCACCGGCAGTAGCAAGGAATATGCCGCCAAGGCAAGCGTAGGTGGGCTGGTCAAACGGGTCAGCAACTGGTTGCGTGGCGAGTTCTAAAGATTTTGCGTCAGTCAGCAAATAAAGCGGAGAGACAACATGTTTGAATTTATGGATAGCCACACTGACGAAGCCGTCATCAAGGTGATAGGTGTGGGTGGCGGCGGCGGCAACGCAGTCGAGCACATGGTTCGTCAAAACATCGAGGGTGTTGAGTTCATTACCGTCAACACCGACGCCCAGGCACTGCGCAACTCCAGTGCCAACACGACTCTGCAGATCGGCGGTGGTATCACCAAGGGTCTGGGAGCCGGAGCCAATCCGGAAGTGGGCCGTGATGCCGCCATGGAAGACAGGGAAGCGCTGCGTGAGCTGCTGACCGGTTCAGACATGGTGTTCATCGCCGCCGGCATGGGCGGTGGTACAGGTACGGGTGCCGCACCTATCGTGGCCGAAGTGGCCCGCGAGATGGGTATCCTGACCGTTGCCGTCGTGACCAAGCCGTTCTCCTTCGAAGGGAAGAAGCGGATGGGCTTCGCCGCGCACGGTATCGAGGAGCTGTCCAAGAACGTCGACTCCCTGATCACCATCCCCAACGACAAGTTGCTGAAGGTGCTGGGTCGTGGCATCTCCCTGCTGGACGCCTTCAAGGCGGCCAACGATGTACTGCTGGGTGCGGTACAGGGCATTGCCGAGCTGATCACCCGTCCGGGCCTGATCAACGTCGACTTCGCGGATGTGCGTACAGTGATGCGTGAAATGGGTACCGCCATGATGGGTACCGGCTCCGCCTCCGGTGATGACCGTGCCGAAGAAGCGGCCGAGAAGGCCATCTCCAGCCCGCTGCTGGAAGACGTGGATCTGGCCGGTGCCCGTGGCATCCTGGTCAACATCACCGCCGGCATGGACATGACCATCGAAGAGTTCGAAACCGTGGGTAACGCGGTCAAGGCCTTCGCATCCGAGAACGCCACCGTAGTGGTGGGTACCGTAATCGACCCGGAAATGCACGACGAACTGCGGGTGACCGTGGTGGCCACAGGTATCGGTGCCGAGCGCAAGCCCGACATCACCCTGGTCAAGAACAACATGGTACAAGAGCGTCCGGCCCGTCAGCCCCTGATCAGCGAAGCCCTGCAGTCTCGCGTGATGGAAGAGGCCCCGGCCAAGGTGGTGAACGCCGAGCCGCAAGCTCGTCGCGAACCGGATTATCTCGATATTCCTGCGTTCCTGCGCAAGCAAGCTGACTAAGTCTCGCATGGACCTGGTTTGTTTGTTGCTTAAGGATTGTGCTAAGATGGCCCGGCAACGACCATCTGGTCAGGAATTTGAGCTGTTAAGCGGATACGCCCATGATTAGACAAAGAACCTTGAAAACGAGTGTCCAGGCCACCGGTGTGGGCCTGCATTCGGGCCGGAAAGTCACAATGACGTTCCGTCCGGCGCCTGTGAACACAGGGATCGTTTACTTGCGTACCGATCTGAATCCTGTGGTCGCGCTGCCAGCCAACGCCGATCAGGTGCGTGATACCGTGCTTTGTACCGCTCTGGTAAACGAAGCCGGTGTCCGCGTGTCAACCATCGAACACCTCTCTGCCGCCCTGGCCGGGATGGGGATCGACAACCTCTATGTCGAGGTTGATGCCCCCGAGATCCCGGTGATGGATGGCAGTGCGCACCCGTTCATCTACCTGCTGCAAGAAGTGGGTATACGTGAGCAGAATGCGCCCAAGCAGTTCGTGCGGATCAAGCAGAGCGTGCGGGTTGAAGACGGCGACAAGTGGGCGGAATTCCACCCCTATCGCAACGGCTTCAAAATGGATCTCGAGATCGATTTCCAGCATCCGGTATTTGAAGGCCGCAACCAGCGTTGCGTGCTGGACTTCTCCGGTGCCTCTTTCGTGAAAGAGATCAGCCGTGCCCGTACCTTCGGCTTCATGCGTGACATCGAGTACCTGCGTTCCCAGAACCTGGCCCTGGGCGGAAGCCTGGAAAACGCCGTGGTACTGGATGACTACCGGGTGCTGAACGAAGATGGTCTGCGTTACGAGGACGAGTTCGTCAAGCACAAGATGCTGGATGCTATCGGTGACCTTTATATGTGCAACCGCAGCATCATCGGCGAATTCCGTGCCTACAAGACGGGCCATGCCCTGAACAACAAACTGCTGCGTGCCTTGCTGGCTAAGCAGGAGGCCTGGGAACTGGTGACCTTCGAGGCGGAGGGCGACAAAGCGCCCATCGCTTACTACGATAACGGTCTGGTTCTGGCCTGATAGCTGTGCAACAGGACGTCGGTCATCTCTCCGCACCGACGTCCTGTCATTTGTTTATTCCATCCTTTAATACCGATTATCTCCCGGTTTTATTGCCCGTGCTGGCTCCTGGCCTCACCTGACCGAGAAGACAGATTTCTATGAGCATTACCCTGATCCTCAACGGTAAGCAGCGCCGCAAGTTGCATTTACCCAAACAACGTCTGGCCTGGGTCGGCGGTATCCTCTTCACTGTATTGGCACTGAGTAGTGGTTGGCTCTGGCAGAGCTGGCACCAGAAAATGGAGGCGCTGGAAGTCGCGCTGGCCATGGCCGAACAGCAAAAATCCACGCAAGGGGCCGATGAAGCCCGTGAACAGCTTGCCATGCTGGCCGCCCAGGTGGGCACCATGCAGGGGCAGCTCGGTCGCCTCAACGCGCTCGGCGAGCGTCTGACCGAGAAGGCAGACCTCGATCCCGACGAGTTCAATTTTAAGGAGCTGCCCCCCATGGGTGGCCCTTCCTATGACGAAGAGCTGGAAGTGAACCTGGGCGAGCTGCAAGCCTCCATGAAACACCTCAGCCAGCAGCTCAGCAGCCGTGAAGAACAGCTGTCGGTACTTGAATCTTTCATCATGAATCACCATATCACCGATGCCGGTTTCATCTCGGGTTCACCGGTGAAGCAGGAGCGAGTCTGGATCTCCTCCGGGTTCGGTGGACGGGTTGACCCGTTCAACGGTCGCGCCAAGATGCACAAGGGGGTGGATTTTCGTGGCAAGCCCGGCACTCCCATCCTGGCGACCGGCAAGGGGATCATCAGCTGGGCAGGCCGCCACCCGCAATTTGGCAACATGGTGGAGATAGACCATGGCAATGGTCTGGTGACCCGTTATGCCCACAACTCCAAGTTGTTGGTGGATGTGGGCACCCTGGTCGATGAGGGCCAGAAGATTGCCTTGATGGGGCGTACCGGTCGTGCGACCGGGGTCCATCTGCATTACGAAGTGTTGAAAGATGGTCGTCAGGTCAACCCCGCGCGCTTTCTGAATGCCAGACGGGGTTAGGTTTTTTCTTCAGGTTCCAGTGACGGAACGCTTATATAACCAAAACAGTTGGTACACATGATTAGCACACTGCTCACCAAGATTATCGGCAGCCGGAACGACAGAACGCTCAAGGCTTTGCGAAAAATTGTTAAACAGATCAATGCGATGGAGCCTCAGTTCGAGGCCTTGTCCGATGGCGAGCTGCAGGCGAAGACCGCCGAGTACCGTCAGCGCCTGGAGCAGGGTGAGACCCTGGAGCAGCTGTTGCCGGAAGCGTTCGCCACAGTGCGCGAGGCGTCCCGCCGTGTGTTCGGCATGCGTCACTTCGACGTACAGCTGATCGGCGGCATGGTGCTGAACTCCAACCGCATCGCCGAGATGAAGACGGGTGAAGGCAAGACGCTGACTGCTACTCTGCCGGCCTATCTGAACGCGTTGACCGGTCGCGGTGTGCACGTGGTGACGGTGAACGACTATCTGGCCAAGCGTGATGCGGAGGCGAACCGCCCGCTGTTCACCTTCCTCGGCATGACGGTCGACTGCAACGTGCCCGGCATGGATGCGTCCCAGAAGCGCGACGCCTACGCCGCCGACATCACTTACGGTACCAACAACGAATTCGGTTTCGACTACCTGCGCGACAACATGGCGTTCTCGCCGGAGCAGCGCGTGCAGCGTCCGCTCAACTACGCGCTGGTGGATGAGGTGGATTCGGTGCTCATCGATGAAGCCCGTACCCCGCTGATCATCTCGGGTCCGGCGGAAGACAGCTCCGCCATGTATACCCAGATCAACAAGCTGATCCCGCTGTTGGTCAAGCAGGACAAGGAAGACTCGGAAGAGTATACCGGCGACGGCCACTACACTGTGGACGAGAAGAACCGCCAGGCGCTGCTGACCGAAAACGGCCAGATCTTCGTGGAAGAGCTGCTCAAGAAAGAGGGGCTGCTGGCGGAAGAGGACTCCCTGTTCTCCGCCACCAACATCAGCCTGCTGCACCACGTCAACGCCGGCCTGCGTGCCCATACCCTGTTTGAACGCAACGTCGACTACATAGTCCAGAAGGACGAGATCGTCATCGTCGATGAGCACACCGGCCGTACCATGCCGGGTCGTCGCTGGTCCGACGGCCTGCACCAGGCGGTCGAGGCGAAGGAAGGGGTCAAGATCCAGAACGAGAACCAGACCCTGGCCTCCATCACCTTCCAGAACTACTTCCGTCTCTATGACAAGCTGGCGGGGATGACAGGGACTGCGGATACCGAAGCCTTTGAATTCCAGCAGATTTATGGTCTGGATACCGTGGTCATTCCGACCAACAAGCCGATGGTGCGCAAGGACATGGGCGATCTGGTCTACCTGACCGCCCAAGAAAAATACGCCGCCATCGTCGAAGACATCCGTGGTTGTGTCGAGCGTGGTCAGCCGGTGCTGGTCGGTACCGTCTCCATCGAGAACTCCGAACTGCTGTCCGGCATCCTGACCAAGGAGAACATCCCGCACAAGGTGCTGAACGCCAAGTTCCACGCCATGGAAGCGGAAATCGTTGCCCAAGCCGGTCAGACCGGCGCCGTCACCATAGCCACCAACATGGCCGGTCGTGGTACCGACATAGTGCTGGGGGGCAACTGGCAGGCCGAGATCGCCGCGCTGGAGAACCCGACCAGCGAGCAGATTGCCGAGCTGAAAGCGGCCTGGCAGGTGCGTCACGACGCCGTGCTGGCCTCTGGCGGCCTGCACATTATCGGTACCGAGCGCCACGAATCCCGCCGTATCGACAACCAGCTGCGCGGCCGTTCCGGTCGTCAGGGTGACCCGGGCTCCTCCCGCTTCTATCTCTCCATGGAAGATACCCTGATGCGGATCTTCGCCTCCGATCGCGTAACTGGCATGATGAAGAAGCTGGGCATGGAAGAGGGCGAGGCCATCGAGCATCCCTGGGTGACCAAGGCCATCGAGAATGCTCAGCGCAAGGTGGAAGGTCGCAACTTCGACATCCGTAAAAACCTGCTCGAATTCGATGACGTGGCGAACGACCAGCGCAAGGTGGTCTATGAGCAGCGCAACGAGCTGCTGGACACCAACGACATCTCCGATACCATCCACGTCATCCGCGATGACGTCTATGGCAGCGTGATCGACGAGTACATTCCGCCCCAGTCCCTGGAAGAGATGTGGGACGTGCCGGGTCTGGAAGCGCGCCTGAAGTCCGATTTCGCGCTGGATCTGCCGCTGCAGCAGTGGCTAGCGGAAGATGACAAGCTGTATGAAGAGAAGCTGCGCGAACGCATCCTGGAAGAGGCCACCAAGCTCTATGCCCACAAGCAGGAACTGGTCGGCGTCGATGTGCTGCGCAACTTCGAGAAGGCGGTGATGCTGCAGACCCTGGATGGCCTCTGGAAGGAACATCTGGCGGCCATGGATCACCTGCGCCAGGGCATTCATCTGCGCGGCTACGCCCAGAAGAACCCCAAGCAGGAGTACAAGCGCGAGTCCTTCGATCTGTTCACCCAGATGCTGGAAACCCTCAAGCGCGACGTGGTCAGCATCCTGAGCCGGGTTCAGGTACAGGAGCGCGACGTGGAGGCGATGGAAGAGCAGCAGCGCCAGCAGGCGGAAGCGGCTCCCCGCACCTATACCCATGCCGCCGCCGAGAATCAGCTGGCCGACGAAGAGACCCAGGCCGACGCGGCACCGGTGACCTTCGTGCGCGACGAGCAGAAGGTCGGTCGTAACGATCCCTGCCCTTGCGGATCCGGCAAGAAGTACAAGCATTGTCACGGTCAGTTGACCTGATTGACGTGATGCCATGACAAGGCGGGCCCGGTGCCCGCCTTGTTTTTGTCAGATGGCGACGTGAAATCGGATGTTAGGCATCATCGGCAGCTCACCCAGCCGGGTGTTGGGGTCATAGAGCAACCCGATCAGGCATTGAGTGCAAAGGTAACAAGATGGAACAGAAAAAGCGGATCTGGGTGGCGGTCGGCGTCATCGAGAATGAACGGGGCGATATCTTCATCGCCAAGCGCTCCTCCGATCGCCATCAGGGTGATCGCTGGGAGTTTCCCGGGGGCAAGGTGGAGTCGGGGGAAGACCTGCTCACCGCGCTGGATCGGGAGCTGTGGGAGGAGATAGGCATCCGGGTGCAGGATTGCGCCCCCTTCATGGAGCTGCACCACGACTATCCGGACAAGCAGGTGCTGCTGGATATCTGGAAGGTGACCCGCTTCCTGGGCGAGCCCTTTGGCAAGGAAGGGCAGGAGTGCCGCTGGGTGCCGCTGGCAGAGCTGCACAACTACCAGTTCCCCGATGCCAATGGCCCCATAGTGGCGCGGCTGCAGGCCGCGCTGGCGTGAGCCGGTCGCAAGAGAAAATGAAACAAGGGCCAATCGGCCCTTTTTTCATTTTGCAGAGGCGAAACCGCCAGGGCTTATAGCCACTGGTCGCCCTCTTCCGGATCCGGCAGCAGATCCGGATTGATCTCCCCCGGGATCCGCTTCTCTTCATCGGCCCACTCGCCGAGATCGATCAGCTGGCAGCGCTTGCTGCAGAAGGGACGAAACGGGCTCTGGGGACCCCACTCCAGTTCAGTCTGGCAGGTCGGACATTTTACCTTGGTTACCATGGGCGCTCCTTAGCAGCAGGCGAGCTGGAAAGGCACATCGCCAATCGGTTGTTCTGCGGTGGGCAGAAAACGCAGGGCGAAGCGGTTCTTGTGGCCGCTCAGGGTCGGGTAGCAGGACTGGGAGCCGATCAGACGGATGCGGATCAACTCGGCCCCCTCGGCGGTATCCTGGAAGAAGCCGTTGGTAGCAACCTGATCGCTGAAGTGGCCCGATTCACGCCACAGCCGCAGCAGCAGGGAGATGGCGTTCATCAGCAGGTTGATGTCGCTGAGCCATTGCTGCATCTGTTGATGGCGAGCCACGGCCGGTGTCACCAGCCAGTGGTGCAGTTGTGGCACGTCGAAGGCGCACAGGCCACCTGGAATGGAGAAGCGCTGGCGGATGGAGCCGAGCAGACGATCCTCTTTCAGGCGGGCGCCCGGGCGAGGGGAGTTGAGCAGGCTGCGGGAAAGCTGGGTGCTCTCCTGCTGCATCCGCTGGATCTGCTCGAGGTCAACGTCCGGCAGGCTGGCCCAATGGCTCAGACGCTGGCCGAGACGCTCCAGATCCTTGATCAGATCGGCGCGCAGATCACCGCGCTCCAGCAACTCCTGCAAATCGAACAACCCCTTGAAGAAGGCGATGTGTGCCCAGGACTGGTCACTCTCCAGATTGTCGCGGATCTGGGAAAACAGGGACTCCAGACGAAGATAGGTCCGGCTTTTTTCGTTGAGGGGAAAATCGTAAATCATGCCTAATCCTGGCCAGCCATAAACCGGCCTAGTGTACTCACACTTGGGGGGCTTGTTGAGAGGCAAATGCCAGATATGTCTCGTGCAGCGCTAAAATTCGCTCCCGTATGGTCTCAGTCGTGCCACTCTGGTTGTCCAGCACGTCATCGGCCATCGCCAGACGCTCGCTGCGGCTCGCCTGGGATGCCAGTATGGCCTGGGCCTGCTCTAGGCTGACCCCGTCCCGGCGACAGGTTCGCTCGATCTGGGTCGCCTCATCCACGTCGATGACCAGCACTCTATCGGCCAGCTCGGTGAGCCGGTTTTCCACCAGCAAGGGCACCACCAGCAGGCAGTAGGGGGAGCTGGCTGCTGCGCATTGACGCAGCATTTCGCTGCGGATGATCGGGTGGAGCAGGGCATTGAGCCAGGACTTGGCCGCCGGATCGCTGAAGATCCGCTCGCGCAGGGCCCGCCTGTCCAGTCGCTCCTGTTCATCCAGGATGCCGGGACCAAAATGGCTGGCGATGGCGGTCAGTGCTGGGGTGCCGGGCTCCACCACTTCGCGGGCAATCAGGTCGGCATCGACCACATCTATCCCCAGGGCCGCAAACTGGTTGGCGACGGTCGTCTTGCCGCTGCCTATACCGCCGGTGATGGCTACCACATACATAGATTTGTGATCCCCTTGCTAGAGAACGATGTCCAGATACCAGCGGGTGATGTTATCCCCCCACAGCAGCGCTATCCAGCCCGCGATGGCGAGATAGGGGCCAAAGGGGATGGGTTTGCCCTGATGATGGTTGCGCAGCAGTATGAGCCCTATGCCGATGATGGCGCCGACCAGTGACGAGAGCAGCAGCACTATGGGCAGCGCCTGCCAGCCCAGCCAGGCACCGAGCGCCGCCAGCAGCTTGAAGTCGCCATAGCCCATCCCCTCCTTGCCGGTCAGCAGCTTGAACGCCCAGTAGAGGCTCCAGAGCACCAGATAGCCGGCCATGGCACCGATCACCGCATCGGCCAGCGGCACTAAGCCCCCCGCCAGATTGAACAGCAGACCGCCCCACAGCAGCGGCAGTGTGAGTTGGTCCGGCAGCAACATCTTGTCCAGATCGATGAAGGTGAGGGCCACCAGTACCCAGGTCAGCAGGAGCGCGGCCAGGGCGCCCCATCCCGGAGCCAGGGTCGCGGCGACGGCGACCGACAACAGGGCTGTCAGCAGCTCGACCAGGGGATAGCGGGCCGAGATAGGCGCCTTGCATTGCCGGCAGCGCCCCTTGAGCCAGAGCCAGCTTAGCAAGGGTATGTTCTCCAGCGCGCCTATGGGGTGATCGCAGTGCGGGCAGCGGGAGCGCGGCACCATCAGGTTGTAGGGTTCGGCGGGGGAGGTGGCCACTTCGCTGCCGAAGTAGTCACTGTATTCGGCCTGCCACTCCCGCTCCAGCATGATGGGCAGGCGATGGATCACCACGTTGAGGAAGCTGCCAACCATCAGGGAAAAGAGAAAAACTAGGGAGAGATAGAGCCAGGGCAGGCCCTGGGCCAGTTCGATCAGAGGCACCATAAATCAACCGCTTGCGTTGAGAATCAGGATGGCAGAGGACCAGAACGAGCCATGCTTGCTGGTCGCTCTGCCGAAGGGGCTCAGTGTATCACAGAGCCCAGCTTGAAGATGGGGAGGTACATGGCGACGACCATGCCGCCGACCAGCACCCCCAGCACCACCATTATGATGGGCTCGAGCAGGCTGGTGAGACCATCGACCATGTCGTCCACCTCCTGCTCGAAGATGGCGGCGACCTTGGAGAGCATGTCGTCGATGGCGCCGGACTCTTCACCTATCATCACCATCTGGATCACCATGTCGGGGAACAGATCCACGGTGCGCATGGCGACGTTGATCTGCATGCCAGCCACGACTTCGTTGCGAATGGCCAGGGTAGCCGTGCGATAGACATAGTTGCCCGAGGCCCCGGCAGCGGAGACCAGGGCATCCACCAGGGGAATACCGGCGGAGAAGGTGGTGGAGAGGGTGCGGGCGAAACGGGCCATGGCCGCCTTGTGCAGTATGTTGCCAACGACCGGAATGGAGAGGATGAACTTGTCGGTGTTGTCACGTACCTTCTGGGAGCTGCGCCAGGCGCGCACATAGAGGAACACTGTCAGGGCTATGCCGCCGAAGATGGCGTACCACCAATCCTGCATGAAACGGGAGATGGCAATGATGAATCGGGTGAAGACAGGCAGCTCGGCCCCGAAGCTCTTGAAGATCTCTTCGAACTGGGGGATGACGAACAGCAACAGTATGGAGGTCACTATGATGGCGACCAGGATGACCATGGCGGGATAGAACATGGCCTTCTTGATCTTGGATTTGAGCGCCTCGCTCTTCTCGCGATAGATGGCGATCCGGTCGTAGATGGTTTCCAGCGCGCCTGACTGCTCCCCCGCCTCCACCAGATCACAGTAGAGGGCATCAAAGTGGCGGGGATGGCGGCGCAGCGCATCCGACAGGGGAGTACCTGTCTCCACATCGGCGGCGATCTGGCCGATAAGCTCGCGTACCGCCGCCTTCTCGTGGCCGCGGGCGATGATCTGCAGGCTCTGCACCAGCGGCACACCGGCGGAGAGCATGGTGGTGATCTGGCGGGAGATGACGGCGATGTCCATCGGCTTGATCCTGGCGCCGCCCTTGGAAAACATCCCCTGACCCTGCTTGCTGACCCTGGTGACATTGACGCCCTGCTTGCGCAGCTCCGCCTTGACGGTCGTGATGCTGTCGGCCTGCAGCTCACCGGAAACCTTTTGTCCCTTGCGATTGACGCCGTGCCAGCGGAAGGAGAAGACCTTTTTTGGTGCATTCTGTTTTTGAGCTAATGTTGCCATCACTGCATCCTGCAATTGGGCGACGGTGGCCGGATGAGGGTGTTGCCTGTCCGGCTCATCTTGGCTTGAAGAACATCAAAAGGGTGACTGCATGGGCCTCACCCGGCTTGATGACTCGAACACTGCGTATTCAGTTCGTGGTGATCCTGTTGATCTCGGCCAGGCTGCTGACCCCCAGGCGGGCCTTCTCCAGGCCGGAGGTGCGCAGGGTGCGCATGCCCTCCTTCTGGGCTATGGCTGCGATTTGCAGCGAGTTCGCTCCCTGCATGATCAGCTTGGCGATGTTGTCCGACATCAGCATGATTTCATAGATGCCGACCCGTCCTCTGTAGCCTCCCGAACACTCCTTGCAGCCGACCGGCTTGAACAGTCGCAGTCCGGCGGCCAGCTGCTGCTGGGTAAAGCCCAGCTCCTGCAGTTCTGCGTCGGGCACCACCTCAGGGGCCTTGCAGTGATCGCACAGCTTGCGGGCGAGACGCTGGGCCATGATAAGGGTCACCGAGGAGGCGATGTTGAAGGCGGGGACCCCCATGTTCATCATCCGGGTCAGGGTCTCGGCCGCCGAGTTGGTGTGCAGGGTCGACAGCACAAGGTGACCGGTCTGGGCGGCTTTGATGGCAATCTCGGCGGTTTCCAGATCCCGGATCTCCCCCACCATGACGATGTCGGGATCCTGGCGCAGGAAGGAGCGCAGGGCGCTGGCGAAGGTGAGCCCCGCCTTGGGATTGATCTGCACCTGGTTGACGCCGGGCAGGTTGATCTCCACCGGATCCTCGGCGGTGGAGATGTTGACCTCGCTGGTATTGAGGATGTTGAGACCTGTATAGAGCGACACCGTCTTGCCCGACCCCGTGGGGCCCGTGACCAGTATCATGCCCTGTGGCTTGGAGAGCGCATGCAGATATTGCGCCTTCTGGCGATCGTCGAAGCCGAGCTGATCGATATTGAGGCGTGCCGCCGAGGAGTCGAGCAGACGGATAACGATCTTCTCCCCCCACATGGTGGGCAGGGTGTTGACCCGCATATCCATCGACTTGTTGCGCGACAGCTTCAACTTGATGCGGCCATCCTGCGGCAGCCGCCGCTCGGCGATATCGAGCCGCGCCATCACCTTGAGGCGGGCGGAGAAGCGGTTGGAGAGGTTGACCGGCGGGGTGGCGATTTCATGCAGAATGCCATCGATGCGAAAGCGCACCCGATACTTGAACTCGTAGGGCTCGAAGTGCAGGTCGGAGGCGCCGCGCTTGATGGCATCCATCAGGATCTTGTTGATGTACTTGACGATGGGGGCATCGTCATCGGCGGTATTGACGCTTTCGTCGAGCCGGCTGTTCTCGTCAGAGACCTCGAGTTCGGAGATCTCGGCCTCGTCGATATCCTCCATGCCGAGGGTGTCCTGCTCGGTGTCCATCAGCTTGCCGAGGGCGGCGGTGAGCTTGCTCTCCTCGACCAGCAAGGCTTCCGTGTGCAGGCCGAAGCTGAAGCCGAAATCCTCCAGGGCCGACACATTGGTCGGGTCCGACATGGCGATATAGAGAGTGTGGCCCTGGGTGTAGATGGGCAGCACATGATGTTTCTCGATAAGCTTCTGATTGAGGTACTTCTGCGGGATCTCGGAGAGATCGAAGGCTGCAAGATCCAGTAGAGGTACCCCATATTCCAGCTCGCAAAAATCCGCCAGCGCCTTGCTGTCGAGTATGTCGTTCTCGATCAGGAAGGTGACAAAGGGCTTGCGCTGCGCCCTGGCCTGGCTCAGATATCGCTGTGAGTCCGGCTCGCTGAGGAGAGAAGAGGCGGCCAGGCTGTTCGCCAGGCCGCTATTGGGGCTAGAGGTCATTGATTAGCAGAGGCAGTGTTTCGCAGTTCCAGTATTACGAGCCCATGTTTTTGCGCCAGTTTCAACAGTGCCGGTGAGAACGAAGGTTATGTAACGGGTGAAGCACTTGTTTAAACCAGCTTCTGTACCGGTTGCGGTAATACAGCAACAGTGGCTGGTTGCTGTTGCACCCATTTGCTGGAGTGTGCCAGATTGAAATGTGTACCTGCTGTAGCAATTGGCAGCACACCATTGACCGTGGCATCAAATGTACTCCCGGCTGCACCTGTTGTCTGTACGCAAATTTCTAGGCTGTTTTTACTCCACCAGCCGCTGTTACACTTCAGTAAATTTAGCTTTTTGGTGTAGTTCTGATAAGCCGGCAGTGCTATGGCCGCCAGAATGGCCACGATCGCGACCACGATCATCAGTTCGATAAGGGTAAACCCTGATTGTTTCTTCATTCATCAAATATCCTTTTATCCTTGGTTCCTGGGAAGTGCCGGTGGAAATCGTCCGCACGTCAGTATCTTATCCGAGCTGTCAGGGGTGGCAACAGAGATTGCGGGGCCTTTGTTAACCACTTTCTGTCATTTACCGAAAATTGATATAAATCATAAAATAAGTGGCTTCTATGACTCTTTTTTACTGGCGGGCCCATCATCACACTCCTTTGCTGAGGGATCCTGCATAAAGAAAAGGCGCCGATGGCGCCTTTTGCAAGTGTTTATCCGGTTATAGTATTTGCTCAGGCCTGCGGGGTGAATCGCTCACTGCTGGATAAAGCGCATGGAGAGATCCAGCGCCCGCACATGCTTGGTCAGTGCCCCGACCGAGATAAAATCGACGCCGGTGGCGGCAAATTCAGCCAGAGGTATCCAGAGTGACGTTGCCGGAGACCTCCAGCCTGGCGCGCCCCTGATTCAGACGCACGGCTTCCTTCATCATGGGCACATCGAAGTTGTCCAGCATCACGATGTCAGCCTGGGCGGTCAGCGCCTGCTCCAATTCGGCCAGGGACTCCACCTCCACTTCCACCGGTTTGCCCGGGTTGAGGCGGCGCGCTTCTGTGATGGCTTCGCTTATGCCGCCGCAGGCGAGGATGTGGTTCTCCTTGATGAGGTAGGCATCAAACAGGCCGATGCGGTGATTCTTGCCGCCGCCGCAGGTGACGGCATATTTCTGGGCGCTACGCAGGCCGGGCAGGGTCTTGCGGGTGTCGAGCAGGCGACACTCTGTCCCCTCCAGCTCGGCCACGTAACGGGCGGTCAGGGTGGCGACCCCGGATAGGGTCTGCACGAAGTTCAGGGCATTACGCTCGCCGGTCAGCAGCGCCCGGGCCGGGCCGTGGAGGCGGAACAGCTCCTGATTGGGGGAGAGGCGCTCGCCATCCTGAACCTTCCATTCCACCTTGACCTCGCCGCCGAGCTGGGCAAACACCTCGTCGACCCAGGGCTGACCGCAGAATACGCCGGCCTCGCGGGTGATGACGCGCGCCGTCGAGATGCGATCGGCCGGGATCAACTGGGCTGTGATATCGGCGCTGGCATCCGGTTGATCCAGTGCGGTGAGGGCATCGCCCAAGTCTTCGAGTAGTGCGGCGCGCACGGCGCGGCTGATGTCCTGTTGTAACATGCCTTATTCCTGCAAGGGTCTGAGAAGCAACTGCCTGTCTTTCTGACGTAATTCCAGCCGACCCAGGGCATTCATGCCCACCAGGATCTCCTCCCCGTCGGCAGCCGGATTGATAAAGACGGACAAATCGTACAGGGTCAATGGCCCCATCGCCAGCGTTTCGATGGTGCCGTTGCCGACCCGGATCTGCCCGCGGCGGTATTGACCTGGCTGCTGCCGCGGGCGGTCAGGCCGAGCCGCTCGGCAACCTGCTGCGGGATGGTGATGCGGGTGGCGCCGGTATCGAGCAGCAGTTGCACCGGCTGACCGTTGATGGCACCCTCCAGACGATAGTGGCCGCTGGCATCGGCCTTGAGCAGCAGCTCGCCGCTGGCGGTCACGCGGTTGAGCGGGAGTGAAAATAGAGGGTCAGCAGGCCCATCAAAGAGAGCCAGGCCAGCAACCAGAAGCGGCGTGCCGTCGTGCTGCATATCCCATCCATATCGAGCGGAAGATGGCTCAGCCTAACCACAATTTCCCGTTGATTCAGCCTGAGTTGGTGTCGCTTTGTTGCCCATCACAAATCAGATGCGCCATCGCCATTTATCAGATCGAGTAGACAATGACTCAACTCGCTTCGCAACCATTATTTTCCATCGATCCGCTGGCTGGTGCCAGCAGGCGCGTCGGGTGCCTCACCCCATCACAACGAACGGGCCGCGCCGGACGATATCTCCCTGCTGGTGGTGCACGGCATCAGCCTGCCGCCGGGGGAGTTTGGTGGCCCCTTTATCGACGATCTCTTTCTGGGGCGGCTCGACCCCGACGCTCACCCCTATTTTGCCGGTATCCATCAGCTGCGGGTCTCGGCCCACTGCCTGATCCGCCGCGATGGTGAGCTGGTGCAATATGTGCCGTTTGGTGCGCGAGCCTGGCATGCGGGGTATCGAGCTGGCAGGGGAGGGAGGCGTGCAACGACTTCTCCATCGGCATCGAGCTGGAAGGGACCGACGAGCACCCCCTACACCGAGGCACAATACGAGGCGCTGGCTGGGCTCGCTCGAGCCATATCAGGTCATTATCCGGCCATTACGGCCACGAAAAAATTGTCGGCCATTGCGACATAGCGCCGGGGCGCAAGACGGATCCCGGTGCCAGTTTTCAATGGAGCGCTATCCGCCAGTTACTCAACTTGAAAGTAAATATTAAAATTAGTTTGTGTTTTTAAAATCAATGGCTTGCCTTCTGGCAGGCCATTTTTGTCTGCTGTTGCTCAAATGTTATCTGTGAGCGCCATCAAAAATATTGGTCAGACCAATTTCTATGAGCTAAATCATGTTTCCCCTTTTACCCCTTAAGTGGTGGGGTTGATTCTTGATGCAGATCATATTTTGGGTGGACTTTTTCCAAGCCCTCTGCTAATTTTCGCCCCAATCATAGAATTGGTAATACCAATTTAACAAAGTAGCCTCATGCCCTATATCAAGATAACTCAGCCCAAGCTGGCCGACGCCATCGTCGCCGAGCTGGAAAGCATGATTCTGGAAGGCAGCTTGCAGCCGGGGCAGAAGCTGCCCCCCGAGCGGGAACTTGCCATCCAGTTTCAGGTGTCGCGGCCTTCCCTGCGCGAAGCCATCCAGCGCCTGGAAGCGAGGGGACTCTTGTATCGCCGTCAGGGCGGCGGCACCTATGTGCAGAATGCCTTGAGCAAGGGGATCGCCGATCCCCTGTTCGAACTACTCAGTACCCACCCGGAAGCCCAGTATGACCTGCTGGAGTTTCGTCACGCGCTGGAAGGCATCTGTGCCTACTATGCCGCGCTGCGGGGGACTGAGGCCGACTTCGAGCGGATCCGCCTGGCGCAGTCCGCCATCGAAGAGGCGGGTCAGCAGGGGTCGCTGGTGGTCGAGTCGACCGCCGTCACCCAGTTCTATCTGGCAGTGGCTGAGGCGTCCCACAACGTGGTGCTGCTGCACTTGCTGCGGGCCATGGGCCCCATGCTCGAACAGAACATTTTACGAAATAACGAAATTTTGAATCGCCGTCCGGGAGTGGTAGCCAAGATCCGTCGCCATCGTGCGAGCCTGATCGAGGCTATCCTGTCGGGGGCTCCGGAGCGGGCCAGGGCTGCTTGTCATGAGCACCTGGCCTTTATCGAGGACACCTTGTTGGATATGCAGAGGGAAGACAGCCGGATCCAGCGATCCATGCGTCGGATCCGTCAGCAGGATAACTAATCCCACAAGGCTCTATTGTCGAATGCTTGCGCCCTTCGCCGTGCAATGCCGTGCAATCACAACAAAATAGGAACCAGCCATGTCTGATATCCTGAAGAACGATGTGGACCCGATAGAAACGCTGGAGTGGCTTGCCTCTCTGGAATCCCTGCTGCGTGAAGAGGGTCCGCAACGCGCTCAGTTCATCCTTGAACAGCTTACTGAGAAGGCACGCGTTAGCGGTGTTGACGTGGCTGAGAAGGCGAATCGCGACTACATCAACACCATTCCTGCCAGCGACGAACCGGCTTACCCGGGTGACCTGGAAATGGAACGTCGCATCCGCGCCATCATCCGCTGGAATGCCATGATGATAGTGCTGCGCGCCTCCAAGAAAGACCTGGACCTCGGTGGTCACATGTCTTCCTTCGCCTCTTCCGCGACCATCTACGAAGTCTGCTACAACCACTTCTTCCGCGCTCGCAGCGAGAAGGACGGTGGCGATCTGGTCTACTTCCAGGGTCACATCTCCCCGGGCATCTACGCCCGTGCATTCGCCGAAGGTCGTCTGACCGAAGAGCAGCTGGACAACTTCCGTCAGGAAGTGGATGGCAAGGGCATTCCTTCCTACCCGCACCCGAAACTGATGCCGGACTTCTGGCAGTTCCCGACCGTTTCCATGGGTCTGGGCCCCATCGCCGCCATCTATCAGGCTCGCTTCCTGAAGTACCTGACCGACCGTGGTATCAAGGATTGCTCCGAGCAGACCGTGTACGCCTTCCTGGGTGACGGCGAGATGGACGAGCCGGAAGCCAAGGGCGCCCTGACCGTTGCCGTGCGTGAAAAGCTCGACAACCTGGTGTTCGTGGTCAACTGCAACCTGCAGCGTCTGGACGGTCCTGTTGTCGGCAACGGCAAGGTCATCAACGAGCTGGAAGGTCTGTTCGCAGGCGCCGGCTGGGATGTCACCAAGGTCATCTGGGGTCGCAAGTGGGATGAGCTGCTGAAGAAAGACACGTCCGGCAAGCTGATCCAGTTGATGAACGAAACCGTGGATGGTGACTATCAGACCATGAAGTCCCGTGACGGCGCTTACGTCCGTGAGCAGTTCTTCAACCGTTATCCGGAAACTGCCGCCCTGGTCAAAGACATGACTGACGAGGAGATCTTCGCCCTGAACCGCGGTGGTCACGACCCCCGTAAACTGTTCGCCGCCTTCTCCAAGGCCGCAGCGACCAAGGGCAAGCCGACCGTCATCCTGGCCAAGACCATCAAGGGTTATGGCATGGGCGAAGCGGCCGAAGGCAAGAACATCGCTCACCAGGTCAAGAAGATGGATCTGGGCTCTGTTCGTCACCTGCGCGATCGTTTCAGCCTGCCGGTCACCGACGAGCAGCTGGAAGAGTTGCCGTACCTGAAGATCGAAGAAGGTACCGAAGAGCACAAGTACCTGCACGCTCGCCGTGCCGCGCTGAAGGGCTATGTACCGACCCGTCTGCGCGAGAGCACCACCAAGCTGGAAATCCCGGCGCTGGATGCCTTCGGCCCGCTGCTGGGTGAGCAGGCGCGCGAGATCTCCACCACAATGGCGTTCGTGCGTTCCCTGAACGTGCTGCTGAAAGACAAGTCCATCGGCAAGCGCATAGTTCCGATCCTGGCCGACGAAGCCCGTACCTTCGGTATGGAAGGTCTGTTCCGTCAGATCGGCATCTACAGCCCGCACGGTCAGCAGTACACCCCGCAAGACCGCGACATCGTCTCCTATTACAAGGAAGACAAGCAGGGTCAGGTTCTGCAAGACGGCATCAACGAGCTGGGCGCCATGTCCTCCTGGCTGGCTGCTGCGACCTCTTACAGCACCAACGATTGCCCGATGATCCCGTTCTACATCTACTACTCCATGTTCGGCTTCCAGCGGATCGGCGACATGGCGTGGGCAGCCGGTGACCAGCAAGCCCGTGGCTTCCTGCTGGGCGCGACCTCAGGTCGTACCACCCTCAACGGTGAAGGTCTGCAGCACGAAGATGGTCACAGCCACATCCTGGCCGGCACCATCCCGAACTGCATCTCCTACGATCCGTCCTACGCCTATGAAGTAGCTGTGATCGTGCAGGACGGTCTGCGTCGCATGTACGGTGAGAAGCCGGAGAACGTCTTCTACTACATCACCACTCTCAATGAAAATTATGCGATGCCGGCCATGCCGGAAGGCGCCGAGGAAGGTATCCGCAAGGGTATCTACAAGCTGGAGTCCGTGGCCGGTAGCAAGGCCAAGGTACAACTGCTGGGTTGTGGCTCCATCCTGGGCCACGTCCGTACCGCCGCCCAGATCCTGGCCAGCGAATACGGCGTGGGTTCCGACGTGTTCAGCGTGACCTCCTTCAACGAGCTGGCTCGTGATGGTCAGGACGCCGATCGCTGGAACATGCTGCACCCGACCGCGGCCGCCCGTGTGCCCTACATCACCTCGGTACTGGGTTCCGAAGCCACTATCGCCGCGACTGACTACATGAAGTCCTTCGCCGAGCAGGTGCGTGCCTTCGTGCCGACCGAGAACTACCGTGTACTGGGTACCGATGGTTATGGCCGTTCCGACAGCCGTGCCAACCTGCGTCGTCACTTCGAAGTGAACGAGTTCTATGTCGTTGTCGCTGCCCTGACCGAACTGGCCAAGCGCGGCGAGATTGACAAGCAGGTTGTGGCCGACGCCATCGCCAAGTACGGCATCGATGCCGACAAGGTTAACCCGCTGTACGCGTAAGAGGATTGAGCGCCCTGTCCGGACTTGCGTGCCGGACAGGGCCTTGCCCAGGTTAATGCGACATAAGGGTAAGAGGACACACAGGGTCCGGACGGAAACAACGAGCCGGAACCTGCTCTTGCCAAGGTTAACGCGATAAACGTACGCGTAAGAGGATAAAGCACAATGTCCAAACAGATTATGGTGCCGGATATCGGTGCCGATGAAGTTGAAGTGACCGAGATCATGGTCGCCGTGGGTGACAAGGTCGAGCTCGACCAGTCCCTGATTGCCGTGGAAGGTGACAAGGCCTCCATGGAAGTCCCGGCTCCGGCCGCGGGTATCGTCAAAGAGATCCTGATCAAGGTGGGCGACAAGGTTGCCACCGGTTCCCAGATCATGATCTTCGAAGCGGAAGGCGCTGCCGCCGCCGCTCCGGCTCAGGCTGCCGCTCCGGTTGCCGCCGCACCGGCTGCCCCTGTTGCTGCCGCTGCCAAAGACGTGCACGTACCTGACATAGGTGACGACGAAGTCGAAGTGACCGAAATCATGGTTGCCGTGGGCGACATGGTTGAAGCCGACCAGTCCATCATCGCCGTGGAAGGTGACAAGGCCTCCATGGAAGTGCCGGCGCCGTTCGCGGGCCGCGTGGTCGAGATCAAGGTCGCCGCCGGCGCCAAGGTCTCTACCGGTTCCCTGGTGATGGTATTCGAAGTAGCTGGCGCTGCGCCTGCTGCTGTGGCTGCTCCGGCTCAAGCCGCCGCTCCCGTGGCTGCTGCCCCGGTTGCCGCCGCTGCCAAAGAGGTCAACGTACCTGACATCGGCGGCGACGAAGTGGAAGTGACCGAGATCATGGTCGCCGTGGGTGACAAGGTCGAAGCCGACCAGTCCCTGATCGCCGTGGAAGGTGACAAGGCTTCCATGGAAGTCCCTGCACCGTTCGCCGGTGTGGTCAAGGAGATCAAGGTGAAGGCCGGTGACAAGGTCTCCACCGGTTCCCTGATCATGGTGTTTGAAGTCGCTGGTGCTGCCCCTGCCGCCGCCCCGGTTGCCCAGGCTGCTGCACCCGTTGCTGCTGCACCTGCCGCCCCGGTTGCTCAGGCCGCTGCCCCAGCTGCCGCTGCCTCCGACTTCGTTGCCAACGATGCCTATGTTCACGCCTCCCCGGCGGTTCGCCGTCTGGCTCGCGAGTTCGGCGTCAACCTGGCCAAGGTGAAGGCCTCCGGTCGCAAGGGCCGCATCGTCAAAGAAGACGTGCAGGCTTACGTGAAGGATGCGGTCAAGCGCGCCGAGTCCGCTCCTGCTGCCGGTACCGGTAATGGCAACGGCATGAACGTGCTGCCATGGCCGAAGGTAGACTTCAGCAAGTTCGGTCCGGTCGAAGAGCTGGAACTGACCCGGATCCAGAAGATCTCCGGTCCTGCCCTGCACCGCAACTGGGCCATGATCCCTCATGTCACCCAGTTCGACGAAGCCGATACCACGGATCTGGAAGCCTTCCGCAAAGAGCAGAACATGCTGGCCGAGAAGCAGAAGCTGGATGTGAAGATCACCCCGCTGGTGTTCATCCTGAAAGCCGCCGCCAAGGCCCTGGAAGCGCACCCGCGCTTCTGCAGCGCCCTGTCCGAAGACGGCAGCAAGCTGATCATGAAGAAGTACATCCACATCGGTGTGGCGGTTGACACTCCGGGGGGCCTGGTCGTACCGGTCGTTCGCGACGTCAACAAGAAGGGCATCTATGAGCTGTCCCGCGATCTGGCCGAGATCTCCAAGAAGGCCCGTGCCGGCAAGCTGACCGCTGCCGACATGCAGGGCGGTTGCTTCACCATCTCCAGCCTGGGTGGCATCGGCGGTACCAGCTTTACCCCGATCGTCAACGCGCCGGAAGTGGCCATCCTGGGCGTTTCCAAGTCCGAGATGAAGCCGAAGTGGAACGGCAAGGAGTTCGTGCCGCGTCTGATGCTGCCGCTGGCACTGAGCTATGACCACCGCGTCATCGACGGCGCCGACGGTGCTCGCTTCGTCACCACCCTGAGTGGTGTGCTGTCCGACATTCGTCGACTGGTTCTGTAAATGTAAATGAGAGGGCGAGCACAGAGCTCGCCCTTTTCACTTCTCATTTCATTAACAAAATTATAAACTTGCCCCGTTTTTTTCACGGCTGCAGCCGCCTTCTTTGGCATAAGACTGTGCTGTCCGGGGATATAGAACGACAAAGAGGTCATGATGAGTAAAGAAATCAAAACTCAGGTCGTAGTACTGGGTGCTGGCCCTGCCGGTTATTCCGCTGCTTTCCGTGCCGCCGATCTGGGTCTGGATACCGTTATCGTCGAGCGCTACTCCACCCTGGGTGGCGTCTGCCTGAACGTGGGCTGCATCCCCTCCAAGGCGCTGCTGCACGTTGCCAAAGTGATCGAAGAAGCCAAGGCGCTGGCCGAGCACGGCATCGTCTTCGGTGCCCCGCAGACCGACATCGACAAGGTGCGTCTGTGGAAAGAGAAGGTCATCAACCAGCTGACTGGCGGTCTGGCCGGCATGGCCAAGATGCGTAAAGTCCAGGTTGTGAACGGCTTCGGCAAGTTCACCGGCCCGAACACCCTCGAAGTGGAAGGCGCCGACGGCAAGACCACAGTGACCTTCGACAACGCCATCATCGCGGCCGGTTCCCGTCCGGTGAAGCTGCCCTTCATCCCCCACGATGACCCCCGCGTCTGGGATTCAACCGATGCGCTGGAACTGACCACAGTACCGGGCAAGCTGCTGGTTATCGGCGGCGGCATCATCGGCCTGGAGATGGGTACCGTTTACTCCTCCCTGGGTTCCGAGATCGACGTAGTGGAATTTGCCGATCAGCTGGTACCGGCTGCGGACAAAGACATCGTCAAGATCTACACCAAGCGCGTTGCCAAGAAATTCAACATCATGCTGGAGACCAAGGTCACCGCAGTTGAAGCCCGTGAAGACGGCCTGTACGTCTCCTACGAAGGCAAGCACGCCCCGGCCGAGCCGGTTCGCTACGACAACGTGCTGGTCGCTGTCGGTCGTGTGCCGAACGGCAAGCTGATGGACGCCGAGAAAGCCGGTGTTGCCGTCAACGAGCGCGGTTTCATCGAAGTGGACAAGCAGCTGCGTACCAACGTGGCTCACATCCACGCCATCGGTGACATCGTCGGTCAGCCGATGCTGGCTCACAAGGGTGTGCACGAAGGCCACGTGGCGGCCGAAGTCATCGCCGGCAAGAAGCACTACTTCGACCCGAAAGTGATCCCGTCCATCGCCTACACAGAGCCAGAGATGGCTTGGGTCGGTCTGACTGAGAAGGAAGCCAAGCAACAGGGCCTGAACTTCGAAGTCGCCACCTTCCCCTGGGCTGCTTCCGGCCGCGCCATTGCCTCCGATTGCGCCGACGGCATGACCAAGCTGATCTTCGACAAGGACAGCAACCGCGTCATCGGTGGTGCCATCGTCGGTACCAACGGTGGTGAGCTGCTGGGCGAGATCGGTCTGGCCATAGAGATGGGTGCCGACGCCGAAGATCTGGCGCTGACCATCCACGCTCACCCGACTCTGCACGAGTCCGTGGGCCTGGCAGCCGAAGTGTTCGAAGGTTCCATCACCGACCTGCCGAACGCCAAGGCCAAGAAGAAGAAGTAAGTATCTTCTCTCCGCCAAGATGAAAAAGCCGCTCGAATGAGCGGCTTTTTGTTTTTCCAGGATCAGGTGGCCGTTCAGCAGCGCCCCTTCTTGGCCTGTCCCGGTGGACAGAAGGTGCCGTAGCCCCCGCGATCCCCGTCGCTGACCCGGATCCGGGTATCGTCCACGCTCACATCGGCGCCGTGCACTCGCACCGGCCCGCTGCTGCAGGCAGCGAGCAGCCCGCCCAGCACTATCATCACTACCAGCTTGCCCATAACACCTCCTCTCGTTTTCCTGATTATGAGGTATGTGGCAGGGCGGTTGGATACGGCGCAAAGCCCGTGCGTCATGGCTTGCCGTGGTTATGACGAAGGGCGCCGCAGCGCCCTTGTATGGGTCAGAAAGAGGCGCTGGAAGATTACAGGCGGAAGTTGCCGACCAGCTTGTCGAGCTCGCCGGAGAGCTGCTGCAGACTGCGGCTGGACGCGGTCAGCTGGTGGGCTATGTCGGCTGTCTCCATGGTGAGCTGGTTGATGTCCTCCACGTTGCGGTTGATCTCGCCCACCACGCTGGATTGCTCCTCGGTGGCGGTGGCGACCTGGATGTTCATGTCGCTGATCTGGGTGATGTGGGCGGTGATCTGACCGAGCGCCCCGTTGGCGGCATCCGCCTGGGTGACCACCTCCAGACTCTGGTTGCGGCCTTGGGCCATGGCGCTGACGGCGCGGGCGCTCTGCTCCTGGAGGCGGTTGATCATGCCCTGGATCTCGGCGGTGGAGGCGGCGGAGCGGCTGGCGAGGTTGCGCACCTCGTCGGCCACCACGGCGAAGCCGCGGCCCTGTTCACCGGCGCGGGCTGCCTCGATGGCGGCGTTGAGCGCCAGCAGGTTGGTCTGCTCCGAGATGCTGCGGATGGTGTCGAGTATGCTGCCGATGGAGTCGGTCTGGCTCGCCAGGGATTCGATGACCCCGGCCACCTGCTCGATTTCACCGGAGAGGCCGACGATGCCGTGGCGGGCCTGCGCCACCACGACCGCACCCGCATCGGCCTGATCGTTGGCCTGCCTGGCCACGTCGGCGGCTAGCGACGCATTGCCGGCGATCTCGCTGACGGTGGCGCCCATCTCGTGGATGGCGGTGGCGACCTGGACGGTGCGATCCCGCTGGGCGGTACAGTTGTGCTGGGTCAGCTGGGCCTTGGCGGCCACCTCGTTGGCGGTGGCGGCGAGCTGGCGGGAGTTGCTCGCCACCTGCTCGATGGAGCCGTGGATCTTGGCGACGAAGTTGTTGAAGCCGGTGGCGACCTGGCTCAGTTCGTCCCGTCCTTCCACCTTGAGGCGTTGGGTCAGATCCCCGTCGCCACTGCCCAGTTCCCGGAACAGGCGAGCCAGTTCGTTGAGGGGGCGACTGACGGAGCCAGCCAGCAGGACGCCAAGCAGCCCCATGCCGACGGCGATGAGCAGGCTCACCAGCACTATGTGCAGCCGCGCCTTGTCCAGCTCGGCATAGATCTCGGCTTCCGGCACCTGGGCCACCAGATACCAGTCGAGCAGGGGAATATAGCTGGTGGCGAGCACCACGGGCTGGCCATCTATTTCGGCGTGGGTGGCGGCAAAGGGCTGCTTGGTCATCAGCGCGCCGGCGCCCGGGCCTGCCAGCTGACTCAGGCTGTCTCTGTCGATGCGGGCGGCGTCCGGGTGCAGCTTCACCTTGCCGCTGCCATCTGTCATGAAGACGAAGCCGCTGTCGCCGATGCGGAAGTTGGCGAGCATGCTGACCATGCTGTCGAGAGACTTGGCAAGCCCGGCCAGGCCGCGCCCGTCGAGCTGCTGGAAGTTGACGAACAGCTTCACCTCGCCATTGCTCTCGCGAAAGATGCTGAGCATCAGGTCCTGGCCGCTCTTGGTGTAGTCGTAGAACCAGTTGTCCTGCTCATGGTTCAGGATGCGCAGGAAGCCCTCCTGGTTGTAGTAGGCGGCGCTCTGGCGATCGGCGAAGGAGGCGGTGACCAGGCCATACTGGCTCGTCATGTCCTTGAGCTGGTCGATGAGGATGGACTCCTGCTCCTTGGGCATGCCGCGGGCCACCCAGTCCAGCACGAAGCGGTCATTGGCCAGCTGTCTGGCGGCGCTCGCGACCGAGGTGAGATCCTTCTCGATCTCCTTGCCGATGCGCTGGGTCAGGTTGGGCAGCTCCTGCTCGAACATGCGGGTCTCGATCAGCTGCTGGGCCGAGCGCTGGCTGAAGTAGCCCACCAGCAGGCAGGAGAGAGCCACGGCGAGGATGACGGTGGCCAGAATTTTCTGTTTGAGTGTCAGGCTTGCGAACATAAGGGTGACTCGGGGTGTGGGCCTAAGGTTGAGTACATATTAACGGCTGATCTGGCGCGCTCTTGAGGTGGTGGCGGCGATTATTGCCGATTAACGTTTGCGCTCACATCAGGCCGGGACTGGATTGGCGCCAGTTATCCCTGGCTCTGGGGCCCCGGGGGGTGATGACATCTCGCCAGCAGGGGCGCTTGCAGTTAAAGTTCTGGAACTTATAGTTGGCAGCACTCATGTCGGCGGGCTGCTCGCTCGACTCGCACGGATCAATGGACACTCATATGCGCATCTTTCATCGGGGATGGACCCATTTGCTAATGCTTCTGCTGGCAACCCTGCCATTGGCGGGGATAGCCCAGGCCAGTGACACCGGGCCCAAGGCCAGGGTGCACGGCGGCGAAGGCAAGGCGGAGAGACCCAGGATAGCCTTGGTGCTGAGCGGCGGCGGCGCCAAGGGGGCGGCCCACATAGGGGTGCTCAAGGTGCTGGAAGAGAAGCGGATCCCGGTCGACATCGTCGTCGGCACCAGCATGGGATCCTATGTGGCGGGCATGTACGCCATGGGGCTCAGTGCCGAGGAGGTGGAGCGCATGACCCTCGCCATCGACTGGAACAAGGGTTATCAGGACAAGGTCGGTCGTGACGAGCTCTCCCTGCGCAAGAAGCAGCAGAGCGAGAAGTACCAGCTGCGCACCGACATCGGGGTCAACGGGGATTCCACCCAGTTGCCT
Organism: Aeromonas ichthyocola; assembly: GCF_046087985.1. Lineage (NCBI taxonomy): Bacteria > Pseudomonadati > Pseudomonadota > Gammaproteobacteria > Aeromonadales > Aeromonadaceae > Aeromonas > Aeromonas ichthyocola. Next base: position 201,843 of record NZ_JBJSWH010000004.1, read on the forward strand.
GACGGCTTCTTCCAGGGCCAATCCATGGCCAGCCTGCTGCGCCATGCCACCTCCAACCTGCCGGCGCAGAAGAGCTTCGACGATCTGCCCATTCCCTACCGCGCCGTGGCCACCGACATGGAGACGGTGACCCCCTTCGTGCTGGACAGTGGCAGCCTGGCCAAGGCGATGCAGGCCTCCATGTCCATCCCAGGTGCCCTCAAGCCCGTGGAGTGGGAGGGGCACATCCTGGCCGACGGTGGCACAGTCAACAACATGCCGGTGGACGTGGCTAAAGCCATGGGGGCCGACGTGGTGATAGCGGTGGACATAGGTGCCAAGCTGCGCACCCGGGAGTCGCTCAAATCCGGGCTGGCCATGATAGACCAGCTCACCACCTACATGACCCAGGTCGGCACCGAGAAGCAGAAGGCGCTGCTGGGGCCAAAGGATGTGCTGCTCAGTCCTGAGTTCGGTGACATGGGGATCGCCGACTTTGCCCGCATGCCGGAGGGGATCAAGCAGGGGGAGGCGGTGGCCGACCGCGCTTCTGCCCAGCTTGATGCCCTGTCGCTCTCCCCCGACGCTTACGCGGATTACCGCAACAAGAAGCTGAGCCGCCGCGCCGAGCGCAGCGGGCAGCCGGCCTACTACATCGACAAGGTGGAGATCCTCAACAAGTCGCGCCTCTCCGACGAGACGGTGCGGGCCATGCTCAAGGTGCGCCCGGACAAGGTGCAGACCTATGAGAGCCTGGAGGCCGGGATCCGTCGCCTCTACGCCCTGGAGTCGTTCGACCGCATCACCTACGAGGTGGAGGAGCGGGACGGCGAGAACGTGCTGGTGGTGGATGCCAGCGAGAAGAACTGGGGCCCGGGCTATCTCAACTTCCAGCTCGGCTTCTCCGATGACTTCGAGAGCAGCTCCAACTACAACGTCGGCATGTCCTATACCCTGACCAACGTCAACGACTGGGGCGCCGAGTGGCTCACCGAGGCGTCGCTCGGCACGGCCAAGCACCTCAAGACCGACTTCTACACGCCGCTCGAGCCTTCCCAGACCTTCTATGGGGAGGCGAGCCTGGCCTATGACAAGACCCAGCGTCGGGTCTTCTTCCCGGAGGAGGATGTCAAATCGTCCGGGGTCCGTTATCTGGACTCCGAGTACAGCTTCACCAGCATGGATCTCGCCGTCGGCTGGAACCGCCAGCCCTGGAGCAGATTGTCCCTGGGGCTGGAAGGCCAGGTGGGCGGCGTCGATGTCCAGAACCTGTCCGACGCGAACGCAGATGCCACCGCCTGGGGGCCCTACATTCGCTTCGAACACGACACCCTCGACAGTCGTTACTTCCCCTACGCGGGGGTCTACTGGGACATCAAGGGGGGCTACTCCCACATCAAGATAGAGCCGACCGGCGAGCCGACGGAGAACACCGAGGGGCTCAACTACCACATGGCGATGATCAAGCCCTGGTCATGGGGGCGGCACAGCCTCAACCTGATGCTGGAAGGGGGCGGTTCCTCCTCGGAGGAGGAGGTGCCGCTGTTCGTGCAGGATCTCGGCGGCCTGTTCCGGCTCTCCGGCTTCCAGCACTACCAGCTGAGCGGCCGCTACAGCCTGTTCAGCGGTCTGCGCTACATCTATCGGGTGGCGGACAACGACTTCGGGGCCATCAAGGCACCCCTGTTCCTCGGGGGCTCCCTCGAGCAGGGCGGGGTCTGGAACAAGGGGGCCGACATCAGCCTGGAATCTTCCTATACCTCGGGCTCCGTCTATGTGGGGGTGGAGAGCTTCCTCGGCCCCATCTTCCTCGGCTATGGCATGGCGGAGGGGGGACACGACATGTTCTATCTGCAATTGGGCACTACGTTCCAATAAGGGTGAAATGCTGACTTTTTGTTAACTTGTTTGTGCTGTGTCTCTTGTCAGTTTAAAAAAACCTAACCGGCTTATATGGTTATGCTGGTTTGGTGAATAACTGCACAGGGTTTGGATTTTAATTACTCGTTAAAACTTATATAGTGGGGGGCACCCTACGGGTGTCCCGCAAGGACGATCGCCGCGAGCTTGGGCGAACCCCAAAAAAAAGACCAAAGAGGAATTAGTCGTGCTTGAAACATACCGTAAACACGTCGCAGAACGTGCCGCCGAGGGCGTGGTTGCCAAACCTCTGGATGCAGAGCAGGTCGCCGCCCTGGTTGAACTGCTCAAGAACCCGCCCGCCGGTGAACATGATTTTCTGAAAGAACTGTTGTCCTCCCGCGTTCCCCCGGGTGTTGATGAAGCGGCCTATGTCAAAGCCGGCTTCCTCACCGCCGTCGCCAAGGGCGAGGCCCACTCACCCATACTGACCGCCGCCGAAGCGGTCGAGCTGCTCGGCACCATGCAGGGTGGCTACAACATCCAGCCGCTGATCGATCTGCTGGACGACGCCTCCCTGGCTCCTCTTGCTGCCAAGGGCCTGTCCCACACTCTGCTGATGTTCGACTCCTTCCACGACGTGGAAGAGAAGGCGAAGGCGGGCAATGCCCACGCCCAGCGGGTGCTGCAGTCCTGGGCCGATGCCGAGTGGTTCCAAAGCCGCCCCGCCCTGGCCGAGAAGATCACCGTCACCGTGTTCAAGGTGACCGGCGAAACCAACACCGACGACCTGTCCCCGGCACCGGATGCCTGGTCCCGTCCTGATATCCCGCTCCATGCCCTGGCCATGCTGAAGAACGCCCGCCCCGGCATCACCCCGGACAAGGACGGCGTCATAGGCCCGGTCAAGGCCATCGAAGAGCTCAAGCAGACCGGCTTCCCGCTGGCCTACGTCGGTGACGTGGTCGGTACCGGCTCCTCCCGCAAGTCCGCCACCAACTCAGTGCTCTGGTTCATGGGCGACGACATTCCCTTCGTGCCAAACAAGCGCGCTGGCGGCGTCTGCCTCGGCGGCAAGATTGCCCCGATCTTCTTCAACACCATGGAAGATGCCGGTGCCCTGCCCATCGAAGTGGATGTCTCCAAGCTGGAAATGGGCGACGTGATCGACATCTTCCCTTATGAGGGCAAGATCACCCGTCACGGCACCGATGAGGTGCTGGCCCGCTTTGAACTGAAAACCGACGTGCTGATCGACGAAGTGCGCGCCGGTGGCCGTATTCCGCTGATCATAGGCCGCGGCCTGACCGACAAGGCCCGCGAGGCCTTAGGGTTGCCGTTCTCCACAGTGTTCCGTCGCCCGCAGCCTGTGGCCGACACCGGCAAGGGTTACACCCTGGCCCAGAAGATGGTGGGCAAGGCGTGCGGCGTGCAGGGCATACGCCCGGGCACCTACTGCGAGCCGCGCATGACCACGGTCGGCTCCCAGGACACCACTGGCCCCATGACCCGTGACGAGCTGAAAGACTTGGCCTGCCTCGGCTTCTCCGCCGATCTGACCATGCAGTCCTTCTGCCACACCGCGGCCTATCCCAAGCCTATCGACGTGCAGACCCACCACACCCTGCCGGACTTCATCATGAACCGCGGCGGTGTAAGCTTGCGTCCGGGTGACGGCGTCATCCACTCCTGGCTGAACCGCATGCTGCTGCCGGACACCGTGGGTACAGGTGGTGACTCCCACACCCGTTTCCCCATCGGCATCTCCTTCCCGGCGGGCTCTGGCCTGGTGGCCTTTGCCGCCGCCACCGGTGTGATGCCGCTGGACATGCCGGAATCCGTGCTGGTGCGCTTCAAGGGCGAGCTGCAACCTGGCATCACCTTGCGTGATCTGGTCCATGCCATCCCCTACGCCGCCATCCAGAAGGGGCTGCTGACCGTCGAGAAAGCGGGCAAGAAGAACATCTTCTCCGGCCGCATCCTCGAGATCGAAGGGTTGCCGACCCTGAAGGTAGAGCAAGCCTTCGAGCTGGCGGACGCCAGCGCCGAGCGCTCCGCCGCCGGTTGCACCATCAAGCTGGATCAGGCCCCGATCATCGAGTACCTGAAGTCCAACATCGTGATGCTGAAATGGATGCTGTCCGAAGGCTACGGCGACGTGCGCACCATCACCCGCCGTATCAGGGGGATGGAGGAGTGGCTGGCCAATCCGGTGCTGATGGAAGCGGACAAGGACGCCGAGTACGCCGAAATCATCGAGATCGATCTGGCCACTATCAAGGAGCCCATCCTCTGTGCGCCGAACGATCCGGACGACGCCCGCCTGCTGAGCGATGTGGCCGGCAGCCAGATCGACGAGGTGTTCATCGGTTCCTGCATGACCAACATCGGCCACTTCCGTGCCGCCGGCAAACTGCTCGAGAAGTACCAGGGCGAGCTGCCGACCCGCATGTGGATTGCCCCGCCCACCAAGATGGACAAGGATCAGCTGACCGAAGAGGGCTACTACGGCATCTTTGGTCGCGTCGGTGCCCGCATCGAGATCCCGGGCTGTTCCCTGTGCATGGGCAACCAGGCGCGCGTGGCGGAAGGGGCCTCGGTGGTCTCCACCTCCACCCGCAACTTCCCGAACCGTCTGGGCAAGGGGGCCAACGTCTACCTGGCCTCTGCCGAACTGGCTGCTGTTGCCGCCATCATCGGCAAGATCCCGACAGTGGCGGAGTACCTGCAGTACGCCAAGACCCTGGATGCCACGGCGGCCGACACTTACCGCTACCTCAACTTCAACGAAATCGCCTCCTACACCAAGAAGGCCGATGCGGTGATTTTGCAACAGGCGGTCTAAGCCTGGTCGGTCTGACCACTGGAAATAACAATGCCGCGTCCTGACGCGGCATTTTCCATTTGTGGGGGTTGCGCGATAATGGGCCGCCAATCTCCCGCCACTGCGTCGTCGATTCCTTTTACCAGCGCGCTGCGTTAGGTTGTCTGGCCTGAATGGTCCCATTGTCTTCTGTGCGAGATGGGCGTTATTTCACTGCGGCGCTTGCCAGGGCAAGCCTGCGAATTGCGGCGTGGTTTCTATGTTCCTGTTCCGGATTGATCTTGCCCGTACGAGATGGCGCCTTGGCTGTGCCCTGCTGGTCTTGACCCTGCCACTGCTGGCGGGAGGCTGGATGGTGCACCGCAGCTATGAGCAGGAGTTGAAGAGCGACGCCAGCGCCTCCGCCTACAAGGCGAGAACCTTGCTTGAGCGCATGCTGGATCAGGCCGAGCAGGCCAACCTGGAGGCATTGCCGCTGGTGAACCGGCCCTGTACCGGCAACCTGCTGCAACTGCGCAAGAGAGTGGCCCTCGAGCCTTTCCTGCGCTCGGTCAATCTGGTGCGCGACGGGGTGATCAACTGCACCTCGTTGTTTGGACCTGTCCATGAGCTGGATGACAGGTCGGTCTATACGCAGGACAAGTTGCTGCTGATGCGCGGCAACAAGGTGCGTCAAAATCATCCGCTGCTGGTGGTGCGCCATGATCGCGGGCGCGATGCGGTGCTGAGCGCCATCGACAGCACCCAGCTCGGCTTCATGCTCGCCATGAGCAGCGACGCCAGCGAGCTCTATCTGCAGGTCGGGTCGGCCTGGATCGATGAGTCCGGTCATCACCAGAACCAGCCCCCCAGGCTGCACAGCAAGACTCGTCTTGAACTCTCCTCCCACCGCTACCCCTTCGCCATCCATGCGGGCTATGCCATGCCGCTCTACTGGCACTCCCTGTGGGAGGCTCGCCATCTGGCCCTGTTGTGGCTGGCCGGCACCTCTGTGCTGCTCGGGCTGCTGGTGTGGTGGGTGCTCGGTCGCCCGGGCTCCCCGACAGACGAGCTGAGGCGCGGGTTGCTGGCGGGGGAATTCGTTCCCTACCTGCAACCCCTGATGGCCAGCAAGGACGACCGCATGGTGGGGGCCGAGGTGCTGATGCGCTGGCAGCACCCGAGCTCAGGCCTGATCCGCCCGGATCTCTTCATCCCCCAGGCGGAAGAGTCCGGGCTGATAGTGCCCATGACCACCCATCTCATGAAGGTGGTGGCCCATCGCCTTAAGCAGGTGCAGAGCCAGCTGCCCGAGGGGTTTCACATCAGCTTCAACATCAGCGCCGCCCACTGCCGGGATCTCTCCCTGCTGGCGGAGTGCCGCGCCTTCCTCGCCCACTTCCAGCCGGGGCGGGTGGCGCTGGTGCTGGAGCTGACCGAGCGGGAGCTGCTGGTGGCCAACCCCCATACCCTCTCCCTGTTCGCACAGCTGGACGAGATGGGGGTCAAGCTCGCCATCGATGACTTTGGCACCGGCCACTCCAGCCTGATCTACCTGCAGCAGTTCCATGTGGACTATCTCAAGATCGACCGCTCCTTCATCGGGCGGATCGGCACCGAGTCCCTCTCCGAACACATAGTCGACAACGTGATCGATCTCGGTCGCAGGCTGGGCCTGGCCCTGGTCGCCGAAGGGGTCGAGACCGAGCATCAGGCCGCCTACCTCAGGGGCAAGGGGGTCCACTATCTGCAGGGATTCCTGTTCGCGCGCCCCCAGCCGCTACGTCAGTTCTGCCAGGGGTTGACGGCAGGGGAGGCGGATAGCCAGCCGGTTGCCGGTCGCGCCGCCTCCGCCTGAGTCCCGCAGTGTGGTTGCTCGTTATTTGACCGGTTAGGCCTGGGTTCAGCTTGGGTTGCTAAGATGGCGACCCTTTACGAACGGGATCCGCCATGCGTTATTGCTCCGCGGCCGACACGGCCAGACCCAGGCCAAGACTGCTGATCACCTTGCTGATGTTCGCGCTGCCCATGCTGCTCGGCAACTGGGCCATGCTCGTTCGCTATCGGGTCGATCTGCAGTGGGAGTCCCATCAGGCGGCGAGCCATACCCTGGCGCTGATGGAGACCATGCTGTCTCATGCCCAGGCGGCCAATCGCCAGGCCTTGCCATTTCTGGGCAAGCCCTGCGCCACTGCGCTGCCGACCCTCAGATCCCTGGTCGCCATGGTGCCCTTCGTGCGTTCGGTCAACCTGAGCCAGGGGGACAGCGTCTACTGTACCTCCCAGTTTGGCCGGCGCCGGATCCCCTATACCGCCGAGCAGTACAGCCAAGGCCAGCTGCGCCTGATGGAGGGGAACGAGGTGCGGCGGCATCATCCCGTCCTCTCGGTGCGCACCGGCACTGTGCAAGGGGCCGTGATGACCCTGATCGATGGGGATTACCTCAACTTCATGCTGAGCCTCAACCAGGGAGCCATGCCCCTGATGCTCAGGGTGGGCGATGGCTGGCTCGACGAGGAGGGCCACTTCTTCGCCGCCACGCCTTCCCTGGCGAGTCAGGAGCATGTCGAGCTCCAGGCTGCTGGCTATCCTCTCTCCATCTATGCGGGCTACTCCTCTGCTCCCACCCTGATGGGGCTGTGGCGGCATCATGGCTTCGGGATCTGGCTGCTGTTTGCCTTCAGTGCCGGTGTTGCCGTGCTCATGTGGTGGCTGCTGGGGCGCCCCCGCTCCCCGACCAGCGAGCTGGCCCGGGCCCTGCGGGCCAAAGAGTTCGTCCCCTACCTGCAACCCCTGGTGGAGAGCGGCAGCGAGCGCATCATGGGGGTCGAGGTGCTGATGCGCTGGCAGCATCCTGACGTGGGCCTGATCCGGCCGGATCTCTTCATTCCCCAGGCGGAGGCTTGCGGCCTGATAGTGCCCATGACCAGCCTCATCATGGGGAGGGTGGGGCAGCAGCTGGTCGCGAACCAGGCGCAGTTGCCCGATGGCTTCCACATCAGCTTCAACATCAGCGCGGCCCATTGCCGCGACGACAGTCTGCTGGAGGAGTGCCGCAGCTTCCTCGCCCGCTTCGCACCGGGCAGGGTGACGCTGGTGCTGGAGCTGACCGAGCGGGAGCTCTTGGTGGCGGATCCCCATACCCTCTCGCTGTTCCAGGCGTTGAACGAGATGGGGGTCAAGCTGGCCATGGATGATTTTGGCACCGGCCACTCCAGCCTGGTCTATCTGCAGCAGTTCCATGTGGACTACCTCAAGATCGATCAGTCCTTCATTCGTCGTATCGGTACCGAGTCCCTCTCCGAGCACATAGTCGACAACGTGATCGATCTGGGACACCGCCTCGGCCTGGCGCTGGTGGCCGAAGGGGTCGAGACCCGCGAGCAGGCGGAGTATCTCAAGGGCAAGGTGACCTATCTGCAGGGCTACCTGTTCGGCCGCCCCGTGCCCGTCCGGCAATTCTGCGACGAGCAGTTGGTGCAGGCGGCCTCGCCAGCGATTGAGGCCAAAGAGGAACAGCTTGAACCAGCCTGAAGCGGAGCTGCCACGCAAGCCGCATCACGAGTGTGTGGCAGTGGTGCCCGCTGATGAGCAAGCCCCGGCGAGTGCCGGGGCTTTTGTATCTGAGGTCAAAGGGAAAGTCAGGCGGAGAAGCCGCCATCTATGGTCAGGCTGGCGCCTGTTATGTATCCCGCTTCGGGCCCCGCCAGGTAGGCGACGAAGCTGGCGATCTCCTCATCCTTGCCGTAGCGGGCCAGCGCCATCATCCCCTTGAGCTGCTCCGCCGATTCCCCGTCAGCCGGGTTCATGTCGGTATCGACCGGGCCTGGCTGCACGTTGTTGACCGTGATGCCCCGCGGGCCCAGATCCCGTGCAATGCCTTTGGTCAGGCCGACCAGGGCCGATTTGCTCATGGCGTAGACGGAGCCGCCCGCCATGGGGATGCGATCGGCATTGGTGCTGCCGATGTTGATGATGCGCCCCCCCTTGCCCATGTGATGAGCCGCCTCCTGACAGGCCACGAAGACGCTGCGGATGTTGACCGCCAGGGTGCGATCCAGGTCATCCAGAGTCAGCTCCTCAAGGTGGCCCCATACCAGTACCCCGGCATTGTTGACGAGAATGTCCAGCCGCCCGAAGCGGGTGACGCTCTGGCGTATGGCGTGCTGTACGGCCACGGCATCCGCGCTGTCGGCACGGATGGCCAGGGCCTTGCCGCCCGCCGCCGTGATGGTCGCGACAAGCTCTTCTGCCTTGCTGGCGGAAGATACATAGGTAAAGGCCACGGCGGCACCGTCGCGAGCGAGGCGCTTCACAATGGCGGCACCTATGCCGCGGGAACCACCTTGTACGAAGGCAACTTGTCCACTGAGGGGTTTGACGGTCAACATCTGATCTCTCCTGTCTGGTGATGAAGCAAGGTCTGAGCGAGTTGGGAACTCAAGGCTCTCCAGGCCACCCCAAGCAAGGAGTGGTGTTGAATGAACCTGTTTACAGTGTGATTGATTCCTCGAGGTTGATTAAGTAGCTATCATTCCAATCTCTAATTCCTTCAAGGACCGAGTCGATGACAGTACAGGACCCCTTTCTGAGCGTCAGACACTTTGTCGCCGTGGCTCGGACAGGCAGTTTTACCGCAGCGGCGCTGGGGCTGGGGCTGACCGGCTCGGCGTTGAGCAAGAGCATAGTGCGCCTGGAGGCGCGACTGGGGGTCAAGCTGCTGCACAGAACAACCCGTCGGGTGAGCCTGACCCCGGAGGGAGAGGCGTATCTGGCCAGCTGTCTTCAGGCTATCCGGGTGCTGGAGGAGGCGGAGCAGAGCCTTGCATCGGGAAAGCAGAGCCCGTCGGGTCGCGTGCGCATCGATCTTCCCGCGGCGTTTGGCCGCAGGCACGTGCTGCCTATCCTGCTGGAACTGGCTGGCCAGCATCCACAGCTGGATCTGTCGGTGACCTTCAACGAGCGCAAAGTCGATCTCATCGAGGCCAACATCGATCTGGTGGTACGCATAGGGGCGCTGGAGGACCAGGCGGATCTCGTTGCGCGCCGTCTGGGGGAGCAGAGGCTCGTCATCTGCGGGGCGCCCTCCTATCTGGCCAGGCGCGGGGTGCCCTTGACCCCGGATGAGCTGTCACGGCACGACTGCATCATCGACTGGCGAGCCGGCCATCGTCATGGCTGGCTGCTCAGCAATGGGGCGGGCAAGACGGAAGCCCGTGACATCCCGGTACGCTACGAGATGGGGGATGGGGAAGCCGTGCGGGCAGCGGCCCTGGCCGGCCTTGGGCTGGTGCAGGTGCCGACCTGGCTGGTAAACGAGCAGTTGGGATCGGGCGCCCTCGTCTCGGTGCTCGATGATCACTCCGGCGGCGAGATGCCGATCAATCTCCTCTGGGCCAGGAGCCAGCACATGCCGCTCAAGGTGCGCGTCCTGGTGGATGCCTTGCTGCTGGCGGCGCAACAGAGTGGCAGTGCCTTTCGGGCCACTTGAGCCAGGTCACGGCTGGCTGCCGTGAGTCCCCGAGGTCAACACCGCCGTGCGGGGAGGTGCAGTGAGCGCTCAGCTCAGGCTGTGCAACCAGTTCGCCAGTTTCTCGTGGGCGCTGCCGGGCTCGGGTCTGGCGGGGGCGAGCAGGTGGTAGCCGGTACCATCCGGAACGAAGCCGAGCGGGGCCACCAGTAGCCCAGCCTCCAGGTCGTCACACACCAGCCGGCAGGGGCCTATGGCGACGCCAAGGCCCGCCACCGCCGCCTGCAGGCTGAAGTAGAAGTGTTCGAAGGTCTGGGTCGGCGCCTCGTCATTCAGGGGTTGCCCTGCATTCTCCTGCCAGCGTGACCAGGCATCCGGGCGCGTCTTGGTGTGCAGGCGGGGGGCCGAGGGACGCAGGGCGGATTCTTCCCCTCGCGGCTCGAAAAACTGCGCCACCTTGCCCGGCTGGCAGACAGGCCCGGTCAGCTCCTCGAACAGCAGCTGGCTGTGCAGATCCTCGGGCCAGTCGAAGTCATTGCGCCGGATGGCGAGATCGATGCCGCTGCCAAAGCTGAGGGCGCCGCCCCCCGCCATCAGGTGAACGTCCAGCTCGGGGTGCAGGGCCTGAAAGGCGGGCCAGCGCGGGATCAGCCAGCGCATCAGCAGGGTTGGCTCGCAGGAGAGGACCAGCGACTGGGGGCGGCTCTGCTGGCGCAGGGCCTGGGCCGTCTCCCGGATCTGGCCCAGCCCCTCCCTGACCGCCAGATAGAGCCGGTCGCCCGCCTCGGTCAGGAAGACCCGGCGCTGGCGCCGCTCGAACAACCTGACGCCCAGATCTTCCTCCAGCAGGCGCACCGCCCGGCTGATGGCGCCATGGGTGAGGTGCAGCTCGTCGGCGGCGCGACCGAAGTGCTCGGTGCGGGCAGCCACCTCGAAGCAGCGCAGGGCCGTCAGGGAGGGCAGCGACAGGATTTTCTGTGAATTTTTCTCACCGTTCATGTCAGAAGTTATCGTTCGTCATTGGGATTAATGCGAAATAAAATAGCCGATATCCCATGTGATCAGGACTATTTTCATGACCGAACTGTTAGCCGTAGTCGCCATTACCTTCTTTGCCGTCATCAGCCCGGGCCCCGATTTCGCCATGGTGTCGCGCAACAGCCTGCTGCTCTCCCGTCGTACCGGCGTGCTGACGGCGCTCGGCATAGCGGCCGGGGTCTGCATCCACGTGAGCTACACCCTGCTGGGGGTGGGCCTCTTGATCCAACAGTCCCTCTGGCTGTTCAACCTCATCAAGCTGGCGGGGGCGGCCTACCTCATCTTCCTCGGCATCAAGATGCTGCGGGCCCAGCCCGCGACCGGTGAGGCGCTGGCCCGCCAGCCAGCCCTCTCCAGCCTGGGGGCGCTGCGCACCGGGTTTCTGACCAATGTGCTCAACCCCAAGACCACCATCTTCATCGTCAGCCTCTTCATGCAGGTGGTGCAGCCGCAGACGCCGCTGGCGGTCCAGCTCGGCTACGGCGCCTTCATAGTGCTGGCCCATGCCCTCTGGTTCAGCGCGGTGGCGCTCTTCTTCTCCAGCGAGTCGGTACGGGCTCGTCTGCTGGCGGTGCGCCACTGGATAGATCGGGTGTTTGGCGGTCTGCTGGTGGGATTCGGCATGCTGCTGGCACTGACCCAGCAATCACGCTGAGGGGAAGGGGGCTGGTCCCCCTTATCTACCCTCGACTGTAGGGGCTTGTTTTTCATGCCTTGGCGCTCGCTTTTCGGTAGAATTGCCGCTCATTTTGAAGTCAGATGAGGCGCGGTATGACGGTCAGGTTCCAGGCATTTCACAGCATCAAGGCGATTGGCAATCGGGAGGTGCTGTTCAACTGGTCCAGGACCAACCCCCTCGGCGCCCTGGATCAGGTGTGGCGTCCGAAGAATCGCGACGAGCTGCAGCAACTGCTGCGGGAATACCCGGCGCGCAAGCTGCGGCTCATCGGCTCAGGCCTCTCCTTCGAACCCATTCACAGCGTCTATGCCGAGGGCAGTCAGGCGCTGCTGGTGGACTTGCACCATCTGCGCGGCCAGCTGGCGAAAACCGCCGATACCGTCACCTACCAGGCGGGCACGCCCCTCGATACCGTCTATGGGGATCTTATCGCCATGGATAGGATGCTGCCCGCGTCCCCCGGCGTCATCGGCATCCAGACCCTGGGGGGCGCGCTCAGCACAGGCACCCACGGTCAGGGGCTGCACCAGTCCTCCCTGTGCGATGCGGTGGAGGCCCTGACGGTGATGCTGGCCAATGGGGACATCCTGCGAGTGGATCGCACCGATCCGCGCTTCGGCGCCTTCGTGATGGGCATGGGCATGCTCGGTGTGCTGCTCGACGTGCGCCTTCGCACTGTGCCAAACCGCATCATGCGCTGCACCAAGTTCACCACCGACTACCCCTTCCTGCTGGAACACAACGAGCGGCTCAACCGCGAACACGGCTTCGTGAAGAGCTGGTGGTTTGCCTGGACCGGCGAGAGCCACATCTGGCTGGTGGATCCCGCCTCCGAGGAGGAGGTGGCCCGTTACCGCGCCGGGGGCAGCGAGCCCCTGCTGCTGGAGGGGGACGTTGACGGTGCCATGAATGCCGCCCTCAATGACACCATAGATGCCACCCTGCAGAAGATGGCGCGGGACACCAAGGACGAGGCGCGGGCCGGGGAGCATTTCGAGACGGTGCGCCGCTTCAAGGATGCCTCTGACCTGGTGGGCAACGTCTACCAGATCCTCTGCAAGGGGATACCGGCGCCCCAGATCAACTGCGAGGTGGCGGTGCCCCTCGAGCGGATGCAGGAGGCGCTCGAGATCCTGCAGCACTGGCAGGAGCGCAACCCGGGAGCGCTGCATTACCCCTTCATATTGCGCTGCACCGGCCCCTCCGAGGCCTGGCTTAGCGCCGCCTATGGCAAGTCGGTGTGCTGGATAGGGTTCCTGGTCTATCTGGCGGCGGACGGCACCTTCGTGGGCGGCTCCATGGAGCAGATGCGCGAGCTGCAGCAACTGCTGGTGCCGCTCGGCGGTACGCCGCATTTTGGCAAGCACCTGGCGATGGATCTCTACGACTTCCCGGCCCTGCTGCCGCGCTGGCACGACTTCCTGGCCTTGAAGCGCGAACTCGATCCCCATGGCCGCTTCGAGAACCGCTGGCTCGGCGAGCTGTTCGCCAACCGGTGAGGATGGCCTCTTGGAAAGGGGCGATATTTTTTGCTCCCTTCTCCCCTGGTGGGAGAAGGGTTGGGGATGAGGGGAAGAGATAGCCTCTTCAAGCCCCATGACGACAGGCGCTAAGGATGTGACATGACAGACCCACAAGACACCAGAATTCCCGTGACCCTGCTGACCGGCTTCCTCGGCAGCGGCAAGACCACCTTGCTCAACCATTGGGTCAAGCAGCCGGAGCTCGGCGAGTGCGCTGTGCTCATCAACGAGTTCGGCTCTGTGGGGCTGGATCATCATCTGGTGCAGCAGGTGGACGAGCAGGTGGTGCTGCTCGATTCCGGCTGCATCTGCTGCTCGGTGCAGGGCTCCCTGGTGGAGGCGTTGCAGGGGCTCTTTATGAAGGCGATTCAGCGCAAGATAAAGCCGTTCAAGCGGCTGATTATCGAAACCACTGGCCTGGCGGATCCCGCTCCCGTGCTCTTTACCCTGAAGGAAGAGGGCTTCATCGCCCAGCGCTACCGCTTCGATGGCACAGTGACAGTGGTGGATGCCGGTCATATAGAGCAGCAGCTCGGCCAGCAATACGAGGCGGTCAAGCAGGTGGCGCTGGCGGATCTGCTGGTGGTGAGCAAGGGGGATCTGGTGGAGGAAGAGACCCTGATGCGGGTCGAAAGCCAGTTGGCATCCCTCAACCCGGCGGCCCCCATCCAGCGGGTCAGCAATGGCGTGCTCTCACCTGCGGTGCTGGAGAAGCTCGGCGCCTACAACGAGGCGGCGGGGCGCGACCTGCGCCAACTGCTGGCCTGGCTGCGCACCGAGTCACCCCGACAGGGGCTGGCATCTCCCATGCAGCCGAAGATGCAGCCGTTCGCCGCCAAGGTAGGCACGGCCGCGCCGACTCATTTCGAGCATGGCAACATAGAGAGCTTCTCCCTGCGCATCGGCGAGCCGCTCAAACCGTCCCGCCTGCTGGCCGCCATCGATGCGGTGCAGGGGCAGTATGGGGATGCCCTGCTGCGCCTCAAGGGGATCTTGCAGCTGGAGGGCGAGAGCCAGCCCGTGGTGATCCACGGGGTGCACGGCCAGCTCTATCCGTTGCAGGCCCTGGGGGAGTGGCCCGAGGGCAAGGCCCAGTCCCGGCTGGTGTTTATCGTGAAGAGCCAGGACAAGGCGGGGATAGAGCGGTTGTTCCTTGATACGCTCAAGGCCCCGGAGCCCAGTCTGGAAGAGCAGCTCAGAGCCATGCTCGGCCAGCCGGATGCCTGATATGCTGATATGACCCGCGCCCGTGCGGGTCTTTTCTTATCTGTTGAGGAGACAAAGACTCATGCCTGACAGCACACACATGGTGACCCCCGCCCAACGCAAGTGGCTACCCTGGCTGACCGCGGTCGGCTTCTTCATGCAGACGCTGGATGGCACCATACTCAACACCGCCCTGCCCAGCATGGCAGAGGCCCTGGGGGAGAGCCCGCTGCAGATGCAGTCGGTGATCATCGCCTACATGCTGACGGTGGCCCTGCTCATTCCCGCCTCCGGCTGGCTGGCGGACAGGTTCGGCACCCGCCGCGTCTACCTGGCCGCCATACTGCTGTTTACCCTGGGCTCCCTGGCCTGTGCGGCCGCCAATACCCTGCCCATGCTGGTCGCCGCCCGGGTGCTGCAAGGGGTGGGCGGTGCCCTGCTGATGCCCATAGGGCGGCTCGCTGTGCTGCGGGTCTACAGCAAGCACGAGCTGCTGCGGGTGATGTCCTTCGTCACCATCCCTGGTCTGCTGGGGCCCCTCATGGGCCCGGCGCTCGGGGGCTGGCTGGTGGAGGTGGCGAGCTGGCACTGGGTCTTCCTCATCAACCTGCCGGTGGGCGTGCTCGGCTTCATCGCCAGCTGGTACTTCATGCCCGATCTGCGTCAGCACACCGCCAGGTTTGACTGGCAGGGGTTCGTGCTGTTCAGCGTCGGCATGGTGCTGGTGTCGGTGGGCCTGCAGGGGCTGGGGGAGCACAGCATCTCTACCGGCTGGGCCCTGTTTGCGTTGCTGTTCGGTCTGGCCGCCATGGCGAGCTACTGGCTCTATGCCGCCACAGTGGCGCAGCCGCTCTTCAGCCTGGCGCTGTTCAAGACCACCACCTTCGCCATCGGCATCTGGGGCAACCTGTTCGCCCGCCTCGGCAGCGGCGCCATGCCCTTCCTCACGCCGCTCTTCCTGCAACTGGGGCTGGGCTTCTCGCCGAGCAAGGCGGGCATGACAATGATCCCCACAGTGATCGGCGCCATGCTGACCAAGACGCTGGTGAACAAGCTGATCCCGCGCATCGGCTATCGCCGCATCCTGATCGGCAATACCCTGGCGCTGGGGGTGATGATCGCCAGCTTCTACTTCATCGACAACCAGGTGCCGCACTGGGTACTGCTGGTCTGGCTGGCGGTCTTCGGTGCCATCAACTCACTGCAGTTCTCCGCCATGAATACGCTGACCCTGCAAGATTTGAGTGCCGAGCACGCCAGCAGCGGCAACGGCCTGCTGTCGGTGGTGATGCAGCTCTCCATGAGCCTGGGGGTAGCCATCGCCGCCAGCCTGCTCGGGCTCTTCTCCGCCGGCCAGCCGGCACAGGCGAGCGAACGCTGGCTCGGCGGCTTCCACCTCACCTATCTGTGCATAGGTTTGATGTCCATGCTGGCGGCGCTGATCTTCGCCCAGCTTGCCAGAGATAATGTGAAGGAGGGACGGCGCCAAGGTCCGGTCTGATGGCCGCGCGGGTGGAGCAGGTCTTCGCCCAGCTTGCCAGAGATAATGTGAAGGAAGGACGGCGCCAAGGTCCGGTCTGATGGCCACGCGGGTGGAGCAGGCCTTCGCCCAGCTTGCCAGAGATAATGTGAGATAATGTGAAGGAGGGTCGGCGCCAAGGTCCGGTCTGATGGCCACGCGGGTGGAGCGGTAAAAAGAGAGGGCGGCCCTGGCCGCCCTCTCTCATTGGGGGATCAGACCCTGAACTGATCGACCGCCCGGTGGAGCAGGCTCGCCTGCTCGGCCACGTTCTGGCTGGCGCGGCTGTTCTGCTCGGCCTGGGTCAGGGCGTCGTTGGCGATGTCGCGGATCACCACGGCATTGCGATTGATTTCGCTCGCCACCGAGCTCTGTTCTTCGACCGCCGTGGCTATCTGGGTGCTCATGTCCATCATCTGGTCCATCTGACGGGTGATGTTGGCGAGCTGGGTGCTGGCCTCTCCGGCGGCCTCGACGCTGCGTTCCCCCTGGGTGCGACACTCGCCGATCAGGGTGACCACGCTCTGGGTTCGGGCCTGCAAGCCGGAGACTATGGCGGCAATCTCGCTGGTGCTCTGCTGGGTGCGCATGGCCAGGTTGCGCACCTCGTCGGCGACCACGGCGAAGCCTCGTCCCTGCTCGCCGGCTCTGGCGGCCTCGATGGCTGCGTTGAGGGCCAGCAGGTTGGTCTGCTCGGCGATGGCCTGGATCACCTCCAGCACATTGCCCACCTGACGGCTCTCCTCGGCCAGGGCGATCACCTCCTTGCCCGAGGCCTCCAGCTTGGCGGAGAGGGAGTGGATCACCGCCATCGTGGTCTCCACGCTCTCCCGGCCCTGCTGGGCGCTCAGGTTGGTGGTACGGGCGCTCTCGGCGGCGCTCTCCGTGTTACTGGCGATCTCCTGCACAGTGCTCTCCATCTCTGTGGCTGCGGTGGCAACCAGATCGCTCTCCTGCAGCTGCTGCTGGGTACCCTCCTGAGCGGCGTTGGCGTTGCGCTGCAATTGGGCTGTGAGGCGTTCCAGATCCGTGACCGAGGAGACGACCTGGCCTATGACCTGGTTGAAGTGCTCCAGCATGGTGTCGAAGTCGCGGCCCATGGCGCCAAATTCGTCCCTGGAGCCGATGCGGGCGCGCAGGGTCAGATCGCTGCTGGCGGTGACCCGACGCATGGTGTCCGCCAGCCGTTGCAGGCCAGTCATGACGTCGCGGCCGATCAGCAGGTTGAGGCCGAGGGCGGCCAGTATGCCGAGGAGGCAGAGCAGTACCATGACCCTGAGGGTGTGTTCATGGGTAGCGTCGGCTTCCCGGGTCAGGGCCTGGGTCAGGGTCATGCCCGCCTGGCGCATCTGCTCAGCGCTGCGATTGAGCTCGCCCCTCAGCCCCTCGCCGGCACTCAGACCCAGGCGTTGCTCCTCAGTGACCAGGGCGAGGAAGTTCTGGCGGTAGCGTTCCAGCAGGGCGGCGAGGGCCGGTTCACCGGCGAGCGCCTCGGCCAGGGGGGCTAGGTTCTGTTCGAACTTGGCACGATAGCTGATGTCTCGGCGCAGCATGAAGTCCTTCTCGTCCCGGCGCAGTTGCAGCATCAGCAGGCTCTCCTGCTGCTGGCCCCGGGCCTTGAGCTCCTGCTCCAGTGCGTGGATGGCCTGACGCAGGGCGCCGTAATGGCCGCTGGTCGGGGTGAGCCCTATCTTCTCCTGCTGGGCGCGCAGGGTCTCGAACTGGCGGCTGTACTCCTTGAGCTGGCTGGCAAAGCCCAGTATGTCGGCCTGCTGCGTGCCCCCATGGTCTCTTGCCATCTCGGCGAGCAGGCGGCTGGCCTGGTCACTCTGGGTGGTGAAGGCGGTGGCGGCGGCGGGGTCCCGGCTCAACAGAAACTCTCTCTCCTGCAGGGTGAGGGCGACGAGGTCGGCCTCCACCTGCTTGGCCTGCAGCATCTCGGCGTTGCTGCGCGACTCCTGCCCGGAGAAGTAAAACAGTAAAACATGACCCCCATGACGACGGCCTGGATCCCGGCCACCAGGATGGCGGATAACACAAGTTTCTGTTTGACGTTCACGACGACCTCAAGGGGCAAAGGAGTTGGCTAGCGTATCGGCGCTGAAGATATATTCTGAAGGTGGCTTTAGCATTTTATTCCGCCGGTTTCGCGTTTGGGATTCGATGGGTTCTGTCATCCCACTGTCATGTAGCGAAATAGTCTGGCGTCGCCCCTGACCTGAGGCGGAGCTAGTGAGGGAGGGCGAGGGCGCCCGGCCGGAGGAAACCGCCCGGGCGCCCATGTTGGCGTGGATCAGGCCTGGATATCGGCCAGGATGCCGCTCGGCGTCCAGTGGAAGGGGATGGGGTCGAGGCGCTGGGAGGCCTTGTCATAGCCTTGCCACAGCTCGCCCAGGGGGCGGCCATCGGTGGGATGGCGCAGGCCGGGGGCCAGCTCCGCCAGCGGCCAGAGCACGAAGGCGTTGGTGAGGATCTCGCCACGGGGCAGTACCAGAGGCTCGTCGCAGACCAGATCCCCATAGAGCAGCAGATCGAGATCCAGGGTGCGGGGGGCAAACTTCTTGGCATCCGGCTCGCGGCCGTGGGCGAACTCCATGGCCCGCAGCCGCTGGCACAGGGTTGCGAGGGGCAAGTCGGTGTCGGCGCCGACTACCAGGTTATAGAAGGGGCGGCCGTTGAAGCCTACCGCCTCGCTCTCGAACACCCGGGAAACCTGCAACTCGCCAAACTCGGCATGCAGGGCATCGAGGCCGGCCCGGATGTGGTGCTCCCGCTCGATATTGGACCCAGGCTGATATAGATGCGGGTCATCAGCAGGCGCTCGCGGCCGGGGTCCGGTGGCGCAGGATCTCGACCCCGACGCCGGCGGCATTGGGCACGGCACCCGGCTTGGTCAGGGTGACCTTGACCCACTGCACCCGCTCGTCGGCCAGCACCAGGGCGGCCACCTGCTCGGCCATGGTTTCGACCAGCTCGACGACCTTGCTCTGGGCGTGATCACAGATCTTGCGGGAGAGGGTGGCGTAATCCAGTGCCAGATTGATATCGTCGGTTGCGGCGGCGGGTCGGTTGTCGAATCCCATCTCGAGATCGAAACAGAGCTTCTGGCGGATGCCTTTCTCCCACTCATATACCCCTATGGTGGTCAAAACCTCGAGTCCGCGAATAAACACCTTGTCCATGACAGTACTTCTTCTTTACTCTTGATGGGCTGTGAAAACAGCGCAGGGATGCAGGCCTGGCAAGCCGATTGCCGCTGGCGGCCGGTTTGGGCGACAGGCTTTCGGGCAAGCCCAGACCAGAGAATGTGGCCCGCATCATACCCCATTCATATCGTGGTAAAAACGACCAAGATGACGGCCCTGACGATTTTGATGATTATTCTGGCCTATCTGGGCGGCTCGCTGTCCAGCGCCGTGCTGGTTTCCCGCCTCACGGGTCTGCCGGATCCCCGCGACCATGGTTCCCACAACCCGGGGGCGACCAATGTGCTGCGCCTCGGTGGCCGGATGGCCGCGCTCATCGTCCTGTTGCTCGACGTGCTCAAGGGCATGGCTCCCGTCTACCTCGCCTGGTATCTGCAGATCAAGCCCGTCTACCTGGGGTTCATCGGCGTCGCTGCCTGTCTGGGTCACATGTACCCCATCTTCTTCCACTTTCGGGGGGGCAAGGGGGTCGCCACTGCGCTCGGCACCATGCTGCCCATCGGCTTTGCCATGGGGGGCGCCGCGATCGCCACCTGGCTGCTGGTGCTGCTGGTGAGCGGCTACTCGTCGCTGGCTTCCATCATTACAGTGCTGCTGACCCCGCTCTTCACCTACCTGCTCAAACCGGAATATACCCTGCCGGTCTCCTTGCTCTCCTGTCTCATCCTGGTGCGCCATCACGAGAACATCACCCGCCTGCTCAGGGGTGAGGAATCTCGACTCTGGGGCCGCCGAGGCGCGGCTTCTCCCACAGAAGTGATTAAAACGAGTGATGCTGCGCAAAAAAGAGACGAACGAGACGAAAAGTGAAATTTCCCGTTGACCACCCGCCTTAAAATCCGTTTAATAGCGCCCACGCCCAGATAGCTCAGTCGGTAGAGCAGGGGATTGAAAATCCCCGTGTCGGCGGTTCGATTCCGTCTCTGGGCACCAATTTTGGTGCCATGAAAGAAAAATTTGTTCATGCACAATAGTTTAAGTGTGCCGGCTTAGCTCAGTAGGTAGAGCAACTGACTTGTAATCAGTAGGTCACCAGTTCGATTCCGGTAGCCGGCACCATTTGCCCAGATAGCTCAGTCGGTAGAGCAGGGGATTGAAAATCCCCGTGTCGGCGGTTCGATTCCGTCTCTGGGCACCACTTACAATTCCTCCTTAGTTCAGTCGGTAGAACGGCGGACTGTTAATCCGTATGTCACTGGTTCAAGTCCAGTAGGAGGAGCCATTTCAAAAAGACCCTTGTCGCAAGACAAGGGCTTTAGCTGCTCACGCTACCGACGACATCTACTTTGGTGCCGGTGTCGGTGCCGCTCACTTCAACGGCCTGAACAACGCT
Organism: Aeromonas ichthyocola; assembly: GCF_046087985.1. NCBI lineage: Bacteria > Pseudomonadati > Pseudomonadota > Gammaproteobacteria > Aeromonadales > Aeromonadaceae > Aeromonas > Aeromonas ichthyocola. The sequence continues at coordinate 222,459 of NZ_JBJSWH010000004.1, forward strand.
GCCGTCGAAACCGGCACTGAAGATGCCGCCGCGACCAACCTCTTCATGGGTTACAACTTCAACGAGACCTTCGGTGCCGAACTGGGTTACCAGTACGCTGGTCGTGGTAGTGCCGATGGTGAGCGTTACGAGAACCAGGGTGCGACCCTGTCCGGTATCGCCCGTCTGCCCCTTGGCGAAGATTTCTCCCTGTTCGGTGAGGCGGGTGCCTACTGGGCCCATACCGACGGCCTGGACAACAGCGACACCCGTGTCTCTCCGCTGGCTGGCGTCGGTCTGACCTACAAGCTGAACGATGCCCTGGATCTGCAGGCGCGCTACCGCTACATGTGGGACGTGGCAGACCTGACCACCTCCACCGGTGAGCAGTACAAGTCCAACCAGAGCGTAGCGACGCTGGAAGCCGTATATCACCCGTTCCGCACCTCCTACGTTGAGCCTGTTGCTGCTCCTGTCGTGGCAGAAGCGGCCCCTGTGGTTGTCGAGAAGAACTTTGCCCTGAACTCCGACGTGCTGTTTGCCTTTGGCAAGGCAGATCTGAAGCCGGAAGGGGTGGAAGCCCTGAGCGGTCTGTACCAGCAGATCGTTGAATTCCAGCCGAAAGATGGCAGCGCCATCGTCGTTGGCTACACAGATCGCATCGGTTCCGATGCCCAGAACCAGCAGCTCTCCGAAGCCCGTGCCCGTACCGTGGCCGACTTCCTGGTGAGCCAGGGCCTGGCCACCAGCAAGATCGCCATCGAGGGCCGCGGTGAAGCCGACCCTGTCACCGGCACCCAGTGTGACGGCGTCAAGGGCAAGAACGAGCTGATCTCCTGCCTGGCACCGGATCGCCGCGTCGAAGTCCGCGTCTCCGGCGTGCAGGAAGTACAGCAATAAGCTGACGTCAGCTCAGCTGATGTGAAGAGGGGATGCCATGGCATCCCCTTTTGCTTGTCTGGGCCTCCCGCTTCCCGGACGGGCGAGGCCGCCTGGCACGGCGATCCTGGCGCCTGATTCCTCTTCAGTCCCGCGACAACTTGTCGCTCCCCGCCCCTTATACCTTCCCTGTCAGTGAGTTACAGCCATCCTCTCGGCTAGTATGATGGCGTGACCGGCCTGTGATCCCCCGTTTTCTACGAACTGGTATCTCTCTTTGGGCGTGCAGGCTCCTGATCCTCTCCCTCGGCACTCCTGGGAGGGACAAATCCATGATCGAGGTAATCTATGAATGCGACCGAGCTGTGGCAGCTTTCTCCCGAACAATTCAACGAGTGGCGACGGGAGAATGACTATCCATTGATCTGGGAGTTGCTGGTGGCCTCGCTGCCCCATTTCGACGACTGGATGACAGAGCAGAAAATAGAGAAAAGCGTCATCTTCCAGATCGGCATAGCCCGCTTCATCAGCTCGCGATCCGTGCTCAGCCTCTGCGTCTACATGAGCGACGACAAGATAAGGCTCTATGAGACCGCCTCAAGCGCGCTGGAGTCCCTGCGCAAGAGCGGCCTTATCCGCTCCGAGACGCGCTTCGAGCCCTATGCCATGTGGCTGGCCGCCAGGCACGGCAAAGCAGAGGTGAAGCGGGTGCAGAGCCTGCTCTCCGTCTCCGAGAACAACAAGGGGGAGGCCCAGGTGCTGGGCAAGCATCGGCTGCTCAACATTGGCGGCGTCGAGCTCAAGAGCCCCATCATCTCAGGCCGTCTGCTGGACTTCACCTGCCTCGACGAGCTCTCGCTGGATGGCGCCGTCAACAACTCCAAGGTCTATCTGTGGCACTGCTCGGCCAAGGGGGTGAGGGTCAATGGCGGGGTGATCGGGCTCGATCTGTTCGATTCCCTGCTGTGGGATCACAGGGCCTGGGCCAAGAAGCGGGAGCTGGCGCTGGAGGACGGGGTGTTTCAGGACTTCACCATAGAGTGCGAGGAGATCCGCTTTCACTCCTCCCGGGCCGTGCTGAAAAACTTCAACGTCAGTGCCAAGAACTTCGATGCCACCATGGAGCACACCAATCTGGACAAGGTGCAGGTGGTCTACAACGAGAATGGCCGGATCGATCACAACGAGGCCAGCAAGCTGTACCGCAATGCCAAACGCATCTTCTCCAGCGTGGGGGACACCGTCGATGCCGGTGAATGCTATTACAAGGAGAAGCTGCACGAGATGAAATCCCTGGCAAGCCCGAGGGAGCTGTTCAGAGAGCGCTGGTTGCGCAGCGGCTTGATGACGAAGGGGTGGCTCTCCCTGCTGTGCTACCTCAAGTGCGCCAGCAAGTTTGTCAGCTTCATTACCTGGGGATTTGGCGAGCGGCCGATAAGAAGCCTGCTGATGTCGATGGGGGTCATATTGCTGGCGACCCTGACCTACTTCCTGGCGCCGGAGTCCGTGACCCATGGCCACCTGGGGCGCTCCCTCTACTTCAGCATAGTGACCTTCGTGACCCTGGGTTACGGCGATATCTCCCAGACCTCCTCTCCCCTCCAGTTGTTGTCGGCCATAGAGGCGTTCTGCGGCATGTTTCTGACCGGCCTCTTCCTCGCCGGCTTTGCTTCAAAGACCAAGCAGTATTGACGATAGCGCTGGCGGCGGTGCACCACTTGCCCCGCCGCCAGGGACTGGCCAACCGCCAGCACTGCGGGGATGGTGCTCTTCCTTGACGCACCGGCAGTGGAGCGACTTTATTTAGAGTCATGGGTCGCGCTTGCGATGGATGGCGCACCGAATGTTGCACGAGAAAAAAACAAGGGAGCGAGAGCGGTATCGACCAGTCCACAATCGAAGCAGAGAAGGAATAACGCTATGATATTGAATCACTTATGGGGATTGTATGCGCATCCTCACACCGAATGGCATACCATAGACGAGAGACATGACAGTTTCCGAAACAGTCTGACTCATATCCTGATCGTGGCCCTTATCCCGCCCATCTGTGCCTATTATTCCGCCGTGCACATAGGTTGGAGCATTGGCGTCGGTGAGCCCATCACCCTGACCGCGAACAGCGCCCTCATGCTGTCGATCGCCATGTACGTGACGCTCATCATCGGCGTTCTCGCGCTCTCCTATCTGGTGCACTGGATGGGCCATACCTTCGGTTCGGATCCCAGCTACACGACGTCGCTAGAGCTCGCGGCCTACACCTCCACGCCGCTCTTCATGGTCGGTTTCTCCGCGTTCTTCCCGCACCTCTGGTTCATGATGATCATCGGTCTCATCGGGCTCAGCTACTCGGTGTACCTGCTCTATGTGGGGGTGCCTATTCTGATGCACATCCCCAAGGAGCAGGGGTTCATCTATGCCAGCTCTGTGGTCACCGTCGGTCTGGTGCTGCTGGTCTGCGTGCTGGCAGCCACGGCCATTCTGTGGGGATCCGGCTTTGGCCCCGTGTTTACCCATTAGCCGCTGACGAGCCGGCAGAAACGACAAGGGCGCCTCTATGGCGCCTTTGTCATGGGGCTCATTCACGCTTTCTGGCCGGGTTGTGGCAACCGGGCGGAGTGAAAGCGTTGGTCGCGAGGCCGGGATCAGCGCGGGTTGCCGCTGCCGATGCCAAAGGGGATGCGGTAGTCGCTGCTCTGGTCCCCCAGGCTCACTGTCAGGTTGCCCTGGGCGCGGCTCGGGATCTGCACCTGCTGGGTGCCCATCAGGTTGGCGTGGACTGAGGCCACCAGATCACCAGACTCGTCGCGTACCTCCAGCATGGGGTTGGCCTTGCCAGCCATGGTCGCGCTGGCGTGCCAGTTCACGAACAATACGCCAGGGGCGGCATTGAAATCGGCAGGAACGGAAGCCTGGGCAACACCGGCAGTCATCAGGCCTGCGACGGCCAGCATCTTGATTAGGTTTTTCATGTTCATTCACTCTCTTGATTTTTATGTCATTGGCAAGGCCGGAGAGGCCCGCATCAATGCATCCTTGCAAGAGGTTATTCAAATACTATGTAGTTCTTTTACTGACGTCAGACACCCTATTTTTGGTATCCCAGCCTGGAACAACTTGTTATTTGGCCACTTGGCGATCCTGCCTAAGCGATGAATGCATGGTAAACAGGTCATCGCTCGGTTGTTAGCGAGATAAACTGGTCTAGATGTTCAAAAAACATGAACAAGATGTGAGGGGTCTCCATCCCGGACCGCCAGCGTCGGAACTGCACCCGCCAGCGGCCAGCAGAACTGTTGCCGCAATGAGGCCGGCCGCCGTCTAAGTTGAGGGGATCACGCCGGGTCGGCGCGCCGTCGTCCCCCATGCCAGGTGGTGCCCATCGAAGCGGTTATGATGGCGGCTATTCCCAGCCACTGGGACGGGGGCAGTTGCTCTCCCAGCAACAGCAACCCCATCAGGGCGCCCATGGCGGGTTCACCGCTGGTCAGTATGCCGTAGCTCTTGAGCGGCAACCGGCGCAGGGCAAACATCTCGAGGGAGTAGGGGATGGCACTCGAAAGCAGCCCCACCCCCGCTATGGTCAGCACCAGGGGGAGGGTGAAGCTGGCCTCGCTCGCCCCGCCGAGGCCGAAGGGCAGTACCAGCAGGGTTCCCACCCACATGCCAAGGGCCGGGGCCTGCGCCCCCAGCAAGGCACCGGCCCGCTTGCCGGTCAGCATATAGAGCCCCCAGAACACGCCGGCACCGAGGGCCAATGCGGCCCCCAGGGGATCTATGGCCTGCTCGGCGGCCCGCAGCGGCAGCAGCAACAGCAGACCGACGATGGCCAACGCCAGCCAGATGAAGTCTTCCCGGTGGCGGGAACTGATCAGCGCCACCGTCAGTGGACCTATGAACTCGATGGCCAGCGCCACGCCGAGGGGAATGCGCTCTATGGCCAGATAGAAGAGCAGGTTCATGGCTCCCAGCGAGAGTCCATAAGGGATGGCCCCCAGCAGGGTGCGTCTGTCGAGTGGCGCTCGCCAGACTCTAAACACCAGGGAGAGGAGCAGGGCGGCACACCCCAGCCGGAACAAGGTGGTGCCGGCGGCCCCGATCAAGGGAAACAGCGACTTGGCCAGGGAGGCGCCCAGGGTGATCGACAGCATGGCGAGCATGACCGCCAGCAGGGAGGAGAGGGCTGTGGTGGTCGGTGGCATCTTGTTCAAACCTGAGCAGGGAAGGGGAAGTAAAATATATCTGGCGATAGCCGTAATTTCGGTCTAAAACTGGCCCCACTCGATAATTTTTATCTCTTTATCCCACATGACCGACAAGTTCGATCTGCTCATCCTCGCCGAGCTGCAGCAGGATGCCCGTCTGCCCATTCCAGAGCTGGCCCACAGGGTCGGCCTCTCCGCTCCCGCCTGTTACCGCCGTGTCCGGGCGCTGCGGGAGGCGGGACTTATAGAGCGGGAGGTGGCGCTGGTGGCACCGGCGACCATGGGCTGGCCCATCACCATGCTGGTGCTCGTCACCCTGGAGCGGGATCATGGCCGTATCGTCGATGAGATGATCGCCTGCCTGAAGGGGGAGCCTGAGGTCATGGACCTCTGGTATGTGACGGGTGAGCAGGACTTCGTGCTGCAGGTGGCCGCGCGGGACATGCAGAGCTACGAGCAGTTCACCCGGCGGGTGCTGCATGCCAGGGAGCAGGTGCGCAGCTTCAAGACGTTGGTTGTCATGGGGCAGCACAAGCGCTGCGGGGCCTTGTTGCCAGCCTGAGGTGGGGGAATTCGCTGCGGGATAGTGCCTGCACGCCATTGGCTGGCTGTCGTGAACAAGAGGGGTTTGCAGGTCTTGGCCACAGGGCCGAGTACAAGCCGGGGCAGTATTAGCTGCCCCGGTCGTGTCAGATCTCCGCCAGCTCCTGCGCCGTCATGGGGCGCAACACCCGACAAGGGTTGCCGACCGCGACCACCCCCGCCGGAATATCCCTGGTGACCACGGATCCCGCCCCTATCACGCTGTTGTCCCCTATGGTGACACCCGGGCAGATGACGACGCTGCCCCCTATCCAGACGTTGTTGCCGATGCGCACCGGCTTGCCGAACTCGACCCCGGCCACCCGAGGCGCCACCGCCACCGGATGGGCGGCGGTGTAGATCTGCACCCCGGGGGCCAGCAGCACGTTGTCACCTATGTGCACCTCGCACACATCGAGGATGGTGCAGTTGACGTTGGCGTAGAAGTTCTCGCCTACGAAGATGTTGGCGCCATAGTCGCAGAAGAAGGGCGGGTTGATGGCGCACAGATCGCCTCGGCCACCGAGCAGATCATGGAGCAGGGCATCCCGCTCCGGCTTCTCCTGCCAGCAGGTGTTGAAGCTGTGATAGAGGCTGCGGCAGCGCTCGCGGGCCGCTTTGAGCTCGGGGTGGCCCGCATCATAGGGCTCTCCCGCCACCATCTTCTGCCATTCGGGGCAGCGCTCGGCTGCCCGCGGCGCTGTGATTGTCTCAGTCATCATTGCTCCATCAGCCAGATCAGGGATTCATAAGGACGCAGCTCGCAGGATTGCGGCCGGGCCGGGCTGTCGGGGTAGTTGCCAAGCAGCAAGCGACCCTTGCCACCGGCCAGCTCGGCGGGCAGCTCGAAAGTCACAGGCCTGCCGTAGAAGTTGCTCACCACCAGCAGGGTCTGACCGCCGGCGCTGCGGCTATAGGCCCAGATCTGCGGGTGCCCCGCCAGCAGCTCCTGATAATCCCCCTGGGTGAAGATGGGATGATCCTTGCGCAGCCGGATCAGATCCCGGTAGTGCCAGAACACCGAGTTCTGGTCGGCCAGCGCCGCCTCGGCGTTGATCTCGGGGTAGTTGGTGGCGGGCTTCAGCCAGGGCGTGCCGCTGGTGAAGCCGGCGTTGGGGGCGGCGCTCCACTGCATGGGGGTGCGGGAGTTGTCCCGGGACTTGGCCCCCAGAATGGCGAGGATCTCGGCCTCCGCCATCCCTTCGGCCTGCTTGATGGCGAAGATGTTGCGGCTCTCCACATCCTGATAGTCATCGATGCGTTGATAACCCGGGTTGGTCATGCCGATCTCCTCCCCCTGATAGATGTAGGGGGTGCCCTGCAACCCGTGCAAGGTGCTGGCCAGCATCTTGGCGGCCACCACCCTATGTTCGCCCTCGTCGCCGAAGCGGGAGACGATGCGCGGCTGATCGTGGTTGCACCAGAACAGCGCCGACCACCCCTTGCCGTGCATGCCGCTCTGCCAGTGGTTGAAGATGCGCTTGAGCTCGAGGAAATCGAACGGCGCCTTGGTCCACTTGTCGCCATTGGGGTAATCCACCTTGAGGTGGTGGAAGTTGAACACCATGGAGAGCTCGGAGCCGTCCAGTGCGCCATAGCGCTGGCAGTGCTCGAGACTGGTGGAGGACATCTCCCCCACCGTCATGGCTCCGACCGGGGCGAAGACGTCGCGGCTCACATCCTGCAGAAATTCGTGGATACGCGGCCCGTCGGTGTAGAAGCGGCGGCCATCCCCCACCTCGTCGCTCGTGAAGCGCTGATCCTTGGAGATAAGGTTGATGACGTCGAGACGGAAACCGTCGACCCCCTTCTTCGCCCAGAAGTGGATGATCTTTTTGACCTCGGCGCGAACCGCCGGGTTTTCCCAGTTGAGATCCGCCTGCTCGCGGGCGAACAGGTGCAGATAGTACTGGCCGGTGGCCGGGTCCAGCTCCCAGGCGCTGCCGCCAAATTTGGACTGCCAGTTGTTGGGCACGTCGCCTTCCACCGGATCTTTCCAGATGTAGTAGTCGCGGTAGGGGCTGTTCTTGTCCCCCAGCGCCGCCTTGAACCAGGCGTGCTCGGTGGAGGTGTGGTTGACCACTATGTCCATCACTATGCGGATGTCGTGCCCGTGGGCGGCGGCCAGCAGGGCTTCGAAGTCGGCCATGGTGCCGTAGGCCGGGTCTATGGCCAGGTAGTCGGCGATGTCGTAGCCGTTGTCCACCTGGGGGGAGACGTAGACCGGGGTCAGCCAGAGGGCATCGACGCCTAGGGTTTTGAGGTAGTCGAGGCGGGCCATGATCCCCTTGAGATCGCCGGTGCCGCGAGCGGCGGAATCCTGAAAGCTCTTGGGGTAGATCTGGTAAATCACGGCGCTTTGCCACCAGGGTGTCTGTGTCATGGTTGGATCGCTCATTGGTTGAAACTGGGTTGAACAGGCCAATAAAAAGGGCGGAGCCTGGGCTCCGCCGATGTCTTGGGGATCAGGCGGTGGCCAGATCCAGCTTGCCGGCCGCCTGCTGGCGCTTGTAGACCAGCAGGGTCAGCACCACGGGCACCACTATGGCCACCAGCATGGCGACGGCATAGATGGCCCAGTACTGGGGCTGGATGGAGAGGATGCCCGGCAGGCCGCCCACCCCGATGCCGTTGGCCATCACGCCGCTGAAGCCGCAGATGAGGGCCGCGAGGCTGGAGCCCACCATGGCGCACAGCATGGGGAACTTGTACTTGAGGTTGATGCCGTACATGGCCGGCTCGGTCACCCCCAGGTAGGCGGAGATGGCGGCCGGGACCGAGATCTCCCGTTCGTTCTCCTTGCGGCTGATCAGGATGATACCGACGACCGCCGAGGCCTGGGCGATATTGGAGAGCGCGATCAGCGGCCAGATGGGGGTGCCTCCCATGCTCTGCATCAGCTGCAGATCCACCGCGTTGGTGGTGTGGTGGATGCCGGTGATGACCAGGGGCGCATAGAGGAAGCCGAACAGGGCGGCGCCTATGGGGGCAAAGGACCCCGTCATGGCGGCCTTGGCGGCAAAGCCGACCCCCTCACCAATCCAGCGACCGAAGGGGCCGATGAAGGCGTGGGCCACTATCACCGCCAGCAGCAGGGAGATGAAGGGCACTATCACCAGGTAGAGGTAGGCCGGAATGATGCGCTTGAGGCTGGTTTCCACCCAGGCGAGGAAGACACCCGCCAGCAGGGCCGGAATGACCTGGGCCTGATAGCCGACCTTCTGGATGACGAAGAGGCCAAAGTCCCACACTTCCGGGGTTTGCTGACCTATGCCGTAGGCGTTCATCAGCTGCGGCGAGACGAGGGTGATACCCAGCACTATGCCGAGGATCTCGGATCCCCCCATCTTCTTCACCGCAGACCAGCAGACGCCCACCGGCAGGAAGTGGAAGATGGCCTCACCCAGCAACCAGAGGAAGGCGTGCACCTGGGCCCAGAACTGGCTGATCTCCACCAGGGTATGGGTCCCGTCGTCGAACATCTTGATGTCGCCGATGACGTTGCGAAATCCCAGGATCAGGCCGCCGGTGATGATGGCGGGCAGCAGGGGTACGAAGATCTCCGCCAGGTGGGAGATGCCGCGCTCCAGCGGATTCATGTTGTGGCGGGCCGCCTGCTTGGCGGCATCCTTGCTGGCGCCGCTCACCCCTATCTCCTCGGTGAGCGCCTTGTACCACTGATCCACCTCGTTGCCGATCACCACCTGGAACTGACCGCCCTGGGTGAAGCTGCCCTTCACCGCCGGTATGGTCTCGATAGCCTTGGGATCGGCCTTGGCCGGATCGGCCAGCACGAACCTGAGCCGGGTCAGGCAGTGGCTGACGGTGGTGATGTTGTCCTTGCCGCCGATCCGTTCGATCAGCTGTGCCAGATGCTGTGTGTTGACTTTTGACATGAGCCTTCCCTCTGTGACTCGATGAATAATGGTCGTTTCTTTGCCGGCTGGCCAATGACCGCCCGCTTATTGGTATCGTTCCCAATCAGCATGAAGCCAGCGGCCTACATCAGCAATGGGAACGTTCCCAATTCGTGGCGGTGGTCACAAAAAGTGCAAAACGCCGGTAATGAGAGGAAAAGATAGACTACAGGGGCTGACAGGGGGCTATGGTGGCTCTGGGGGCCTGGCCCTCTTCAATCTGGTCGAGCAACTGTCTGGCGGCCAGAATGCCGGCATCCTTGTAGCCGAAATCCAGATTGAGGGCGTTGGCAAACAGGAAGGTAAGCATGGGGTTGCTGCCGAGGCCGCTCACCAGGATGTCGGTGCGCCCCTGCTCCTGCAGGTATTTGGCGGCGCCTATGGCCAGGGTGTCGCTGGCGCAGACCAGCGCCTGGGTGCTGGGGGTGACCAGCTCGGCAGCCAGCCGGTAGCCGCTGTGCAGGCTGAGATCCCCGAGGGCGCTGTGGGGCGTGCGACCCAGCGCCTCGCAGTAGTCGAGATAAGCCTGGTGACGGCGCAGGCCAGTGGTGAGATCGCTGCGCTCGACCCCCAGATAGGCCACCTGGTCTATACCCCGCCCCCTGAGGTGCTCGAGCACGGCCCGCACCGCCCCCTCGTCATCGTAACAAACGGAAGAGAACCCGGGGTGTTCGCGCACCATCAGCACCAGCTTCTCCTTGAGCGGCGCCATGGCGGCGTAGTCCAGATCGTTGAAGGCAAACAGTATTATGCCGTCCACTCCGCGCCGCTCCAGCACGGCCAGGTGTTCGCTCACCTTGGCGGGGGAGAACTTGCTCTCCATCAGCACGGCGTCGTAGCCGCGGGCGTAGAGGGTCTCCAGCATGCCGCGTACCGCCTGGTTCTCCGAGCTGGAGTCGAGGCGTGACACCACTATGCCGATCACCTGCTGGCTCTGGCTGCGCATGGCCCGGGCCGACTTGCTCGGCACGAAGTCGTGCTGGGCGATCACCGCCTCGACCCTGGCTCGGGTCTGGGCGTTGACCCTGGGATCCTGATTGAGCACCCGGGAGACGGTCGACTTGCCGACCCCGCTGAGGCGGGCGATATCGAGGATGGTCAGTTTCTTTTCCATGGGGGATCCGTGACAGGGGAGGGCGACAACCGGGATGCAGACATTGTTGTGATTAAGTCCTGTGAATACAAGCCCATGGCGTTAGAATGCCAATTTGCCCAGGCGACTCCCCCCGCCATTGCACAGGACGCGCATCATGGATCTGTTGGCAAGTCTGCACTTCTCCCTCTCCATCACTGGCCCCATCTGCCTGGTACTGGTGCTCGGGATCTGGCTCAAGCGGCTCGGTCTCTTGCCCGACAGTTTCGTCGAGTCCGCCTCCCGGCTGGTGTTTCAGGTCACCTTGCCTGCCTTGCTGTTCCTCAGCATGGTGCGCACCGACTTTTCCACCATGCCGAGCCCCTGGCTCATCCTCTACGGCCTGTTAGGCACTTTGGCCGGTTTCCTGGTGCTCGAGCTGCTGGCGGCTCGCTTCATCCCGGCGCGCGCCCAGCGCGGCATCTTCGTGCAGGGCAGCTTTCGCGGCAACATGGGGATCATGGGGCTGGCCTATGTGCAGAACGCCTACGGCCCCGAGGGCATAGGCGCCGCCGCCCTGCAGGTGGGCTCCATCACTGTGCTCTACAACATACTCGCGGTGATCACCCTGACCCGCAGCCTGGGGGGCGGAAAAGGGCTCAAGCCCATCCTCAAGGGGATCGTCAGAAACCCCCTCATCATCGCCATACTGGCGGCCCTGCCGTTCGGCCTGCTCGGCATAGAGCTGCCCCAGCTGGTGATCACCACGGGCAACTACTTCGCCAGCATGACACTGCCGCTGGCGCTGCTCTGCACCGGCGCCAGCCTCAACCTCAAGGCCCTGCGCGGCGGCGCCATGCTGACCGGTTGGGCCACCGCCAACCGCCTGTTCTGCATTCCCGTGCTGCTGGTGCTGGGGGCCTGGGCGCTTGGTTTCAGTCCCCAGGCCCTCGGCATCCTCTTCCTCATCAGCTCCACCCCGACCGCGGCCGCCAGCTATGTGATGACCCGCGCCATGGGGGGCGACAGCGCCTTGGCGGCGAACATCATCGCCACCACCACCCTGGGTTCCCTGGTGACCACCAGCCTGGGGGCGGCCCTGATGAACTATCTGGGGTTGATGGGGTAAGGGGTTATCGGGATGTGTTGGCCCCAGCCATGGGGCGCGCATTGGCGGTGAACATCATGGCCGCTATCCCCCTGGGTTCGCTCGTCACCACTGACCTGGGGGTTGGACAGCTTATCGTTCGAGCCCCGGCTCTCAGCTGCGTTCACGCTCCTGCTCCAGCACCATTTTTTCATGGGCCAGGAAGAAGGGGCGGTAGAGCACATAGCTGTTGAGGATGCAGACCAGGCTCATCAGGCCATTGCTCCAACTGCCGTTGGCCGCCCAGGCGGCACCGAGCGGTGAGGGCATTGACCAGGGCAGCAGGGCGATGAACTTGTCGAGAAACCCCCACTGGGTCAGCTGCCAGGCGAGCACGGCGTTGATCAGGGGGACGCCGATGAAGGGCAGGAAGAACAGCGGATTCATGATGATGGGAAAACCGAACAGCAGCGGCTCATTGATGTTGAACATCGAGGGTATGAAACCCAGCTGTTGAGGATGCCCACCGACTGAATCGAGTGAGAGCGACTGCGCATGGCCATGAACACCAGTGGCAAGGTAGTCCCAATCCCCCCGATCAACAGGTAGTAGTCCCAGAACCCTTGCAGGAAAATATGGGGCAGGGGCTCTCCCGCCATCAGCGCGGCCTGGTTGGCGCTCACCCCGGCCATCCAGAAGGGTGACAGCAATCCGGTCACTATCAGGGCGCCGTGGATCCCCATGAACCAGAGCAGATGGGCGATCAGCAGGGTGATCAGCAGGGCGGGCAGGGTGTCGGCCCCCACGATCAGGGGCCGGAACAGGGCGGCCATGAAGTCCGGCAGACTGATCCCGAACTGCTGCTTCAACCAGAGCCGCAGCAGGCTCAGCGACAGCATGATGAACAGCAGCGGCACTATCAGCTGAAAGCCCCGCCTCGTCATCACCGGCACCTCGTCCGGCATCTGGATGTACCAGCCCCGGCGATAGAAGAACCGGGTCACCTCCACCGAGTAGAACGCCATCAGCAAGGCCGTGAAGATCCCGGCCCCCCCCAGATAGCCAAACACCCCGGGTTGCAGCGAGCGAAAGTCGATCAGCATCAGGAAGGCCATGCAGCCCCCCAGGCCGCACAGGCGCTCCGGCATTTCGTATGCCTTGGCGAGGCTGGACGCCGCACCGAAGGCGATGATCAGCGCCACCAACCCCAGGGTGTGGGAGTAGACGGGAAACAGGAAAGGATGCAGTGCCCGCGCCAGCCAGTGCAGCCACTGTCCGAAGGCGTGCGGCGTGTCGGGGGCGATGGGAGGATAGAGGATGGGGACCAGCAGGCTGCCGACGATGACGAAGGGCATGGCCAGCTGAAAACCATCGCGCAAGGAGAGCACATGGCGACTGCGGGTAAGCCAGTTGGCAAACGGTACCATGCGCTGCTCTATCATGCCGACCAGCATTGCCATCCATTGCAGATTCATCACGTTATTCGGTTCCTTGTCATCCTGATACCCCTTGTCATCACGGGGCTTGGGCGCCATTTTGACGGCTTTGTGGTTTTGTTTCCGTAATATCCTCGACCATTTTGCCATTTCATTACCTCGCTCACACTTCCCGACCTCTTGAACCGGAAAAAGCCGATCCTTCTCACACATCAATGGATTTGCTTTGGAAACCGGTTTCCAAAGCAAATCCATTCGATCCAGAATGCGCCATCCGTTATGAACGTCTGGAGAATCGGGAAATGAAAAAAATCATGTTGTGCTGCTCTTCCGGCATGTCCACCAGCCTGCTGGTCAAGAAGATGAAAGAGGAGGCGGACAAGCGGGGATTGGACGCCGAGATACAGGCCTTCGGTGCGGCAGAGTTCGATCTGCAGATGCCCCACTACCAGGTGGTGCTGCTGGGGCCCCAGGTCAAATACATGCAGGCCGAGCTGCAGCAGCGAGCGGCGGCTCATGGCGTGCCTGTCGACACCATCAACATGATGGATTACGGCATGCAACGGGGTGACAAGGTCCTCGACCACGCCCTCACCCTGATCGGCTGATGTGCAGACCCCAATCAGTGAATGTCACAAGGAAACCTTCATGAACACCCTTTACGAGCGCTTTGTCAGTACCATAGAGAACCGGGTCAGCCCGCTGGCCGGCCGGATCGGCCAGCAGAAATACGTGCAGGCGATCCGTGACGGCTTCATCGCCGCCTTGCCCTTCATGATCGTCGGCAGCTTCATGCTGGTGTTCATCTTTCCCCCCTTCTCACCCCAGACCCAATGGGGATTTGCCCGTGCCTGGCTCGACTTCTCGTCGACCTATCAGTCCCAGTTGCTGCTGCCCTTCCAGTTGAGCATGGGGCTGATGACCCTGTTCATCTCGGTGGGAATAGGCGCCAGCCTGGCGCGGCAGAACGGTCTGGACCCCGTCACCACAGGCCTGCTCTGCCTGATGTCCTTCATGCTGGTGGCCGCCCCCGTCAAGGATGGTGCCATCTCCATGCAGTATTTCTCCGGTCAGGGGATCTTCACGGCCCTGATCACCGCCATCTATGCGGCCGAGGTCTATGCCTTCCTCAAGCGCAACAACATCACCATCAAGTTGCCGCCCCAGGTCCCGACGGGGGTCGCCCGCTCCTTCGAGGTGCTGGTTCCGGTGCTGGTGATCATCCTGACCCTGCACCCGCTCAACCTGATCCTGGAGAGCACCACCGGCATGATTTTGCCGGAGGCCATCATGTCTCTGGTCAAGCCGCTGGTGGCGGCCTCCGATTCCCTGCCTGCCATGTTGCTGGCGGTGCTGGTATGCCAGGTGCTCTGGTTCGCGGGGATCCACGGTGCCCTGATTGTCACCGGCATCATGAACCCGTTCTGGATGGCCAATCTGGCCAACAACCAGGCCGCCATGGCGGCGGGTGAGGCGCTGCCCCACATCTTCCTGCAGGGCTTCTGGGATCACTACCTGTTGATCGGTGGCGTCGGCTCCACCCTGCCGCTGGCCTTCCTGCTGCTGCGCAGCAAGGCCGCCCACCTGAGATCCATCGGCAAGATGGGCGTGGTGCCTGGCCTGTTCAACATCAACGAACCCATCCTGTTCGGTGCGCCCATAGTGATGAATCCGGTGTTCTTCCTGCCTTTCATCCTGGTACCCATGATCAACGCCACTCTGGCCTGGTTTGCCCTGGATATAGGTCTGGTGGAGCGGGTTGTCTCTCTCACTCCCTGGACCACCCCTGGCCCCATCGGCGCCTCCTGGGCGGCCAACTGGGCCATCAGCCCCATGGTGCTGAGCCTGCTCTGCATGTGCTCCGCCGCTGCCATGTATTACCCCTTCCTGAAAGCCTATGAGCGCACCCTGCTCAAACAGGAAGAGCAGGAAGAGAGTCCTAAAACGCCGGAGCTGGCCGCCGCCACCCGTTGATTGCCTGCCGGGGCCGCCTGGCGGCCTCTTTTTTCAAGCTTGGAGTAACACGAGATGCAATACCGTTTTCCTGAACAGTTCTGGTGGGGCAGCGCCTCCTCCGCCGCCCAGGCCGAAGGCGCCAGCCTCCAGGGCGGCAAGGCCCCAACCATCTGGGATCACTGGTTCGAGCAGTCCCCCAACCGTTTCCATCAGCAGATAGGGCCGGCGCAGACCTCAGGTTTTTATGAGCATTTTCGCGATGACATCCGTCTGCTGAAGCAGCTTGGTCACAACAGCTTCCGCACCTCCATCGCCTGGTCCAGGCTGATCCCGGCTGGCCGGGGAGAGCCCAACCCACAGGCCGTCGCCTTCTACGACGCCATGCTCGACGAGCTCAAGGCCGAGGGGATAGAGCCCTTCATCTGCCTGTTCCACTTCGACATGCCCATGAGCATGCAGGCGCTGGGGGGCTGGGAAAGCCGGGAAGTGATTGAGGCTTACGCCGAGTTTGCCGAGACCTGCTTCAGGCTGTTCGGGAGCAAGGTCAGACACTGGTTCACCTTCAACGAACCCATAGTGCCGGTGGAGGGGGGTTACCTCTACGACTTCCACTATCCGAACGTGGTGGACTTTCGCCGCGCCGCCACCGTGGCCTATCACACCATGCTGGCTCACGCCATGGCGGTGCAGCGTTACCGGGAGCTCGGTCAGGATGGTCAGATCGGCATCATCCTGAATCTGACCCCTTCCTATCCGCGCTCGCAACACCCGGCGGATCTGAAGGCGGCCAACATTGCGGATCTGATGTTCAACCGCAGCTTCCTGGATCCGGCGGTCAAGGGGGAATACCCCGCCGAGCTGGTCGAGCTGCTGCGGGAATACGATCAGCTGCCGGCCTGCGAGCCGGGCGATGCCGCCCTGCTGGCGGCCGGCAAGATCGACCTGCTGGGGGTCAACTACTACCAGCCGCGCCGGGTCAAGGCGCGCAGCCACGCGGTCAATCCCGCCAGCCCCTTCATGCCGGAGTGGTTCTTCGACTACTACGAGATGCCGGGCCGCAAGATGAACCCGCACCGGGGCTGGGAGATCTACGAGCAGGGGATCTACGACATCCTGGTCAACCTGCGCGACCACTACGGCAACATCCCGAGCTACATCTCCGAGAACGGCATGGGGGTGGAGGGGGAGGCCAGGTTCAAGGGAGAGGATGGCCAGATCCAGGATGACTACCGCATCGGCTTCATCCGGGATCACCTCATCTGGCTGCACAAGGGGCTGTCGGAGGGCTGTCAGTGCCGGGGCTATCACCTCTGGACCTTCATCGACAACTGGTCGTGGAGCAATGCCTACAAGAACCGTTATGGCTTCATCGAGCTGGAGCTGGAGAGCCAGACCCGGCGCATCAAGAAGAGCGGCCAGTGGTTTGCCACCGCCGCCCGTGAGAATGGCTTCGACTGATTATTCCGTCACTTGACCCCTATAAAGAGCGCCAGCCCCAGGGCCGGCGCCCATCACCAAGGAGTGTGTATGTTCGATCTGGAAGAGACCGTCATGGGTCTTATCATCAATGCCGGCATGAGCCGTAGCCTCTGTTTCGAGGCGCTGCGCCAGGCCAGGGCCGGCCAGTTTGCGGAAGCTGACGATCTGCTTCGTCAGGCCGCCGAGGCAGCCAATGCGGCCCACGGGGTGCAGACCAGGCTGATCGAGGCGGATGAAGGGGAGGGCAAGATCCCGGTCACGCTGATCCTGGTCCACGCCCAGGATCACCTGATGACCGCCATGTTGGCCCGGGAGCTGGTCACCGAGCTCATCGAGCTGCATCGCAAGCTGGCTGCCTGAGGAAGACGATCATGTTGCGACTCGGACTCGACATCGGGGGAACCAAGATCGAGGCTCAACTGCTCGATGGCCAGGGCGTCAGCCTGCTGCGCAGACGGATCGCGACCCCGACCACGGGGTACGGCGATTTCCTGGCGGCCATCACAGATCTGGTGAGGGAAATACGGCAGGCGATGGACAGCGCCTTCACCATCGGCATCGGGCTGCCCGGGGCAATCGACCCGCTGACGGGTCGCATCAAGAATGCCAACTGTCTGTTTCTCAACAGACAGGACCTCAAGCAAGACTTGACCCGGGCCCTGGGCCAGCCGGTCTGGCTCGCCAATGACGCCGACTGTTTCGCCCTGTCGGAGGCCGTCGACGGGGCGGGAGAGGCGGGCAGGGTGGTGTTTGGCATCATCCTCGGCACCGGCTGTGGTGGCGGCTTGGTGGTCAATCGCCAGCTCATCGTCGGTCCCAACGCCATCACCGGGGAGTGGGGACACAACCCCTTGCCCGGCTACGATCCGGCGCTTGATGGCCCAACCCAGCCCTGTTACTGCGGGCGCAGCAACTGCATCGAGCGGTTCGTCTCCGGGACTGGGTTTGCCGGCCGTTTCGTGGAGCGCCATGGCCGCGGGCTGTCGCCGCTTGGGATCATCACGGCCGCCGCCGAGGGGGATCTGGAGGCCGAGGTCCACTATGACCACTTCATCCAGGCCCTGGCCCGCAGCGTCGCCAGCCTGATCAATGTGCTGGACCCGGATGTCATCGTACTGGGGGGCGGCCTCTCCAACATCGCCTCCCTCTATCGTGATCTGCCCGCGGCAGTGATTCCCTACCTGTTCTCGGCGCAGTGCCTCACCCCCATAGTGCCTGCCCGCTACGGGGACAGCAGCGGGGTACGCGGCGCCGCCTGGCTGCCGAGCTGCGTCGAAGGAGCCACCACATGGGCCATCTGAGCCTTGGCCGAGGAGAGAGCGCCGACTCGCCTGCCCCGGCGGGCTATGCCTGTAAGAGGCTGAGACACTGCCTCGGGCCCTAGTCCCCCACCTGATTTGATCCATGCCCCTTGCCCCACATTGCGTCGCGATGGGGGAAAGGCATGCCCGAATTTGTCCTCCTTTCGGGGAGACAGATAAATAAGTGCTTGTATATCAAAAACATAAAACTCAAGGAATGATAATAATGAAACTGACAAACCTGTCCGCCCAGCTCCTTGCCATCCTGGCCCTGAGCACCCCTTTCATGGCCAGCGCCGTGGTGGAGACCAACACTGACTTCGGGCGCCTGAGCCTGGGGGGCGATGCGGAGATCAACCTGAACGCGTCCAATACCACCCGTGGCAACGTGCTGGGTCAAACCAGCGAGACCCGCACCGATCGCTGGGACGAGGATGGTCGCCTGCTGCTGAACTTCCTCGGGGTACGGGAGCTGGAAGATGGTCGCTATGGCCAGATCCAGATCCAGCCCACCATAGGCACCAATGGTGGTGCTGGTGCCGATGATGCGTATCTGGGTTTCGGCCAGCGCAGCAACTGGGGGATGAAGGTCGGCCGTTTCGAGGCCTACGACATGTTCCCGCTGGGTCAGGACATCTTTGTCGAGCATTCCGGTGACAGCGCCAACGACCTCTACTCAGATGGCAATGGCTATGTCTACATGCTCAAGGAGGGTCGTGGCCGGGCAGGCAAGGGGGGTCAGCTGCTGCTCAACAAGGAGGCGGGCAACTGGTATCTGGAGCTCTCCACCCTGATCGGAGATCGCACCAATCTGTTTGCAGGCCAGCAATACCACGGCTATGCGCTGACCAAGGCCAAAGACTCCATCATCGTGCGTCCCGTCATCGCCTGGAAGGGGGAGAACCTCAAGGTCGCCCTGGGGGCCGAGGGCAACGTGATCAGCGACGCCATCGTCACCAGCGACAACGTCTCGGTGTCCGATCGCATGGGTTATGGCCTCACCACCAGCTGGACCCAGGATGCCCTGGTCATCAATGCCAACCTGGCCCGCATGGATGCCGAGGCTGAAACCGATACCACCCTGGGCGCCAACCTGCTCTGGCACAATGCCGGCCTGGGCTATGTCTACGCCATCAACGACATCAGCAGCGCCAATCTGAACAACACCAGCGCCGACTTCAGCAAGATGGTCGGCAAGCACAGCATCAACACCGTCTACGCCTCCTACAAAATCCCGAGCGTGCTGGACCTCAGCAACTTCGATATCTATCTGGGAGCTTATTGGTCCCAGCTGAATGTCGACAGCGGCGAGGTGGACAACATGGATCGCTACGGTGGCCGGGTGCGTTTCAAATATTTCTTCTGATGGAAGCCAGGTTGGTAGAGGGGGGCAAGGGCCCCCCTTTTCCATTGGTCAGGCTGCCGGCCCTTACCGGAGGTCGCTGGCCTGTGCTAGGATGGAGGCCTGTTAACCGGTTACCGTTGATGAAGCCATGGCCAATATTACCGATGTGTCGCGCCTCGCGAATGTGTCTAAAGCCACCGTTTCCCGCGTCCTGAGCGGCTCGCGCGGCGTGCGTGAAGAGAGTCGGTTGGCCGTGCTGCAAGCCGCCGAACAGCTGAATTTCCGACCCAATGCCACGGCCCGCTCCCTGGCGACCCAGGCGACGGATTGTGTGGGCATCATCCTCTCCCCCCAGCTTGGCAATCGTCTGGCCAGCATGCTGCCGCTGCTGGAAGGGGCGTTGGCCAAGACGGGCAAGAGCATGCTGGTGCGCTTTGCCGACGAGGCGCAGCAACAGCAGCTGGCGGTCGATGAACTGCTGGGAGGGCGTTGTGATGGCGTCCTGGTGCTCGGTACCAAACAGCCTCTGAATCCGGACCCGCGCCTCATTCAGCTCGATGGGGTGAGCGACACCGGCAACCTCAATCTCAGCTATGACCTGACCTTTGCCACCGAGAGCGCCTGTCGCTTCCTGCTCGGCAAGGGTCATCGCCAGCTGGTGCTGATGCTGGATGACAAACTGTCCCCAGCCGGAAAGAGCGCCATCCAGGGTTATCAGCAGGCACTTCAGCAGCAATCCCTGCCCTATAACAGCCAGCTGGTGATCGACGGTACCGACAACCAGCAGGCGCTGCTCGGCTTGCTCAATCGCTACCTGCCCTTCACCGCGCTGGTGGTGCAGCAAGATGCCCAGGCTGCCGACGCCATGCGGCTGTTGCGCGAGTTCAACCTCCATATCCCTCAGGATGTCTCCGTCATCAGCCTGGAAGGCTCCTCCCTGGCGAGCCAGTTGACCCCACCGCTGACCTGCATCGAATACCCGAGTGAGCGGCTGGCCCAGGAGAGTGTGCGGGTGTTGCAAGCACAGCTGGCGCAGAGTCTGCGACCGGCCGATGAGCAGCAGAAATTCCAGGGACGCCTGGTGGTGCGTGAATCCGTGGTGGCCCGCTAGGGCTTGACCTTGCCGCGGGCGTCAGCTTTAGGCTGGGAACACATCCACAGAGGAGAGATCCCATGACCATAGAACTCACCGTCTCCGGCATGTCCTGCGGTGGCTGCGCCGCCAGCCTGCAGAAGGCGCTGCTGGCCCAGAGCGCTGTCAGCCAGGCCCGGGTCGATTTTGGCAGCCGCAAGGCCGTTATCGAGAGCGAACTGAGCAAGGGCGAGTTGATCGCGCTGATCGAAGCCCAGGGATTCAGTGCGGAGTGATTTATCCCTATATGGGTAAAATTCAGACCAATATTCTGTTTGCTTGTTTTTATTGTTGAGAGTGATCACTTAAAAACGATTTAAAGTGGATGAAAATGCTGCAGTCAACTAACCCAAAAGGATTGCAGCATGACTCACCCTATCCGCAAGACCCTGCTCGCCGTCGTCCTCGGCATGACCCTCTCCCCCCTGGCCATGGCCCTGCCGCAGGTTCATATTCTGGCGACCGGTGGCACCATAGCCGGTGCGGGGCAGTCCGCCACCCAATCCAACTACGAGGCAGGCAAGGTGGCCATCGAGACCCTGATCGCCGCCGTGCCCGAGATGAAGAACGTGGCCGAGGTGCAGGGGGAGCAGGTGGTCAAGATCGGCTCCCAGGACATGAACGACGAGGTGTGGCTCAAGCTGGCCAAGCGGGTCAACGAGCTGCTGGCCAAGGATGACGTGGATGGCATCGTCATCACCCACGGCACCGACACCATGGAAGAGACCGCCTACTTCCTCAACCTCACCGTCAAGAGTGACAAGCCAGTGGTGCTGGTGGGTGCCATGCGTCCCTCCACCGCCATGAGTGCCGACGGCCCGCTGAATCTGTACAACGCCGTGGTCACCGCCTCGGACCCCAGCTCCAAGGGACGCGGCGTCATGGTCGCCATGAACGACACTGTGCTGGACGCCCGGGACGTCACCAAGACCAACACCACAGGGGTGCAGACCTTCGCCGCCCCCAACTTCGGCCCGCTCGGCTACATCCACAACGGCAAGATCGACTACCAGCGCAGCCCGGCCCGCCTGCACACCAGCAAGACGCCGTTCGACGTGAGCAAGCTCGACAAGCTGCCGCAGGTGGGCATCGTCTACAACTATGCCAATGCCACCGATCTGCCGGCCAAGGCCATGGTGGATGCCAAGTTTGACGGCATCGTCAGCGCCGGGGTGGGTAACGGCAACCTCTACCACAGCCTGTTCGACACTCTGGCCAAGGCGAGCGAGGATGGCATCCGGGTGGTGCGCTCCGCCCGCGTGCCAACCGGCGCCACCACCCTGGATGCCGAGATCGATGACGCCAAGTACGGCTTCGTGGCCGCCGGCACCCTGAACCCGCAGAAGGCACGCATCCTCTTGATGCTCTCCCTGACCCAGAGCAAGGATCCGGCCCAGATCCAGCGCTGGTTCCAGCAGTTCTGATCCCGGGGTTCAACCCGCGAACCTAACCCCATGAACAAAGGGCAGGATCCGATCCTGCCCTTTCTTATGGCGCCATCTTCACATAGAGCGCGCCCTCAGCTCACCATCAGCCAGCCGCAGAAACCCAGGTACACCACACCTATGCAGGCCAGTCTGCCCGCCGTCATCCGCCCACGGCTGAAGCCCCACCACAGCAACATCACCGCCAGCAGGGTCACCAGGGAGGAGACCATCATGGTGCTGTCGAGCAACCAGGGGGTGAACAGCAGGCAGAACGCCTTGGGAATGGTGCCCTGGATCATCATGGCACCGGAGATGTTGGCCAGCGCCAGCCGGTTCTTGCCCTGACGCACCCAGATCAGCACGTTCATCAGCTCCGGCATCTCGGTCGCCACCGGGCTCAGCAACAGGGCCGCCAGCACGGGGGAGAGGCCAAACAGCTCGCCCATGCTCTCCAGCTGATGGACGAACAGCTGGGCCGCCAGCGCCACCACCACCAGGGCTCCCAGGGTCTGCAGCAGCACCTTGCGAAGGGGCGGGATCCCGGCCTTGGGATCCAGCTTGAGGGGCTCTGGCAACGGGGTCTCGTGGCTGTCGGTCTGTTTCAGCTCGCGCCGCACATAGACCAGATACACCAGCACGAACAGCGGGGCCAGCCAGGTTTTGCCGGTGAAGGCCACCATGCCGAGGGCCACCGCCACCAGGAAGATAGCGACAAACCAGGCCTGATCCCGACCAGTCTCTCGCTGCACCTCGCCATCTATGGCCCTGTGTTCAGGGCCCATGCACAGCAGCAGGGTCAGGCCGACGGCGGCATAGCCTATGGTGGAGAGCACCAGGGGACCACCGAGGGCGGCGCCTATCCCAATCTGCTGCTGGGCAGGGGCATCCCCCATCAGCAGGGCGGTCAGGGTAACTATGCATTCGGGCAAGGCAGTGCCGAGGGCCGCCAGCAGGGAGCCGGTGGCGCTTTGGGAGAACTTGAGGTGATGGCCGGTCCATTCGATACCGTTGACGAAATATTCGCAGGCCAGGTAGATGGTGACGGCAGAGAGCAGAAATAACAGCAGGGTGATCAGCATAATAGGCAACCGCCAGGCGAGCAGAACAACCGATGGACCCGATACGGCTCGCCCGGCTGGCTTGCGTATCGAGGCCAAAGGTCTTGCAGAGCGATAGATGCTATCGCCGCCCATGCCATGGATCTGATGATCCAAGAATGTTGACATGAGCCCTGCCCGGATCTCGGGCGGGTTGCTACTCCCCAATGACAGTGCGGGATTTTTACCAAGAGATGGGCCGCCCCACAAGGAAAATGGCGGCTCGTCCCCCCGGCAACTTGTAAGGGGATGTAACCTGGCCACAGACCCATCCCATCAGTTCTGCTCTCCTGGATCCAGATCCCGCCCACAGGATCCTCGCCTTGGCACAGGGATTGCTATGAGTTGACTACTGTCCACATTGACTTGGGAAGGGTGAACGATGAAACGGTGGATCCAACATTTTTACCAGCTGAATCGCCTCAACTGGCTGATGGTCTGGCTGCTGCTCTGCTGCAGCATCATATTGCTGTTCCCGGCCGGGCTGATGAAAGGCGCCGTCAGCCAGTGGGCCACGGCTCACGCCGCCTGGCTGGGGGTCGGCATGCTGATTGCCATCTCCTACTTCTGCAGCCAGGGTTTCCTGATCGCCTGGGAATGGGCCTGTGACGAGTGGCAATCCCGCCGTCAACAGGATCAGCTGGCCCAGATGATAGGCTTCCTCGACTTCAACGAGAAGGCGGTGCTGCGCGAGTTCGTGCTGCAACGGAAAAGCGTCATAAACCTGCCGATCACCGAGCCTGCCGTCAAAAACCTGATGGATGCTGGGGTGCTGACCTATGCCTATGGCAAGCCGGTGCGAGAGAAAGAAGATGAAAACCAGATCCGCGCCCTGATGATTGCGCTGCCGGCACGGCCGCTGCTGACCTACAAGGTGCTGGGGCTGTCACGCGGCAAGATGAGCGACGAGCAGGTGGAGCAGATCATGAACGCCAGACCCAAGTTCGCTCAGAAGAGTTTCCAGCGCTGAGCCGTCGTCATCCTTCAGACAAAAGAGCCGGACTGTGTCCGGCTCTTTGCTATCTGGTTGGGGTTACTCGGTTCTTGCCTTGAGATAACCGGCGTAGTCGGGTACCTGTACGCTGAATGCCTGCTGCATGTGCGGGCTGTCCATGATGAAGTCCGCCGTCGCTTCGTTGGTGGCGACCGGGATATTCCAGACAGCCGCGAGGCGCAGCAGCGCCTTTACATCCGGATCGTGCGCCGCGGCATTGAGGGGATCCCAGAAGAAGATCATCACGTCGATCCTGCCCTCGGCAATCAGGGCGCCGAGCTGCTGATCGCCGCCCATGGGGCCGGAGAAGAGGCAGGTGATGGGCAGCTGTGCCTTCTTGCCGAGCAGGGTACCCGTGGTGCCGGTCGCATAGAGGTGGTGGAGCTTGAGCTCCTCCTTGCGGCGCAGCACCCAGTTCAGCAATGGGGTCTTCATGTTGTCGTGAGCAACCAGGGCCACCCGCTTGTGGGGGGCCATCTCACGTGCAATCAGTTCCATGGAAATCATCCGTAGCAAAGTGATGGGAATAGGGCCGTATCCTAATCGAAAGCGGCGTGCGCTGCTTTGCCCTGCATCGTAACTGTGATCACTGCAATGGTTCAATCCGGCTTGGGCTGTGCCTCGTTCACCGGATCCGGCGGTGCGCCCCGTGCCGTGAAGGGGGTTGGCGGACTCAGGGAAACACCCCGGTTGGCCAGCTATCTGGCAGAGAGTAATGCCCGTATGTTTCAATTGCATGCCTGGGCTTCAAGGTGGTGGTCCAGAAAAAACCCGCCTTGGCGGGTTGGGGGCAGCTCTTAATGACATCCGCACTCAGGATGATGCGGAATGAAGCTGGGATTGCTGATAGTTTTCCAGGCCGATGCGAGCGATGAGGTCCAGCTGGGTTTCCAGCCAGTCGACGTGCTCCTCCTCGTCTTCCAGGATATCCTGGAACAGGTCACGGCTGACATAATCATGGACGGACTCGGCATAGGTGATGGCCGTTTTCAGGTCGGGAATGGCATCCATTTCCAGTGACAGATCGCAGCGCAGCATCTCTTCGACTGTCTCACCGATACGCAGCTTGCCCAGATCCTGCAAGTTGGGCAGTCCTTCCAGAAACAGCACCCGCTTGACCAGCTCGTCGGCATGTTTCATCTCATCGATGGACTCATGATATTCCTTGTGCCCAAGCCCCTTGAGGCCCCAGTCATCGTAGATGCGGGCATGCAGGAAATATTGGTTGATGGCAACCAGCTCATTGGCCAGCACCTTGTTGAGGTGGGCAATGATTTTGGGATCTCCTTTCATCGACATTACTCCTCGTGTTCGAGCCTAGGGCACCGATCACTAGAGCGTAGTCGAGAAAAATGACCATAAGAAGAAGGCGAATCGGCTCTCCTGACAGGGGGAGCATCCGCTCGATGAGGTGAGGGCCGGGAAGAGGTGCTTCATGCCACTTCGTAATAAAGGGGCGCCTGCTCCGACTCCATCTTGTCGATCTCGGTGGCGATGATCTCCATCGCCATGCGCACGCACTTGCCACATTGGGCACCGACTTCCAGCGACTGTTTCAGCTGTCTGAACTCGGTCTTGCCTGCCTGTGCCGCCTTGCGGATCTGGTTATCTGTGATGCCGCGGCACAAACACACGTACATAATAGTGGACCTCATGCTGGAATGAGATGAAATCTAAATGAGAATGGTTCGTAGTGCAAAGAACGAATGGTAATAAGATCCCCTGCTTGCCAGTGATTCCCCCCTTGAGGAGAATGCAACCATCAGAGAGGAGACGAACATGCTCAAGAAACTATTCAGTGCCCTGTTCAAGGGGCAAGCTGCCCAGATAGCCGATGTCACGCCCACCGAATACGCCGGCTATCTCATTTATCCCGAACCCATGGCGGAAGGGGGGCAGTTCCGGCTTGCAGGGCGCATCACCAAGGATGTGGATGGTGTGCTGCAGACTCACCGCTTCATCCGCTCCGATCTGTTCGCCAACCCGGCCGACGCCGAGCGTTTCATGGTGCAAAAAGCCCATACCTTCATCGATCAGATGGGGGAGCGCATGTTTGAGCCGCGGGTGAAGCCGGACGACAGTTCAGCCTCATGAGCCCAGCCGAGGTGGATCTCCTGCGCCAGGCCCTCGCTCGCACCGGTGAGCGTCGCCTGATCTGGCTGGAAGGGCTCGAAGCCGATTGCATCACCCGCGCCGAACCCTTGCTGGGGGAGGCGGTCTTCTGGCTGGGGGACGGCCCCGCATGCCATGGCCCGCTGCCCGCCGCCAAGGCGCTGCAACGGCTGGGTCAGGAGTGCGATACCCTGGTGTTCAACGCCTTCAGCGGCTTTCATCCCGATGCTTTCGGCGCCTTGGCGGGCACGTTGCGCGCCGGTGGTCTGCTGCTGCTGCTGACGCCCCCCAGAGAGACGTGGCCAGCCTACCCGGATCCGGACAGGCTGCGACTGGTCGCCCAGCCTGAGGATGCCAAGCTGGCGGGTCATGGTTTTATCGCCCGCTTGGTGCGGTTGCTGGCAGGGGATCCAGCCCTCTCCTTGAACCCTCCCGTCGGCGGCGAACCCTGGTGTCCTCTTGACGCAAGCCGGCCACTCAGCACCGATCAAGCCCGTGCGCTGCCAGCCATTCACAAGGTGTTGCATGGTCATCGTCGTCGTCCGCTGGTGCTGAGTGCGGATCGTGGCCGTGGCAAGAGTGCGCTGCTGGGTCTGGCCAGCGCCGATCTGCTGCGCCAGGATCCCGGCCTGCAGATAGTGGTGACGGCACCCGCCCAGGCGACTGTGGCCACGCTCTTTGCCCATGCCTCGGCCGCGCTTGCAGACACGCCAGAGCGGCTGGCGGGCCTGACCTATGTGTCGCCAGACCGAGCGGCTCAAGGGGATGTGCAAGCGGATCTGCTGTTGGTGGATGAGGCCGCCGCCATTCCGACCCCGCTGCTGGAAGCCATCCTGGCCCATCACAGCCGCATCGTATTCGCCACCACTGAGCACGGCTATGAGGGGACGGGGCGTGGTTTTCATCTGCGCTTCAAGCGGGTGCTCGATAGGCAGACCCCGGATTGGCAGGAGCTGCATCTGGCGGAACCCATCCGCTGGAGCCGGCATGATCCGCTGGAGCCGCTGATCTTCCGGCTGCTCGGCCTCAATGCCGACATAGTGGCACCGGCTCCCCCGAAAGCACCGAGCTGGCGACGGCTGGAACAGGAGACGCTGGCCGGGGATGAGGCTCTGCTCAATCGGGTGTTCGGTCTGCTCGTCCTGGCCCATTATCAGACCAGTCCGAGTGATCTGCGGTATTTGCTGGAGAGCCCGGATCTCGACATCCACCTGCTGGAGCAGGATAAAGAGTTGCTCGGTGTTGCCCTGGTGGCCCGGGAGGGAAACATAGCGCCGGCGCTGGCTCATGACATCTGGGGCGGGCGAAGACGCCCCCGCGGTCATCTCTTGCCCCAGTCGCTGCTGGCACACGCCGGCTTCATCACGGCAGGGGAGCGCACCTATGCCAGGGTGATGCGCATCGCCATTCATCCAGCTTTGCATCGCCTGGGACTGGGTTCTCTGTTGCTGGCGCAGCTGGAAACACACTACCGCACGCAGGGATACGACTATCTGGGGTCAGCCTTTTCTGCCAGTCCCGATCTGCTGCCATTCTGGCTCAAGGGGGGCTTGACGGTATTGCGCATCGGCCTGCAGCGGGATGCAGCCAGTGGCAGCCATGCGGCCTTGTTGCTCAAACCGCTGAAAGCAGAGCTCGATTCGGAGCTGGCCCAATGGCGACGGCGCTTCGTGAGCCAGCTGCCGACCCTGCTGGCAGGAGAGCTCAAGGGGCTGGATCCCGAACTGGTCTGGCTATGCCTGAGAGGAAACGCGGCCGCAGAAGCGCCCGATCTGGATGAGTTCCAGTATCAGGAGCTGATGTGCTTTGCCCATCATCACAAACCGTTCGAGCTGTGCCAAGCCTGCCTGCAACGCTGGCTGGCCAGTCGGTTGACTGTGCTGGATGAACTGCTTCCCGACGAGCGTCGGCTGCTGATCGCCTCCATCTGGCAGTATGTGCCCTGGGCCGAGTTGGCAAAGACGTTGGGTGTTGCTGGCAAGCCTGCGCTGATCAAGCAGCTGCGCAGCCTGCTGGCCCGGCTGTTGGACAAACCGGCGCCCATGGCCTGACGACGAACGACATGGCCGCGGCGGCGCGAGAAGGCACGGCTGGTCACCACAGATGAACAAGGGGCCCGGGTGGCCCCTTCACTTTTGTCGAGCGCTTTGGCTGCTCGCTACCGGAGGGATCCTGTGATTGAGCCGTTCTGGGTTATGCCATGGGGCAATGGCTGCCGCCAGCACACCCCTCGTTTACCCCGGATAGGATGCCAACTGCTCTGACGAGTCCCTCGTCGGCGGGCATCACTTTGGTTTTTTCAGAATATCGACTAATACTTGAGTGTGACTGAACGTTTAATAAATGCATTATTTTCAGATGGTTAGCCTTTAAGCTGTCAATGCTTGCCATCTTTTCTAACGTGCACAGGGAGTGCAATGTGGGAAAAAATGCAATCAACCATGGCGCATGGATGGTGTGGCTCGCCAGTAGCAGTGTTTCCGCCAACGACATCACATTCAACATGACGCGCGGGGCGACCGCCATCAGCCAGCAGGTGTATGACCTGCATATGACGATCTTCTATATTTGCTGCGCCATTGGCCTGATCGTCTTCGGGGCCATGCTCTGGTCCATAGTCCACCACCGAAAGTCTCGCGGCGCCAAGGCCGCCCAATTCCACGAGAGCACCCGCATCGAGCTGTTATGGACCGCCATCCCTGTGCTGATCCTGGTCGCCATGGCGGCCCCGGCGACCTCGACGCTGCTGAAGATGGAGGACACCTCCAAAGCCGACCTGACCGTGCTCATCACGGGCTCGCAATGGAAATGGCATTACAAATACCTCGAGCATCCGGTGGCGTTTTACTCCTTGCTGGCGACCAGCAAGAAGCAGATCTCGGGGGACGAACCCAAAAGCGGCACCTATTTGCTGGAAGTGGATCAGCCTCTGGTGTTGCCCGTCGGCAAGAAGATCCGATTCCTGATGACCTCGGACGACGTCATTCACTCCTGGTGGGTTCCGGCCTTTGCCGTGAAGAAAGATGCCAATCCCGGTTACATCAACGAATCCTGGACCCGGATCGAAAAGGCTGGCACCTACCGGGGGCAGTGTGCCGAGCTGTGCGGCAAAGACCACGGCTTCATGCCCATAGTGGTGGTGGCCAAGCCGGCCGGGGAGTTCGATGGCTGGATCGCCAAGACAGCGGCAGATCAGGCGGCAGCCAAGGCCCGGCAGCAAGACCTGGCCAGTCAGACCATGACGCTGCCGCAGGCCATGGAGCTGGGGGAGAAGGTCTATCTGGGCTATTGCGCCGCCTGCCATCAGCCTGCGGGTACGGGCTTGCCCGGCATCTTCCCGGCCCTCAAGGGCAGCAAGGTGGCGACGCTGCCAGAACATAGGGCCCAGCACCTGGACATAGTCCTGCATGGCAAGAGCGGGACGGCGATGCAGCCCTTCGGCAAGCAGCTGACGGCCCAGGAACTCGCCGCCGTCGTGACATACGAGCGCAATGCCTGGGACAACAAGACCGGTGATGTCATTCAGGCTGCAGAGGTGCAGTCCCTTCTGAACCCAGTCGATCCAAACAAGGACAAGTGAGGCGCCAGCATGAGTGATGGAATCACGGATACCCTGCACAGCGAGCACGCCCACCAACCTGCATCGGGCCTGAGGCGCTGGCTATACACCACGAATCACAAAGATATCGGCACCCTCTATCTGCTGTTCGCCCTGACCATGTTCTTCATCGGTGGCGCCATGGCCATGGTCATTCGGGCCGAGCTGTTCCAACCCGGGCTGCAACTGGTCGAGCCCCTGTTCTTCAACCAGATGACCACAGTGCATGGCCTCATCATGGTCTTTGGCGCCGTGATGCCCGCCTTCACCGGCCTCGCCAACTGGCTGATCCCCATCATGATCGGGGCCCCGGACATGGCGCTGCCCCGGATGAACAACTGGAGCTTCTGGATCCTGCCGTTTGCGTTTCTGATCCTGCTGTCGAGCCTGTTCATGGAGGGCGGTGGCCCCAGCTCGGGCTGGACCTTCTATGCCCCCCTGTCCACCAAATACAGCGGCAACAGCACGGCGCTATTCGTCTTTGCCATCCACATCATGGGTATCTCCTCCATCATGGGGGCCATCAACGTCATCGTCACCATCTTCAACCTGCGGGCGCCGGGCATGGGCTGGATGAAGATGCCGTTGTTTGTCTGGACCTGGCTCATCACGGCTTTCCTGCTCATCGCTGTCATGCCGGTCCTGGCGGCGGCGGTGACCATGGTGCTGACAGACAAATATTTCGGTACCAGCTTCTTCGATGCGGCCGGGGGCGGGGATCCTGTGCTGTTCCAGCATATCTTCTGGTTCTTTGGCCATCCGGAGGTGTACATCATGATACTGCCGGCCTTTGGCATCGTCTCCAGCATCATTCCCACCTTCTCTCGCAAGCAGCTGTTTGGCTATCGCTCCATGGTTTATGCCACCAGCAGCATCGCCTTGCTGTCATTCATGGTCTGGGCTCACCACATGTTTACGACTGGGCTGCCCGTGGTCGCCGAGCTGTTCTTCATGTACGCCACCATGCTGATAGCGGTGCCGACCGGGGTGAAGGTATTCAACTGGGTTGCCACCATGTGGCGGGGATCACTGACGTTCGAGACCCCCATGTTGTTTGCCATCGCCTTCATCACCCTGTTCACCATAGGCGGCTTCTCGGGGTTGATGCTGGCCATGATCCCGGCCGATTTCCAATATCACGATACCTATTTTGTCGTGGCCCATTTCCATTATGTGCTGGTCACCGGCGCCGTCTTCTCTATCCTGGCCGCCGCTTATTACTGGTTGCCCAAATGGACGGGGCACATGTATGACGAGCGACTCGGGCAGTGGCATTTCTGGTGCTCGCTCATTTCGGTCAATGTGCTCTTCTTCCCCATGCACTTCGTCGGTCTGGCGGGCATGCCCCGTCGCATTCCGGATTACGCGCTGCAGTTTGCCGACTTCAACATGCTGATCAGTCTCGGCGGTTTCGCCTTCGGGCTGTCGCAGTTGCTGTTCGTCTGGGGGGTGATCAAGTGCATCAGGGGAGGACGGCAGGCGAGCAATCAGGTGTGGGAAGGGGCGGAGGGGCTGGAGTGGACGCTCTCATCCCCCCCTCCCTACCACAGCTTCAAGACTCCGCCAGAGGTGCGGTAAGGAGATCATATGGCTCAGGTCAATCACGGTCCCCTGCTCAGAAAGCTGGCCCTGGTGGTGCTTGTCATGTTCGGGTTCGCCTTTGCACTGGTGCCGCTGTATGACGTCTTCTGCAGGATCACCGGCCTCAACGGCAAGACTGCAGTACAGCCGGCCACGGCTGAGCGGGCGGTGATCGACAGTAAACGGACCATCCAGATCGAGTTTCTGGCCCATGCGGACACCCAGATGCCGTGGCAGTTCAGCGGCGAAACGGCGCGGTTGTCGGTGCGGCCGGGTGAAATGAAGCTGGTCAATTATCGGGTGTTCAATCCCACCGATCGCACCATGATTGGTCAGGCGGTGCCGTCAGTCTCGCCCGGTCCCGCCGCCGCCTATTTGAAGAAAGTGGAGTGCTTTTGCTTCAACCGTCAGGAGTTGCAGGCGGGGGAGAGCAAGCTGATGCCTCTCAAGTTTTATGTCGACCCCGATTTGCCCGACAACATAAACACCATAACGCTCTCCTATTCACTCTATGACATCACTCAGTCCACCCCAGCCCCGACGCTGGCGCAGAGGAAATAATCATGGCCAAAGTGAACCAGACGTATTATGTCCCGGACCAGAGCCGCTGGCCCATCATAGGGGCGGTGGCCTTGTTTTTCCTGGCTTTCGGGGCGGGGCATCTGGTCAATGAAGTGGCGAGCAAGCAGGACGGGGTCGGCCGGTATTTGGTGATGGCTGGCGTTGCCTTGCTGGTCTTCATGCTGTTTGGCTGGTTTCGCCACATCATCCAGGAGTCCATGACCGGGCTCTACAGCGCACAGATGGATCGTTCTTTCCGGCAAGGCATGGTCTGGTTCATCTTCTCCGAGGTGATGTTCTTCCTGGCCTTCTTCGGGGTGCTGTTTTATGCCCGCCAGCTTGCCATGCCCTGGCTGGATGGCGCGGGCAACAAGGCGATGACGGCCCAGTTGCTGTGGCCGGATTTCTCCGCGCACTGGCCCATGGTCAAGACTCCGGGAGGGACCACGACCCAGGCCATGCCCTGGCACGGTATCCCCCTCATCAATACCCTGATCCTGCTCGCATCCTCCGTCACCCTGCTGTTTGCACATACCGGCCTGGAAAATGGAAAACGCAGTCGTCTCAAGGGAATGCTGCTTGTGACCGTAGTGCTCGGGTTGGCGTTCCTCTGGCTGCAAGGCTATGAATACCTGCATGCGTACCGGGATCTGGGGCTGCGACTGGACTCCGGCATCTACGGCAATACCTTCTTCATCCTGACCGGATTCCATGGCTTGCATGTCACCCTGGGGACTGTATTCCTGCTGATCATATGGCTGCGGATAGTGCTGAAGGATCACTTCTCCGCCGAGCGCCACTTCGCCTTCCAGGCCGCGGCCTGGTACTGGCACTTCGTCGATGTGGTCTGGCTCTGCCTCTTCGTGTTCGTCTACCTGCTCTGAAGTCGGGATCAGTAAGGGCGCGGGTTGGGCTCCAGCCAGCCCATCATCAAGGAGAGCAGCAGGATGACGACCACCAGCAGTGAAAAGAGCACCCGGCGCCCCAGCGGGGCCGACATCTTCTGGGGGTGACCCGTGGTCATCATCAACCAGAGGGCATGAAACAGCTGTCCTATGATGAGCAGCAGCATCAGTACCAGCACTATCTTGATCAACATGTTGGAGCCCTCCGTTATATGCGTGACATGGCAACATGGGATAAGCAGAGACCATGGCATCACAGGCGCTGGATCGTACTGATGTTCACTCTGGTTGTTACGGCCGGTTTGTGCAAGCTGTCGCTCTGGCAGTGGCAGCGCGGGATGGAGAAAGAGGCCTGGCTGGGACGGATGGCGGTGGCGCAGCAGGTGGCGCCACTGACGCTTGCCCGGATCGACTGGCGCAATCTTCAATCACTGGATGGCTTGTCACTGGGAGGGGAGGTCGAATGGGTGTCCCCTCATGTCTGGCTGCTGGACAACCAGGCGGTGGCGGGCGAGATCGGCTATGACGTCATCATACCGGTTCGCGCCGGTGATGCCCGTCCCTTGCTGCTGGTCAATCTGGGCTGGGTGCCTGCGCCCGCCAGCAGGCAGCAACTGCCAAGGCCCGTCATTCCGGCCACTCTGGCACTCGATGGCTTGCTGCGCACGGCCCCCGGCGGCATCCTGCTGGGTCAGAACATCGAATCCGGCCCCTATCCTAACCGGCTGCAGTCCATCAGGGTGGATGCCCTGAGCGAGATCATCGGCTCGCCCCTCGCCGATGCCGTGTTTTATCAAAAACACACTCCCTTCCTCCATCACTACCAGCCGAATGTCATGCCGCCCGAGAAGCACAGGGCATATGCAGCTCAATGGCTTGGGCTGGCGCTGGTGATGCTGGTGGGGGGCCTGGTGCTGACAAGGAGGTTATCCCCATGAATTCATGGTCAAGATGTAAGGTACCTGTCCTCTTTGCGCTGGTGATACTGCTGCCTGTGGTTTTGGCTGCGCTGACCCTGAGGCAGGGCTGGTATGAACCCGGTACCCGCAACAAGGGGGCCTGGTTGGATCAGGAGGTCTATCTGTTGCAGCCGCTCCCGCCCCATCAGAGCAAATGGCGGCTGGTCTATCTGGCCGCCCGGCGCTGTGAGGCGCAATGTCAACAGGTGCCCGAGTTGATGTCGCGGATCCAAAGCGCCCTAGGCCGCAACCTGGACAAGCTGGATCTGGTGCAACTGACTGATACGCCGCCGCGCGGGGTGAACGGAGCTGTGCGTGCGGGCGATATGATGTTGGTGGACTCGCAAGGGCTGGCCATCCTGCGCTACGAGGTACCGGCCAGCACGGCGGCGTGGCCGTTGCTTGGCAAGGCAGTGCTGTCGGATCTGCAGCAACTGCTCAAGTATCAGCGAGGTGTGCAATGAAAGCGCACCTGAGGACTGTATCGTGCGTCCTGTTGCCATCATCCGGAGACAAGCGTCAGCGAGGTGCCGTATGAAGATACAGAAGCGGCTGGCATCGATCGCCATCGCGCTGGCGGTGCTGGTCATCGTGCTCGGGGCCTATACCCGACTGACGGATGCCGGGCTGGCCTGCCCCGATTGGCCCGGCTGTTACGGCTCCCTGGCCGTCCCTCAGTCCGCACATATGGAGCGGGCGGCCCAGCTCTACCCGGACACGCCGCTGGAGCCCCACAAGGCGCGCAGCGAGATGGTGCACCGCTACTTCGCCGGTGTGCTGGGTGGTGTAATTGCGCTGCTGTTCGTGCTGAGCTGGCGTGCTGGCGGCCGTCTGCGTCGCCTCTCGGGGGCCTTGCTGGTGCTGGTAGTTGGGCAGGCTGCCCTGGGCATGTGGACTGTGACGCTGGCGCTGCACCCTCTGGTGGTGACCACCCACCTGCTGGGTGGGTTCGCCATCCTGACCCTGCTCTGGCTCTATCGGACCGAGCTTGAGCGCTCCCCCGCGAACGCGCCCGTCTGCCGCGGTCAGGGCTTGCCCTGGCTCGGCAATGCGGCCTGTGGCGTGCTGCTGCTGCAGATAGCGCTGGGTGGCTGGACGTCGGCGAACTATGCGGCCATGGCCTGCGTCGAGCTGCCTCTCTGCCAGGGGAGCTGGCAGGCGCAATTGAACTGGGAGGAGGCCTTTCATCTGCCACTCGGCCACGCCAGCTATGAGTTCGGGGTGCTGAGCAAGGAGGCGCGCCAGACCATACATATCGCCCATCGTCTGGGGGCCCTTGCCACCGCCCTGCTGGTGGGGGGCTTTGCCCTCGCCCTGATCCGTCAGGGAGCCCCGTTGCGTCTACTGGGGGGGCTCTTGCTGACCCTGCTGCTGGTGCAAATTGCCTTGGGGCTGGCGAACGTCCACCTGGCCCTGCCGTTGGCGAATGCACTCGCGCACAACCTGGTGGCGGCGCACCTGCTGGTGTGTTGTGTGCTGGCCCGTGGGCGGCTCTCTCCTCCTCGGCCTTCCCCCTTGCTGTCGCCCGAGGCGATCAGGAGTCAGACATGAACAGTAAGCCCTTGGCACGCGTCATCGACCCCCGGCTGCTGCGGGATTATTACCAGCTGACCAAACCCAAGGTGGTGGCCTTGCTGTTGCTGACCGCCTGGGTCGGCATGCTGCTGGCCGAGCCGACCCAGGCCTCCCTGGACGAGATGGTGCTGGGGCTGGCGGGGATAGGGCTGCTGGCGGCCGGGGCCGCGGCCATGAATCATTCTCTGGATCATGGCATCGATGCCCAGATGCGCAGAACGCGCTGGCGACCGGTCGCCATGGGGCGGATCGGGCCCAAGTCTGCGATGGCGTTTGCACTCTGGCTGGCGTTGATGGGCTTCGTCCTGCTCTATTGGGGCGTGAATCCCCTGACCGCCTGGCTGACCCTGGCCAGCCTGTTTGGCTATGCGGTCGTCTATACCCTGCTGCTCAAGCGAGCCACGCCCCAGAACATAGTCATCGGCGGGCTGGCGGGGGCCATGCCGCCTCTGCTGGGCTGGACCAGCATCACGGGAGGGCTCTCGGCCGAACCCTGGTTGCTGGTGATGATCATCTTCACTTGGACGCCGCCCCACTTCTGGTCTCTGGCGATCCATCGCCGCGATGAGTATGCCGGTGCGAACATTCCCATGCTGCCGGTCACCCACGGCATAGCGTTCACCAAGACGGCCATACTGCTCTATCTGCTGATCCTGACACTGGTCTGCCTGCTGCCCTACCTGATCGGCATGTCGGGGCTGCTCTATCTGATCGGCAGCCTGGCGCTGAACCTCGGGTTCTGCTGGCATGGCTGGTTGCTGAAGTATTCGGATCGACCCGGTCAGGCGATGCGCACCTTCCGCTTCTCCATCTATCACCTGATGTTGCTGTTTGGTCTGCTTATTCTGGATCACCACTGGCTGTGGCGGCTGTCGTAGGGGGAGGCATCTGGCAGGGGATTTGGGTCGTTGTTTGCGCATTCAGGCTGGCCCCGGGGCCAGCCTGAATCATGTTCAGAGCTTGACCATGATGTGGCGCGGCACTGTGTAATCCTCCAGGGCGTAGAGGGAGAGATCCTTGCCGTAACCGGACATCTTCATGCCGCCGTGGGGCATCTCCGAGGTGAGCATGAAGTGGGTGTTGATCCAGGTGCAGCCATATTGCAGGTGGCTGGCTACCTTGCTGGCCAGACTCAGATCCCGGGTCCAGACCGAGGAGGCGAGGCCGTAGTCCGAGTCGTTGGCCCACTGCACCACCTGTTCGGCGTCGCCAAAGCGGGTCACCGACACCACGGGGCCGAACACCTCCCGGCGCACTATTTCATCCTCCTGACGGGCGTGGGCTATCAGGGTCGGCTCGAAGAAGAAGCCGTTGCCGGCGCGGATCTTGCCGCCGGTCGTCACCTCAACGTGGCCGCTGCTCTGGGCCCGCTCCACGAAGCTGGCGACCCGGTTGCGCTGGCGGTCGGAGATAAGCGGCCCCATCTCCACCCCCTCCTCGCGCTGGCCCCCCACCTTGATAGAGGCCACGGCCTCCGTCATGGCGGCGACGAACTTGTCGTAGATCTTGCCCTGGGCATAGATGCGGCAGGCGGCGGTGCAGTCTTGCCCGGCATTGTAGAAACCGAAGGTGCGAATGCCCGCCACCACCGC
Organism: Aeromonas ichthyocola; assembly: GCF_046087985.1. Classification (NCBI taxonomy): domain Bacteria; kingdom Pseudomonadati; phylum Pseudomonadota; class Gammaproteobacteria; order Aeromonadales; family Aeromonadaceae; genus Aeromonas; species Aeromonas ichthyocola. The sequence goes on from NZ_JBJSWH010000004.1 coordinate 259,230, forward strand.
CTCCAGATCCGCATCGTCGAAGATGATGACGGGCGCCTTGCCACCCAGCTCAAGGTGGGTGCGCTTCATGGTGCGGGCGGCGCTCTGCAGTATCTTCTGCCCGGTGGCGATGTCACCGGTGAGCGATACCATGCGCACCAGCGGGTGTTCCACCAGCGGTGCCCCCACGCTCTCGCCCCGGCCGCAGACGATGTTGATGACGCCGCGGGGGAAGATCTCGCTGGCGAGCTCGGCGAGGCGCAGGGCGGTGAGCGGGGTCTGCTCCGAGGGTTTGAGCACCACCGTATTGCCTGCCGCCAGTACCGGCGCCATCTTCCAGGCCGCCATCATCAGCGGGTAGTTCCAGGGGGCTATGCTGCCCACCACCCCTATGGGGTCGCGACGGATCATGCTGGTGTGCCCCTCTATGTATTCCCCCGCCAACGGTCCCTGCAGGCAGCGGGCCGCTCCGGCGAAGAAGCGGAAGCAGTCCACCACCGCGGGCAGCTCGTCATTGAGCACCGCCAGATAGGGCTTGCCGCAGTTGAGGGATTCGAGCGCCGCAAGCTCCTCGGCGTGGCGTTCGATGGCATCCGCCAGGCGCAGCAGCAGGATGCTGCGACTTGCCGGGGTGGTGCGGCTCCACTGGGCGAAGGCGCGCTGGGCGCCGTTCACCGCCCGGTTCACCTGCTCGAACGACGCCTCTGGCACAGAGGCGATCAGCTCCCCGGTGGCGGGATTGAGGATGGGCTCGGCCTGGCCGTCACCGGTCACGAACTGGCCGTCGATCAAGAGTTGGGTAGAGAATTTCATGGTTGCATCCTTGCGCAGGCGTTGAGTCATTATTTGCCACTGCCGGCGACGTCCTGGCCGTCGCGGGTGAGGTAGTAGGCAAGCAGAATGGGAATGGTGGTCACGGCCACTATGATGAGGGCCACCACGTTGGTGACGGGTCTGTCACGGGGACGGATCAGCTCCTGATACATCCAGATGGGCAGCGTGGTCTGCTGGCCCGCGGTGAAGGTGGTGACTATCACCTCGTCAAAGCTCAGGGCAAAGGCCAGCATGCCCCCCGCCAGCAGCGCCGTGGCGAGGTTGGGCAGGATGACATAGCGCAGGGTCTGGAAGCCGTCGGCCCCGAGATCCATGGACGCCTCGATCAGCGACTGGTTGGTGCGGCGAAAACGGGCCAGGGCATTGTTGTAGACCACCACCACGCAGAAGGTGGCGTGGCCTATGACTATGGTCCAGAAGCTGAACGGGATCTCCATCAGACCGTAGGCGGAGCGCAGCGCTATGCCTGTGACTATGCCGGGCAGGGCGATGGGCAGCACCAGCAAGAGCGACACCACCTCCTGGCCGAAGAAACGGCTGCGGGCTATGGCTCCCGCCGCCAGGGTGCCGAGCACCATGGCCGCCAGGGTCGCGAGTCCCGCCACCTCCAGCGACAGCTGGATGGCGCGCCACACGTCGGGGCGGTTCAGGGTCACCTCGAACCACTTGAGGGTGAGCCCGGGGGGCGGGAACTGGTAGCTCTTGCTCTCGCTGGTGAAGGCGTAGAGGAAGATGAAGAGGATCGGGAAGTGCAGGAACAGCAGACCGCCGATGGCCGCGTACTTGAGCAGGCCGGAGGCCTGGTTCATGGGTGGATTAGAGCGCATCGAAGGCCCCCAGACGTTTGGCAATGGTCAGGTAGATGGCGATGATGAGGATGGGCACCAGTGAGAAGGCGGCGGCGAAGGGCAGGTTGCCCGCCGTGCCCTGCTGCATGTAGACCACCTGGCCTATATACATGGTCGAGTTGCCTATGATGCCGGGAATGATGTAGTCACCAAGGGTCAGGGAAAAAGTGAAGATGGAGCCCGCCACCACGCCGGGCAGTGCCAGCGGCAGTATCAGGGTGCGGAAGGTCTGGGCCGGAGTCGCCCCCAGATCGCTGCTCGCCTCCAGCAGGGAGCGCGGGATCCGCTCCACCGCCGCCTGAATGGGCAGGATCATGAAGGGCAGCCAGACGTAGACGAAGACGATGAAAGTGCCGAGCCGCGAAAACGACAGCGAAGGGCCGCCAATCATCGGCAGGGAGAGGATGCCGTCCAGCAGCCACTCCAGCCCCAGGCTGTCCGCCAGCCAGCTGATCACCCCCTCCTTGGCCAGGATCAGCTTCCAGGCATAGACCCGCACCAGATAGCTGGACCAGAGCGGCAGCATGATGCCCACGTAGAACAGCGCCCGGGTCTTGCCGCTGGTGTAGCGCGCCATGTAGTAGGCGATGGGGAAGCCGAGCAGGGCGCAGGCCAGGGTCACCAGCAGCGACATGCCGACGGTACGGCCGATGACGTCCAGGTTTTCCGGCCGCAGCAGGGCGATGAAATTTTGCAGCCCCAGCTCGTGACGCACCTGACCGCTGAACTCGTCCAGCCCGAAGAAGGCGTTGGAGAGCAGCATCAGCAATGAGCCCACATAGATGATACCGAGCCAGAGCAGGGGCGGCCCGAGCAGGATGGCCAGCAGCAGACCTGGCCGGCCGTAGAGCAGGGTGGAGAGGCGCCGCAGCGGCCGCAAGCGTGCAGGTTCGGTGGCGTGGCTCATGGCTAGACTCGCACTGTGGGGGAGGCTCATGGCTGAGCCCCCGATCCTGAGACACTCAGGCGGTGGATGGCCTGCTCAGGCCAGCTGAGGCTGACCCGGGCACCACGGGCCAGACGGGCCTGCCCCTCGTTGGGGTGGTTGACGATGATCTCGAGCTGCTCTCCCAGACTCACCCGGTAGCGCACGAAGGGGCCCAGATACTCCACCTCGCGGATCTCGCCGGCCCAGCCGGGCATGCCGGCCTCGCCGAGCCGGATCCGTTCCGGGCGCACCATCATCTGGCGCTCATCACCGCACAGCCGTTTGGCCTGCTCCCCCTCGAACAGGTTGACTGTGCCGACAAAGCGGGCCACAAACGGCGTCGCCGGAGCATCGTAGATGGTATCCGGGGCTGCTATCTGCTCTATCTTGCCCTGACTGAAGATGCAGATGCGGTCGCTCATGGAGAGCGCCTCCTGCTGATCGTGGGTGACGAAGATGAAGGTGATGCCGAGCTGGCGCTGCAAGGCTTTCAGCTCGAGCTGCATCTGCTCGCGCAGCTTGAGGTCCAGCGCCCCCAGAGGCTCGTCCAGCAGCAGGATGCGCGGCTGGTTGATGAGGGCCCGGGCGATGGCGATGCGCTGGCGCTGGCCGCCGGAGAGCTGCCCTGGCTTGCGGCTGCCGACGCCAGGCAGGCGCACCAACTCCAGCATCACGTCCACCTTGCGATAACGCTCCGCCTTGGGCACTCCCCTGATCATCAGCCCATAGCCGATGTTGTCCCGCACATCCATGTTGGGGAAGAGGGCGTAGTCCTGGAACACGGTATTGAGGTTGCGATCATAGGGTGGCACCCGGGAGCAGGGCTCGCCAAACAGCCGGATCTCCCCCTCGCTCGGGTACTCGAAGCCCGCGATCATCCGCAGGCAGGTGGTCTTGCCGGAACCGCTTGGGCCCAGCAGGGTGAAGAATTCTCCGGACGGGATCTGGAAGGAGATGTCGTCGACCGCCTTCACCTCGCCATAGTGGCGGCTGACCCGGTCAAATTGTACGGCTGTCATGGTACGTCCTTGTCATCGAACAGGGCCGGGTCTCCCCCCGGCCCGTGGTGGGGCGATTTGCTGGTGTGGGCTGCCTGGACTCAGCGGCCACCCAGGATGGCGATATAGTCGGACACCCAGCGGTAATAGGGCACGCATGTCCCCTGGCTCTTGCACTGGGAGACAGGGGTACGCCAGAAGTGCACCTTGTCGAAGTTCTCTATGCCATTGGTCTTGCAGCCCTCTTTGCCCAGCAGGGCATTGCCCTCGCAGGCGGCTGGTACCACGGGCACAGAGCCGAACCAGGAGGCGAGATCCCCCTGCAGCTTGTTGTTCAGGGAGTGCTCCAGCCACTGGTAGGCACAGGTCAGGTTCTTGGCCTCGCTGTGCACCATGCTGGTGTCGGCCCAGCCGGTTACCCCTTCCTTGGGCACTGTGGTGGCGATGGGCTGCTTGTCGGCGATCAGGGCATTGGCCTGGAAGGGCCAGGAGCCGGAGGCCACCACCCCCTCGTTCTTGAAGTCATCTATCTGGACGAAGGCGTCGTGCCAGTAGCGCCCCACCAGCTGGCGTTGCTTGCGCAGCAGATCGAGGGAGGCCTTGTACTGCTCCTCGTTCAGCTCGTAAGGATCCTTGATGCCGAGTGCCGGCTGGTGGGTCATCAGATAGAGGGCGGCATCGGCGATGTGGATGGGGCCGTCGAACGCCTGGACCCGCCCCTTGTTGGACTTGCCGTCCGGCAGGGTCTGCTCCTCGAACACCACGGACCAGGAGTCGGGCGCCTTGGGGAATACCTTGGTGTTGTACATCAGGATGTTGCCGCCCCACTGGTAGGGGACGCCGTAGTGCTTGCCCTCCACTGTGTGCCAGGGAGCGCTCTGCAGGCGGGGATCTATCTTGCCGTAACTCGGGATGAGCGCCAGGTTGAGCGGCTGCACCTTGCCCCCCGCGATGAGGCGCAGGCTGGCGTCGCCGGAGGCGGTCACCAGATCGAAGCCCCCCTCGTTCATCAGGGCCACCATCTCGTCCGAGGTCGCGGCCGTCTTGACGCTGACCTTGCAGCCTGTCTCCTTCTCGAAGCCGGTCACCCAGTCGTAGTTCTTGTCGGTTTCGCCTCGCTCCACGTAGCCTGCCCAGGCCACGATATTGAGCTGGCCTTCACCCTTGCCGAGCTCGGTCGGGGCGGCCTGGGTCTGGCCTGCCAGCAGGGCGGGGATCAGGGCCAGGGTCAGGGGGGTCAGTTTCATCTTGCTCTCCTTGCATGATCTGGAGCCATGCGATACCGCAATGGCAATTAACATCCTGTTAACCAGTCATGAGCGTAGGAGAAGGCAGTGGTAATGAGAATTTCAATTTTTAACGCCAGAGGTATCTGCCAAATCTATATCGAGTGCAGATGAATCTTGTTTTTGATGGCAGCGTGGCGATCACCCTGAGGGTGCTGGCTAGCGAGAGACCGGCTGGCGGGCCCGCAGCCGGCTCTGATCCCGCGCTATGTCGATGAACTCGCGGGCGGTCCAGTCGAGCCGCGAGCCGCGGCGCCACACCAGACCGATGTCGATGGCGGGGATGGGCTCCTTGATGGGGCGGGCCTCCACCCGCTCCTGCTCCAGAGACCAGGGGCGATAGGCAAAGTCCGGCAGCAGGGCGACCCCGAGCTGGCTCGCCACCAGGCTGCGCACCGCTTCCACCGAGGCGGTGCGCAGCACAGTGCGAGGGGAGATGCCGTAGCGGCGCAGGCCGGCCCCTATGATCTGATCCAGCTGATCGGCGGTGAGCGAGATCATGGGCTCATCCCCCAACGCCTTGAGGGAGAGGGTCGATTCCGCGCAGAGGGGGTGGTTGGCGGCGAGCCAAAGCCGCAGGGGGGAGCGGGTCAGCAGCTCGGTATCGAACGCCTCCTGGCGTATGGTGCGGTTGGTCATCAGTATCCCCACGTCCACTTCGCCGTTGACAATCTGATGCTCCAGAAACGGCTGCTCATCCTCCTTTACCTCGATGCGCACCGCCGGAAAGGCACGGCGAAAGCGGCCGATCGCCTCCGACAGGTAGTAGCCGGCCACCAGCGTCGTCACCCCTATGGTGAGCTGCCCCTGATCCTGCTGGGCTACCGCCTTGAGGGACTGGCCGGCTTCGGTCATGGCGCCGAGAATGCGCCTGGCATGGAGCAGGAACTGGTGGCCCTGGGCCGTCAGGGTGACGCCGCGCGGGTTGCGCTCGAACAGGGCGGCGCCGAGCTCTGTCTCCAGCTCGCGGATGGCGCTGGTGACCGCCGACTGGGAGATGTGCAGTTCGGCGGCGGCGCGGCTCACGGAGAAGCTGTCGGCCACGGCCACGAAGTAACGGATCTGGCGAAAGGTAAAATTCATCTGGGCATCCTGCCACGGGCGACGAGGTTGGCTGCCAGCTTAACCCCGAACTTCCCCCAAGCAAAAGGCGCCGTGATGGCGCCTTTATCATTATTTTTCCTGCTGTTAGCGGGAGCTGGCCGCCTCGATCACCGGCACCCGGTTCACCGCCTTGCCCAGATAGGCGAGGGTGATGGTCACTATGATGCAGGTGAAGCTGAGCCACATGTAGGGCAGGTAGTCGAGGGTGGCCACCCCCAGCACCCCGGCCATGAAGATGCCGTTGTCGCTCCAGGGCACCATGCCGCAGGTGAGGGTGCCGCCGAACTCGGCATTGCGGGAGAGGTTCTTGCGCGCCAGCCCCAGCCGGTCGTAGTTCTTGGCCATGATCTTGGGGGTCAGGATCAGAGACACATACATGGCGGAGCCGAACACGTTGGCCAGGAAGGCGGTGCCTATGGTGTGGCTGGTCAGGCTGCCGACGCTGTTGATGCGCTTCTCGAAGGCGCTGGCGATCACCGCCAGTATGCCGACCTTCTCCAGCAGGCCGCCAAAGCCCAAACCGAAGATGATGACGGCCACCGAGCCCAGCATGGACTCCATGCCGCCGCGACCCAGGATGTTGTCGATGAAGTCGACCCCTGAGGTGATGGCGAACGGGCTGTAGGCGGAGTGCATCGCCTTGACCGGGTCCATGTCCTGGAACAGGATGGCCCACACCAGACCCAGCAGGGCGCCGAAGCTGATCACCGGGAAGGCGGGTTTGCGGTTCGCCAGCAGGCCCAGCACCAGGATCACCGGCACTATGGCCAGCGGCGTGATGTTGAACTGCTTGTCGAGGGCCTCCATCACCAGATTGACCTGCTCCAGGCTGACGTTGCCGGAGTACTGCATGCCGACCACGGTGAACAGGGCCGCCGTGATGACGTAGGAGAAGAGGCTGATGGGCAGCATCCCCTTGATGTGCTCCACCACGTCGACGTTGGACATGGTCGACGCCAGCACCACTGAGTCGGAGAGGGGGGAGAGCTTGTCACCGAAGTAGACGCCGGAGAGCACGGCTCCGGCCACCAGGGGCGCAGGCACCCCCAGGCTGTGGCCTATCCCCATCATGGCGATACCCGCCGTGGCGGCAGAGCCCCAGGAGGTGCCGGTGGCCAGCGAGGTGAGGGAGCAGATGATCAGGGTCGCCAGCAGGAAGATGGACGGGTGTATCACCTTGAGGCCGAAGTAGATGATGCTGGGGACTATGCCGCCGGCAATCCAGGTGCCCACTAGGGCACCGACGGAGACCAGTATCAATATGGCGCCCATCCCCTTGGCGACACCGTCGACGGCGGCCTGCTCCAGGGACTTGTAATCATGGCCTAGCCGGATGCCGAGCCCCATGATGACGAACCAGGCGATGAACAGCGCCAGCTGGATCGGCAAGTCGAGCACGCTGGTGAACGAAAAGGCCAGGGCCAGGAAAATGGCCAGGCAGGCAAACACCTGCGTCATGCCAGGCAATCGGATGTGGTTTTGTTGGTTTTGCATAGATACTTCCTAAACTCTTGCTCGCCAAGGTCGGTCCCTCTCGTCCTGTGGATACACGTATCCCGAGGGGCCGACCCAAAAAGAGGCCGCAATCTACCACAAACCTGGTGGGTTAAAGCCCCATCAAATTGGCAAAAATGCACATTTGATTGAAAAAATCACAAATTAGTTGATCTCATAACCCGTTTTTGAGCGCCTGTTGACACAAGGGGTCACATACGACAGCTTGCCTGTGACGCCGACTTGCATCCCCAATAGATGCAGATGATAATTATTATCAATTGTTGGTTGGGGAGAAAACAATGCGCTGGATATTGCGGGGGATGATGTTGCTGGTGGCGGTGGCGTACTTGCATGGGGTCAGGATAAAGAGTACGGCACCTGGAGTGTAGGTTTTCTGCTGGCTGCCTGGGTGATGCTGGAGCCCGGATTGCGGCCCGCCTTGATCTTGCTGCCAGTGGCCGGGTTGACCGGTATCGTCACCCTGCTCTGGCAGCAGCCCTGGTTATGAGCTCTTGACGGGAGCCTGCTTGATCTTCTGCTGTGCCAGCTTGAGCGTCGACCACCAGTTTCTCCATTTCGGTGCGTTTGGCATCGGTCAGGAAGTAGATCATGTCGACATTGTGGCGAATATAGTGGAGGGGAGCTGATTGAGGGTCAGGCAGCAGAGGTCGGCCATCTGATCGCTGGTGAGCTTCTGCTGCAGGTTTTGTTTTTCAATCTCCTTGAGCACCAGATGCTCATAGAAGTTGTGAATGTCGGTATCCAGTATCATATGCATTCCTTGGCATGACATGGCGGGGAGTTGTCAACAGCATAGCCATGGCAGGGGCAAAAACAAAAGGCCCGTCACTTTCGTGATGGGCCTTTTGCAGAATGAATGGTGCGAAGAGAGGGACTCGAACCCTCACATCCGTGGGACACTAACACCTGAAGCTAGCGCGTCTACCAATTCCGCCACCTTCGCACACTGATTTTCTCCAGCTGGTTTTAAATGCGGTTGGAGCGCATTGCTCTGTGTTTACATGTCAGAATCATGGTGCGAAGAGAGGGACTCGAACCCTCACACCCGGGGGGCACTAACACCTGAAGCTAGCGCGTCTACCAATTCCGCCACCTTCGCACATTCGGGTTATCAGTCTGGATTTACATGCTGTCTGATAAAAGCATGGTGCGAAGAGAGGGACTCGAACCCTCACATCCGTGGGACACTAACACCTGAAGCTAGCGCGTCTACCAATTCCGCCACCTTCGCACATTCGTGTTATCAGTCTTGATTTACATGCTGTCTGATAAAAGCATGGTGCGAAGAGAGGGACTCGAACCCTCACACCCGGGGGGCACTAACACCTGAAGCTAGCGCGTCTACCAATTCCGCCACCTTCGCACATTCGGGTTTTCTAGTTGGATTTACATGCTGCGAGGGACTCGAACCCTCACATCCGGGGGGCACTAACACCTGAAGCTAGCGCGTCTACCAATTCCGCCACCTTCGCACATTGTTATCAATCTGGATTTACATGCTTTCGATGAAGCATGTTGCAGTATGGTGCGAAGAGAGGGACTCGAACCCTCACATCCGTGGGACACTAACACCTGAAGCTAGCGCGTCTACCAATTCCGCCACCTTCGCATCACTGCGGTGGGGGATTCTATAGAGTTTTGGGGGGCCGTCAACAGCCAAAGGGGACTTTTTTCGCTGTTGACGGATAAAGTGAAGCCAAGGGTACAAAACTTCAGCAATTAGCTGACGTTTGGCATTCAGTAACGGCCCAATGCGCTCTGATACATCTGCTCGTACTGGGTGACCGAGTCAGGCCAGTTGAAGCGGGTGTTCATGGCATTGCGCTGTACCTTGGCAAACGCTCTTGTCCTGCAGGAAATAGAGCAGGCTGCGGCGCATGGTATCGAGCAGGATGGCGGCGGTCGGATCGTTGAAGCAGAAGCCGGTGGCATGCTCGGGATCGGCATCCCAATCCACCACGGTATCTTTCAGTCCGCCGACGGCTCTCACCAGCGGCAGGGTGCCATAGGCCAGGCTGTACATCTGGTTGAGGCCGCAGGGCTCGAACAGGGAGGGCATCAGGAAGAAATCGGCGCCCGCTTCCACCAGGTGGGCCAGGCGGTCGTCATAGGCGTTGATGAAGGCGAACCTGTCGGGATGCTGCTGGGCTATGGTCTGCAACTGGGCGGCGAGGGAGGGATCGCCGGAACCTATGATCACCACCAGCACCTGATGCTGCAAAAACTTGTCCAGCGCCGGGATCAGCAGGTGCACCCCTTTCTGCTCGGTCAGTCGGCACACCATGCCATAGATGGGCAGGTTGCCGACGGGCAGCCCCGTCTCCTGCTGCAGGGCCCGTTTGCAGGCGTGTTTGCCGGCCAGGTGGTCGGCGTCATAGGTGGCGGGCAGCAGGGGATCGAAGGCGGGATCCCAATCCTGATAGTCACAGCCGTTGAGGATGCCGCGCAAGTCGCTCGCCCGTTGCTGGAACACGCTGGCCATGCCGTGAGCACCCAGGTGCGTCAGCAGCTCGGTGGCGTAGTTGGGGCTGACCGCATTGATCTTGTCGGCATAGAGCACACCGCACTTGAGCAGGTTGATGTGGCCGTAGTCGTAGTTGATGCGCTGCTCGTAGTCCTGGATCTCCGGCACGGCCCAGAACTGCTGGCGATCGAACACCCCCTGGAAGGCCGCATTGTGGATGCTGATGACCGACCGGGTGCGTTGGAAGAAGGGATTGTGAGCGTGGCGCGTCTTGAGCAGCAGCGGCAGCAGGCCGGTGTGCCAGTCGTTGCAGTGAACTATGTCAGGGGCGAAGTTCAGCTGCTCGCAGGCGTGCAGGGCCGCCGCCGCCAGGAAGGCGAAACGCTCGCCGTTGTCGGGGTAGGCCTGATTGTTCTCGGCATAGAGCTGGGGCCGTTCGAAATAGGGCGGGCAATCGAGCAGATAGACGCAGATCCCGTCCAGTTCCAGCTGATAGATGCGATAGCTGATGTCGTCCCGCCCCTGAGGGGTGGGCAACCAGCGCGAGGCGAGAAGAACGGCCTCGTCCCGGCGCTTGAGCGTCTTGTAGAAGGGCAGGATGATGCGAACGTCGTGGCCCCCCCGGGCGAGATGCTGCGGCAGGGCCTTGGCCACATCCGCCAGGCCCCCGGTCTTCACCAACCCCTCAACCTCAGAGGCTACAAACAGGACTTTCAGTGGGTTAATAGCCAACTCTTGCTCCCTTAGGTACCACGACGATTCCGCCTTCGGATACGGTAAATCGCTCTCTGTCATGGTCCAGATTCTCACCGATCACGGTGCCGGGTGCAATTTCAACGTTTTTGTCGATGATGGCGCGTCGAATTGAGCAGCCTTCACCTATCTTCACATCCCCGAGCAGCACGGATTCGCTGATGTGGCTGCAGGGGCCTATGTTGCAGCGAAAACCCAGGATGGAGCGCTGGATCTGGCTGCCCTGAATGAAGCAACCGCCGGAGATCAAGGAGTTGGCAATCTTGACCTTGCACTCATCGGTGTCGATGAAGGTGGCGGGGGGCAGAGGCGGGTAGTGGGTGTGCAGCGGCCATTTGCGATTGTAGAGGGAGAAGGGGGCGTCGTCGGCCACCAGATCCATGTGCGCCTGCCAATACGAATCCAGGGTCCCCACATCGCGCCAGTAGACGTTGGGCTTCTCACCGGGGATGACGTTGGTGCTGTAGTCGTAGACATAGACGGGGGCGCGGGGGAACAGGCTGGGGATGATGTCCTTGCCGAAATCGTGGCTGGAGTTTTCCTCGGCGGCATCGCGCTTGAGCTCGCGGTAGAGCGCCTCGGTCTCGAAGATGTAGTTGCCCATGGAGACCAGGGCCTGGGTGGGATCCCCGGGGATGGGTTTCGGATGCCTGGGTTTCTCTTCAAAACCTATCATGCGACCCTCCTGATCCACCTCGATCACCCCGAAGGCGCTCGCCTCCTCTATGGGCATGCGCAGGGCCGCGACCGTGAGGGCGGCGGCCTTCTGCTTGTGGAAGCTCACCATCTGGCTCACATCCATCTTGTAGATATGGTCGGAGCCGAAGATGCAGACGTGCTCGGGGTCGGAGATCTCGATGAAGCGCAGGTTCTGATAGATGGCGTCGGCGGTGCCGTCATACCAGCGTTTGCCCATCCGCATCTGGGCCGGAATGGGATCGATGAAGCGATCCGTGATGCCGACTATGTTCCAGCCCTTCTTCATATGCAGGTAGAGGGACTGGGACTTGAACTGGGTGAGCACATAGATGCGCAGGAAGTCGGCGTTGACGAAGTTGTTGAGCACGAAGTCGATCAAGCGGTAGCTGCCGCCAAAGGGGACAGAGGGCTTGCTGCGGGTGGTGGTCAGTGGCTGGAGTCGGGTTCCTTCGCCGCCAGCCAATATCATGGTGAGTATGCCTGCCATCGTATTTCTCTCCCTGAATTCATACTTTGAAAAGGTTTTCATGCTGCCGCGAAAAAACACCCCTAAAGGGGTGGTAAACGTTTTCTTGGTACCTTAGCAGATCCCGTCTGGCACTCTCTACTTGTTTTATTACAACCGTTGCACTTATTTAGGCTTTGCTCAGATACACCTTGAATTTGCCATCGCTGGCTATCACTTCGGTCCGTTTGAAGTGCGTATCCAGTATAGGTTGGTAACGCAGGAAGGCATTGGCGACTATGGTCAGGGCGCCATCGGCGGTCAAAAACTCGGGGGCCCTTGCCAGGAAGGTTTCGGTGGCGGCATAGAAGGTCTTGAGCCCGGCATGGAAGGGGGGATTCGAGACGATATGTTGGAATCTTTCGGCAATATCGGAATAGACATCAGAGGCATAGACTCGTCCCTGCAAGCCGTTGACCGCCAGGGTGCGGCGGCTGGACTCGAGCGCCAGGGCGCTGATGTCTACCATGTTCACCGTCAGTGCCGGGTTGCGTTTGGCCAAGATGGAGCCGATGACCCCGGCGCCACAGCCAAAGTCGAGCAGCTTGCCCTGCATGGGGGGCAGGCTCGCCAGCAGCATCTGGCTGCCGAGATCCAGCCCGTCGGCGCTGAACACCCCCGGCAGTGCCATGACGGTCAGCTCGGTATCAGCGGCCTTGCACTCATAGCGGCTGAACCAGGCATCCAGCTCGAAGGGGGCGACCGGCTTGCCGAGCTCGCCATGATAGAGGGAGCAGCGGCGCGCCGAGTCGCGTTTTATCGGCTTCTCGCCATAGGGGGCCAGCAGCTTGTCGGCCCCGTTGATGCCGCCCCGGTTCTCGCCGGCGAGGAACAGGTCTGCACCGCTTTCGAGCAGCGGCGCCATCATGGCCAGCAGATATTGCGCCTCGGCCTTGGCCTTGGGCATCAGCAGCAGCAGGGCATCGAAACGAGGGGCGCCGCCGAGCTGGTGATCGAACAGGATGCGCTCACCCAGGGCCGCCTGCTGGCTGAGGAAATAGCAGTAGTCTGTGGTGAAGACCGTCAGGGTGTCGGCCAGCTCGGGCAAGCTGACGAGGGTAATCATCTTCCATGGCGCCACACACCAACAGCCGTTTGCCGACAAAGAGGGCTTGATTACGTTCCAGCATCTGGCTGACGGCACTGACAGGACGGCTCATTGGGACTCTCCACGCTTTTTTGGGCGGCCATTATACATGGCCGCTTTCGCCTTGACATTTATGCTGTGTTCCCGAAATATGCCCAGACACCTTATTTATCCAGAGATGATGCAATGCGGTCATGCGTATCGAAACGAAAGCATAAACACAGCCTGACATTCGGGCCTGCTGGCGTGCGCGCGTAACCTCTCATCCCTGAGACGATTCAAGCCCCGGTAGCGACCCCCGTACCGGGGCTTTTTATTGACCAATCCATCTGTTTAGGAGAAGGAAATCCCATGTTTCAAGGTTCGATAGTTGCCCTGATCACTCCATTTCGACAGGGCCAGCTGGACGAGGCCGCACTGGCTCGCCTGGTGGAGTGGCACATAGAGCAGGGGACCCATGGCATAGTGCCGGTCGGTACCACGGGGGAGAGCCCGACCCTGACCCACGACGAGCATTGCCGGGTGGTGGAGCTGGTGGTCAAGCAGGTGGCGGGACGGATCCCTGTCATCGCCGGTGCGGGGTCCAACAACCCGGTCGAAGCCATCGAATACACCCGTTTCGCCGAGCAGATGGGGGCGGATGCCACCCTGCATGTGGCCGGTTACTACAACCGCCCGAATCAGGAAGGCTTGTTCCACCACTTCAAGGCGGTCCATGATGCCACCACCAAACCCATCATCGTCTACAACATTCCGCCCCGCGCCATCGTCGATGTGCAGCCGGCGACCCTGGCCCGCCTGGCCGAGTTGCCGCGCATCGCCGGCGTGAAGGACGCCACCGGCGATCTGGCCCGCCCCTGGACCGAACGCCAGCTCATCAAGAAGCCCTTTGCCTGGCTCTCCGGTGAAGATGCCACCGCCGTCGCCTACAACATCGGCGGTGGTCAGGGTTGCATCTCGGTGACGGCCAACGTGGCCCCCAAGCTGGTGGCCGAGGTCCAGAACCTGACCCTGGCCGGCGAGTGGCAAGCCGCCCGCGAGCTGCAGGACAAGCTGATCCCGCTGCATCAGGCCATGTTCGCCGAGCCGAGCCCGGCGGGTGCCAAGTACGCGGTCTCCCTGCTGGGCCTGTGCAACGAGGAGTGCCGTCTGCCGGTGATGCCGCTGTCTGACGCTACCCGCGAGCGGATCCGCGCCGCCATGCAGGCGTTGAATCTGTTGTAAAAACTGGGCTCTGGATCTCGCTTTTGACTGCCAGGTCAATTAATGGCCAGGCTTTGCCGATATACTCGCTTGGATACAACCAAGGATGAATTGGCATGCAAGAATGGGATCCGGAGCACTTCACCAGTTTTGAACATCTCTGTGAAGTGACCTTGGCCGCGGTCAGAGAAAAGACCGAGGCCGAGCAGATCTATCTGTGGCTGCGGGCGCCGACGCCCCAGCTCTATCACTACAGGCCCGAGCAGGGCTTGCTCTGCCTGAGCGCCGATCTGCTCAGCTCCCTCGACCTGCCTCTCCTCTTCATAGAGCGCTCCCTCGATCTCGGCCAGTTGCTGGTGGAGCCCATCGCGCCGACCAGCGCCATCTGGGAGAGCGTCGAGCCTGAGGTCCCGCGCCTGCGTGCCTGCTTCCCGCTCAAACGCCACAAGGGGCTGGAGGCCGTGGTCTATCTGGAAACCCGGCGCCGCCTCGATCGCCTGCCAAGGCGCCAGCAGCAGAGCATACAACTGCTGATGCACTACCTCGCCGCCGAGCTGGAGAGCCGGCGGCTGGCCGGTCAGGTCGATCTGGAGCGGGATCAGCGGATCAACACCCAGGCTGACCTCGTCCGCAGCCAGGCCCTGCAGGACTCCTTCCTCAGCATGCTGCAGGCGCTGCACCAGGTGGGGGTCAAGCTGTCGCGCTGTGACAGCGAGGATCGCCTGCTGCACGATGCCGTGGTGCTGGCGCGCCAGGAGTTGCAGTTCGATCGCATCGCCATCTTCCTGACGGACAGCGAATTCAAGACCATGCACGGGACCTGGGGCACCAACGAGGCGGGCGAGCTCATCGACGAGCGCCATTTCATCAGCCCCATTCCGGAGCACCCTACTGTGCAGGAGGCGCTGCGCCGCAAGGACTATGTGCTGGTGCTGGAAGACACTCCGCTCTATTACGAGAAGCAGGAGGTGGGACGCGGCTGGAATGCCATGGTGTCGCTCTGGGACGGGGGCACCCCCATCGGCTGGATCGCCGCCGACAACCTGCTCTGGCGGCGCCCGCTCAAGGCGTATCAAAGCGAGATCTTCAAGCAGTATGCCGCCGTGCTCTCCCAGTTGCTGATCCGCCAGCGCACCCAGGCGGCGCTCGAGCGTTTCAACCGTGACCTGGAGCTGCGGGTGCAGGAGCGGACCCGGCAGCTGGCCGACACCAACCGGGCGCTGGAGGAGGCTAACCGGCGTCTTTCCTTATTGTCGCTGGAGGATCCCCTGACCGGTATCGCCAACCGCCGTCAATGGGACATCACCATGGAGCGGGAGTGGGAGCGGGCCCGTCGCCATCAGGGGGTATTGGCGGTGCTGATGATAGACGTGGATGAGTTCAAGTCCTACAACGACCACTTCGGCCATGGCAAGGGGGATCAGTGCCTGCAACGGGTCGCGGCCCTGCTGCAGGAGACGGAGCGGCGGCGCACCAATCTGGTGGCCCGCTATGGCGGCGAGGAGTTCGTGATACTGCTGTGCGCCCCGCAACCCGGGGAGGCGGAGCGACTGGCGGAGCAGATCCACCAGGGACTGGAAACCCTGCAGATCCCCCATCCGGCCTCCCGAGTGGCGGCGACGCTCACCGTCAGCATCGGTTTCAGCTATCTGATCCCCTCCTCGGACAAGGGGTGGCAGACCCTGACCGAGCAGGCGGATCAGGCGCTCTATCACGCCAAATCGCAGGGGCGGGCCTGTACCCTGGCCTATCGCTGACTCGGGCCCACCCTCCCTCCTTTGTCACGGCATCAGGGCGGCGGCCCTCTTCCTCGGCATAAATGTGGTCGCAAGCGTTTCTCGCCCCTTGATGCGTGGCGATGATCCCCGGGTCTGGCTAGAATGGGGGCCCATTTTTCACAGACAGATCCTGCACCATGACCCTCTCCGGATTTCAAGGCCTGGTCTTCGACCTCGACGGCACCCTGGTGGACTCCATGCCCCTGCACCTGGCCGCCTGGGAGCATACCGCCCGCGAGTTTGGCTTTCAGTTCGATGCCGACTGGTTTTATGAGCTGGGTGGCATGCCCAGTCGCAAGATAGCCTTGCTGGTGGCCGAGGTGCAGCAGATAGCGCTGGATCCGCTGGTGGTGACGCGTTGCAAGACGGAGCACTATGTGGCCAACTTGCACAAGGCGACCCCTCCCGGCCATGCTGGATCTGGTCAGGCGCTATCACGGCCTCATCCCCATGGGCATAGGCACGGGTTCACCCCGCATCAATGCCGAGGCCGTGCTGCGCAATACCGGGCTGGATCGCTACTTCCCCGTGGTGGTGACCGCCGACGATGTGGAGCTGCACAAACCCCACCCGGATACCTTCCTGCTGGTGGCACAGCGACTCGGAGTCGAGCCTGAGGGCTGTCTGGTGTTCGAGGACACTGGCATAGGGGCGCAGGCCGGTGAGGCCGCGGGCATGCAGGTGTGCATGGTCAAGGAAGGGAAGCCGGTCGGATTGACCTACTGAGCAAACTGGTTGGCCATCGAGGCCGCCTGGGGGAGAAGACCCACTCTCATACGGGACAGGCATGACATGAGAGTGGGGATGCGCGTCGTCACCGATTGACGCAGCGGCAAGCTCAGAGCGAGGAGGAGGCGAGCATCACTGCTCGCTGCTACCGCCCTGATTGTCGTCATAACGGCTCGGGCCGCCGTGGGGGCGCGGGGCCATGGAGACCCGTGGCTTGCGGGCGCGCTGGATGCTGACCGCCGGGCGACCTGAGTGCATGGCGATGGTGGAGATCTTGGCCTTGTAGACCAGTTGCTGATTGCCATGGGCATCGGTCAACAGCACGCTGTACTGGTCGAAGCCGCTGATGGTCCCCTCCAGCTTGATGCCGCTCACCAGGAAGATGGCGACCTGACTGCGGTTCTTGCGCAACCAGTTGAGGGCAGAATCTTGCCCGTTCCCAAGAGAGAAGGCCTGCTCGATGGTGGAGTAGCTTGGGGATTCAGTTGTCATAAATTATTGTCCCGCGGAAAAAAAGTGGCGTTTGATTGTGCTAAATGGTCACAGGCTTGTCAAAGTCATTCTCACCCCGCCGCCAAAGCATCGGTGAACAGGGGCTGATGTGCATGGGCTTGAGCAAATATGCAGATAAATATGCCCCTCTTCCCTGGATGCAGAGTCGATCGATGCGACAAGACCCCCTTTCCAGGCCGCGCCTATGCCCATGTATCTCGCGTCCCTTAAGGCCCTGTACATGAACAGGGCTGGTGGTTAGCTGCGGTGGCTGCAATAATTGGCGCCTCTGGCCGTTCGCGGCCTCATGCTGGGGTCTTATCTTGCATCCGGTTTCACACCAACACCCAATTACCTATACCCATGACGCGACCGCGTGCGAAGAGTGTGACTTGCTGGTGCCGGCCACCGCGTTGGCCGTGGGGGAGACGAGCAGCTGTCCCCGTTGCGGTCACACCCTGAGTGCACACCTGCCGCAGCAGGAGCGCAGGCCCATCGCCTATGGCTTTGCGGCGCTCATCATGTTCGTACTCTCCAACGCCTTCACCTTCATGTCCTTCTCGGCCAAGGGGGTGGGGCAGGAGATGACCTTCCTGCAATGCATCACCACCCTGGTGGATCAGGGCTATCTGTTTCTGGGGGCCGTGCTGAGCCTGACCCTGATCGGCCTGCCGCTGGTCTATATCGGTTCCATCATGCTGGTGCTCTGGCGGCTCGACAAGGATCTGCACAGCAATGCCCTGCGCTCCCTCGGCCGACTGCTGTGCCGGATCAAACCCTGGCTGATGGTGGATGTCTTCCTCATCGGGGTGCTCATCTCCCTGGTCAAGCTGATGGGCATGGCGGATGTCAAGATGGGGCTCTCGTTCTGGGCCTTCGTAGGCTACACCGTGCTGCTGATCAAGATGATCTCGTCCCTGGACAGGATGTGGCTGTGGCAGCGGCTGTTCGGCCCGACCGAAGCGAGGGAACTGGATCCCGAAGCCAGTGCCCTGGCGTGCGGGCTGGTGGGTTGCCACATCTGCGGCGCGCTCAATGACGGCGATGCCCATAGCTGTTCGCGCTGCGGAGATCATCTCCATCACCGCAAGCCGGGCGGCCTGAACCGCACCTGGGCACTGCTCATCACCTCGGTGATCCTCTATATCCCTGCCAACCTTTATCCCATCATGGACACCGTCTTTTTGGGGGACGACACCCCCTCGACCATCATGGGTGGTGTGGTGTTGCTCTGGGCCATGGGCTCCTACCCCATAGCCGCGGTGATCTTCTTCGCCAGCGTGGTGGTGCCCCTGGTGAAGATACTGGCACTGCTGTGGCTCTGCTACATGGTGCAGCGTGGCCGGATCGGTTCTCCCCTTGGCAAGCTCAAGCTCTATCGCATGACCGAATTTGTGGGACGTTGGTCGATGATCGACGTCTTCGTGGTGGCCATATTGGCTGGCCTCATCCGGCTCGATAATCTGATGACCATCTACCCGGGCCCCGCGGCCATTGCTTTTGCCGGGGTCGTTTTGATCACCATGGTGGCCGCCATGAGTTTCGATTCCCGCCTGATCTGGGATTTACAACAAGGAGAGCGCGAACGTGAGTGAGCGTAAGACGAGGTGGAAACCGGGCTCTGACTTTATGAGCTCGGCCGCCGCTATCTGGATGGTGCCACTGCTGGCGCTGTTCATCGGAGCCTGGATGCTGTTCCAGCACTGGTATTCACAGGGCCCCAGTTTCACCCTGACGGTCGCCACCGCCGAGGGCATAGTGGCGGGCAAGACGGTGATCCGCTCCCGCGAGGTGGAAGTGGGTCGCATCGAGGCGGTGGAGCTTAGCGATGACTACAGCCATGCGGTGCTCAAGGCCCGTCTGACCAATGCCGCCGCCGGCATGCTCAAGAAGGACAGCCAGTTCTGGGTGGTCAAACCCAGGGTCGGACGGGAAGGGGTATCGGGTCTTGGCACCCTGCTCTCCGGGGCCTACATCGAACTCGCCCCGGGCAAGAAGGGCAAGGCGCGCGGTGAATACGCCATGCTGGACAAGCCCCCGCTCGCCTCGGTGGACGCCAAGGGGCTGAGGCTCTCCCTCAGCAGCCGCGATGCGCGTGCCCTGGGGGTCGGCTCCCCTATCAGCTATCAGGGCTTCACCATAGGCCAGATAGAAGAGGCCAAGTTCCTGCCAGAGAAGAGCGAGATGCAGTACCAGCTCTTTATCAATGCCCCCTACGACATCCTGGTGAGCAGCAACTCCCGCTTCTGGCTGACGCCGGGCTTCGAGGTCTCCATGAGCAGTGAGGGGATGAAGGTGAAGATGGACTCGCTGGAGAGCCTGCTGGACGGCGGCATCACCATGGGGCTGCCGCCAGGCTGGACACCCGGTGAGCCGGTCAAGCAGATGGACAGCTTCACCCTGTTCCAGGACGAGGCGAGCGTGCTGGCCGGTAGCCTGGATCAGTTCATCGACTACGTCTTCCTGTTCGAGGACAACGTGGGTGGCCTGCACCCCGGGGCGGCGGTGCAGTACCGCGGCATTCGGGTCGGCACCGTCATCTCTGCCCCCTACCTCATCGACGACAAGGGAGTGCAGATCTTCAAGAGCCGGCAGATCCCCGTGCTGGCCCGCATCGAGGTACAGCGCCTCTCCCATCGCTACGCCAACGCGGAGCGGGAGCAGTGGCGGGCCCTGTTTAGCAAGCAGTTCAAGGAGGGATTGCGGGCCAGCCTCAAGACGTCCAGTCTACTGACCGGCGGCAAGGTAGTGGATCTCAACTTCTATCCGGATGCCCCCGCCTATGAGCCCATCAAGCTGGCAGGCTATCAGGTGTTCCCGACGGTGCAGGCCGGGCTGGATCAGATAGAGCGCAAGGTGAACCTCATCCTCGACAAGTTCGTCGACATGGACATGGCCACCACGCTGACGCAGGTGAATACCACCCTGGCTACCCTGGACAAGACCCTCAAGCACATCAAGGCCGTGAGTGCCAATCTGGAGCAGTTCACCGGTCAGCGTTCGACCCAGCAGTTGCCCGAGTCGCTCAACCAGAGTCTCAAGCAGTTGCAGGAGACCCTGCAGACCTATGATGCCGGCTCCCAGACCAACCAGGAGCTGCGTCAGTCGGTGCAGTCTCTCAATCAGCTGATGGGGGAGTTGCAACCCCTGGTCCATTCACTGAACGAGCAGCCCAGTTCGCTGATCTTCGACCGCTCCCGTCCCCAGGACCCTGAGCCCAAGCGAGGAAAATGATGATGTCTCTGACTTTGCCAACCCTTAATCGAGAGGCCAAATTCGTAGATCTTCGACCGCATCCATTCCCCCAGGATCCTGAGCCTAAGCGAGGAAAATGATGAAAAAACGGATGATGACCCTGGCCTTGCTGGGCCTGCTGGCGGGATGCAGCGCAGCCCCTACGGCACTGCACTACTACTCGCTGGATGCGGAGATCCCGCAGTCGAACGGCGTCACGGCGCAGCCCCGGCACCAGCTGGTGCTGCGTCCCGTCGCCCTCTCTGGCCAGCTGGATCGGATGAGTCTGGTCTATCAGTTGGAGGGCAAGGAGCTGCACTTTGCCGAGTACCATCGCTGGGCGGGTTCGCTGGATGCCCAGCTGAACCAGCTTACCCTCAATGGCCTCTCCAGCAGGCTGCCGGGCTGGGTGATACGGCAGGATGGGGCCCGCAAGGGACCCGTGCTGACCATCTCGGTTGAACGCTTCCAGGGACGGCACGATGGCCGCGCCCTGCTGAGCGGTCGCTGGCGCTTGCTGACGGAGGAGGGAGTGGTGCTGCGGGACGTACCCTTCCAGCAGGAGCGGGTCTTGCCGGCCGATGGGTATGGTGCCCTGGTCGACGAGCTGGGGCAGGGCTGGCAGCAACTGCTCGATCAGATAGCGGCGGATGTGCGCACCCGTGGCTGAACGGGACAATGAAAAACGGGAGGCCTGGGCCTCCCGTTTTGTTATCTGACGCTGGGGTTATTGCTGAACTTCCGATACCCCTTGTACCTTGACCTCTACCCGGCGATCCGGGGCCAGGCAGACGATCAGGTCACGCCTGGACTGGTTGGTGCAGCTCTCGCCGGTGACAGGAGAGCTCTCGCCGTGCCCTTCCACGTTGACCTTGCCGGCAGGCAGCCCCTTGCCAACCAGATAGTCGGCGACTGTCTGTGCGCGCTGCTCGGACAGCTTCTGGTTATAGGCATCGGAGCCGAGACGGTCGGTATAGCCGATGACGGTGGCAGAGCCATCCTTGGGTCTGGCTTCCTCAATCTGGGTGTAGAGGGTATCCAGTGCCTGGCCGGCTTCCGGCTTGAGGGTGGCCTTGTTGAAGTCAAACAGCACATCCGAACTCAGGGTGAACTGCTTGTCGACCACCACGGGCTCGGGTGCCGGGGCCGGGGCTGCAACCGGCATGGCCGGCGGGACCTGGCCGAAGCGATAGACGGCGGCCAGCGAGAGCAGGCCGTTGTCCATGCGCAGGCCTGTGTCTTCACGACTGCCGTAAGGGGTGCTGTATTGGTACTCGAGGCGAGCTGCCCAGTCCAGGTTGAAGGCGTACTCGGCGCCAAGTGCACCGACGAAGGTGAAGTCGTTGTCGTTGTCCAGCTTGTCACTGCTGGTCCAGCCGTAACCACCACCGACGCGACCATAGAGATCAAGGTTTTCAGCTACCGGGAAGCCGAGCTTCAGGGTCAGCTGCGCCAGCTGCGCCTCGACATCGTCGTTGAAGACGGCCGCATTCCGGGTGCCGTTGTATTTGAGCTTGCCAAGGTAGTCGTAACCGAGTTCGATCCCCAGGTTCTGGTTGATCTGGTAACCGGCGAAGACACCGGCGCCCACTTCGTCGTCATCCTTGTCTTCGGTGGAGATGCTGTTGCTCTCGTCGACGCCGTAGAAGTTGGACCAACCCAGTTTGGCACCGCCATACCAGGTATTGTCTTGTCCGGCTGCCTGAGCGTTGGCCGCAAGCAAGCCTGAAACCAGCAAGGTAATCAGTGTTTTGTTCATATGAAGCCTCTGCAATTTGTCTGTGGGAGAGATCGAATGGATATCGCCTCGCCTCATGGGTTGGGCCTTTTTCGAGCCGCAACTCGCTTAAAAGTAGCTCGCTTTTTTAAAATCACAAGCAACTGATATAAAACATATTGTGATAACAATGTGCATCATAGAGGAGTCGGCTGATGACCGTGGGGGTATGACCCGATTCTGTGATGAGTGTCATACGAGTTTTATTGGTTCGTGTTGGGAAACAACTGACACCATTAAAGAGGCCGACGTGAAGTCGGCTTCTTGCATCAGTTTGCCTATCACTGGGGGATGAATTCGTATTCCCGTTCGATGAAGGTGGCGGCGCGCTCGCTCAGGGCGGCGTGCACGGCCGTGGTCGGGTGGACCTGATCCCAGAACATCTTGCCTTCACAGTTGAGCTCGCTGGCGCTGCGGCGAGCCATCGGACTGGCAACGGCCTGAGCCAGCAAGGGGTTGCCGGCGATGGCGAGGCGCTCCTGCGCATTGAAGGGGGCAAGCTGGCTGTCGGTGGCGGCGCTGCGGGACGAGAACGGCTTCCACACATAGCCCCCGCCGTAGCAGGCGTTCTCGGTGTCGCTCAGGCCGAAATTCTGCGGATCCCGCAGCATCTCGGCGAACTGCTTGTCGATCTCGAACAGCTTCACCATGCCGGTGGGGGCAAGCTGGCGTGCCAGGTTCAGCAGCAGCTCGTTGTGATAGCGGGAGACATGGCTGGCCGCCTCCACCACCTTCTGGCTGCGGGCCGAGGGGTTCTGGCCCAGATCCGGCAGGTTGAACAGCAGGATCTGCTTTGCCCCATGGAGCACCATGCGGTTGGCCGAGTCACTGATGACGTCGCGCACCCGCTTGGCGTCCAGCTCGGTATTCCAGCCATAGGCCAGATAGTCGTTGGCTCCGACCCAGAGGATCACCAGATCGTCCTCCTTGAAGCTGTCCTTCTCCAGGAATTGGGTGATCTCATAGTCCAGATTGTTGATGACCTGATACTTGGGATTCCAGGAGATCTTGTTGTAGGCCACGGCGGTGGCACCGCCTTCCGCTTCATTGACTATTTTCAGCCCCGGGAACGGCTGGGTCAGCCGCTCCAGCCAGACGGGGCCGTTGGAGAAGCGGCCCTGGTAGTAGGGCGGGCTGGAGGGAAGATAGCCGCGCATCTTGCCGTACATCTTGCCGGTGTCGGAGAGGCTGTCGCCGAACATCACTATGCGGGAGAAGGGGGGACGCGTCTCGGCGGCATGGGCCGTCAGGGCGAAGAGCCCCAGTAAACACAGAAGCCATTTGTTCATCTTGCTGTTCTCATTGAGTGGATGCAGGCGCTGCCCGCGGGCTGTTCCTCGAAGGCAAGGGGCTGGGGACCCCTGTTGCCAGGCTGCACGGTATCCACTCGAATACAATCTTGCAGCAAGCCATGGGCATTAAATCGATTGCGGTCACACTGGTCTCCCCTGGATGGGGGAGGCTTCACGTTTGTTTCACGCCAGCCCGGGCAAGATGCCTGCATACCCCAATGACAGGAGCGTGAAAATGAACAAAGCAAAGGTAATCGGCCTGGTGGCCCTGATGTCCGTCTCTTCTTTCGCCATGGCGGCCTATACCGGCCCCCAGGAGCAGAACAAGGTCTCGGTCGCGCAGTTGAAAGACGTGGCAGATGATCAGTGGGTGACCCTGGAAGGCAAGCTGGTCAAGCACCTTGGCGGCGAGAACTACACTTTCCGCGATGAGAGCGGCGAAGTGGAAGTGGAAGTGGACGGGGACGTGTGGCGCGGCGTCGAAGTGGGCCCGAACGATCTGATCCGCATCCGCGGCGAGGTTGACCACAGCTGGAACAAGACAGAGGTTGAGGTCGAGCACCTGGAGAAGATAGGTGCCGCTCCCCAGAGCAAGGGCGGCTTCATCGCCAAGTAAGTTCGCAGACCATGCTGACAGCAAGGGCGCTACATAAGCGCCCTTGCTGTTTTTGTGGCTGCCGTCAGCCCGCCCGGACGGCGACGGTACGCTTGAACCCCTTCTCTGCCTGATTGACCTTGTAGAGGTAGCGACGGGCCTCCGCCTTGGGGTGCTGCTCGGTCAGCACCTGATAGACAGCCTCGGGAGAGAGGCGGTTGATCATGTCAGGGGCCGCCTTGCGGTTGCTGGAGAAGGTGTTGAGCACCCCGCCCGCCCCGCCGTTGTAGGCGGAGATCACCGCATAGCGACGGGATTGGGGATCCTGGATATCCGCCAGATAGACGGTCTGCAGCAGGTGCAGATAGGCAGTCCCCATGTCTATGTTGTAGGCCGGATTGAACAGATCCTCCCGGGTCGGCTGGCCGTTCTTGCCCTTGACCCGCACATAGACGTCCCGTCCGGCGGTGGCCGGGATCACCTGCATCAGGCCATAGGCATTGGCATGGCTGACCGCATAGGGGTTGAAGCTGCTCTCTGTCTTGATCACCGCATAGATCAGGCTCTCGGCGGACGCCGTATTTGCGGGAGGCCTCGCGGATGATGCTGGCGTACTTGTAGCCGCGCTTGTCCTCATGGTTGGCCACCATGGGGATGTCGACGAAGAAGATGGTGCGGATGCCGAGGGTGCGTTTCTTCATCGCGCTGGCCAGCAGGTAGTCGGCATAGCGCTCCGCGCGCCAGCCGGAACGGATGGCCTGACCCTGGGTGTCCAGCACCTGGCCATAGAGGAAGGGCTCGCCACCGGGCATGATCTCTCTATCCGAATAGAGATCCACTTCCGCCGGATCGTCCGGGGTCAGCAGCGTCTCTATGATGGCGCGGCGCAGGTGGGCGCGGGGATCTATGCCCGAGACAGTCTCCACCATGATGTGGCCGCTGGAGAAGTCGACGTGGGCCCGGCTCTTGTATTGATCCGTGTATTTGACGTAGTCAAACTTGCCCGCAAACAGTGCCTCGCGTCCCCATATCTCGTTCACGTTATGGGAGAGCGCACTGATCATGTGTTCGAAGCCGCGGATGTCCTTGCCGTTGACCAGATCCTCGTCTTCTGCCCCGGGTTTGGGAGAAGAGGAGCAGGCAGAGAGAAACAGCAGGGCGCACAGCAGCCAAAAAATTCGACCCATAAGATCCTCAAACTGGGCGGTGGGGCCGCCCGTCACTCATTTGCCTTGAACCAGAAGAGGGCCAGCCGTCGATGGGCACTCAACCTGGATCACGGGGACAACTCATTGGCACAGTGCCGGGAGCCCCATGGCCGCAGATGCCGGGCTTCGGCACTCTGCGCCCTGCTCGCCGGCTCGGTTTACTGGCTGGGAGGGGTGTAACCGTCGATGGCCACTTCACCCGCTTCAAACAGGTAGTTCACCATCTCTTTTTCCAGCAGCTGGCGATGCTCGAGATTCATCATGTTCAGCTTCTTCTCGTTGATCAGCATCACCTGTTTCTTCTGCCATTCGGTCCAGGCTTCCTTGCTGATGTTGTCGAAGATCCGCTTGCCGAGTTCGCCGGGATAGAGTTGGAAATCCAGGCCAGGACCCTCTTTTTTCAGACGCTGGCAAAATACGGTACGGCTCATGTTGACCTCTGTGGTTGTAAGTCCGGGTAGGCGAGCAGGCGGGCCGTGGCGGCCGCCAATCCCACCTCGGCAGGATGGCGTAAGTTATACCAGAGTCGGGAATCCGCTTCCATGAGCAAGGGGGGCGGCGGGGCAGCCATTTCGATCAGCAAGGGCCGAATATCGAGGTGGAAGTGACTGAAAGTGTGGCGAAATCCAGCGAGCTCCCGGTAGTCGGTCTCATCGAGTCCCAGCCCCTGCAGGCGCCCTTCGATCTCGGCCAGGGACTCCACCTGGGGGAAGCAGTAGAGGCCGCCCCAGATCCCCTGGGGGGGACGCTTCTCCAATAGCAGCTGGTCGCCGTGGCGAATGATCAGCATGATGCCGTTGCGGGCCGGAATGCTCTTCTTCGGTTTGCTGTTGGGGTAGGCGGTGGGGTTGCCCTGCGACAGCCCCTGGCAATCGGCCTGCACCGGGCAGCGATCACAGGCGGGCTTGCTGCGGGTGCAGACGGTGGCGCCCATGTCCATCATGGCCTGGTTGTAGTGGGCCACGCCGAGCCGCGGGGTGAGGCGGGTCGCCAGCTCCCAGAGATCGTTCTCCACCTGCTTCTGGCCTGGCCAGCCCGGCAGCGCCAGCCAGCGGGTGAGCACCCGCTTGACGTTGCCGTCCAGAATGGCGTGGGGCTGGCCGAGAGAGAGGGAGAGCACGGCCCCTGCGGTGGAGCGACCTATCCCGGGCAGGGCCATCACCTCGTCCCGTTGCTCCGGAAACAGGCCGCCGTGCAGATCGCGGATCTGCTGGGCCGCCTTGTGCAGGTTGCGGGCACGGGCGTAGTAACCGAGCCCGGTCCAGTGGTGTAGCACCTCGTCGATGGGGGCGTCGGCCAGCGCCAGCACATCGGGGAAGCGGGCCATAAAGCGTTCGTAATAGGGGATCACAGTAGCGACCTGGGTCTGCTGCAGCATGATCTCGGAGACCCAGACCCGGTAGGGGGTCTTGTCCTCCTGCCAGGGCAGGGTCTTGCGGCCGTGGATCTGGTACCAATCCAGGATCCGGGTGGCGAAAGTGCTGTTATCTGAATTGTTCACATTATGCTCATGTTATTGATTTAAAACTAAATTGACTAACGTGTAGCGGTCTTGGCGCTGATACCAGTGCAACGCCCGGTTGGCGAAGGTGGTGTTGTTCGGATTGCTCACGTTGTTCTCATGTTATTGATTAAAAAGGGGAGCTCTCAGGCTCCCTCTTGAAATTGGTGGCCAGCTGCCTCGGGCTGGTAACGCGCGCTTCAGCGTGCCAGTCCTGCAGCGCCTTGAGGCTGACGTTCTGGCCGCCCACCTGCAGGATGATGTAATCCTGGGCGATGGCGAGCAGGGTGACGCCGGGGGCGACCTCGCTGCCTTCCCGGTAGGTGCGCCCGTTCAGGGTCACGGCCCGGTTGGCCGGGTTGGAGGAGAAGACGTGGGCGCCGTAGGCCAGCGGCGGCACCTGCTGGCGGAGTGCCGGCGGCAGGGCGCTGATCGGCATGGCCTGACTCTTCCGGCCTGGGGCGCGTCTCTTCCACCAGCGGGGTGTTGTTGAGGGCATTCATGATGCGCTCGGCCAGCCCCTGGCTGCTGTCGGCGGGTGCCGGTGCGGAGCTGGGCACGGCTTTGGGGATGCACCACGGGTTCTGGCAGGGGCGGAGGCAGCGGACGGGTGATCATGGGCCTGGGCTCGACCCGCACGAAGGGGGGCGTCACCACCTCCTTCACCTCCACTGTCTTCTCGATGGGGCGGTTGTTGAGCAGGTGCCAGCCATAGTTGGCGGCAGCCCCCATCACCAGGGCCAGCGGGGCCAGCAGCCACCGATCCAGCGCCGGTCTGCTCCTCTTCCTGGCTGACGGGCAGCCCCATCGCCGGAATATGCGGGGTGAACTGGGGCTGGTTCTGCCGCAGCGCCTTGAGCAGGGTGGACATCAGGAAGCGACAGTGTGTTGATAGCCTCATCGTTCATGGTATCCAGCGTGGCCGGTGTGCTGGCGCGCTGGGATTCATCCTCCAGCCTCGGCATGGGTTCACCGGCCACGGCATTCAGGCGCAGCAGGGTATTGCTGCCGGCGATGCCGTCCGGGGTCAGTCCCTGCTCGCGCTGGAACTGCTGCAGCTTGTTCTTGAGGGTGGCATCGAAGCGGCTCACCTTGCGATCCGGTTGCTGCATGGCGCGGCTCAGCGCATTGTCCAGCCACTGCACCTGGGTCGCACCGGCATTGCTGCCGATCAGGGTCACCCCGCCCTTGGGCATGCGCCACAGCAGGGTATAACTGCCCCCCCAGGCGTCGGAGAGCCACTGTCTGTCCACCTGCCAGCTCTGATTGCCGATGAGCAAGTAGGCCTTGTCCGGCCCCAGGCTGACCAGGGTGGCATAGTAGAGGCCGCCGGTCTCGTCGGTCAGGCTGATGAGGGCCGGGTGTTGCAGGGCCTGCAGTTGTGCCAGGCTGGCTTCCCCCTCCTGGCAGCGCAGCCCGGCGCGGGGGGCGTCGTCACAGGTCGACTCCTCCAGCTCGGTCTGGTAGCCCCACACCCTGTAGAGATTCTGCATGGCCACACCGGGGTCCAGTGCCTGATTGATGGCGCGGGTCAGCTGCTCCTGCTGCTCAGGGGTGTCATCCACCTTGACCGGCACTTCCACCTTGACCAGGGGGCGGGTCGGGAAGACCCCGAACCACTGCCAGCCCCACCAGCCGGTGGCGACCAGCAGGGCGCCGGCCAGCGCGACCAGCAGACCTGACTGCCAGGTGCCCTCGTCGCGGATGCCGCTCACCTCATAGGCCGACTGGCTGATGTCGCCGTGCACTATCTTGTGGCTGCCGCGGGCGAAGGCGGCGATCAGGGCGCGATCGCAGATGAGGTTGATGAGGCGCGGGATGCCGCCGGAGAGGCGATGCAGAGTCTGGATCGCCTTGGGGGTGAAGATGGGCTGGACGCAGCCTGCCACCTGCAGCCGGAAGCGCACATAGGCATCCACGTCCTGGCGGGAGAGCGGCAGCAGGTGATAGCGGGCCGTGATGCGCTGGGCCAGCTGGCGCAGCAGGGGCTGGCGCAACATCTGTTGCAGCTCCGGCTGGCCGATGAGCACCACCTGCAGCAGCTTCTTCTCGTCTGTCTCCAGATTGGTGAGCAGTCGCAACTGCTCCAGCACGCCGGGGAGCAGATGCTGGGCTTCATCCACCAGCACCACGCTGCGCTTGCCCGCCGCCAGATTGGCCAGCAGGTGATCGCGAATGAGATCGAACAGCTGCTTGAGGCTGGCCTCCTGGGCATAGGGCAACTGGAACTCGTCACAGATGGCCGCCAGCAGATCCCGCTCGGTCAGGGAAGGATTGAGGATGTAGGCGATCTCGGTCTCGGCGGGCAACTGCTGGAGCAGGCAGCGGGAGACTGTGGTCTTGCCCGTACCCACTTCCCCCGTCAGCAGCACGAAGCCGCCACCGTCCTGCAACCCGTAGTTGAGGTGGGCGAGGGCCTCCCCGTGACGTTCGCTCATATAGAGGTATTTGGGGTTGGGCGAGATGGAGAACGGGGGCTCCGACAGACCGAAGAACTGTGTGTACATAAGGATCCATTCCATTGTTATGGGCGGCAGGTTAAAGCCTCCCCAGAGGGATGTCAAAGACCCGGACGCCATAAGAGGGGCATCATAGCCGGTGCCCCAAATGCCTGGGGTGATCGCGCCCGGATTATGGCAATAAGCGGCCATCTTCCGGTGCTTTCTCCCGGGGTGGCGGGCGGGCCTCTTGCGGGCACATCGTCTATGACGGCCAAAAGCGGTATCATCGAGGCAGGTTTATCGAGGGAGAGTGCGCGTGCAGATTTATCTGGTTGGGGGGGCGGTCCGTGATCGCCTGTTGGGATTGCCCCAGGGGGACAGGGACCATCTGGTGGTCGGTGCCACTGTGGAACAGATGCTGAGCCTGGGGTTCACCCAGGTCGGCCGCGACTTTCCGGTGTTTCTCCACCCCAGCACCCAGCAGGAGTACGCCCTGGCGCGCACCGAGCGCAAGCAGGGGCAGGGCTATACCGGCTTCGTCTGCCACGCCGCCCCCGAGGTGACGCTCGAACAAGATCTGCTGCGCCGGGATCTCACCATCAACGCCATCGCCGAAGACGAGAGCGGGCAACTGCACGATCCCTATGGCGGCCTCCGGGATCTGGAGGCGCGGCTGCTGCGCCACGTCTCCCCGGCCTTCGCCGAGGATCCCCTGCGCATCCTGCGGGTGGCGCGCTTCGCCGCCCGTTTCCATGAGCAGGGCTTCGTGGTGGCCCCCGAGACCCTGGCCCTGATGCGGGAGATGACCGACGCCGGCGAGCTCGCCCACCTGACCCCGGAGCGGGTCTGGAAGGAGCTGGAGAAGGTGCTGCTGGGGCAGACCCCCAGGGTCTTCTTCGAGGTATTGCGCGACTGCGGCGCCCTCAAGGCGCTCTTCCCCGAGCTGGACGCCCTGTTCGGGGTGCCGGCCCCCGCCAAGTGGCACCCTGAGATAGACACCGGCATTCACACCCTGATGGTGCTGGATCAGGCCTGCCAGCGCTCCCCGGATCTGCCGGTCCGCTTCGCCGCCCTCTGCCACGACTTTGGCAAGGGCCTGACCCCGCCCGCGTTCTGGCCTAGCCATCACGGCCACGGCCAGAAAGGGTTGCCGCTTATCCGGGATTTCTGCGAGCGGTTCAGGGTGCCGAACGACTGCCGCGATCTGGCCCTGCTGGTGAGCGATCTGCACACCCACATCCACATCGCCTTCGATCTCAAGCCGCCGACCCTGCTGAAGGTGTTCGACAAGGCGGATGCCTGGCGCAGGCCGGAGCGCTTCGCCCAGCTGCTCGATGCCTGCCGCGCCGACTTCCACGGTCGTACCGGTTTCGAAGAGAAGGTCTACAGCCAGCCGGACTATGTGGCCCAGGCCCTGGCGGCGGCCCAGGCTGTGCCGGTCAAGGAGATAGTGGCGGCGGGCTTCAAGGGGGAGGGGATCCGCGAGCAACTCGCCAAGCGCCGGCTCGATGCCATCAGCCGGGTGCGCGACGAGTGGACCTTTATCGAGGAATAAGCGCCTCTGCAGGGTCGATGAGCTAAGCGTCAGCGACCGCGAGGCATGGACAAAAAAAGCCCGGGTCACTGACCCGGGCTTTTTCGTGCGCCTGCACGGCAAGCGGCTATTCACCGAGGCCGAAGCGCCCCTGTACGGGGTCGTAGTCGTAGGCCTCATAGTTGAAGTCGATCCCCTCGATGTAGGGATTCTCCAGCCGAAACAGCCGGCGGGTATGGAGGTGAGCGAAGCTCAGGGAGGGTTTGAAGGTCTTCAGCCAGAGCGCCTGCGGGAGCCGTCGCGCCAGGCGGCCTTGAGCCCCTGTTGCACCCGTTCGATGGCCTGTTGGTTGCTGTTGTGGGTGAAGAAGACCCTGGGCAGCGGATAGTAGAGCGCCACGTTCTCATCCATCACCAGCCCGGGGACATCCCTGTGATTCAGTTTCTCCTGGGGCAACTCGTTGATCCCGCGGCAGAAGAGTGCGAAGCGGCCGCGCGCCACCATCTTGAACAACTGCTCGTAGCCCTCCACCTCCTGCACCTTGAAACCGGCCCGCTGCAGGATCTGCACGTCGAGCCAGCCCTTGCCCTGACCGATGTCGAAGCGCTTGAGCCCCGCCAGACTGGTCACTCCGGCGACGGCGCTCTGCTGCTCGGGGCTGACGAAGCAGATGCGGTAGCTGACGATGCCGAGGTGGATGGGAAAGCGCACGTAGTCGATGCCGCTCATGTCCCGGTCGGAGCGGTAGCTGTCCATGGCGAACAGGTTGGGGTAGTCATTGAAGCGCAGGCTGACCCACATCCGGGCCAGGGTCATGGGGGGCGCGGCCTGCATCTTGTAGTCGCCATGGCTGGCGCGGGTCTTCTCCAGCGCCAGGCGCAGCAGCTCGCGTCATAGGTGCTTCTGGGATCATGCTCGCTCTCCGGACTCATGTAGGTGAACAGGGTCGGGCTGGCCAGCACGGGCAGGGCCAGCAGCAGGGCGAGCAGCGGGGTCCAGTGCATCATGAGCTCCTGTGAAAGGCTGAGACTCCTCTGAGTGTAGTGGCTCTCCCCGGCGGCGGCGGGGAGCAGCCGGAGTCACTGCTTGCCGCTGGCCGGCTCGCCGGGCCCGAAGTGCTGGGGTGAGGGGATTGTAGAGGTAGGGCTGGTAATCGAAGTCGAGCCCTTGCAGCAAGGGGTTGTCCAGCCTGAACAGCAGACGCTGGTCCAGCCTGGCAAAATCCAGCGCCGGCTTGAAGGTCTTGAGCCAGAGCGCCTGCAGGGAGCCGTCCTGCCAGGCCAGTTGCAGGCCGGCCCGAACCCGGCGCAGGGCGTGCTGGTTGTCCTTGTGGCTGTAGAAGAGGTGGATGAAGGGGTAGTAGAGCGCGAGATGCTGGTCGACCGTCAATTGCCCCAGATCCCGGTGCGTATCCAGTTCGGTCAGCAGCTCGTTGGCCCCCCGGCAGAACGAATCCACCCGGCCGCGCACCACCAGCTTGAACAGCCGCTCGTAACCCTCCACCTCCTGCACCTTGAAGCCGGCCCTGCGCAGTATGTCGGCATCCTGCCAGCCGCGGCCCTGGCCATGGCTGAACTGCTGCAGCTCGTGCAGGGTGCGTACTTGGGCCACGGCCTGCTGCTGCTTGGGGCTGACGAAGCAGATGCGATAGCCGAGGATGCCGAGATCCACCGGAAAGCGGACATAGTCGAGGTCGTGGCTCCCCTCCGGGCGCGGGAAGCTGTCGATGGCCAGCAGGTTGGGGTAGAGGTTGTACTGCAGCACCTGACGCAGCCGGGTTCGGCTCATGGGCGGGGCCGGACGCAGCTCGTAGTCGCCGAAGCTGTCGCGGGTCTTCTCCAGCGCCAGTTGCAGCAGCTGCTGGCCGTAGAGGGTGCGCAGGTCCCGCTCACTCTCGGGGCTGACGTGGGTCCTATGTCCAGGGCCGGCAGAAGGGGGAGAAGAACAGGCTGCCGGCCAGCAGCCCGAGGATCATCACTCTGTGGTTCATCATACCGCTCACTGCTGTCACATTGAGTTGAGTGTAGCGGCTGTGGCGCCAAGGCTGGGTCCTGGTCTGGCAAAATCGGCTCTACCTTCATGAATCTTCCAACTGCTGCTTCAACAGCCGGTTCAGCAGGGGGCCAGCAGGTCACCAGCCCAGCGCCTTCGCGATCATCATCACCATGCTGGAGACCACCCCCTCCTCGTTGCCCATCTGATACGCCTCGCGCGCCGGCGCCGGCGCCGAGCACCAAACCCCGCCCCCTTGCCGAGTCGGCTGCGAATGGCCAGCAGGGTAAGCACGCTCTCGCCGACCGCCATGCCGATGACGCCGGTCAGCACCACGAGGGGTGGCGAGATTGGTCTGGCCGCCGATGGCGCGGGTCGCCTCCACCGCAAAGGGGGTGGTGATGAGCGCATCGCCAGACTGCGCTGCAGCATGTCGGAGATCGAGCCAGCGGGCCAGCAGCACGGTACCGCCCACCGCCATCACCACCGAGGCGACCACCCCCACCGACAGCGACAACCAGTGGCGGCGAATGAGCTGGCGGTTCTCGTAGACCGGCACCGCGAAGGCGACGGTGCGCTCGAGCAGCCACAACAGCCAGTGGGATTCGGCCATGCAACCCATAGGGATGTGGAACAGCATCACCACCGCCACCAGCAGGCGGGCCAGCAGCAGCGGCATCAGGGGCAGGATGCGCTTCTTGCCGTAGAGCCACTTGCTCGGCGTAGTAGAACAGCAGGGTGAGGGCGAAGCAGAGCAGGCCGAGCAGGGTATCAACATGACCTACGACTCCGGCGGCGAGGTTCATCAGCGCGATAAACCCGGTCCACCACCAGCGCCGTGGCGCCGAGCACCAGCACTGGTGCTGAGCAGCAGCACCACCATGATGCGCCACCTCCTGCAGCAGCAGATCCGACAGTTGACCACCGCCACCACCGCCGGCACCAAGAACAGCAGCATCTCGGCCAGCAACCAGCGGGCGCCGGCGCTGAACCAGTGGGTCTTGACCACGCCGAGCAGGATCAGGGCCAGCAGGGCCAGCATGCCGGTGAGGTTGGCGGGCAGCGGCAGATGGAGGTACGTACCGCCAGATCCGCCAGCAGCCAGATGGCGGCCAGCAGGGCGATCTGGAAGGGGGTCTGGAACCAGCGAATGCAGAGGGCTTTGATCTCAGGTCTTTCTGTGAACTTGCTCACAGTATAGAGAGAGGCCAGACCTGCAAAAAATGAATTTAAATTATCAAAAATCATGCGAAGAGGCAGGACGGCGTTTTGCCGCTCCGCCAGGAGAGAGCCATGGACATCCGCGCCCTGCGTTACTTTGTCGAACTGGTGCGGACAAGCTTCACCCGCGCCTCCAGAAACTGTTCGTCACCCAGCCCACCATCAGCAAGATGATCCGCAACATGGAGGAGGAGCTGGGTCAGCCCCGCTGAGCCGCGCGGTGCGCCGCTTCACCCTGACCGACAGCGGCCGGGTGCTGATCAACCGGCTGAATACGATCCTGGCCGAGATGCAGCAGCTGGAGGCGGAGCTCGCCGATCTGCAGAGTCCTGCAATTTGGCCGGCTGGCGCTCGGCATTCCGCCCATGGCGGGGGTCACGTCTATGCCGATCTGATCCGCGCGACCGCAGCCGCTACCCAGGGTCGAGCTCTCCATCGTCGAGTACGGCGGCAGGCGCATCGAGCAGGCGGTGCTGGAAGGGGAGCTGGATTCCGCCATCACCAGCGCCGCCGACCAGGGAGGGGGCGCCTCAGTGCGCTGGAGCTGGACCAGTACCCATTGAGGTAGTGCTGCCCGACCTGCCGCACTGGCGGGATTGCCCTGAAATCCGGCTGGAGGCGCTCTACGAGCCCTTCTTGCTCTACACCCAGGCCTTCACCCTGAGCGAGCGGCTGGAGCAGGCGTGCCGAGTGGCCGGCTTCGAGCCCCAGGTGGCGGCGCGCAGCAGCCAGTGGGACTTTCTACCGCCATGGTGCGCAGCGGCATGGGGGTCGCCTTCTGCCCGAGCCCATCTGCCGGCGGCTGGCGCCGGATGGCCTGGGATCGGCGACCGCTGGTACCCGAGCTGAGCTGGCGGCTCGGGGTGATTTCTCGGCGAAGCGCGACCCCTCCCGTACCGCCGAGGCCTGGCTGGCGCTCTGCCGCGAGCAGGGAACCCTCGGCTCCCGAAGGCTGAGTGGACGGGCCGCCTTCAGCGGGGCGGCCAGCAGGCTGTCCAGCGGGCGGCGCAGAGACGGCGCAGAGCCTGGTTGTCGAGGGAGGCAAAACCGAGCAGCCACCCCTCCTGCGTCGGCGGGCCCAGGTAGAACTGGCCGAGGGGGCGCAGCCCCAGCCCCTGTGCGTTGGCGGTCTCGTCCAGCGCGCCTCGCCGCCGGGGAACAGCACGGCGCACTGCAGGCCAGCCCCGCTGTGGATGGGGCGTAGGGCGGGGCAGTGGCTGGCCAGCTCTGCCAGCAGCAGGTCGCGGCGGCTCTGGTAGACCAGCCGGCTCGCGCAGGTGGGTGGCGAAGTGGCCGGCGCGGACGAAGTCGGCGGTCACCGCCTGCAGCAGCTGGTTGCTGTGGCCGTCGACCGCGGCCCGGGCCCGACAGTAGGCACTCGATCAGCGGCCTGGGCAGTACCGAGGAGGCGAGGCGCAGCGAGCCGAACAACACCTTGCTGAGGTGCTGACGTAGAGCACCCGTCCCTGACCATCCAGCCCCTGCAGGCGGGAGTGGCCGTCGATCAACTGTACTCGCCGTCGTAGTCGTCTTCCAGGATCCAGGCGCCGTGCCGCTCGGCCTCGGCCAGCAGCGCCATCCGCCGCGGCAGGCTCATGGGCACGCCGAGTGGATACTGGTGGGCGGGCGTGGTGTAGATGAGCCGTGGCGCCTGGCGCTCCCCCGTGGTTTCGAGCCCTTCATTCACCGGCACCGGGTGCACCCGGCGCCGGCACTCTCCATGGCGGTGCGGGCCCCGGGGTAGCCGGGATCTCGACCCAGACGGTATCGCCGGCATCGATCAGCAGCTGGGTTGCCAGCAGGATCCCCTGCTGGGAGCTGGTGAGGATCAGGGATTGGTCCGGCTCGCATACCACGCCGCGCGACTGCACCAGATAGCTGCTGATGGCGCCGCGCAGCGCCTCCAGCCCCTGCGGCTCCCCGGCGTTCATCCAGTCACCGCGTGCCGGCGCCACTGCTGCTGCATGAACCCGCCCCACAGGGCCTGGAAGAGGCGGGGATCCGGCTGGTGAGGCAGGAGCGGCCCACCTCGGGCACGTCGTGACAGGCGCCGCTGTCGGCCATCTCCTGACCTCGGCGCGACAAGCCGGCCGCCGACTGGGGCGGGCGCGGAGTCGGGGAGACCGCAGCCAGAGCAACGAAGCCGCCGGGCCCCACCTTGCGCACCAGATAGCCCTCCGCCTCCAGCCGGCCATAGGCCAGCTCCACCGTACTGCGGGAGACCCCCTCGACATTGGCGGCCAGCATGCGGCTGGCGGGCAGCCTGCTGTGCTGGGACAGGTGGCGGCGAGCATGGCCGAGCGCAGGGTGCGGACCAGCTGTTCGTGCAGCGGACATTGGCTTGCTGGGTGGCAAACAGGGTGGGCAGGGCAGGCATGGGGATCTCCCTGGCTCAGAATTGGTCTGCCCAGATCGGGATTGGTCGGCGTGGCAAGGCCATTATGCGCCATTCAGGCCCAAGGTTCGGGATTCACGAGTCCGCAAATGAAAGGAGTCTGCATGTCGCAATACGGCGCCACCATCAGCTGGCAGCGCGGGGCCAGCGAGCCCTTCGTCATTAAGGTTACAGCCGGGCCCACTGGTGGGGAGTTCGACGGCGGCGTCAGGGTGCCCGCCTCCTCGTCTCCCCACGTGGTGCCGCTGCCCTGGTCGGTGGCCGAGACGCTTCACCCGGAAGAGGCCTTCGTCGCGGCGATCGCCTCCACACGTCGACCTTCCTCTGGCTGGCGGCCAGGGCGGGGGTGATCGGTGGAGAGCTACCGGGACGAGGCGGTGGGCATCATGGAAGCCAATGCCCGTGGTCGTCAGGCCATCACCCGGGTCACCCTGCAGCCGCTGGTGCAGTTCGGCGGGGTCAGCCGGAGCTGGCTGCGCTGGAGCAGTTGCACCATCAGGTACATGACCAGCCAGCGATCGATCACCGGTCACCACCGACATCACCACCCGGACCCGGGTTTGAGTACAAGGAGCGTCATGATCAGTCATGCATTGAGCAGCGGGTTGGCCAGTGCCAACAAGCCCGCCTCTTCGAGGCCCAGCTGGCCTTGCGCACCGATCCGGCGGATCTGGCCGCCGATCTGCCGGCCAGCGAAGAGCGGATTGTGGTCATCGACACCCGCTCTGCCGGTCACTACGCCGAGGGACACATTCCCGGCGCCATCAGCTTTCCCCACGCTACCATGAACCCGGCCACCACGGCCGCGCTGGTGCGGAACAAGGTCTATGTCTGCTATTGCGACGGCATTGGCTGCAACGGCTCGACCCAGGCGCTGAGCTTCGTCGGCGCTGGGGTTTCAGGTCAAGGAGCCGATCGGTGGGCTGCAACTGGGCGGCGGCAGGACGGCTTTGCCGTCGCCACCGGTAGCGAAGCGGGCGTGCTGCAAACGGGAGGGATTGCCGGTGGCTGCTGATGTCCATCGACGAGTTCGGCCAGCCGGTCGGCGCGCCGCTGCCCGACTGGCGGGGCGCCGAGTTCCCGCCCCGTCGTCCCCTCAACGGCTGGGCTGCCGCTGGCGCCGCTGGATCCTGAGCGTCACGGTCCCGGCCTGTGGCAGGCCTTCAGCGCCGACAGCGGGGCCATGTGGACCTACCTGACCACGGGCCCTTACGCAACAGAGGCGGACATGCTGGTCTGGCTGCGAGAGTGCGGCGCCAAGCGACCCCCAGTTCTACACCATCTTCGACGAGGACGGCGAACAGCCGCTGGGGCTGGCCAGCTATTCGCGCATCGACCCTCTGCTGGCAGCATCGAGGTGGGCTGGGCTCAGCTGTTCGCCTCGCAGCGTCCTCGCCGGCGACGGCTCTGCCCATGGCGCTGATGATGGCCAATGCTTTTGCCCTCGGCTATCGGCGTTACGAATGGAAGTGCAATGCCTTCGACCAGCCCTCCTGCAGGCGCGCTGCGCCTTGGTTTCAGCTACGAGGGAGCTTTCGCCAGAGCCGGGTGGACAAGGGACGCACGCGCGATACCGCCTGGTCTTGGTGATCGACAGCCAGGTGGTGCTGCAAGGCCGCTCGCGCTGGTCTTCGCGCCGACAACTTCGATGCACAGGGGCACCAGCACCAGCGCCTGCTGACCTTCATGGCCGCTCGCGCGCTTCAGCGCCGCCATGGCCGCCGTTCGCTTTCGCCCGCTCGCTTCGCTCGCCCGCCCATCTCCTCTTCGCTTCTCTCTGCACTGCATCTTCGCTGCGTCTTCACTGCCCGGGTGCGGCGAGGATCGTATTAACATTTTTTTAATGTATCTTGTTTTTGAAATTACATAATATTTCGAACGAAATCTGGTTGCTGGCTTTCGTCCATTATCCAGGAGGCAAGATGAGCGTCACCCATACCCAGTTGCCCGCCTATTACAAGGCGGCCATCCGTCAGATGAAACAAGCCCTGCGCGCACAACTCGGCGACGTGGAGGCGGTCTTTGCCGAGGTCAGCCGCCGCATCGAGGCACGGGTGGCCGAGGTGGAAGCGTTGCGAGCCCGTGGCGAGCCGGTGTGGCCAGAACTGGATTACCAGGCGCTGGTGGCGGGCCAGGTCGGCGAGGTCAAGCGTGCAGCCATACGGCGGCGCGGCTGCCTGGTGATCCTGCGGCACTTTGCACGGGAACGGGCGCTGGCCTGGATCGCGATAATGCCCACTACCCGGATCTCAACCGTTTCGATGAGCTGTATCGTGGTCCCGGCGACAGTTTCGGCTCCCTTGCCGCGTCGCGCCCCAGATTTATCCCGATCTACTGGTCGATGCCGAGATGGAGGCACGCCAGAGCGACGAGATGGCGACGGTACAGTCGTTCCTGCGGGTCGCCTGTGGCAGTTCGAGCGACCGTATGGGTCACTGCTTCGACCTTGCACGTGAGCATCTATCCCATTGGCATCCACGCGCTTGCCCGGAACCGTTCCCGCGGGCTGGTGTCCATACCACGGAAGCTTTACGCAGTGCACGTGTCGCTGTAGTCAGGTCCCGAGCAGGTGTTCTCGCGCCCATCTTCCGGGGAGACAGCCGCCGACCATCCCGGGATGCGGCCCATCGCACCGAGGTTGAGGAGAACAGCGTGGAGAACACCACCAAGTGCTCGGTATTTCGTACCTTCCAGGCGGTGGACGGCGCTCTCCTGACATGTTGCCGGGGCAGGGATTGTTGCACGTGGTGCCGATCCCCGAGGCGATGGCCTATGCGTCGTCGTGGCGGCTGCTGCAGCCGCAGCGCCTTCGTCAGCAATGGTCGCGCGGTGTCGCGCCGGCAATGCGCTCCGCCGAGTTCAAGTACCTGGAACTGCTGCTTCCCGGCCAGCGCCTCCCATTCCGGCGGTGACCGCAGGGGATTCGGGGCCGTTGGTGGCACTGCTACTGATTGACGGCGTGGCGCCGGTGGTAGCAGCAGAAGGGTGGGGCAACGCCGACGGTACATCGGTGGCGCCCCGTTGCGAGAAGAACATGGCCTATGCCCGCCTGGTGCGGCAGGCACTGGAGCAGGGGGCCTCGCCATTTTCCCGCGAAGATTACGAGGCCGACTGGCAGGAGCGTTTCACCTTGGCCGATTCGAACGACCATGGCCACCCCATGGCGTCAGCACCCCCCGTAAAGGAGAGTGGCCGGGCGGGCCTGCGCAGTGGCAGGCCCGCTCCGACTTCATTCCCCGATGGGGGCGCGATTCACTGCATCAGGCGCAGCATGTCAGCGCGCTACCTCCACCAGAGGCCGCGCTTGCCACCGCTCACCAGGCATCCGTCGAACTGCATGGCCGAGTCGTCGAGCACGGTGGGCAAGAGCTTCTTCTGGGCCAGCGGGCTGATGCCGCCGACCTTGTAGCCGGTCAGTGACTATCCCACATTGCTTGCATGAGGCGCTGGGGCACCCCATGCAACACGTAATTGGGACATAGCCATAAAAAAGCCCGGGTCAGTGACCCGGGCTTTTTGCTGTGAGGTGCTTAAGAGAAGCAGGCCTGCAGCACATAGAAGATGGCGATGGCCAGGATGGCGCCGGCGGGCAGGGTGATGACCCAGGAGACCACTATGTTGCGCAGCACGCCCAGGTTCAAGGCGGCTATGCCACGGGCCAGACCCACCCCCATCACTGCACCGACCAGAGTCTGGGTGGTGGAGATGGGCAGACCTGTACCCGAGGCGATCACCACAGTGGCGGCGGTAGCCAGCTGGGCGGCGAAGCCACGGCTCGGGGTCAGGTGGGTGATGCCGGTGCCGACGGTGGCCATCACCTTCTCACCCATGGTGGCCAGGCCTATGACGATACCTATGCCGCCAAGGGGCAGGATCCACCAGGCGATGTGAGAATTGCCGGTGATCTGGCCGGCACTCTCGACTGTGGATACCACGGCGGAGAGCGGGCCTATGGCGTTGGCCACGTCGTTGGAGCCGTGGGCGAAGGCCATGGCACAGGCGGTGATCACCATCAGGATGCCGAACACCTTCTCCACGTTGGCGAAGTGCATCTTGTTGTCATCCTGCGGGTTGTACTGCTGACCGCGAATGTAGAACCAGCCACCGATGGAGAGGGTCACCGAGATGGCGATGGAGAGCAGTATGCCCTCGCCGTCGCTCAGGTGCAGACCGACGTGGGTCAGCCCCTTCTTGATGGTCACCAGACAGATGACCAGCGCGGTCAGGAACATGTAGAAGGGGACATAGCGCTTGGCGTTGGCCAGCGGGTTGTCGGTGTTGAAGATGAGCTTCTGCACGCTGATGAACATGAAGTAGGCGATGATGCCCGAGATGGCCGGTGTGACCACCCAGGAGCCGACTATGCCGCCAAACTTGCTCCACTGCACCGCTTCCGGGCCGACACTTACCACGGCGAAGCCGACGATGGCCCCTATGATGGAGTGGGTGGTGGAGACGGGCCAGCCGAAGTAGGAGGCCAGGATCAGCCAGAGGCCGGCTGCCAGCAGGGAGGCTATCATGCCGAGCACCAGCAGATCCGGGGTATCGGTGAAGGCATTGGTATCTATGATGCCGTTGCGGATGGTCGCCGTGACTTCGCCACCGGCCAGATAGGCACCGGCGAACTCGAAGATCATGGCGATGATGATCGCCTGACGTATGGTCAGAGACTTGGTGCCGACCGATGTGCCCATGGCGTTGGCGACGTCGTTCGCACCTATGCCCCAGGCCATCAAAAAGCCGAACAAGGCCGCCACGAGCACCAGGGTGGTGCCGTAATTTGCGATAATGTCCATTAGTAGTGTTTACCCAGTCAGTCGATTACGAACGAGCCAGCATCAGTTCCAGACGGGCGCCAACGCGCTCGGCCTGATCAGCCAGGTCACCTACCCATTCGAGGATCTTGTAGAGGAACATAACGTCGATCGGATTGTATTTGTGCTCAACGGCTTGCAGCTGTTGGCGCAGCCCGATCTGCATGGTGTCAGTATCGTCCTCGATGAGATCCAGCTGGTGGATCATCTCGGCAACCATTTCAACTTCACGTCCTTTAAAGCCGGTTTCGAGCAGCTCATCGAGTTCTCCGATGGCTTTTTCGGCTTGGGCGGTCGCATCGATACAACGTTTGAGATAGGCCATGAAATCGGCACGCATCTCGGTGGGGAATTCCATTTTGCGGCCAAGCATGCGGCCGGAAATATCCTTGGCACGGTTGGCAATCTTGTCCTGTTGCGTCAGCAGTTCCAGCAGATCGGTACGGGCGACCGGCAGAAACAGACCGCGAGGCAGTTTGAGGCGAATTTCGCGTTTGAGAATGTCCGCTTCTTTTTCCAGCTGGGCTATCTGTTGCCGGATTTTCTCGGCATCTTCCCAACGGTCTTCGGCAACGGCATCAAAGAAGGGAACCAATTGCTGGGAGCACTGGTGAACCTTGACGATATGCTTCTGCAGCGGCTTGATGGGGGACTTGGCAAAAAGACCCAAAATAGTATTTACTGGCATGGCCAAACCTGTGTCGGTGAAAAAACACTCGATACGATTTTATGAGGGGCGCAGGATAACCGAACTGTGCCATCAATAAAACCGTGAATTAATCCTTATCTATCGCTGGCATTATATCCTCGCGACCCGGATCATGCCCCCCAAAGTTGCCTGCCTGCCCGGAATGACTATGCAAACTGAGATCGAGATAAAGTTTTTCGTCACCAGCAATATTCAAGAATCTCTCTCCAACTTTCTGAATTCACTTGAAATTATCTCCTCTGAGCAGGTCAGGCTCGGCAATGTCTATTTCGATACGCCCAAGCTGGATTTGCGTCGGCTCGACATGGGATTGCGGATCCGCCGCAGCGACCATTTTTCCGAGCAGACGATTAAATGCCGTGGCCAGGTGGTTGGCGGGCTGCACGCCAGACCCGAATACAATGCCCCGGTGAGCGGGGATCTGCCGACCCTGTCCGCCTTCCCTGATGCCATCTGGCCGAGTCTGGCCGTGCGCGACGAGATCCAGTCCAGTCTGGTGGCCCAGTTCAGCACCGACTTCCTGCGCCGTCACTGGCTCATCGCCTTCGAGGGGGCCCAGATAGAGCTGGCCTGGGATCGGGGGGAGATTGTCGGTGTCCTGGGGCGCAGCGAGATCGACGAGCTTGAGCTGGAGCTCAAGTCAGGCGACGCCCGCGCCCT
This sequence comes from Aeromonas ichthyocola, assembly GCF_046087985.1. Classification (NCBI taxonomy): domain Bacteria; kingdom Pseudomonadati; phylum Pseudomonadota; class Gammaproteobacteria; order Aeromonadales; family Aeromonadaceae; genus Aeromonas; species Aeromonas ichthyocola. Next base: position 301,808 of record NZ_JBJSWH010000004.1, read on the forward strand.
GTTCGGGCTGGCGGCGCGGCTGGCGGAGCTGGGTGGCGTCCGGTTGGGGGCCCAATCCAAGGCGCAGCGCGGCTATCGGCTGGCGGGGCTCGGCAAGCCCCTGGCGGCGCAACCCTTGCCGGATGTCGGCGGGCTAGATGGCAAGGCCTGCATCACGCTCGGCCTGCAGCTCTGGCAGCATCACGAGCAGCTCTGGCTGGAGTGCGAGGATGAGGAACGGCCGCTGGCACTGCAAGGGATGCTGCAGGGTTGTGACCTGGTGGCCGAGGCCGCCGAGAACCTGGCGCAGTCCCCTGCCTGGTTGCCCGCACTCAGGGTGCAGCAGCGCTTGCTGGCAGAGGCGGGGGAAGAACGGCTTTCGGCCCTGCTGCACGGCGCCGATCTCGTGGGCCTGCAACTGGCCATAGCGGCCTGGTTGCACCTGGATTCTTGAGGGTTCAGGTTTGCACTGAATGCAAAAAAGGTGAGCCCAGGCTCACCTTTTTGTTGGCTGATGGAAAGCGCCCGCCGGGCTCAGTTCACCACGGCCACGTTGATGCTGCCATTGCCCTGGGTCATGCGGACTCGGGCGCCGGGCACGAAGGTGGGGCTGGCCTTCTGCACCACGACGATGGACTCGCCGCTCTCTTTCTTGATCTCGAGCTCGACGCCATCGACCTGGTTGAGCTTGTCACCGGCAGCCTTGCCCGCGGCGGCACCTGCTATGGCACCCCCGGCGGCGGCGATGTCGCTGCCGCGACCGCCCCCTATGGTGCTGCCGAGCAGGCCACCGACCACGGCGCCGCCTATGGTGCCGATCAGGGAGTTCTCATCGGCCTGGATCTTCACCGGACGGGTGGAGATGATGGTGCCGTAGCTGACGGTCTGAACCTGCTTGGCGCGATCCTTGGTGTAGACATCGCCGGAGTAGACGTCGCTGTTGGCACAGCCGGTGATGGCGGTAGTGGCGGCCAGCAGGGTAACGAGAGCGATACGTTTCAACATGATGGGCCTCCTGGGCGGGCATCGGGTTAATCGGTTTGATGCAATCCACTCTACGCCAACCGGATTGTGCATTAAACCCGCAAAGTGTAACCAATTATGTGACCTGAACGGCGGTCAGCCCCGAAACGGGTCAGGTCAGGGCTTTTTCCAGCAGCAGGCGATCCTCCCCGGGGCCGAAATAGCCGGACTCCTCGGCCAGCAGGGCGTAGCCGAGGCGCAAGTAGAGGCGCTGGGCCGGATTGGCCGGATCCACGGTCAGCCTGACTCGCGCCACCTGCAGCTCTGCCAGTGCCTGCTCCACTCGCAGCATCATGCGCTCGGCCAGGCCAAAGCCGCGGGCCTCGGGCCGCACCGCCAGAGAGAGCAGCCAGCCCTGCGACCGATCCTGACCCAGGCCCCCCAGGGCATAACCCAGCAGCCTGCCCTCCAGTTCCGCCACGACCAGCAGGGCGGGCCACAGATCCATGGCCTGACGGAAGAAGAAGGCGGGGTAGACATCCTCCCCGAAGACGTCGGCGTCTATCTGCCAGATGGCGTGCATGTCGGCGTGGGTGGCAATGCGCAAAACGGGGGACGGCTGCATCTGGGCTCCTGTGATGGCGGCTGCCGGGGGGCAGTCAAAAAGAGGGCACAGGGTAGTGGGCCCGTCAGGCCGATGCAAGCGGGTCTGGTTCGGAGGGCGGACAGGGGAGATGAACAGATCGCGGCGCCCGGTAAGGGATATCGGCTGCTCTTAGGGCAAAAAAACAGGGCCCGCAGGCCCTGTTTCACCGGACAAACTCGGTTGTCTGCGATCAGATGAGGCGGGTCGCCTGCTCCAGCCAGGCGAGATCCTCGCCGTCCAGCAGCGGGCTCAGGCGGCGGTAGACCTCGGCATGGTAGTCGTTGATCCAGCGGAACTCGGCCTGGCTCAGCAGGCTGCGATCGATGAGGCGGGTATCGAACGGCACATAGGTCAGCCGTTCGAAGCCCAGCATCGCCAGCTCGCCCACCTGCTCCAGCTCGGTCACCACCACCAGGTTCTCGCAGCGGATGCCGAAGGCATCTTCGCGGTAGTAACCCGGCTCGTTGGAGAGCACCATGCCCGGTTGCAGGGCCACCAGGCTGCCCTTGGGGGCGATGCGCTGGGGGCCTTCGTGCACGCTCAGGAAGTGGCCGACCCCGTGGCCTGTGCCATGGTCGTAGTTGTAACCGGCCTGCCACAGGGGCATGCGGGCCAGCACGTCGAGCTGGATGCCGGCGGTGCCGCGGGGGAAGCGGGCCTGATCCAGGGCGATATGGCCCTGCAGCACCCGGGTGAACATGGCCTTGTGCTCGTCGGTGACTTCACCGACCTTGACGGTACGGGTGATGTCGGTGGTGCCGTCCAGATACTGGGCGCCGGAGTCCACCAGGTAGATGCTGTCCTGACCGAAGGGGCGCGGGGTGCCGTTGGTGTGACGGTAGTGGCACATGGCGGCGTTGGGGCCGAGCGCCGATATGGTGTCAAAGCTCGGCTCGACGTAGTGATCCTGCTCGCGGCGGAAGGCTTCCAGGCGATCGGCCAGGGTGCCCTCATCCATCTCCTGATAGTCGCCGGATGCGATAAGGCGATCCAGCCAGGCGAGGAAGCGGGTGACGGCGACGCCATCGCGCAGATGGGCGCGCTGCATGCCGGCCAGCTCCACGGCGTTCTTGCACGCCTTGGGCAGCATGGTCGGATCCTGCCCTGCCACCAGGATGGCGCCCGCCTCTTCCATGGTGAGCTGGGTCCAGGCGTTGGCAGTGTTGGGGTCGGCCAGCACCTTCTGCTGATCCTCGCCGATGCGCTGCAGCACGTCACCCAGCTTGTCGATGGGGTAGACGGAGACATCCTGCCCCACGTGGCGGGTGAAGGCGATGCAGTCGATCTTGTCGGTGTCGACGAAGAAATCCATGCTGGTGTTGGCGTAGAGCACCGCAAAGCCCAGCACCACCGGCAGCCGCTCCACATCGCGGCCACGCAGGTTGAGCAGCCAGTTGATGGGCTCTGCCTGGGTCAGCAGCACGGCATCCAGCCCGCGCTTGCGCAGATCTGCCGCCAGCAGCTCGCGCTTGGCCTGGCTGGACTGGCCCGCCAGCTCCTCGCTGTAGAGGATGACAGGAGTCTTGGTCGGGGCGGGGCGATCGCTCCAGTGCAGATCGATGGGGTTCTCATCGACCCGAACCAGCGCTATGCCGCGCTCGGCCAGGATTGGCTTGGCGCTCTGGTACCAGGCGAGGCTGTGCAGGCGGGGATCGAAGCCGACCCGGGCGCCGGACGGCAGTTGTTCTGCCAGCCACTGGACGTGGGGATCTTCGTTCAAGTGAAGAAACTCAAACAGCTCGGCCGGTGCCTGCATGCGGGCCTGCACCGTATAACGACCGTCGACGAACAGGGCCGCCCGCTGCGCCAGTATGATGGCGAGGCCGGCGGAGCCGTTGAAACCCGTGATCCAGTCCAGACGTTCGGCATAGGCGGGAATGTACTCCCCCAGGTGCTCGTCGTCGTGGGGAACGATGAAGGCGTCCAGTTCCAACGTGGCCAGAGTGGCCCTGACCTGGGCGACGCGGGTTTCAATAATCTCGAAATGATTCATGTCGTTATTGCCAGATTGTGATGATGTGAGTGTTCACTGATTGTGGCCGCTTGCCAGGATCTGTCGGATCGACTGGCCTGCCGCCTCGATATGTTGCTTGAGCAGGACCACTGCCTCGTGCTTGCGGCGGGCGCGGCACAGCTCCAGCAGGTGGGCGTGTTCGCGCTCGGCCTTGTCCACGCCGCCCTGGGCGAACAGCAGTTCGAAGCGCACATAGCGATCGCAGCTCAGATTGATCTGGGCGATGAGATCCAGTGCCTGGGGACGATTGGCGGCCTGATAGAGGGTGGCGTGAAAACTGTGGTTCAACTCGGCCCAGTGCTCGATCTGGGTGCCGGACTCCAGCGCCAGATCAAACTGGGCCAGGATGGCTTGCGCCTTGGCGAAGGTCTCCTCCGTCATCAGGTCGACGGCGTGGAACAGGGTATCGGCTTCCAGCAGTGCCCGCAAATAAAAGAGCTCCTCGATGGCCGAGGCGTCCAGCATGGTGACCACGGCGCCGCGATGGGCCTCGAACTTCACCAGCCCCTGGGCCTCCAGCTGCATCAGCGCCTCCCGCACCGGAATGCGGCTCACCGCCAGCTCCTTGGCGATGGCGTCCTGGCGCAAGGGGGCGCCGGCGGGAAACTCCCCACGCAATATCCGGCCGCGGAGGTTCTCCATCACCATCTGGGTTCGGGTCTTGTAGGGTAGGGTCATGCTTGAGTCACGGGCAGGTTGCAAAATTGTATATTGTATAAAGTTTGGCTGAATCTAACGCGCAACCGCCTGCAAGGCAAGGTTTGGCGGGATCCATATGCCGCGTATTGGCCAAAAAAATACCGGCCAGCTGGGCTGACCGGTATGGGGTTGTCACCTGGACGGGACGCAGCTTACAGCTGCGGGCCCGCAGCGACCAGGCGTTTGCCTTCGTCGTTGTCGGTGAAGCGCTCGAAGTTCTTGATGAAGCGCTGGGCCAGATCCTGGGCCTTGGCGTCCCACTCCGCCTGGTCGGCATAAGTGTCGCGCGGGTCGAGGATGGCCGGGTTCACATCGTGCAGCTCGGTCGGCACTTCCAGGTTGAAGATAGGCAGCACCTTGGTCGGCGCCTGCTCGATGGAACCATCCAGGATGGCATCTATGATGGCGCGGGTGTCCTTGATGGAGATGCGCTTGCCGGTGCCGTTCCAGCCGGTGTTGACCAGATAGGCTTCGGCTCCTGAGGCTTCCATCCGCTTCACTAGCTCCTGACCGTACTTGGTCGGGTGCAGGCTGAGGAAGGCGGCGCCGAAGCAGGAGGAGAAGGTCGGCGTCGGCTCTGTGATGCCGCGCTCGGTACCGGCCAGCTTGGCGGTGAAGCCTGACAGGAAGTGGTACTTGGTCTGCTCCTTGGTCAGCTTGGCGACCGGAGGCAGCACCCCGAAGGCGTCGGCGGTCAGGAAGATCACCTTGTTGGCGTGACCCGCCTTGGAGACCGGCTTGACGATGTTCTCGATGTGATAGATGGGGTAGGAGACGCGGGTGTTCTCGGTCTTGGAGCCATCATCGAAGTCTATGGTGCCGTCGGCTGCGACCGTCACGTTCTCCAGCAGGGCGTCGCGACGGATGGCGTTGTAGATATCCGGCTCGGCCTCTTTGGAGAGCTTGATGGTCTTGGCGTAGCAGCCCCCTTCGAAGTTGAACACGCCGTGGTCGTCCCAGCCGTGCTCGTCGTCACCGATGAGCTGGCGCTTGGGATCGGTGGAGAGGGTAGTCTTGCCGGTACCGGAGAGGCCGAAGAAGATGGCCACGTCCCCATCCTTGCCCACGTTGGCGGAGCAGTGCATGGAGGCGATGCCGCGCAGGGGCAGGAAGTAGTTCATCATGGAGAACATGCCCTTCTTCATCTCGCCACCGTACCAGGTGCCACCGATGAGCTGCATCTTCTCTGTCATGTTGAAGGCGACGAAGTTCTCGGAGTTGAGACCCTGCTCCTTCCAGTTCGGGTTGGTGCACTTGGCACCGTTCATCACCACGAAGTCCGGCTTGAAGGTCTTGAGCTCTTCCTCGCTCGGGCGGATGAACATGTTCTTCACGAAGTGCGCCTGCCAGGCCACCTCTGTGATGATGCGCACCGCCAGGCGGGTGTCCGGGTTGGCGCCGCAGTAGCCATCCACCACGAACAGGCGCTTGCCGGAGAGCTGTTTGGTCACCAGGGATTTCAGATCTGACCACACTTCCGGGGTGATTGCCTTGTTATCGTTCTTGCCCTGGTCAGACCACCACACAGTATCCTGGGTGGTGCCGTCCTTGACGATATATTTATCTTTCGGGGAACGACCGGTGAAGATGCCGGTGTTGACATTGACGGCGCCGAGTTCGGTAACGACGCCACGTTCGAATCCTTCCAGGTCTGGGCGGGTCTCTTCTGCGAAAAGCTGCTCATAGGAGGGGTTGCGAACGATTTCCTGGCTGTTTTTGATACCGTACTGGTCCAGTTTCAGTTGTTGTGCCAGGGCGGGTTCTACCACGATAGTCATTATGTTCTCCTGGGTTCAGAGGTGTGTAGGGTTCTATCTGGCGTCCATACTACTACCTAGGTGGTAGTTTTTAGCGATCGCCATCAAACTTTATAAAATAGGGTATTTTTTTGTTATTTAAGTTAAAGGCGGGTTTTGCCCGCCTTTATTTAGTGTAACTTGTTTGCATCATTACCGGGAGCCCCGCTGAACAGGGTTTCGATGTCTATTCCATCAAATTGGTAGTGAGCGCCGCAGTAATCGCAGTGCATGTCGATCTTGCCGAGCTCCTGCACCATGGCCACCGCTTCCTCCTTCTCTATCTGCAGCAGAGCCCCTTCGCAGCGAGCGCGGGAGCAGGTGCAACGGAACTCGATCGCCTGGGGATCGAACACCCGTACCTTGTCCTGATGGTAGAGGCGGTAGAGGATCTCTTCGGCCTCCAGACCGAACAGCTCTTCATCCTTGATGGTGCTGGTGAGCTGGATCAGGTGGTCGAAGTCGGCGCCGTGATCCTCGCTCCGGGCGGGCAGCTCCTGCAGCAGTATGCCGGCAGCGCGGGGCTGGCCCTCGTGGTGGCCGGTGCGGATCCAGAGCCGGGTGGCGAGTTGCTCGGACTGGGCGAAGTACTGCTCGAGGCAGGTCGCCAGGGTGTCGGCCTCGAGGGCTATGATGCCCTGATAGCGCTCGCCCTCTTCAGGGGTGATGGTGATCACCAGCTGGCCGTTGCCTACCAGGCTCTGCAGCTTGTCGTCGGTCGGCAGCTCCCCTTCATAGCGGGCCACGCCGCGCAGTTGCTGGTTGTGATCGCCGTTGATCACCGCCAGACGCACCGGGCCGTCCCCTTGCAGCTGCACTGTGATGGAGCCTTCGAACTTGAGGGTGGCTGTCAGCAGGCTGGTGGCGACCAGCAGTTCACCCAGCAGTTTCTGTACCTGGACCGGGTAGTTCTGGGCATCGACGATGTGACGATAGGTACTATCCAGCTGGACCAGCTCCCCCCGGACTTCGTACTCTTCGAACAGATAGCGATACAGGAGATCTTGGTTACTCATCATGCTTTCCTAGGGTTTTCTGGGGGAAAAGATAAATACATTGTTAAACAGGTGGTTAGGAACTAATTCCCGCTCCTGTCGTCATAAAGGGGCCACAAGGGCGAGTCAGTATTGCTTGACCTTGATCAGCTGGCGTCGCTCCTGCTTGTCGGGGCGGCGCTCCGGGCTTGGGGCGAACTGGCTGTTGAAGCGTCTCGCCTCGCTGTTCTGGGCCCGCTTCTTCAGACTTTCCTCGGTCTCTTCATAGAGCAGCTGGGCCAGGGGGGCGGCCTTGCGCTGCTCGCTCACCTCGAGCACCCGCACCTCCCGTTCGTCCTGGCCCTGCCAGAAACGGACGAGGGCGCCGACCTCGACGGCCTTGCCCGGTTTGCTGCGCTGGCCGTTGTAGTGCACCTTGCCGCCGTCGATCTGATCCCGCGCCAGGCTGCGGGTCTTGTAGAAGCGTGCCGCCCACAGCCACTTGTCGAGGCGGACCTGAGTGCTGCTTTGTGCTGGATTCGACATGGATCGGCTCCGGGATGGCTGAAAAGGGAGCCTGATTATACCAGAGGCAGGGCCCGGGATAGAAACAGGGGGAAGCGGGGTGTGACGGAATCTGAATTTTCACAGCTTCATCCCATCCGGTCGGTTGTCTCTGGGTCCATTGCCGTACACAATAGCCAACCGATTTGGATGCCAGAATATTTTGATAAAGATGACGCTACCGTTCAGGGATGACTTGTTGAGCTCCCTTCTGGCTCGTTGCAAGTCAGTGCCACTCTCCCGTTTCAGCCAGCCTCTGTTCTGGCTGCTGCTGCTGTTGCTGGCCCAGCAGTGCGCCGTGCTCACCTGGCGTCTGTTCGATCTCACCCAATCCCCCCGGCCGCTGCCCTGGCAGCCAGCGGTCACTCCGGGCCAGGGCGCCGGACCTGCCCGCCTCGATCTTGGCAACCTCAGCCGTCTCTCCCTGTTTGGCAAGGCGCCGCAGCCGCAGGCCGACAAGGTGGCCCAGGCGGCCCTGATCGATGCCCCCAAGACCCAGCTCAATGCCCAGCTCAACGGGGTGCTGGCCAGTACAGAACCCAGCAAGTCCATCGCCATCATCGCCCACAACGGCCTGCAGAACTCCTATGGCATAGGGGACTACATCGACGGCACCCAGGCCAGGATCCGTCAGGTGTTTGCCGACAGGGTCATCATAACCCGGGACGGCCGTGACGAGACCCTGATGCTGGATGGGGAAGAGTACGGCAAGCCGCTGCCCAAGGTGACGCGACAGGGGGCCGAGCTCTCCTCCGTTCGCAGCGAATTGATGAGCAATCCTGGCAAGATCACCGATTATCTCAATATTTCTCCGGTCCGGGTGGATGGTCGCATGGTCGGCTATCGCCTCAATCCGGGCAGCAATCCTGAAGTGTTCAATCAACTCGGACTGGTCGCCAACGATCTGGCGGTCAGCATCAATGGTCTGGATCTGCGGGACAACGCACAGGCCATGCAGGCGATGCAGCAAGTGGCGGGCGCCACGGAAATGACCGTCACCGTCGAGCGGCAAGGACAGCTCTACGACGTCTATGTCGGCTTGTCAGAATAATGAATTGGAGTAGCACCAAGAATGATAAATAAAGGGAAGGGCTGGCGTCTGGCCACTGTGGCGGCAGCCTTGATGATGGCTGGCTCTGCCTGGGCCACCGAGTATTCCGCCAGTTTCAAGAATGCCGACATCGAAGAGTTCATCAACACGGTCGGCAAGAACCTGAACAAGACCATCATCATAGAGCCCTCGGTGCGCGGCAAGATCAACGTCCGCAGTTACGATCTGCTCAATGAGGATCAGTACTACCAGTTCTTCCTGAGCGTGCTCGACGTCTATGGCTTCGCCGTGGTGCCCATGAACAACGGCGTGCTCAAGGTGGTGCGCTCCAAGGATGCCAAGACCTCGGCCATCCCTGTGGTGGATGACAGCAACCCCGGCGTGGGTGACGAGATGGTGACCCGGGTGGTGCCGGTGCGCAACGTCTCGGTACGGGAACTCGCGCCTCTGCTGCGCCAGCTCAACGACAATGCCGGTGGCGGCAACGTGGTGCATTATGAGCCCTCCAACGTGCTGCTCATTACAGGCCGCGCGGCCGTGGTGAATCGTCTGGTCGAGGTGGTGCGCCGAGTCGACAAGGCGGGTGATCAGGATATGGACGTCATCAAGCTGAAGTTCGCCTCCGCCGGCGAGATGGTGCGACTGGTGACCAACCTCAACAAGGATGGCAGCAATCAGGGGGCCAACGCCTCCCTGCTGCTCTCCCCCAAGGTGGTCGCCGACGAACGCACCAATTCCGTGGTGATCAGCGGTGAACCCCAGGCCCGTGCCCGCATCATTCAGATGGTGCGCCAGCTCGACCGGGATCTGCAGAGCCAGGGCAACACCCGGGTCTTCTACCTCAAATATGGCAAGGCCAAGGATCTGGTGGACGTGCTCAAGGGCGTCAGCACCAGCATAGCGGCCGACAAGAAGGGTGGTACCGGCACCGCGGCCACCGGCGGTGGTGCCAGCATAGGGGGTGGCCAGCTCGCCATCTCCGCCGACGAGACCACCAATGCCCTGGTGATCACCGCCCAGCCTGACGTCATGGCCGAGCTGGAGCAGGTCATCGCCAAGCTCGACATCCGCCGCGCCCAGGTACTGGTGGAGGCGATCATCGTCGAGATCCAGGATGGCGACGGCCTCAACCTCGGGGTGCAGTGGGGCAATGCCAACGGCGGCGGCACCCAGTTTACCGATACCGGTCTGCCGATCGGGCCGGCCATCATCGCGGGCAAGGATTACAAGGACAACGGCAACACCGAGGGGCTCGAGAACCTGCTGGGCAGCTTCAGCGGCATGGCGGCCGGTTTCTACAAGGGGGACTGGGCCATGCTGGTGACGGCGCTCTCCACCAACACCAAGAAGAACGACATCCTCTCGACCCCGAGCATAGTCACCATGGACAACAAGGAAGCCTCCTTCAACGTCGGCCAGGAAGTGCCGGTGCAGAGTGGCTCCCAGAGCTCCACCACCAGCGATCAGGTGTTCAACACCATAGAGCGCAAGACGGTGGGTACCAAGCTGGTGGTGACGCCCCAGATCAACGAAGGGGACTCTGTGCTGCTCAACATAGAGCAGGAAGTCTCCAGCGTGGCCCAGACCCAGGCGGCCGGTACTGCCAACCTGGGCCCCACCTTCGACACCCGTACCGTCAAGAACGCCGTGCTGGTCAAGAGTGGCGAGACAGTGGTGCTGGGCGGCCTGATGGACGAGCAGACCAAGGAGAAGGTCTCCAAGGTGCCGCTGCTCGGCGACATCCCGGTACTGGGCTACCTGTTCCGCTCCACCTCCAACACTACGGCCAAGCGCAACCTGATGGTCTTTATCCGGCCGACCATATTGCGCGATGCCAACGTCTATTCCGGGGTCTCCAGCAACAAGTACACCCTGTTCCGTGCCGAGCAGCTGGATCGGGCCGCCGAGGAGGGTTATGCCACCTCGCCCCCCCGCCAGGTGCTGCCAGCCTATGGTCAGGACGTGATGCTCTCCCCCGAGGTGCAAAAGCAGATTGACCTGATGAGGGCCCAGCAGCAGTCCACCGCCACCGGGGCCAGAACCCAGGTGCAGGGGCAACCCTTCCGTGCAGGGTCAACCCTGATGGCAAGCTACTCACTGGACGGGGTCGCGCAACCGGCGGCACTGCCCGAGCTGCCATTTGCCTTCGCCCGCAACTTCGGGGTGATCCTGACCGAACGTCAGGGCGCTCCCGTGCTGCTCTGCCGTCAGGGGGTGACACCGCAGACCCTGCTGGAGGTGCGTCGGGTGGCGGGCTGCGCCTTCGCGGTGGAGCAGCTGGGTCATGACGAGTTCGAGACGCTCTTGATGGCCCACTATCAGCGCGACTCCTCCGAGGCGCGCCAGCTGATGGAGGATCTCGGCAACGAGATGGACTTCTTCGCCCTGGCCGAAGAGCTGCCCCAGAGCGAGGATCTGCTGGACGCCGACGACGATGCCCCCATCATCCGCCTCATCAACGCCATGCTGAGCGAGGCGATCAAGGAAGAGGCCTCCGACATCCACATCGAGACCTTCGAGCGGGCCCTGGTCATCCGCTTCCGTATCGATGGGGTGCTGCGGGAGATACTGCGCCCCCATCGCAAGCTCGCCTCTTTGCTGGTGTCGCGCATCAAGGTCATGTCCCGCATGGACATCGCCGAGAAGCGGGTGCCCCAGGATGGCCGCATCTCATTGCGCATCGGCGGCCGCGCCGTCGACGTGCGGGTCTCCACCATGCCGTCCAGCTACGGCGAGCGGGTGGTGCTGCGTCTGCTCGACAAGAACAACGTGCGCCTCGAGCTCAAGCAGCTCGGCATGACGCTGGCCAATCGCAACATCATCAGCGAGCTCATCCGCAAGCCCCACGGCATCATACTGGTGACGGGCCCGACCGGTTCGGGCAAGTCCACCACCCTCTATGCGGCGCTCTCCGAGATCAACTCCCGGGATCGCAACATCCTCACGGTGGAAGACCCCATCGAATATGACCTGGAAGGGGTCGGCCAGACCCAGGTCAACACCAAGGTCGACATGACCTTCGCCCGGGGCCTGCGCGCCATACTGCGTCAGGATCCGGATGTGGTGATGGTGGGTGAAATCCGTGACCTCGAAACCGCCCAGATCGCGGTGCAGGCGTCCCTCACCGGTCACCTGGTGATGTCGACCCTGCACACCAACACCGCCATCGGCGCCATCACCCGGATGCGGGACATGGGGATAGAGCCCTTCCTGCTCTCCTCATCCTTGCTGGCAGTGCTGGCCCAGCGGCTGGTGCGCACCCTCTGCCCGGATTGCCGTGCCCCGCATCCCATCTCGGAGCAGGAGCGGATCGCCATGGGCATAGAGCTGGCGCCGGATCAGCAGATGTGGCGCCCGGTAGGCTGCGAGCAGTGCAACCACACCGGCTATCGCGGCCGGACCGGCATCCACGAGCTGGTGGTGATCGACGAGGCGGTGCGCGAGGCGATTCACAGTGCCAGCGGCGAACTCGCCATCGAGCGCCTGATCCGGGGCCATACCCCCAGCATACGCCGCGACGGCATCGACAAGGTGCTCCAGGGGCAGACCAGCCTCGAAGAGGTGCTGCGCGTGACCCGGGAAGACTAAGATGGCTGCGTTCGAATACAAGGCCCTCGACCCCAGAGGCAGACAGAAGTCCGGGGTGATGGAGGGGGATTCCGCCCGTCAGGTGCGCCAGCTACTGCGCGAGCAGGGGCTGACCCCCCTCGAGGTGAACGAGACCACCGAGAAGGCGAAGCGGGAGGCCAATCGCTTCGTGCTGTTTCGCCGTGGCGCCTCCACCTCGGAGCTGGCCCTCATCACCCGTCAGCTGGCGACCCTGGTGGGCGCAGGGCTGACCATAGAAGAAGCGCTGCGGGCAGTGGCCGAGCAGTGCGAGAAGGCCCACCTGCGCAGCCTGGTGGCCACGGTGCGCAGCAAAGTCGTAGAAGGTTACTCGTTGGCCGATTCGCTGGGGGCCTTCCCCCATGTGTTCGATCAGCTGTTTCGCTCCATGGTGGCGGCCGGTGAGAAGTCCGGTCACCTGGAGAAAGTGCTCAACCGCCTCGCCGACTACACCGAGCAGCGCCAGCACATGCGCACCAAGCTGCTGCAGGCGATGATCTACCCCATAGTCCTCACCCTGGTGGCCGTGGGCGTCATCTCCATACTGCTCACCGCAGTGGTGCCCAAGGTGGTTGCCCAGTTCGAACACATGGGCCAGCAACTGCCCGCCACCACCCGCTTCCTCATCGGTACCAGCGAGCTGATGCAGCACTACGGCCTCTGGTTCCTGGTGCTGCTTGGCATCGGTGGCCTGGTCTGGCGCTGGTGGCTCACGGACGCCGGACGGCGCCGCCACTGGCATCAGGTGGTGCTGCGCCTGCCGGTCATCGGCCGGGTCAGCCGCGGCCTCAACACCGCCCGTTTCGCCCGCACCTTAAGCATCCTCAACGCCAGCGCAGTGCCGCTGCTGGAGGGGATGAAGATCTCGGGGGAGGTGCTCTCCAACGACTTTGCCCGCCACCGCATCGGCGAGGCGACCGAGCGGGTGCGGGAGGGGACCAGCCTGCGCAAGGCGCTGGATGAAACCAAGATTTTCCCGCCCATGATGCTGCACATGATCGCCTCCGGCGAGCAGAGCGGCGAGCTCGACAGCATGCTGGAGCGGGCGGCGGACAACCAGGACAGGGAGTTCGAAACCCAGGTGAATATCGCCCTCGGGGTGTTCGAGCCCATGCTGGTGGTCTCCATGGCCGGGGTGGTGCTCTTTATCGTGATGTCGATCCTGCAGCCGATCCTCGAACTCAACAATATGGTCAATCTCTGATGTCCGGCGTTCGACAGGGAACCTGATGGCCTGGTCAATCTCTGATGGCCTGCGCCATCTCATTTCGTTAGGGAGTAAGTCATGCAAAAGCGTCGTCAATCCGGTTTCACCCTGCTGGAAGTCATGGTGGTCATCGTGATCCTGGGGATCCTGGCCAGCCTGGTGGTGCCCAATCTGATGGGCAACAAGGAGAAGGCGGATCAGCAGAAAGCCGTCTCCGACATAGTGGCGCTGGAAAACGCCCTCGACATGTACAAGCTGGACAACAACCGCTACCCGACCACCGAGCAGGGGCTGGATGCCCTGGTCAACAAGCCGACCGCGTCGCCTGAGCCGCGCAGCTACCGGGAAGGGGGCTACATCAAGCGCCTGCCGCAGGATCCCTGGGGCAACCAGTACCAGCTGCTGAGCCCGGGCCAGTTCGGCAAGCTCGACATCTTCAGCATGGGGTTGGACGGCGAAGCCGGGACGGATGACGACATAGGCAACTGGAATCTGAAGGATTTCCAATAAGTGTCTGAGCGCCCGCTGAACCCGCTGAGCCGGCTGCTTTACCCTGCCGGAGGTACTGTTGCTGTGCCGCCATGCTGACGGGGGGCCATGCAGTTGAGGCCAGGGGCTGCGCCATCGTCAGGCGGGTTTCACCCTGCTGGAGGTCTTGCTGGTCGCCATGTTGATGGGGCTGGTGGCCACCGCCGTCGTCCTCAGCATGGGGGGGGCCCGGGGGGACAGGGAGCTCGACAAGCAGGCGCGTCGTCTCATGGCGACCCTGCAACAGGCGCAGGAGTATTCGGTGATGGATGGTCGGTTGCTGGGATTGAGAGTCGAGCAGAGCGGCTGGCAGTTTATGTCCCGCAACCCCAAGGATCGCAAGTGGCAGGCACTGACCGGCGACAAGCAGCTGGGGCCGGTGCAACTGCCGAGAACATGTGCTGGCCGCTGGAGCTGGAAGGCTTTGGCTGGCAACCGATTCCGACGAGAAAACCGAACAGAAGCGCGACGAGAAGGAGCGCACGCCCGCAACTGCTCATCTTCCCGGGCGGCGAGCTGACCCCCTTCGTGCTGACCCTGACCCAGCAGGACGACGACGTGCGCTACACTGCGCATCGTCAAGGGGGACGAGTTCGGTCGCCTGACCCTGCTGCAAGACGATGAGGAGAAGAGTGACGGGCACCAGCGCAGGCGGCGAGGTGATGGTGGCGCAGCATCGCTCCGCGCAGCAGGCGGCGCTATGAACGCCCGTGGCATGACGCTGCTCGAGGTGATGGTGGCGCTGGCGGTATTTGCCATCGCCGGTCTTGCGGTGATGAAAACCGCCAGCGAGCACCTCTCCGGCCTCAACTACCTGGAGCAGAAGACTCTGGCGACCTGGGTGGTGGAAAACCAGCTGGTGCAGCAGAAGCTCGAGGGCAAGTGGCCGGGAGACAGCTGGGTGGAAGGGGACGAGGAGATGGCGGGCACTACCTGGTACTGGCGCTATCGTGGCGTGGCCACCAATGACACAATTTTCGTGCCCTCGATATGGAAGTGCGCACCGAGGCCAAGGCCGACAGCCCGGTGGCCATGATGCGGACCTATATCAGCCGATGATTCAACACCCTATCCGCACGACGCACCACGCCCGGCCCGCTCTGTCCGCCAGGCCGGCTTTACCCTGCTTGAGATGCTGGTGGCCATCGCCATCTTCGCCAGCCTCAGCATGGGTGCCTATCAGGTGCTGCAGGGGGTGCTCACCAGCGACGAGGTGGCCAAGCGCAAGGAGGTTCGCCTCTCCGAGCTGCAGCTCGCCTTCAGCCTGCTGGAGCGGGACATCACCCAGATGGTGCCGCGCAGCGGCCGTATCGACGGCGAGAACAACAAGGTGCTGCTGGCGGCCTCCCGCTTCGGCCAGCAGAGCGATGACTGGGGCATGGCCTTCATCCGTGGCGGCTGGCTCAATCCGGACGGCATGCTGCCGCGCTCCGGCTTGCAGCGGGTGGGCTGGCGACTCAAGGAGCAGACCCTGGAGCGGCTCAGCTACCTCTATCCGGATCCCGCGATCGGCACAGAGCCGCGTATTCAGCCGGTGCTGACCGGGGTGACGGCCCTGCGGCTCTATTTCTACGACAAGGGCATGTGGAAGGAGGAGTGGACCCAGCGCGACCTGCTGCCCTATGGGCTGGCGGTGGAGCTGGATCTGGCGGATTACGGCACCATACGTCGCCAGTTCCTGATCGGAGCCGGCGGTCAGAGGGCGGACAATGGCAATTAAGCGTCATTTTTCTCCGGCCATCATGGCAGATCGTCCGAGTTCCCGAGGCCGGCGGCCAGAGGGCCGACACCAGGCCGCCCGGGCAAGGGGGCATGGCCCTGCTGGTGGTGCTGCTTATTCTGTCGGTGATGGTGATCATCGCCAGCAACATGAGCGGCCGGTTGCAGCTGGAGCTGCGCCGGACCAGCAACCTCACGGCTGGCAAGCAGGCCTGGTGGTATGCCATGTCGGCGGAGGCACTGGTGATCAAGGTGCTCAACCAGGACTTCAAGGATGACCCCGATGTGGTCAACCTCAGTCAGAACTGGGCCCGCAAGATGCCGTCTTCCCGGTGGATGATGGCCAGCTGCGGGGCGAGGTGACCGACCTGCAATCCTGCTTCAACCTCAACAGCCTGAGCTGGCCCAAGGAGGGGGAGAGCGGCGATGAGCTGGAGCAACAGCCCTATCGGTTCAAGGTGTTCCGGGCGCTGCTCAAGCAGCTGGCGATGGATGAGTACGAGGCGGTGCAGCTCACCGATGCCATCCGCGACTGGACCGACAAGGATACCGCGCTGGTCTCGAGCAACGGCGCCGAGATGCCTACTACGAGGGGCTCAACCCCCCCTATCTGACCGCCAACCAGTGGATGCTGGGCAAGGACGAGCTGCGGGCGGTGCGCGGGGTGACGGCCAGGGTCTATGCCGGCTGGCCCCCTATGTGTGCGCCCTGCCCAACGACAAGCTGGTGGTGAATATCAATACCATCCCCGGAGCGCGGCCCTGCTGGTCGCCCTCTATCTGGGCAAGATGGGGCTGGATGATGCCAAGCGGGTGCTGACCGAGCGCCCCAGAAGGGGTGGAAAGAGAAGAAGCTGATGACGGACAGCTCGCCTACAACCGGGCAGTCAAAGGGCTGGAGGCGCGCTGGTCAAGAGCGACTTCTTCGAAGCCCGTCTGGTGGCTGAGGTGGGCGACAACCGGGCCCGGCTGGAGACCCTGTCTTCCAGCGCGGCAAGGACAACAAGCTGGTGATGCTGCGCCGCCTCAACGGTGGCGCCGAATAAACAGCGAGATCTGCGGGCCTCGGTCGCGGGTACGAGAGATTTTGGCTGCAGCCTGCGGGCTGCGCCCCGCCCATCGCACGAGGCTTTGAACGGGTATCGCAGGAGAGAGATGCGTGAGCGAGAGTCTGGTCATCCGTCTGGGGACCAATGCGCAGCAGCCGGTGCCTGGCTGGTGTGGTCGGTCAGGAGCAGGAGATCATCGCCTCCGGCACCCTGCCCTCGGCCCATGCCCTGGGCGAGCTGCAGGAGCGGGCCGGTGGCCGCCCCGTGGTCACGCTGGTGCCGGGCAGCGATCTGGTGATCTTCCGGCGGGTCACCCTGCCGGGCCGCTACAACCGCCAGTCGGCAGCGGCCCTCCCCTACCTGCTGGAGGAGCAGATCGCCTCCGACGTGGATGAGCTGCATCTGGTGGTGCTGGGTCATGAGGGCCAGCAGGTGGATCTGATGGCGGTGGATCAAGGCAGAAGATGCCGAGTGGCTCGGCTGGCTCGAGGCGCAGGCCTCAAGAGCCTGCAACTGCTGCCCGATGTGCTGGCGCTGCCACAGGCCGCTGATGGGTGGTCTGCCCTGCAACTCGGCGCCGAGTGGCTGATCCGCCAGGGCCCCGTCCAGGGGATAGTCGCCGACGAGCCGCTGCTGGCCATGCTGCTGGCGGCCCAGGCCGAACCCGTCACCATCCATAGCCATACCCCGGCTCCCGCCATCGCGGCCGCCAACTGGCAGGCGGCGGATCCCGAACTGCCCATGCTGCTGCTGGCGAAAGGGGCGATCGCTTGCCAGGCGAACCTGTTGCAGGGGCCCTATCGACCCCAGACCGAATACGGCCGTTACTGGCTGCAGTGGCGCAAGGTGGCGGTGCTGGCGGGGATACTGCTGCTGGTGGCTCTGGCCCAGCGCGGGGTGCAGCTCTATCAACTGGCGAAGCAGGACAAGGCCCTCAAGGCCGAGATCCGGCAGGTCTATACCCGGATCTTCCCGGGGGAGACCCGGATCGTCAACGTTCGCAGCCAGATGAACCAGCACCTCAAGTCCCTGGGGCAGTCCCCGCAGGGTGGGGTCCTGCTGCTGCTGACCGAGCTGGCGCCTGTGTTTGCCGAGGTGCCCGGTCTCAAGCCCGAAGTGATGCGTTTCGACGCGGCCAGGGGCGAGCTCAGGTTGCAGGTCACTGCCCCCGGTTTCACCGAGATCGAGCGTTTTCGCGAGCTGGCGGGCAAGCGCTTCGAGGTGCAGCAGGGTGAGGTGCGAAGCCATGAGGGCAAGGTGGAAGGGGCGCTGGTGCTGAAGGGGAAATCATCATGATGGACAAACTGCAAGGCTGGTGGCGTGGCATCAGTCCCCGCGAACAGCGGCTGGTGGCGGTGGGGGGTTGCGCCCTGCTGATCGGGCTCTGCTACTGGGTCATCTGGCAGCCCGTCGCCAATCGCATCGACGAGCGGCAGCGGCAGGTGGCCAACCAGCAGCAGACGCTCGCCTGGTTGAAAGAGAAGGGGCAGGAGGTGCTGGCGATGCAGGGGGGCCAAGGCCGCCAGATCGACACCAGCGGTACCCTGGACGGGGTGGTGAACCGCACCGCCTTCAACCAGAAGATCAAGATAGCCCGGCTGCAACCACAAGGGCAGGAGCTGCAGGTGTGGATAGACACAGTCCCGTTCGAGGACTTGCTGCTCTGGCTCGCGACGCTGGTGGAGCAGCACGGCATTCAGGTTCAAATCATCGAGATCGCCCGCGAGGGGCTGGCCCCGGTCTGGTCAAGGTCAGACGTTTGCAGTTGAGTCGTCCACAATGAAAAAACGCATCCTGATTGCCAGCCTGTTTCTGGCGGCCTATCTGGTCTTCCTGCTGGCCACCCTGCCCGCGGCGCTGGTGGCGCGCCATCTGCCGCTGCCTGCCAACGTTGCCAACCTGCTGAAACTGGAAGGGGTGAGCGGCACCCTCTGGAGTGGCCAGGATTGCCCGACTGCAATATGCCAGCGAATCGGTGAACCAGCTGCGCTGGGATCTCAACGGCTGGTCGCTGCTGCGCCTCGCCCCCGAAGTGCCCTACGCTTTGGCGATCGCAGCGGCCTCAACGGTCAGGGCGTGGTCGGCTGGAATGGCGCCGCCTTCGGCCGTGACATCACCCTCAACGCCCCCGCCCCCTGGTTGCTGAGCCGGGTGCCGATGCAGCTGCCGATCCCGATCACCGTCACCGGCCAGCTGCAGCTCAAAGTGGAGCAATTTGCCCAGGGCAACCCCTGGTGTGACAACCTCTACGGCAACCTCGACTGGTACAACGCCAGCGCCGATACCCCGGCGGGCAAGCTGGTGCTGGCCGACCCCGAGGTGAAACTCACCTGCCTCGACTCCAAACTGGTGGCCGAACTCAAGCAGGGCTCCGATGCGGTGCAGACCAGGGTCGCCTCGAGCTGCAACCCAATGGCCAGTACCTGTTCCAGGGCACCCTGAAACCGGGCCCAGAACTGCCGGAGCAGATGCAGCAAGGGCTCCCCTTCCTCGGCCAGCCCGACAGTCAGGGCCGCTTCCCCCTGCGCTATCAGGGCCGCATCTGACGGCCTTGCTGGTCCTATTTGGCATGCATCGACACCACCCCGCCCCGGCGGGGCGGCGTTGGTCGACGGGGCCGCGGCGGCAGCTGGCGCCGTGATGAGGTGGTTCAGAAAGAGATTGAACAGCTCGGCCCGCGAGCGAGCCGCAGCTTGCCATAGAGGTGCTTGCGGTGATTCTTCACCGTGCCGCTGCCAATCCCGAGTTCGGCGGCAATCGCCTCGGTATCCAGCCCCTGCAGCAGCAACTCCGCCACCTGCCGCTCACGCCGGGTGAGCCGGATCCCCCCGACACTCGCCATCGCCTGCTCCACCGCGCTCTTGAGGCTGGCGCTGTCCGGCAGTGCCGTGCTCTGGGCCAGCAGCGGCTGGCTCTGCCGCCACTGCTGACGGCACAGCGAATGCACCAGCGGGAACAAGGCTTCCAGCCTGGCGCGCTCCTCCGGACGAGGGTTCTGGCGCTTGTCGAGGCGGCCCAGAAACAGCATCAAGGTGAGACCGCCGCGCACCGGCAGGATCAGCCCCACCTCCTCTTGCCAGCCGGTGGCCTGATAGAAGTGGTGGCGGTATTCGGGATCCAGCCGCCCCTTTGACACCTGCGCCAGGGTCCAGACTCCGGCGGGGAGGCCGTCCTTGAGCGCCTGCATAAAGGGATCCTGACTGAAGTGGCTGGTGAGGTAGCTGTCAAACAGCAGGGCTCGCTGATGGTTGAGGTTGTCGTAGAGGTAGACGGGCCGCTGCCCCACCCCGAGCAGCAGGGCGCAGTCGAACGCTACCTGCTGCTGGATGAGGCGCACCAGGGCCGCCGCAAAGGCCGGGCTGTGCAGGGCATCGACGACGGTGGTCAGGCTCTGGGTCAGCGAATCTGTGGCGAGGGGCTGGCTCATGGCGACGGGCTCCGGGTGGCGGGGACAGGCTCCCCGATATGGGCGGGATGCTAGCATGAGAGTGGCAAAACTGTCCCCTGGGGGACATATCTGCCACGGGCCAGAACGGCGAGTATGGCGACTTTCCCCTGCTGTTGGAGACCCCATGATCGACCCCCATTTGCTCACCGACCTGACCGAGCGTGGCCTGGTGGCCCAGATGTCCGACCCGGCGGCCCTGGCCTCCCACCTCGCCACGGCGCGCACCCTCTACTGCGGCTTCGATCCCACCGCCGGCAGCCTGCACATAGGCCACCTGGTGCCGCTCCTGATGTTGCGCCGCTTCCAGCTGGCGGGCCACACCCCTGTGGCCCTGGTGGGCGGTGCCACCGGCCTCATCGGCGATCCCAGCTTCAAGGCGACCGAGCGCAGCCTCAACAGCGCCGAAACCGTGCAGGGCTGGGTGGCCAGCCTGTCGGCCCAGATCAAGGCACTGCTGCCCGCGAGCGAGGGGCTGGCGGCACCTGTGCTGGTCAACAACGCCGACTGGATGGGGCAGATGTCCGCCCTCGATTTTCTGCGGGATATCGGTAAGCACTTCTCGGTCAACGCCATGCTGGCGCGGGAATCGGTGCGCCAGCGGCTGGCCCGCCCGGATCAGGGCATCTCGTTCACCGAATTCTCCTACGCCCTGCTGCAATCCCAGGATTTTGCCGTGCTCAACCAGCGTCTCGGCTGCACCCTGCAGATCGGCGGCAACGATCAGTGGGGCAATATCACCAGCGGCATGGATCTCACCCGCCGGCTGCATCAGGCCCAGGTCCATGGCATGACGCTGCCCCTCATCACCAAGGCGGACGGCACCAAGTTCGGCAAGACAGAGGGGGGCGCCATCTGGCTGGATCCGGCGCTCACCTCGCCCTACGCCTTCCATCAGTTCTGGCTCGGTACCGCAGACGAGGATGTCTACCGCTTCCTGCGCTACTACAGCTTTATGTCGCTGGCCGAGATTGCGGCGCTGGAGGCGGAAGATGCCAAGCGGCAGGGGCGCAAGCAGGCCCAGCAGGTGCTGGCGGACGAGCTGACCGAACTGGTGCACGGCAAGGGGGCGCTGGCGGCGGCGCGGCGCATCGGCGAGCTGCTGTTTTGCGGCGACGTGGCCCGGCTCGGGGAGGGGGATCTCGCCCAGTTGGCGCAGGATGGCATGCCGAGCTGCCGTATCGAGGAGCAAAGGGATCTGGTGACCCTGCTGGTGGAGAGCGGCCTGGCGAGCTCGAAGCGGGTGGCCCGCGAGCTGCTGGGGGCGGGCGCCATCAGCCTCAACGGCGAGATAAGACAGGATGAGCAGCTGAGTGCAGAGGATCGGTTGTTTGAGCGCTACCTGCTGCTGCGCCGGGGCAAGAAACAGTACCGGCTGGTGGAGTGGGTGGACTAGCTCGCCCGACATCAATGAGAAAGGGCTGCCCAGGCAGCCCTTTTGTTTGTCCGCTGCCCGGTGGGTCAGCGGGCAGCCACCCGGCATCATCGTGGAAGGAATGGGAGCTGTGCCAGGTTGCCTGTATCTCCTTCGGATCACACGGCCAGCGGCAATAACTCGGCGTAGTCACGGAATACATCGGGGAGGGCGGTGAATCCTGTCCCCGTATCGGTATCAAGTAGTCAGCGGCAGCAGTTCGGCATAGTCGCGGATCGCCGGGAAGGCGGTAATCTGCTGTTCTGGCTGGCGACTGTCCGGGTTCTGGATGGCGAGCTGATAACCGATGCCGTAGTCGGCGGCGGCGCGCAGGATACGCTCGCTGTCATCGACAAACAGGGTGCGGGCCGGATCGAATGCCAGTCGCTCGGCCAGCGCCTGCCAGCAGTGCTGGCTCTCCTTCGACCAGCCGAGCTCATGGGTGCTCACCATGAGATCCAGATGGTCGGCGAGGCCGAGCCGGGCATCCTTGACTGACAGGCTGGCGGGGTGGGCATTGGTGAAGAGCACCAGCTGCTTGCCCGCCGCCCGCAGGGCGGCCAGGAAGGGGATGACATGGGGCCGCCACTGGATCTTGTCCAGGATCTCCTGCTTGAGGGCGCGGATGTCGAGCCCGAGGGTCTGGCTCCAGTAATCGACGCAGTACCAGTCGAGGGTGCCGCTGACGGCCTGATAGTGGGCCTCGATCTGCGCCTTGGCATCGGCCAGCGGCAGGCCGAGGCGCGCGGCGTAGCGCTCGGGCACCAGCTGCTGCCAGAGGTGGCTGTCAAAATGAAGGTCGATCAGGGTGCCATCCATGTCGAGCGAACTGTGTCTATCTGGTGCCAGGGCAGTGGGGTGGGCATGGGGCCTCTTTGTGTCGGACTGGGTGGGGAAAACGGGGCGCATTATAACGGATTTTTCAGGCACCTTTCCGGCCCTTGCCCCGTGGTGTTCCCTCGGGGAGTCGTTTACTCTTGAAGCACTCTTTTTTAACGAGCAGTCAGCCCCGATGAGTGACCCCCACAAGTGCAAACCCGAACACGTCCGCGTCGAGGCCATGGCCCACGACAAGCGCAAGCCGGAGATCATCAAGGCCGAGCTGGTGGCCGAGAGTCGGCTGTTCAAGGTGGAATCCCTGCATCTGAAATTCAGCAATGGGGAGGAGCGGGTCTACGAGCGGATGCGCGGCGGCAACAGAGGCGCCGTCATGGTGGTGCCCCTGTTCGATGCCCACACCCTGCTGCTGGTGCGCGAATACGCGGCGGGCACTCACTCCTACGAGCTGGGCTTTCCCAAGGGGCTGATCGATCCCGGCGAAGATGCCTTCGAGGCGGGCAACCGGGAGCTGATGGAGGAGGCGGGCTTCGGGGCCCGTGACCTCATTCCCCTCAAGCAGGTCTCCCTGGCCCCCGGCTATTTTTCCAGCCGGATGGACATACTGCTGGCGCGGGATCTCTACCCCGAGCAGCGGATCGGCGATGAGCCCGAGCCCCTCGAGGTGATCCCCTGGCCCCTCAATCGCATCGACGAATTGCTGGCGCGACCCGACTTCACCGAGTCGCGCAGCATCAGTGCCCTGCTGCTGGCCAGCAAATGGCTGGCGGAGCAGGAAAGCTAGCCCAAGCCTGGGCAAAGGTAATAAAAACAGAGGATAACAAGATGCAGGAGTTGTTGGCCTGGATACCTGGGGTCAAGGAGATAGCCCGCGAGGCGGGACGCATCCTTCACGAAATCTATCACGGCGGTCAGTTCGAGCGTCAGCTGAAGGAGGATGCGACCCCGGTCACCAGTGCCGATCTTGCTGCCGATGCCTACCTCAAGCAGGCGCTGTCGGCGCTCACCCCCCATGTGCCCGTGCTGACAGAAGAGGCGGCCGATGTGCCCTTCAGCCAGCGTGCCAACTGGCGGCAATACTGGTTGGTGGATCCCCTGGACGGCACCGGCGAGTTCATCGCCGGCAGCGGTGACTTCGCCACCCTGATCGCCCTGGTGCGGGACAATGTCCCCGTGCTTGGTGTCATCTATGCCCCCGAGGCCGACGTGCTCTACTGGGCGGTGCGCGGCCACGGCGCCTTCAAGGAGGTGAACGGCGAGGTGCATCCCATCAGCGCCATGCACCACGAGCACGACCAGCCCGACTCCCTGGTGGTGGCCATCAGCCGCCGCCAGAAGCTGGAGAACCTGACCCGCCGCCTCAACCCGGCCATCAACTACGAGCTGATCCCGCTTGGCTCCAGCTCCCTCAAGTCCTGCCTGGTGGCGGAAGGGGCGGCAGACTGTTATGTGCGGCTCGGCCCCACCGGCGAGTGGGACACCGCCGCCGCCCAGTGCATCGTCGAGGCGGCGGGGGGGCGCATCCTCAGCCTGGCATTGCAGCCGCTCAGCTACAACGAAACCGAGTCGCTGGAGAACCCTGACTTCATCGTAATGGGGGACCCGGATCTCGCCTGGGGCAAGATCCTGACTCACTGAGCCGGTTGAAATGTAGCCGAATCATCCAATCAGGCGGCCTCGTGGCCGCCTGATTGCTTGGTGTGATCCGCTGGCTTGTCACGACATATTCAGGTGTATTCGCTACTTTAATGGATTGCTGTAGTGGATCATCACAGCCAAACCCAAAGTGCTGGCATCTCTTTTCATGTAATTCTGAAAACTCAGAAATGGTCGAAATAAAAAATCGACCAATAGTGATATTTTGGTTTTATATTTCGTAAAGTTGCCTATTTAAAGGTTTATCAGAACGAGGCGGGCTGGAAATTCCGCCCAATCTCACTGGCTGAACCGAGCTTTGCCAGTGAGATCTGCCAATGCCGATTTTTGAGAATTAAATGCTAAAGGAGCACAATATTCTTAGATTTTAATACTATATATAAGTGGTTTATCAATGAGTTCATCTGTAGAGGTCTCCCGGGAGTTATCCGGTTCCCACTCCACCACTGCCAGCACCGGCTGGCGTCGTCACGATACCCACTGGGTCATCAGCCTGTTTGGCACCGCCGTTGGCGCGGGCATACTCTTCCTGCCCATCAACCTGGGTTTGGGGGGCATCTGGCCCCTGGTCATAGTCGCCGTGCTGGCCGGCCCCATGACCTTCCTGGCTCACCGCGGGCTGGCGCGCTTCGTGCTCTCCTCCTCCCGCCCCCACGCCGACTTCACCGAGGTGGCTGAGGAGCACTTCGGCAAGATGGCCGGTCGCCTCATCTCGGCGCTCTACTTCCTCTCCATCTTCCCTATCCTGCTCATCTATGGCGTCGGGCTGACCAACACGGTGGAGAGCTTCATGGTCAACCAGCTCGGCATGGCTACCCCGAACCGGGTGATGCTCTCCGGCCTGCTGGTGTTCGCCATGATCGCCGTGATGATGGCGGGGGAGAAGGCGATGCTGCGGGCTTTTGCCTTCATGGTCTACCCCCTGGCGGCCATTCTGGCGGCGCTCTCCTGCTATTTGATCCCCCAGTGGCAGTGGCCACAAATGACCGCCTTCGAGGGTGGCAGCTTCCTCAACACCGTCTGGCTGGCGCTGCCGGTGACAGTGTTCGCCTTCAGCCACGCCGCCGCCATCTCCGGCTTTGCCAACGTGCAGCGCCGTGAATATGGCGAGCAGGCCGAAGCCAAGAGCGGCCTGATCTTGCGCAACACCACAGTCATGCTGGTGGGCTTCGTGCTCTTCTTCGTCTTCTCCTGCGTGCTGAGCCTCTCCCCGGCCCAGCTGGCCGAGGCCAAGGCCCAGAACGTCTCCGTGCTCTCCTATCTCGCCAACATCACCGACAACCCTGTGATAGTGACCCTGGGGCCGCTGATCGCCTTTATCGCCATCAGCTCCTCCTTCCTCGGCCACTTCCTCGGTGCACGGGAGAGCCTGAAAAGCCTGATCGCCAAGCCAACCGGCCTGCCGCTGGCCAAGGCGGACAAGCTCGGCATAGCCCTGATGTTCTTCGCCATCTGGGGGGCTGCTGTCATCAACCCTGGCATCCTGGGTCTGATGGAGACCCTCTCCGGCCCCGTCATCGCCATGATCCTCTTCATCATGCCGGTGATTGCGATCTACAAGGTCGAGGCGCTGGCCCGCTTCCGTCAGGGCTGGGTGAACGGCTTTATCCTGCTGACCGGCTCGCTGGCTGTCTCGGCCCTGGTCTTCAGCCTGCTGAAGTAACAGCGGCGCTGCGGCCAGAAAAAGAAGAGGCGACCCCCGGGGTCGCCTCTTCTCATTTCATGGGGCCAGGGCATCAGCCCAGCTTGGCGCCGTTCTCCACCGCCTGCTCCGGGATGGTCATCACCACGGCGCCATCGGCCCGGTAGAAGCCGGTCAGCAGAAACTCCGACTGTATGGGGCCTATCTGCTTGGCCGGGAAGTTCACCACGGCGACGATTTGGCGCCCCACCAGATCTTCCGGCTGATAGAGATCCGTTATCTGGGCGCTGCTCTTGCGCACCCCGAGCTCGGGACCGAAATCCGCCCACACCTTGTAGGCAGGCTTGCGCGCCTCGGGGAAGGGCTCGACCCGCACCAGGGTGCCCACTCTCAGCTCCACCATCTCGAACTCTTGCCAGCTTATGGTCTGCATCTTGGCTCCTCCTTTCACACACCTCGCATTGGCGCCAGCATGCCTCGAAACGGCAGCTCCTGTCTTCGGCAAGGGGCCGTTTCGTTGCGGCAGGTGGCCGTTTTGCTGGCGCCAGAGGGACGGAGTGAGCCCGGTCTCGGCCAGGAAGCGCTCGCTGAAGGCCCCCTGATTCTGGTAACCGCAGCGGCTGGCAATCTCGCCAATGGGCAGTTGCGTACCGGCAAGCAGAGTACGCGCCAGCGCCATGCGCCGACTGCGAATGTAGTGGGAGACGCTCGTCCCCAGCTGCTGGCGAAAGGCGAGCTTGAACTGGCTCTGGCCAAGGCAGGCGATGGCGGCGAGTTGCTGATTGGCCAAGCGGGGCGGCGAGGTTGGCCTCGATATGGCGCTGCACCTTGAGGATGCGGGCGGCAAGGCGAGGAGGTGGCTGCGAGTGCATTCCCTGCCCTTCAGCCAGCAGGGAGAGCCACACCTGCTCCATGCCCACCACCTGCCGCCCCCGCTGCCACCATGCGGTGCAGGAAGGCGAGGTAGTGGCGCTGGGGCTCATCCAGCTCGATAAAGGGGCGGGCCGCCAGATAGCCGGGGAGCCAGTCGCTCTCCTGCACCAGAAACGAAAGCGCGGGATCGGCGGCGTAGTCGTGCCGCTCGCCGGGGGCGATGACGCAAGCGCAAAACCGGGGGCAAGGCCTGTGCCCCCGGCCCTGCACCTCGATCTCGAGGGGGCCGTCGAGGGGGATCACCAGTTGGGCAAAGTCGTGGCTATGACTGCAGATGTGGTGGTGATAGTGGCGCAGGCTGAAGCGGGACATGGCTGATAGCGATGACGCGGCCAGGGCCGCGTCATTCAAAGGGGGTTATTGGCATAGGTCGCCGTATTACTCGCGTCGAAATCTTCGATCTCTTTGCCGAGCGCCTCCATGATGGCGCGCGCCTCGGCGGGGACGCTGTCCGGATGATCCTTGCGCAGATCGTCGTCGCAGGGCAGCGGTTGACCGGTGAATGCGTGCAGGAAGGCCTCACAGAGCAGCTCGCTGTTGGTCGCATGACGCAGGTTGTTCACCTGGCGACGGGTGCGCTCATCGGTCAACACCTTCAGCACCTTGAGCGGGATCGAGACGGTAATCTTCTTGACCTGTTCGCTCTTCTTGCCGTGCTCCGCATAGGGGCTGACGTAGTCGCCGTTCCACTCTGTACCCATGTTCCACCTGTTCTCGTTTGGCCGTGAGCGCGGATTTTAACCCTTAAGGAATTCAATGGCAATCCAACAGCAAAGCCATTTAGACGTCTAGAAGTGTTGACGGCTTTTTTGAGGTGGCGTAAGGTGGTTCACCATAGGCCAGCAATGGCAGGATAGCCGTGGCAGAGGCACAGCGGCCATCGTCCAGAGACACTTCAAGGAGAGCGGAAATGACCCACAAGGCCACCCTGGCGGTACGTTGTATCGGACATAGAGACAGATCAACTGCACAGTCACAGCGCCAAGGAGAGCATCATGAGTCATAAGGCCACCCTGGCGGTACGCACCGGGATTGAGACAGACACACAGCACGGTGCCGTGGTGCCCCCCATCTACCTCTCCAGCAACTACACCTTTGCCGACTTTGGCGAGCCCCGTCAATACGATTATGCCCGCTCAGGCAACCCGACCCGCACCAATCTGGCGGACGCGCTGGCGGCACTGGAAGGGGGCGCCGGCGCCGTGGTGACCGGCACCGGCATGGGAGCCGTCCATCTGGTGACCACGGCCCTGCTCAAGGCGGGGGATCTGCTGATCGCCCCCCACGACTGCTACGGCGGCACCTGGCGCCTGTTCGAGTATCTGGCGGCCAAGGGCCACTACAGGGTGCAGTTCGTCGATCAGGGGGATGAGGCCGCGCTCGCCGAGGCCCTGGCGCAGCAACCGGCCCTGGTGTGGGTAGAGACCCCCTCCAACCCCCTGCTGAGGGTGGTGGACGTGGCCGCCATCGCCGCCGCCTCCCATGAGGTGGGTGCCAAGGTGGTGGTGGACAACACCTTCCTCTCCCCGCTGTTGCAACAGCCGCTCTCGCTGGGTGCCGATGTGGTGGTGCACTCCACCACCAAGTACATCAACGGCCACTCCGACGTGGTGGGCGGGGTGGCGATCGCCAAGGATCAGACGCTGGCCGAGTCCCTGGTGTGGTGGGCCAACTGTCTGGGGCTCACCTCCGGCGCCTTCGACTCCTACCTCACCCTGCGTGGCCTGCGCACCCTGGCGCCGCGCCTGCGTGCCCATCAGGAGAACACGGATCGCATTCTCGCTTTCCTGCAGCAGCAGCCGCTGGTCAAAAAAATCTATCACCCCAGCCTGCCAAGCCACCCGGGCCACGAGATTGCGCGCCGTCAACAGTCCGGCTTCGGCGCCATGCTAAGTTTTGAACTCGATTGCAACGAGACGGGGCTGCGTGCCTTCCTCGCGGCGCTGCGGCTGTTCTCGGTGGCGGAGTCCCTCGGCGGGGTGGAGAGTCTGGTGGCCCATCCGGCCAGCATGACCCACAGGGCCATGACGCCGGCGGCCCAGCAGGCTGCGGGCATCAGCGCCCAGTTGCTGCGCCTCTCTGTGGGCATAGAACACGGTGAAGACCTGGTGGCCGATCTGGCTCAAGGCTTTGAACAGGCGCAGTTGGCACAACAGGCAGAACAGGTGAAGTAATGGAACAGCAACAACAAGGAGAGAGTGCGGTGGCGGCAGAGAGAGCCTTGAAGCGGCGTCATGTGCACAAGTTTGGCGGCAGCAGTCTGGCGGATCCTGTCTGCTATCGCCGGGTCGCCAGCATTCTCGAACAGCAGGCCGAGCAGCAGGGCGGGGGCAGAGAGCTGGTGGTGGTCTCCGCCGCCGGCAAGACCACCAACCGGTTGATCCAGCTGGTGGAGCTGGCCGAGGCGGGTGACGAGGCCGCGGGCGAAGCCATCACTGCCCTGCACGCCTACCAGCAGAGCCTGATCGACGGCCTGCTGGAGGGGGAGTTGCTGCTCGACTTGAGCCAGCAGCTAACCGACGACATGCAGCAGATCGCCAAGACCCTGGAAGGGCAGTTTGATCGCTTCGAGCGCAATGGCCTGTTGGCCTTTGGCGAGGTGTGGTCGGCGCGCCTGCTGGCCGCCCTGCTCACCAGCCGTGGCGACAAGGCCATCTGGCTCGACGCCCGCAGCTTCCTGCGCGCCGAGGATGGCGCCCTGGTCAAGGTGGATGCCGCCATCTCCGGCGAGCTGCTCAAGGCGCGTCTGGCGGAGCACCCCGGCCGCATAGTGGTGACCGGCTTCATCGCCGCCGACATGGAAGGAAGATCTTTGCTGCTCGGCCGCAACGGCTCCGACTACAGCGCCAGCCTCTTGGCCGCCCTGGCGGACGGGGAGTCCACCACCATCTGGAGCGACGTGGCCGGTGTCTACAGCGCCGATCCTCGCCGGGTGAAGGAGGCGCGCCTGCTGGAGCGCCTGAGTCTGGCGGAGGCCAACGAGCTGGCCCGCCTCGGCTCCTCCGTGCTCCATTCCCGTACTCTGCAACCCGTGGCCGACAGCCGCCAGCGCCTCACCCTGCGCTGCAGCTACAACCCGGATGAGGGCTGCACCCACATACTGCGCCGGGCACCGCGCTCCGGCGGGGCGCGCATCGTCTCCTCGGTGGATCAGATTGCCCTCATCGAACTCAAGGTGCTGCCCCAGACAGGTTATGAGCAGACGGTGGCCGCCATCGAGGCCCATCTGGCCCGTCATCGCCTCAACCCGCTCACCCTGCAGCGTCAGCCGGATCGGCGGGTGCTGCGCCTGGCCTACACCCTGGAAGTGGCGGAAGGGGCCTTCGAGATACTGCGCGACTTCCAGCTGCAGGGCAGCTTCACCGGTCTCATCCAGAAGGAGGGATTCAGCCTGGTGGCCCTGGTGGGGGCTGGCGTGACCGACAACGCCGAGCAGTGTCACCGCTTCTATCAGCTGTTGGCGGATCAGCCCCTGGAGTTCGTCCAGGTGGCCAGAGACGGCCTGAGTCTGGTGGCCGTGGTGCGCCAGGTGGTGCTGGAGCCCCTGCTCATCGCCCTGCACAGCGCCCTGTTCAGCCGCCCGACCCGGGTCGGTCTGGTGGTGTTCGGCAAGGGCAATATCGGCGGTCACTGGCTGGCGCTCTACGCCCGCGAGAAGGCCCGGCTCGAGCACGAGCTCAATATGGCGCTCACCCTCTACGGGGTGTTCAGCTCGGAAGGGGGCCTGCTGGATGAGGAGGGGCTGGATCCCCTCAAAGTGCGCGACAACTTCAATCCCAAGCCGCTGATCTGGCCGGAGCTGCTGGGTCAGCTGGAGCAGCACGGCTTCGATGCGCTGATTGCGCTGGACATGACCGCCAGCGAGACGGTGAGCCGTTACTACCCGGACTTCGCCCAGCTCGGCATCCACATCATAGCGGCCAACAAGTTTGCCGGTGCCGCCGACAGCGAGTTCTACCAGCGCATCAAGCAGACTTGTCGCGATCACCAGGTGCAGTGGCGCTACAACGCCACCGTCGGTGCCGGGCTGCCCATCCAGTCCAGCATCCAGATGCTGCGCCAGAGTGGCGATCGCATCCAGGGGGTCTCCGGCATCTTCTCCGGCACCCTCTCCTGGCTGTTCCAGCAGTATGACGGCACGCGCCCCTTCTCCGAGCTGGTGGACGAGGCCTGGCAGCACGGCCTGACCGAGCCGGATCCTCGCGAGGATCTCTCCGGCCAGGACGTGCGCAGGAAGCTGCTCATTCTGGCGCGGGAGGCGGGCTTCGAGCTCGACTCCGCCGACATCGAGCTGGAGAACCTGGTGCCCGTCTCCCTGCGCAAGGTGAGCACGGATCAGTTCATGGACAGGCTGAAAGATCTGGATGATCCCATCCAGACCGCCTTCGAGGGGGCCCGTCGGGTCGGCAAGGTGCTGCGCTACGTCGCCCGCTTCGAGCACGATGGCAAGGCGCGGGTCGGTCTTGAGACCCTGGAGCCCCACCACCCGTTCGCCAACTTGCTGCCCTGCGACAACGTGTTCGCCATCGAGAGCGACAGCTATCGCACCAATCCCCTGGTCATTCAGGGGCCGGGGGCGGGCCGGGAAGTGACCGCCGCCGCCATTCAGTACGATCTGTGGCAGATCTGCGCCAGCCTCACGCTCTCGCCGACCGCCATGCCGATCACCCCGGTCAGCACCACGAACAGGGCGGTGAGATCGGCGTTGCCACCCACAGAGCGGGTCGCCTCCACCGCGAAGGGTGTGGTGATGGATCTCATGGCCATGCTGCGTTGCAGCAGCACTGAGAGGTTCAGCCAGCGCGCCAGCAGCACAGTGCTGCCTACCGCCATGAGCACTGAGGCAACCACCCCCACCGACAGGGAGAGCCAGTGGCGGCGCATCAGCGCGCGGTTCTCGTAGACGGGCACCGCGAAGGCGACGGTGGCCGGGCCCAGCAGCCAGAGCAGCCAGTGGGATTCGGCCATGTAGTCCTGATAGGGGATGTGGAACAACACCACCACCGCCACCAGCAGGGCGGGGGCCAGCAGCAGCGGCATCAGGGGCAGGATGCGCTTCTTGCCATAGAGCCACTTGCTGGCGTAGTAGAACAGCAGGGTGAGGGCGAAGCAGAGCAGACCGAGCAGGGTGTCAGACATGGCGGCGACCCTGTCCACCACCAGGGCCGTGGTGCCGAGCACCAGCACTGTGCTTGTCACCAGCACCACCATGATGCGCCACCCCTCCTGCAGCAGCAGATCCTGATAGTTGACCACGGCCACCACGGCGGGCACGAAGAACAGCAGCATCTCCGCCAGCAGCCAGCGGGCCCCGGCGCTGAACCACTGGGCCTTGACCACCCCGAGAAGGATGCAGATGAGCAGCAGCAACATGCCGGTAAGGTTGGCGGGCAGGGGCAGGTGGAAGGTGCGTACCGCTGTGTCGGCCAGCAGCCAGATGGCGGCCAGCAGGGCGATTTGGAAGGGGGTTTGCAACCAGCGAAGGCAGAAGGCTTTCATGATGGGCATCTTTCTGTGAACCTGGTCACAGTATAAGTGGGGGCAAAACCTGCAAAAAATGAATTTAAATTATGAAAAATATGCCAAATTGGCATTATTTGGCGATCACCCCAGACGAGCGTCCCATGGATATCCGAGCCCTGCGTTACTTTGTCGAACTGGTGCGGGAGAAGAGCTTCACCCGCGCCTCCGAGAAGCTGTTCGTCACCCAGCCCACCATCAGCAAGATGATCCGCAGCATGGAGGAGGAGCTGGGCCAGCCCCTGCTCAATCGGGAGGGGCACAGCTTCACCCTGACCGACAGCGGCCAGGTGTTGTTTGCCCGTGGCCAGCTGATCCTGGCCCAGATGCAGCAGCTGGAGGCTGAGCTCGCGGATCTGCAGAGCCTGCAGCACGGGCGCCTGGCGCTGGGCATCCCGCCCATGGTGGGTCACGTCTATGCGGATCTCATCCGCGCCTACCGCAGCCGCTACCCCAAGGTGGAGCTCTCCATAGTGGAGTACGGCGGGCGCCGCATCGAGCAGGCGGTGCTGGAGGGGGAGCTGGATCTTGCCATCACCATGTTGCCGACCAAGGAAGAGGGGGTACTGAGCGCCCTGGAGCTGGACTGCTACCCCATTCAGGTGGTGCTGCCGGACCTGCCCCGCTGGCGGGCGTGTGCCGAGATCCGGTTGGGGGACTTGAAAGAGGAGCCCTTCCTGCTCTACACCCAGGCCTTCACCCTGAGCGAGCGGCTGGAGCAGGCCTGCCAGCAGGCGGGCTTCGTGCCCCAGGTGGCGGCGCGCAGCAGCCAGTGGGACTTTCTCACCGCCATGGTGCGCAGCGGCATGGGGGTCGCCTTCCTGCCCGAGCCCATCTGCCGGCGGCTGACCCCGGACGGCCTGGTGCTGCGCCCCCTGCTGCCGGAGCTGAGCTGGCGTCTCGGAGTGATCTGGCCGAGTCGGCGCTACCTCTCCCGCACTGCCGAGGCCTGGCTCGCCCTGTGTCGCGAGCAGGGGGCGCGGGGCTAGGCGCTACTTGCCGACCCTGTCCGCCTTGTCGTGGGGAGGCATGCCGAAGGCATCCCGGGCCGGATCATAGAGATAGGAGCTGTAGTCGCTCCCTCCGCCGGGTAGCTGGGGGTTGCTCAGCCTGAACAGCTGGCGCGAGGCCAGTTGGGTGAACGCCAGGGAGGGTTGGAAGTGCTGGCGCCAGAGCCGCTTGAGGGAGCCGTCCTGCCAGGCCAGCCGCAGGCCGAGCTGGATGCGCTCGCGCTCCTTGTGGTAGGTGGCATGGCTGTAGAAGGCGTGGATCAGCGGGTAGAAGAGGGCCACATGGGGATCGACGGTGAGCGTCGGCAACCTGGGGTGGTGGGTCTCCCACTCCGCCAGTATCTCGTTGGCGCCGCGACAGAAGAGATCGACCCTGCCACGGGCCACCATGCGAAACAGCGACTCGTAGTTGTCCACCTCCTGCACCTGGAAGCCGTTGTGGCGCAGGATGTCGGCCTTGCCACTCCCCTGACTGAACGCCTGAAGCTGGGCCAGGGTACGGACCCCGGCCAGGGCATCCGCACGGTCGGCACCGACAAAGCAGACCCGGTAACCGAGAATGCCGAGATCGATGGGGAAGGGGATCAGACTGACCTCGGGGTGAGGCGTCTTCTGGGGCCAGCTGTCGACGATGAAGAGGGCACTCTTGCCCGGTTTTTGCACCTCGAGCCGCATCCGCGCCTTGTTCATCTTGAGGGAGTCACGCAGCTCGTAGTCGCCATATTGCTGGCGGGTCTTCTCCAGCGCCAGCCGCATCGCCTCCCGGTAGTAGTCCATGCGGGCATCCTGTTCGTTTTCCGGGCTGAGCAGGGTAAATCGGGTGGCCGCCATCGGGCAGGAGGAGAGGGAGAGCGTGAGGAGCAGGAGCGGGAGTCGATACATCTTGGCCGGGTTCTACAACGGGATTGTGCCCATTATAGTTCGGTGCCCCACCGGCGACACAGCGCTAATGGCCCCCGGCTCCTCTGACCTCTGGGTCTGGTCTCAGACGGTTTTCATCAGCGACCCCAACAGGCAGCAGAGTGTGATGATGGGACCCGGGCTCTGCTGGCTTGGCCTCAGGCCGATTCCATCAGGGCGCCCAGCTGGCGACACAGCTGGCGCAGGGTCTGGTTGTCGAGGCAGCCGAAGCCGAGCAGCCAGCCCTCCCGGGTAGGAGGGGCGAGGTGATACTGGTGCAGGGGGCGCAGCCCCAGCCCCCGGGCGTTGGCCGCCTCGGTCCAGCGGGCCTCGCCCCCGGCGGGAAGCAGCACGGCGCACTGCAACCCGGCGCCGCTGTGGATGGGGGTGAGCTGGGGGCAGTGCTCGGCCAGCTCGGCCAGCAGCAGATCCCGCCGGCTCTGGTAGACGAGGCGGCTCTGGCGCAGGTGGGTGGCGAAGTGCCCGGCGCGGATGAAGTCCGCGGTGACCGCCTGCTGCAACTGGTTGCTGTGGCCGTCGACGGCGGCGCGGGCCCGGCTGAAGGCCTCCATCAGGGGGCGTGGCAACACCAGGTAGGCGAGACGCAAGGAACCAAACAGCACCTTGCTGAAGGTCCCCACATAGAGGACGCGCCCCTGGCTATCCAGCCCCTGCAGGGCGGGGAGCGGCCGCTGATCGTACTGGTACTCCCCGTCGTAGTCGTCCTCCAGGATCCAGGCCCCGCGCCGCTCGGCCTCCGCCAGCAGTGCCATGCGGCGCGGCAGGCTCATGGGTACGCCCAGGGGGTACTGGTGGGCCGGGGTGCAGTAGATGAGCCTGGGACTGGGGTGTTCACCGGCAGGATTGAGCCCCTCCTCGTCCACCGGCACCGGGTGGATGCGGGCGCCGGCGCTCTCCATGGCTGTACGGGCGCCGGGATAGCCCGGATCCTCCACCCAGACGGTGTCACCGGCATCGATGAGCAGCTGGGTCGCCAGCAATATGCCCTGCTGGGAGCTGGTGAGGATCAGGATCTGCTCCGGTTCGCACACCACGCCCCGCGACTGCACCAGGTAGCTGCTGATGGCGGCGCGAAGCTCCCCCAACCCCTGGGGATCCCCGTAATTCATCCAGTCGCTGGCACCCTGGCGCCACTGCTGCTGCATCAGGCGACCCCAGAGCGCCTGGGGAAAGAGGCGGGGATCCGGCTGGCTGGATGCAAAGGAGCTGCCCACCTCGGGCACCTCGTGGCAGGCCCCCCCTTGCGCCATCTCCTGACCACGGCGAGAGAGCCCCGCAGCCGACTGGGGCGGGCGAGGCGCGGGGCGCACCGCCGCCAGGGCGACGAAGCTGCCGGCCCCCACCTTGCGCACCGTGCTGCGGGAGACACCGAGATCCCGGGCCAGCATGCGGCTGGCCGGCAGCCTGCCGTGCAGCGGCAGATGGCCCGCCAGTATCGCCTCCCGCAGGGTGCGCACCAGCTGTTCGTGTAGGGGAAGATCGTTTTGCTGCTGGTCGGCAAAGAGGGTCGGCAGGACAGTCATGACTGGCCTCCGCTGGGCTGGGGCAGATGGCCCCCCCATCCGGACATGGCTTCACGCAGGGTACGCACCAGCTGTTCGTGCAGGGGAAGATCGTTTTGTTGCTGGTCGGCAAAGAGGGTCGGCAGGACAGTCATGACTGGCCTCCGCTGGGCTGGGGCAGATGGCCCCCCCATCCGGACATGGCCTCCCGCAGGGTGCGCACCAGCTGTTCGTGTAGGGGAAGATCGTTTTGCTGCTGGTCGGCAAAGAGGGTCGGCAGGACTGTCATGACTGGCCTCCGCGGGGCCGGGGCAGGTGGCCCCCCCATCCGGACATGGCCTCCCGCAGGGTGCGCACCAGCTGTTCGTGGAGCGGCAGCTCGCCGTGTTGCTGATTGGCAAAGAGGGTCGGCAGGACTGTCATGGCACTTCCCGTTGCGGATAAATTGGTCTGCCCATATTGGCAAAATTGGTCGGCGTGGCAAGGCCATTTTGTCGCTACATTGGTGGACAAGGAAGTGAAGCAATCCCATTGGCAACACACATTGGTCACAGAAGGAGTCTGCATGTCGGAATACAGCGCCACCATCAGCTGGCAGCGAGGGGCCAGCGAGCCCTTTGTCGATCAGCGCTACAGCCGGGCCCATGAGTGGGCGTTTGACGGCGGAGTCAGGGTGCCCGCCTCCTCCTCCCACCATGTGGTGCCCTTGCCCTTTTCGGTGGCGGAGAATGTCGATCCGGAGGAGGCTTTCGTCGCGGCCCTCTCCAGCTGCCACATGCTGACCTTCCTCTGGCTGGTCGCCAGGGCGGGTTATCTGGTGGAGAGCTACCGGGATGAGGCCGTCGGCATCATGGAGAAGAATGAGCGGGGCCGCCAGTCCATCACCCGGGTCACCCTGCGCCCCAGGGTGCGGTTTGGCGGCGAGCGCCAGCCCGATCTCGCCGCGCTGGAGCGGCTGCACCACCAGGCCCACGAGGAGTGCTTCATCGCCAACTCGGTCAACACAGTCGTCACCACAGAAATAACGCTGTAATCACAAGGAGGTTCAGGATGAGTCATGTATTGAGTACTGGTGTCGCGAGCCCGCTGGAGGCCAGCGCCTTCTTCGAGGCCCAGTTGAAGTTTCGTACCGATCCGGCGGATCTCGCCGCCGATCTGCTGGCCGGGGAGGCGGCTGAGGGGGGCAGCATAGTGGTCATCGACACCCGCTCCCCCGCGCACTACGCCGAGGGTCATATTCCCGGTGCCATCTCCTTCCCCCATAGCACCATGAGCCCGACGACCACGCAGGGGCTGTCGCAGGACAAGGTCTATGTCTGCTACTGCGATGGCATCGGCTGCAACGGCTCGACCCAGGGGGCCTACAAGCTGGCGGCCCTGGGCTTCAGGGTCAAGGAGCTGATGGGCGGTCTGCACTGGTGGCGCCAGGACGGCTTCGCCGTCGCCACCGGCAGTGAGGCCGGCGTGCTGCTGGAAGGGGGGATCGCCTGTGCCTGCTGACCCCGTCTTCAACGGCCATGGCCAGCCCCTGGGCGAGTCTCTGCCCGACTGGCGTGGCGCCGAGTTTCCCCCCCATCGGGTGCTGAGGGGCTGGGGCTGTCGTCTGGAACCGCTCGATCCCGAGCACCACGGCGGCAGCCTGTGGCAGGCCTTCAGTGCCGACAGTGGGGCCATGTGGACCTATCTCACCAGCGGCCCCTTCGAGGATGAGGCGGCCATGCTGGGCTGGCTGCGAGGAGTCGCCGCCAGGGTCGATCCCCAGTTCTATGCCATTGTCGATGAGGGGAGTGGCCGGGCGCTCGGGCTTGCCAGCTACCTGCGCATCGACCCCGCCGCGGGCTGCGTGGAGGTGGGCTGGCTGCACTTTTCGCCAGCCCTGCAGCAGTCGCGGCTTGCGACGGCGGCCATGGCGCTGATGATGGCCAATGCCTTCGCCCTGGGCTATCGCCGCTACGAGTGGAAGTGCAATGCCCTGAATCGGCCCTCCTGGCAGGCGGCGCTGCGCCTTGGTTTCAGCTACGAGGGGACCTTCCGCCAGGCCCGGGTGGACAAGGGGCACAGCCGGGATACCGCCTGGTTCTCTGTGATAGACGGCGAGTGGCCCGCCCTCAAGGGCTGTTTCGAGCGCTGGCTGGCGGATGCCAACTTCGACGAACAGGGGCGCCAGCGGCTGCGGCTCTCCGAGCTGACCGCCACCTGCCGGATGACGCCATAAGCCTGTGGTCCCTTGGGCCCCACTGGCAAAACGAGAGAGGCCCCGATTGCGGGGCCTCTCTCATGCTGGACCTTGCTTAACAAGTGGCCTTACTCATGGTGCTCGTCCCTTAGTGTTCACCGATGGGCGCGGCGATCCACTTCAGAAGGCGAAGCATGTCCTGCGGCGCCACCCCGACCGAGAGGCCGCGTTTGCCGCCGCTCACCAGTATCTCGTCAAACGCCATGGCGGAGTCGTCCAGCACTGTCGGCAGCAGCTTCTTCTGGGCCAGCGGGCTTATGCCCCCCACCTTGTAGCCGGTCAGCTTCTCGGCCTCGGCCGGTTTCATCATCTCCACCTTCTTGAGCCCGGTGGCCTTGGCGAGCTGCTTGAGGCTGCACATGCCGGAGGAGGGGACTATGGCGACCACCGCCTGCTTGTCGTGGTGGGCCAGCAGGGTCTTGAACACCTGAGCCTGGGGCAGGCCGAGCTGGGTCGCGGCATGCTTGCCAAAATCGTCGTGGGCCTCGCACTCGTAGGGGTAGAGCTTGTGGGGGATCTTGAGCTTCTTCAGCAGGTTGATGGCAGGTGTCATGGGGTCTCCTCGGGCCTAAACAAGGCCAGACAGTCTGCGCCCGGGCGGCGGGCATGGCAAGTGGCCGTCCTCGATGGTGCTCATCTTGGGGGTGGCCCATATTCGCGAAACGGCCGCCTCACACCTATGATCTGGGGCTGTCTCTCCCCCTGCCTATACTGGCTGTGAGCAGGTGTTGGCGATCGAAAGGAATCCTGGCCATGAATACCCCGGTAAACAGCTTCATCGACATGGGCACCCTGGGGCGTTATGACGCCCTTGCCCGGCTGACCGCCCTGGACCGAGCCTATGGCATAGCCGAGTTCGATCTCGATGGCCGCATGGTGTCGGTCAATGGGTTGTTCTGCGACCTCCTCGGTTATGGGTCCGAGGAGCTGATAGGTCAGTCTCACCTGTTGCTGCTTCCCCCCGAGCAGCAGGAGGAGCACGATAGCTTCTGGCAGGGGGTACTCAGCGGCGAGATCCGCTCGGGGTCGTTTCGCCGCATCATGCGCGGGGGCGGCAGTGTCTGGATCCACGCCACCTATATGCCCATCACCAACGAGGCGGGGACCCTGCTCGGGGTGATCAAGCTGGCCCATGACATCACCCCCGAAGTGCTGGCGGAGCAGCGCGTCGAGCAGCAGAGCCAGTTGTTCGACATAGTGGTGGCCGCCCACCAGAGCTTTCTGCTCGATCGCAATCTCGGCTCCGCCTGCGACACCGTCTTCGAGCGGCTGCTGAGCGTGAGCCAGAGCGCCTATGGCTTCATCGGCATCATCCAGTACGAAGACGAGCGTCCCAGCCTCTACATCCCCTCCATCTCCAATATCTCCTGGGACCAGGCCACCCACGCCTGGTATGAGCAGCAACGCCAGAGCAGAGGGGGGCTCATCTTCAACAAGCTCGACAACCTGTTCGGCCACGTGGTCACTCACAACACCCTGGTGTGCTGCAACGATCTGCCGAGTCATCCGGCGAGTCGCGGCGTCTCTCCCCGGGGTCATCCCCATCTGGACAGCTTTCTCGGCATTCCTATACGCCACAAGGGGGAAGCCATCGGCATGATAGCCCTGGCCAACCGCCCGGGCGGCTTCGACGAAACCCTGGTGAGCTTGCTGGAGCCGCTCACCACTGCCCTGGGCACCCTGATCCACGCCCGCAATCTGGAGGACGAACGCAGCCACATGGAGCGGGTGCTGCGCTTCAACGCCGAACACGACTTTCTCACCAAGCTGCCCAACCGCAGCAGCTTCTTCAGTCAGGCCAATGTGCTGCTCGATCACATCCAGCGCCATCCGGCCGAGGGGGAAGCCTGTTGCCTGGCCCTGATCGACATCGATTTCTTCAAGCAGATCAACGATGAGCATGGCCACCTTGCCGGTGATGCGGTGCTCGAGGAGCTGGCCCGTCTGCTGATGCAGGCGGTGCGCAGCCAGGATCTGGTGGCGAGGTTCGGCGGGGAGGAGTTCATCATGCTGCTGCGCGGCACCACTCAGGAGGAGGCCCGCGCCATCATGGATCGCACCCGCCAGCAGATAGAGCAGCACCCCTTCTTGCATCAGCACCAGCCAATAGCCGTCACCATCAGCGTGGGCCTCACCCCCTATCAGATGGGCTACCGCTGCATGGATGACTGGCTGCTGTGCGTGGATCAGCGCCTCTACGAGGCCAAGCGCCAGGGACGCAACTGTATTGCCTAGGGGCTGGATAGCCAAAATAGAAAGGGCGCCATATAGGCGCCCTTTTATGTCAGGAAGTGAAGCTGGATAGCCCGGCCATCAACCCGTGTTGCGCATGCCGGCTGCTATGCCGGCTATGGTGACCATCAGCGCCTGATCCAGCTCGGGGTGCAGGGTCTCAGGGTTCTTGCGCGAGCGACCAAGCAGCTCGACCTGCAGCACGTTGAGCGGGTCTGTGTAGGGGTTGCGTAGCTTGATGGACTCCTTGATCCAGGGCTGGTCGTCCAGCAGGTCACCCTGCGGGCGCAGCTCTAGCACCACCTGGATGGAGTCGGCAAGCTCCTGACGCAGCTGCTTGCCGAGGGCCCACAGCTCTTGCGGCACCAGACGGGTGTCGTAGTACTCCGCCAGCCAGAGGTCGGCCTTGAGGAACACCATCTCCAGCATCTCGAGGCGGGTGCGGAAGAAGGGCCACTGGCGGCTCATCTCGTCCAGCACGCTCTTCTGGCCGTCATCTATGGCCTGCTGCAGGCCCTTGTGGGCACCGAGCCAGGCTGGCAGCATCAGCCGGTTCTGGGTCCAGGCGAAGATCCAGGGGATGGCGCGCAGGCTCTCGACGCCGCCGTTGGGCTTGCGCTTGGCGGGACGGGAACCTAGCGGCAGCTTGCCGAGCTCCATCTCAGGGGTGGCGGCGCGGAAGTAGGGCACGAAGTCCGGGTGGCCGCGCACTATGCTGCGGTAGTGATCGCAGGAGACGGTGGCCAGCTGCTCCATCACGGCGCGCCAGCACTCCTTGGGCTTGGGCGGCGGCAGCAGGTTCCCCTCCAGCACGGCGCTGGTGTAGAGGTTCAGGCTGTGGATGGCGACCTTGGGCAGACCGAACTTGAAGCGGATCATCTCCCCCTGTTCGGTGACTCGCAGGCCACCGCGCAGGGATCCCGGGGGTTGGGACAGGATCGCCTGATGGGCGGGGGCGCCGCCGCGACCGACGGTGCCGCCACGGCCATGGAACAGGGTGAGGCGGATGTTGTTGGCTTCAGCCAGCCCCACCAGGGATTCCATGGCGGCGTACTGGGCCCAGCCGGCGGCCATCATGCCCGCATCCTTGGCGGAATCCGAGTAGCCGATCATCACGTACTGGCGACCCTGGATGTAACCGCGATACCAGTCCACCGACAGCAGGCGATCCATCACGGCGGTGCCCGCCATCAGATCTTCCTGGGTCTCGAACAGCGGTGCGACCGGCATGCGGAACTTGCAGCCGGCTTCCTTCAGCAACAGCTGCACCGCCAGTACGTCCGAGGGGGCGCCCGCCATGGAGATGATGTAGATGCCGAACGCATCGGGGTCGTGACCGGCGATCACCCGGCAGGTATCTATGGTCTCGCGGGTCTCGTCGCTCGGTGCCCAGTCGGTGGGGATCAGCGGGCGGCGGGAGTTCAGTTCGTTGAGCAGGAAGGCCTGCTTGTCGTCCTCGCTCCACTCGGCGTAGTCCCCCATGCCGAGGTAGCGGGTCAGCTCGGAGAAGACCTGACCGTGACGCTCGCCATCCTGGCGGATGTCTAGCTTGACCAGGTGGATGCCGAAGCAGGCCAGCTTGCGCAGCACATCCAGCAGCATGCCGTCGGCTATGTTGCCCATGCCGCAGGCATGCAGGGAGTGGTAGCAGAGCTCCAGCGGCTCGCGCAGCTGGGCCGTGGTCTTGACCAGATCGCGGCTCTCGCTCGCCTGACCCTGCACCTTGGCGGTGAGGAACTCCTGGGTCTCGCGCAACTGCTCGCGCAGCTCGCGCACCAGGGCGCGGTAGGGCTCGGGGTTGTCACCGACCCGGGCGCGCACGGCCTCGGTACAGTCGGCCATGGAGAGCTCAGAGGTGAGCTCCTTGATGTCCTTGTAGAAGAGGTTGACCGCCATCCAGCGGCCCAGCTCCAGCACCTCGGCGGTCACCTTGGCGGTGACGAAGGGGTTGCCATCGCGGTCACCGCCCATCCAGGAGGTGAACTTGACCGGCGCGGCATCCAGGGGCAGGCGCACACCCAGGTGGTGTTGCAGACGCTCGTCCAGGTTGCGCATGAATTCGGGAATGGCCGGCCACAGGCTGTTCTCCACCACGGCGAAGCCCCACTTGGCCTCGTCCACCGGGGTCGGGCGCTGTTCGCGGATCTCGTTGGTGTGCCAGGCCTGATTGACCAGCTGTTCGATGCGATTGAGGATCTTGTCCCGCTCGCGGGGCAGCAGATCGGAGAGCTCCAGCGCTTCCAGGCAGTCGTTGAGCTGGACGTGCTTGTGGATCAGGGTGCGACGGGTCACCTCTGTGGGGTGGGCGGTCAGCACCAGATCGATGTCCAGCTCGCGCACCGCCTGGATGATGGCCTCCTGGGAGAGGTTGGATGCCTTGAGCTTGGCGAACATCTGCTCAAGCGGGTCCGGCGTGCACTCCTGCTCTTCGCAGCGACGGGAGATGGTGTGGAACTGCTCCGCCACGTTGGCCAGATTGAGGAACTGGCTGAAGGCGCGGGCCACCGGCAGCAGCTCGTCATCGGAGAGGGTACGCAGGGTCTCTAGCAGGCGTTCCCGGTCAGTCTCGTTGCCCTTGCGGGAGGACTTGGCCAGTTGACGAATGGTCTCAATCTTGTCGAGGAAGGCTTGACCCTGATGATCCTTGATGGATTTACCCAGCAGTTGGCCCAACATGCCTACGTTGGCCCGTAGTGCGGCGTACTTTTCGTTCATTCCACATCCTTATTTTTGTTGGTGCCCCTTGACCTTCCGGGGGGAGAGGCAGCCTCACTTATTGTTGTGCGATTACAACATATGCTCCGTCATCTTAGGGGGACAATCTACCCAGATTGTCTGCGCAAGGTCAAATAACAAGCCGATTCAGAACATGTATT
Source organism: Aeromonas ichthyocola (assembly GCF_046087985.1). Classification (NCBI taxonomy): domain Bacteria; kingdom Pseudomonadati; phylum Pseudomonadota; class Gammaproteobacteria; order Aeromonadales; family Aeromonadaceae; genus Aeromonas; species Aeromonas ichthyocola. Next base: position 344,826 of record NZ_JBJSWH010000004.1, read on the forward strand.
TCCCTCACCTGTCCCGAGGCAGCATGTCATGTAACTTACTTACATTCCCGTCGAGCTAGATGCAGAAATGCCGGATCAGGTGCTGCAGCACCGCCGTGGTCGGTTTGACGAACGACAGATCCAGGTACTCGTCCGGCTGATGGGCCTGGGTGATATGGCCCGGGCCCATCACTATTGTCTGGCATCCCAACTGCTGGATAAAGGGGGCCTCGGTGCAATAGTTCACGGACTCGGCGGCGCGGCCGCTCGCCTTCTCGGCTTCCCTTACCAGATCTGAGCCCTCCTCGCAGGCATAGGCCGGAATGGGCTCGTGCAGGTGCTGCAGGTGCAGGCAACCCGGCTGGTGGATCTCGATGGGGGAGAGCGCTTCTTTGAGCATGCCCATCAGCTCATCCGGCCCAACTTGCGGGGTGGGGCGCATGTCGATGTGCAACTCGCAGCAGCCGCAGATGCGGTTAGGGCTGTCGCCCCCCTGGATGTAGCCGAGGTTCAGGGTGGGTTGCGGCACCGCGAACCTGTGGTCGGCGTAGCGCTCCTTGAGATCCCGCTGCAGCTTGAGCACCTGGCCCATGGCTTTGTGCATGATCTCCATGGCGTTGACCCCGTTGGCGGGATCCGAGCTGTGGCCGCTCTTGCCCGTGATGCGAATGGCCTCGGACATGTGGCCCTTGTGAGCCACCACGGGCACCAGGCCGGTGGGCTCGCCTATCACCGCATAGTCAGGTTTGATCTCGGCGGCCGCGGCGATGGCACGGGCGCCCGCCATTGTGGTCTCCTCATCGGCGGTGGCCAGGATGCGCAGCGGCTTGCTGAGCTTGCTGAGATCGACCTCCTTGAGCGCCTCCACGATGAAGGCGAAGAAGCCCTTCATATCGATGGTGCCGAGCCCGTACAGGCGGTTGCCCTCCTCGGTCACCTTGAAGGGATCCTTGCTCCAGCCCCCCTCGTCGAAGGGCACAGTATCGGTATGGCCCGCCAGCAGCAGGCCCCCTTCCCCCTGGCCATAGGTCGCCACCAGGTTGAACTTGCCCGGCAGGTCGGGCAGCGCCGTCACCTCGCACTGGAAACCCAGCTGGCCGAACCAATCGGCCAGCAGCCGGATCACCGCCTCATTGCTCTGATCCCAGCGGGGATCCGTGCTGCTGATAGAGGGAATCGCAATAATATTCTTATAAAGTGAAAAAAAATCCAGATTGGCCATCAGCTGCTCCTTGCGTCCCCGGAGTGTTTCTGTTAGAAAATACAAATGCAAAGTGAGTGCATGAATATTCTGTTCGAGCGCTCATCAACAAGGCTTCTAGTTGTAAGGGAAAGTTAATGTTCTGTCACCTGATCTGTAACCGACGACGCATATCCGCCTGAATTGCCCCTCCGCACTCGTTGCATCTAAGGGGCGATAGCCGACCCCTTGCACCGCAGCACCACGCTGTGAATTTCGAACCCAGACTTGGAATACTCAAACATGCTCAATACCGTTATCGTCGGTGCCAGTGGCTACGCGGGGGCCGAACTGGCCGCACTGGTCCAGAACCATCCAGAGCTCAAGCTGTTCGGCCTCTATGTCTCCGCCGGCAGCCAGGACGCACACAAGCGCTTCTCTTCCCTGCATCCCCAGTGGGTCGGTGAGCTGGATCAGCCGCTGCTGCCGCTGGACGAGGACGGCATGACCCGGATCCTGACCCAGGCCGATCTGGTGCTGCTGGCCACCGCCCACGAGGTGAGCGCCGAGCTTGCCCCCAAGTTCCTGTCCAAGGGACTGCCGGTGTTCGATCTCTCCGGTGCCTTCCGGGTCAAGGATCAGGGGTTCTACTCCTCCTTCTACGGCTTCACCCACGACAGCGAGCAGTGGCTGGAACAGGCCGTCTACGGTCTGGCCGAGTGGAATGCCGATGCCATTGCCGCCGCCCAGCTGATTGCGGTGCCCGGCTGCTACCCGACCGCCTCTCTCTGCGCCCTCAAGCCGCTGCAGCAGGCCGGTCTGATTGCCGAGGGATGGCAGCCCATCATCAACGCTGTGTCCGGTGTATCCGGGGCCGGTCGCAAGGCCGCTATCAACACCAGCTTCTGCGAAGTGAGCCTGAGCCCCTACGGCACCTTCAATCACAGACACCAGCCGGAGATCAGCCACCACCTGGGCAAGGGGGTGCTGTTCCAGCCCCACCTCGGCAACTATGTGCGGGGCATACTGGCCACCATCTATGTGCAACTGGCGGATGGCGTGACGCAGACCCAGGTGGATCAAGCCTATCTCAAGGCCTATGAGGGCAAGCCCCTGGTGCGCCTCACCGGCCAGATGCCCTCCATCCGTGGCGTGGCCAATACCCCTTACTGTGACCTCGCCTGGCAGCAGCAGGGCAACATGCTGGTGGTGGTCTCCGCCATCGACAACCTGCTCAAGGGTGCCGCCTCCCAGGCGATGCAGTGCATAAATATCAAGTTTGGTTTTGAACCGGCCACCGGCCTGATTTAACGCTTTAAGGAAGGATCGAGAAGATGGACAAGCAGACGCTGGTAATCAAGTTGGGCGGTGCCCTGATCGAGAACGACGAGGCGCTAACCGCCCTGTTCGCTACCCTGAAAACCTTCCTGGACGATCAGCACCGTCCCCTGGTGCTGGTGCACGGTGGTGGCTGCCTGGTGGATGACCTGCTCAAGGGACTGGGGATGACCTCCACCAAGAAGAACGGCCTGCGGGTCACCCCGTTCGAGCAGATCCCCTTCATCGCCGGGGCCCTGGCGGGCACGGCGAACAAGATGATGATGGCCAAGGCCATCGCCACCGGCATCCCGGCGGTGGGTCTCTGCCTCGCCGACGGCGGCCTCTGCCAGGTGACCCAGCTCGACCCGGATCTCGGCGCCGTAGGTGACTGCCAGCCGGGCAACCCGGCGCTGGTGGCCGGCATCCTGGGGCAGGGCTTCCTGCCGGTGGTGAGCTCCATCGGCATCACCGCTGACGGTCAGCTGATGAACGTCAACGCGGATCAGGCGGCCACCGCCATTGCCGAGGCGCTCGGTGCCGATCTGGTGATGCTGTCGGACGTGAGTGGCATCCTGGATGGCAAGGGCAAGCTGGTTGCCAAGCTGGACAAGCAGAGCGCGCTGGACCTGATGGAGAAGGGGGTTATTACGGACGGCATGGCGGTCAAGGTGAAGGCAGCCCTGCACGCCGCAGAGACCCTGGGCAAACCTGTCTGTGTCGCCAGCTGGCGCTACCCGGATCAACTGCTCAAGCTGCTGGCGGGCGGTGCCGTCGGCACCCAAGTCACCCTCTAACCCTGGCCGGAAAAAGGAACATCCGATGCAACATCTTCTGAAAGACAGCGACTTGAGCAAGGCCCAGATCGAGGCGCTGATAGCTCTGGGCAAATCGGTCAAGGCCGACCCCAAGAAGTACGGCCAGGCGCTGGCGGGCAAGAGCGTGGTCACCCTGTTCGAGAAGCCTTCCCTGCGCACCCGGGTCACCTTCGACATCGGCATCGCCCGGCTCGGCGGTCACAGCGTCTACCTGGATCAGCAGAACGGCGCGCTCGGCAAGCGGGAATCGGTGAAGGATTTCGCCGCCAACCTGTCCCGCTGGTGTGACGCCATAGTCGCGCGGGTGTTCGATCACCAGACCCTGGTCGAGCTGGCGGAGCATGGCTCTGTGCCCGTGGTGAACAGCCTGTGCAACCTCTACCACCCCTGTCAGGGGCTGGCGGACTTCATGACCATCAGCGAGCATTACAGCGATCTCTCCAAGGTGAAGCTGGCCTACCTCGGCGATGGCAACAACGTCAGCCACTCCCTGCTGCTGCTGGGGGCGACACTCGGCACCGATGTGACTCTGGTCTGCCCGAAAGGCCACGGCCCGGACACCCAGATCTTCCTGCAGGCCCAGGCGCTGGCGGCGCAATCTGGTGCACACATCAACATCAGCGATGACGTGGGCGCCATCGAAGGCTTCGACGTGGTTTATACCGACACCTGGGTTTCCATGGGTGACAACACACCAATGGAGCAGGTAAAAGATATCTTCATGCCTTATCAGATCAACCAGGCTCTGCTCGATCGCACCGGCATCCAGCATGTGCTGCATTGCCAGCCGGCGCACCGGGAGCTGGAGATCACCTCGGAGGTCATGGACGGACCAGCCTCCCTCATCATGGATGAGGCAGAAAACCGGATGCATATCCAGAATGCCGTGCTGCTGACGCTTTTGGGTCATAAATAAGCCGGCAACCGACCCTGAATCACAACCTTATCGAATCATCACGGAGAGAAGTAAATGAGCGGAATCAACAAGATCGTACTGGCTTACTCGGGCGGACTGGATACCTCGGCCATCATTCCCTGGCTGAAGGAGAACTACGATGCGGAGATCATCGCCTTCGTCGCCGACGTCGGTCAGGAGCGTGACGATCTGGAAGGGATCGAGCAAAAAGCCATCGCCTCCGGCGCCACCAAGTGCATCGTCAAGGATCTGCGGGAAGAGTTCGTCAAGGAGTACGTCTATCCGACCCTGAAGACAGGCGCCGTCTACGAAGGCACCTACCTGTTGGGCACCTCCATGGCCCGTCCCATCATCGCCAAGGCGATGGTGGAAGCGGCCCTGGCGGAAGGCGCAGACGCCATCTCCCACGGTTGTACCGGCAAGGGCAACGATCAGGTGCGTTTCGAAGGCGCCGTGGCCGCCCTGGCGCCCCAGCTGAAAGTGATCGCCCCCTGGCGTCTGTGGGACATGCGCTCTCGGGAAGATCTGCTGGCCTATCTGGAAGCCCGCGACATCCCCTGTAAGGCAACCCTGAAGAAGATCTACAGCCGCGACGCCAACGCCTGGCACATCTCCACCGAGGGTGGTGAGCTGGAGAGCACCTGGAACGAGCCGTCCGAAGCTGTCTGGCAGTGGACTGTCTCCGCCGAGCAGGCACCGAACGAGCCGGAATACGTCAAGCTGACCGTGGCCCAGGGCGAAGTGGTGGCCGTTGACGACCAGCCCCTGACCCCGCACCAGATCCTGATGACCCTGAACGAGCGTGCCGGCAAGCACGGCGTGGGCCGCATCGACATCACCGAGAACCGCATGGTGGGTATGAAGTCCCGTGGCTGCTACGAGACCCCGGGTGGCACCGTCATGGTGGCGGCACTGCGCGCAGTGGAAGAGCTGGTACTGGACAGACCGACCCGCGCCTGGCGCGAGAAGCTGGGTGCCGAGTTCTCCCACCTGGTCTATGACGGTCGCTGGTTCACCCCGCTGTGCAAGGCCATTGTCGCCTCCGCCAACGCCATCGCCGAGGATCTCGACGGTGAAGTGGTGCTGAAGATGTACAAGGGCCAGGTCACTGCGGTGCAGAAGAAGTCGCCGAACAGCCTCTACTCCGAAGACTTCGCCACCTTCGGCGCCGACGAGGTGTACGACCAGAGCCACGCAGAAGGCTTCATCCGTCTCTACACCCTGGCGAGCCGGATCCGCGCCATGAAGGAGCAGCATCAGGCCATCGGCGGTGACCACACCCACGGCTAAGCCGCAGGATTAAATCCGCTGGTACCGGTGAGGGGGCATGGCCCCCTCACTTATAAGCGGCGACCTGGTTCCCTCGTCTGTAGGAGGGGGAAGGATAACCGATGAGCTGTGACAAGAGCGGCAGCACCCTGGCCGCTTCTGTGAGATAACAGGGGCAGTGTGAATATGGTGCTGAAGCATTTTCTCCCTTCTCCCGCTTACTTGAAAAAGAATGAGGGAAGGGGCGGGGATGAGGGATTGCCCTCACCCTAGCCCTCTCCCAGAGGGAGAGGGAACCGATCGAGGTTAGGTGTGGTGGCAGCTCATTTTTTGTTGGCAGATTAACCACGATTTACCCGTAGATCACCGTCTTGCTCCCTTCTCCCCTTGCGGGAGAAGGGTTGGGGATGAGGGGGAAATTGCCCTCACCCTAGCCCTCTCCCAAAGGGAGAGGGCACTGGTTCGCAGTTACTTGATGTGACAGCAGCAACATCGCTCGCTACCGCACTGTTATGCAGAAAAATACAGGGCAAGATTTCAGCGCGCAGGCCAAGGGGCCGCGCGAGTAGGGCAGGCGCAGGCGCTGCCGACAACGAATTCAAGGAGAGCAGTATGGCACTTTGGGGTGGACGCTTCAGTCAGGGAGCCGATAGCAGGTTCAAGCAGTTCAACGATTCGCTGCGGTTCGATTACCGCCTGGCGGAGCAGGATATCCAGGGCTCCATGGCCTGGGCCAAGGCGCTGGTCAAGGTGGGCGTATTGACCAGCGATGAGCAAGGCAAACTGCAGCAGGCGATGGAAGTGCTGCTGGCCTCGGTGCAGCAGGATCCCCAGCAGATCCTGAGCTCGGATGCCGAAGACATCCACTCCTGGGTCGAGGGCAAGCTCATCGATGCCGTCGGCACCCTGGGCAAGAAGCTGCACACCGGCCGCTCGCGCAACGATCAGGTCGCCACCGATCTCAAGCTCTGGTGCAAGGCCCAGGGTGAGCTGCTGCTCGGCTCCATCACGGCGCTGCAACAGGGGCTGGTCGCTTCCGCCCGTGCCAACCAGGCCGCGGTGCTGCCCGGTTACACCCACCTGCAGCGTGCCCAACCGGTCACCTTCGCCCACTGGGCGCTGGCCTATGTGGAGATGCTGGAGCGGGATCACTCCCGTCTGCAGGATGCCCTCAAGCGCCTCGACACCAGCCCGCTCGGCTGCGGCGCCCTGGCGGGTACGGCGTACGCCATCGACCGGGAAGCGCTGGCGCTCGATATGGGCTTTAGCGGCGCCACCCGCAACAGTCTGGATTCGGTCTCCGATCGGGATCACGTGGTGGAGCTGATGCACGTGGCGTCCCTCTCCATGACCCACCTGTCGCGTTTTGCGGAAGATCTTATCTTCTACAACACCGGCGAGGCGGGCTTCGTGGAGCTCTCCGATGCGGTCACCTCCGGCTCTTCCTTGATGCCCCAGAAGAAGAACCCGGATGCGCTCGAGCTTATTCGTGGCAAGACAGGCCGGGTGGTGGGCGCCCAGATGGGCATGCTGATGAGCCTGAAGGCGCTGCCGCTGGCCTACAACAAGGACATGCAGGAAGACAAGGAAGGGCTGTTCGACGCCCTCGACACCTGGCACGACTGCCTCGACATGGCGGCCCTGGTGCTGATCGATCTCAAGGTGAATGGCGAGCGCACCAAGGCGGCGGCCCAGGGCGGCTATGCCAATGCCACCGAGCTGGCGGACTATCTGGTGGCCAAGGGGATCCCCTTCCGTGAGGCGCACCACATAGTCGGCGAGACTGTGGTCTACGCGATCCAGGTGAAGAAGCCGCTGGAGGAGCTCTCTTTGTCTGAGTTCCAGCGCTTCAGCCCTGTGGTGGGGGAGGATGTCTATCCGAACCTGGAGCTGGAAGCCACCCTGGCCAAGCGGGTCGCCAAGGGCGGCGTCGCCCGCGAGCAGATAGAAGCTGCCCTCACCGCCGCCGAACAGTGGCTGGCCAAGCGCGCTGGCTGAATTGCAGCGGCCAGGGTCCCATGAGCAGAAAACGGCAACCTCGGGGTTGCCGTTTTTTTATGTGCTCTATTGTGCGGGCAAGTCTGCGGCTATGTCAGCAAGTGTCCTCAGCCCTTGCTGGCACTGGCCTGATGCACGGCATCGGTGAGCAGGGTCTGCAACTGGTGCTCGGCCTCATTGGGTTCATTGCCGGCCCTCAGCAGGGCGATCCCCAGGGTGCCCGGCGATGGCAGCACATCGGTCAAGGGGGATAGGGTGGCCGGCATGCCTAGGGTGGAGCGCACAGTGAGCCCGAGCCCTGCCTGCAAGGCCGCCCAGATGCCCGCCAGACTCTGGCTGGTGAAGGCGATGCGCCAGGGGATCCCGGCCTCGTCGAGGGCCCGGGTGGCCCGTGATCGCATCAGGCAGGGGGCATCGAAGACCACCAGGGGCAGAGGCTCCCCCCGTGCCAGCAGAGGGGCAAGCTCCCAGTCCGGGTGCGCTATCCATTGCAGTGGCACCAGGTCGATAAGCTTGGCATCCATCCCCTCATCTTGTGGCTGCCAGGTCAGGGCCATGTCGAGGCTGCCCTCCCTGATCCCTTTCGTCAGCGGCCCATTGCGATCGATGCGGGTCGTCATGCGCAGCCCAGGGTGCAGGCGACAGAAAGGCCCCAGCACAGCCGGCAGCAAAGACTCGCCAAAGTCCTCCTGTACTCCCAGCCTGATCTCTCCTTGCAGCAACTCCCCCTTCAGGGCGCGCATGGCCTCGTCATTGAGATCCAGCAGCCGTTTCCCATACCCCAGCAGCAGTTCGCCCTGGGGGGTCGGGACCAGGTGGCGCCCGCTGCGAGCGACCAGCGCCGTGCCGCATTGCTGCTCGAGTTTTTTCAACTGGGCGCTGACTGCCGAGGTGGAACGGCATAGCCGCTGCGCCGCCAGCGCAAAGTTGCCGCACTCCATGCCGACGACATAGCTGCGCAGGGCATCGAGATCCAGGTTCAGGGAAAGGGGTGTCATAATTGTCCTGATAATCGGGATTATTGGTCTTTGATATTTCGATTTTCTAAATTGTAGCAGTGGGGGAGAGTGGCTTCACCAACCAAGGAGATTGCCATGACCCATCCTGTTCTTGATCGTGACGACCTGGCGCTGACAGCGCCGAGACTGTCCCAGCTAGCGGAAGAGACGCTGTTTGGCGATATCTGGCAGCGGCCCGCCCTGTCAGCCCGCGAACGCAGTCTGATCACCCTGGCTATACTGGCGTCCCTGGGCCGGGTGCAACAGTTGCCCTGGCACATAGCGTTCGCCCAGCAAAACGGCCTGACACGGGATCAGCTGGAGGAGCTGTTCACCCATCTCGCCTTCTACGCCGGCTTGCCCGCCGCCGTCACCGCCGTGAGCCTGCTGCCCGCCCGCGAGGAGGCCAACCCATGCCGCTGACCCGCATCACGGTGCGCGAGGGGATGAGTGACGCGCGCCTGCAACAGCTCTCCGATCTCTATCACCAGACCCTGGTGGAGGTGTTTGATGTGCCGCCGGAGGACAAGTTCCAGATCCTGGAGGCCTTGCCGGCCAGGGCCCTCGTCTATCACCCTCACTACCAGACCGGCCGCCGGGACGGCGACTTCATCCTGTTCCAGATCCTGGCGGGGAAGCCCCGCAGCACTGCGGTCAAGCAGCGGCTCTATGAGCGGCTCGCCGAGCGCCTGCATGCGGATTTGGGCATCCATCCCGACAACCTTATGGTGGTGATCCAGATGAACGGCAGCGAGGAGTGGAGCTTCGGACGGGGTCTAATGTTTCGGCAGGAGGTGAGCTTATGATCGCCATGCACTACAGATTCACCCTGCCGGCGGACTACGACATGGGGCTCATCGAAGAGCGGATCGCCAGCAATGGCGCCAGACTCGACGGCTTCCCCGGCTTGCTGTTCAAGACCTATCTCTATGGCCGCCATGACGAGGCCGCACTGCCATGCCGGGAGAATCGCTATGCCCCCTTCTATGTGTGGCAAAGCGCCGAGGCGATGCGCAGCTTCATTGTCAGCGAGGGCTTCGCGGCACTCACCAGGCAGTTTGGCTGGCCCCATATCGAGACCTGGCATCTGCTGTCAGCCCCGCAGGTGGAGGAGCTCGAGCATGCCAGGGTGGCCATCTTGCGGCGCACTCCCATTGCGCCCCATTCCAGCCTGGCCGAGCTGCACACTGGGGCCATGGTGAGCGGATGGGACCTTTCCCGCTGGCAGTGGCTGGAGGTGGATCTGTTGGCGTCGCTCCCACAGGCGATACCGGCAGGGGCCGATGCCTATCACATAGGCTATCTGGCCCAAGGGAGCCCTTTACCCTGAACGGGTGACAGCGGCTATCCGCTGGCGGCCAAGGCTTTCTTCGGTGGCGCTCGGCAGGCAAACTCGAGATGATGCTTTCCCGCCATGGGATCATCTCGACGGGTTTAGTACGGACACACCACCACGGATAAAGGAGCCTGCATGTACCTGCCACCCCATTTCGAAGCCACAGATCCCGCCTCTTTGCATCGGCTGATGCGCGCTTATCCCCTGGGGGCCCTGGTCACCCAGGGCCCCCAGGGGCTGGATGCCAATCACCTGCCGTTCGAGTTCGATGCCGATGAGGGGGAGCATGGGATCTTGCGGGCCCATGTGGCGCGCAACAACCCGCTCTGGCAGGAGGTGAAGGAAGGGCAGGAGGTGCTGGTGATCTTCAGGGCCGTCGAGGGCTACATCTCCCCCAACTGGTATCCGAGCAAGCAGGCGCACCACAAACAGGTTCCCACCTGGAACTATGCCGTGGTGCACGCCCACGGTCGCATCCGAGTGCGGGACGATGCCCGCTTCGTGCGTCGCCTGCTCGCCACCCTGACCCGCACCCAGGAGGCTGCCGAGCCCGCTCCCTGGAAGATGGCGGACGCGCCCAGAGACTATATCGAGGCCATGGTGCAGGCTGTGGTGGGCATAGAGATCGAGATCGACCAGCTGGTCGGCAAGTTCAAGCTGAGTCAGAACAAGGAGAAAGAAGACAGGGAGGGCGCCATCCAGGGGGCCCGTGAGCGGGACGGGGAGGCGCTGGCCAATGCCATGCAAGAGGCCATGCCGCCTGCAGCAGACTAGCCGTGCCGCCCCAGAGTCTGGGGTTTGAGTGAATAAAAGCAACGGCAACCTTGGTTGCCGTTGCTTTTATTCCCGCTCCCGCCCCTGCTGCCTTGGCTTTTCGTCAGGGGGCTGTGCGGGGCGCTGCTCTTCTGCTAGTTGCCCGGCGGCATCCCTATAGCTCGTCGAAGGGGCGGCGCTTCTCCTGCTCCAGCACTATGGCCTCCAGGTTGGCAACCCGCTCCTGCAACTCCTTGATGATGAGATCCTGCTTGCCGAGGCGATCCGTGATGCGGGCATCCCCCAGCTGGTAGCGGGCGCGTTTGCCAAGATAACCGAACAGCACGCTGATAAAGACGATCAGGACTATGCCTGTCCACAGACTCATGAATGACTCCCTGTTGTTTCAAGCCCTATGCTCCATGGGCATTATCGGCACCGGATGCCGTCATATCAACGGAATACACTGGATGTGAAAATATCGTCCATTGAGAGTGCTGGATTTGAGAGCCGCCATGCCGGCTAATATGCAGCAAAGAAACATGTATGTTCTCAAGGGCTCTATGCCTGCCGTCAATGGGGGCTAGGATATTCCCTTGAAAGTATGGTCAGGCTATATGGAGCCGGTCTGAGAAGCTGAGATAGCCATTGATTTTAACCTTGAGCAGTTTTCTTTCCGGGAAGGACGAGGTAAATACCATGACTCGTTTCCCATTCATCATTACGTGCAGATCAGATACGCGGAATTTTTGCAGTATATTGGTACTTGGCATCGACAGGTAGCGATGCTTGTCCATCAGCGGTGTCGTGTCCTGATAGAATTTAAAGATGACGATGTTATTGAGGAAGCTGATCTGGAGTCCTTTCGTCAGGCGGCGTTCATATTTGTCCAATGCATAATATGTCAAAATTCCTTGTTGGCAAGTTCCTTTGTATGCTCGCCCATTTTGTTCATCAATGCCCTCCACTTTGTAATTACAGCCTGCCCCATTTGCAATACCGAATAGCAGCAATGAAATGGACATCATGGCCAGCGTGGAGAAAACCTTGGTTAGTTTTACTCTCAATTTAGGACTCCTCGAGTACATGGCGTATGAATGATTCGATATCGAACTCTATGGGCATGCTGGAAAAGTGGAAGTCGGGATCGTCACTGGTACAAATAATGACATCTTGCTTTGGTACACAGACGGTTGGCGAGGCTTCATATAAATAAACCATCAAGGTTGATATGATGAATGCGGCTGCGGCAGAAAAAATGAAAAACCACATCAGGTTTTTTATTATCGGCTTGAACTGCCATGTCCAGACGCGAGAGGAGACGCAAGGCACCATACCCGCATTTGCAACATGTTGTTCACCATGATGCTCTTCACCTAACATAGGGTCATCGCCTGTGTTACTACTCTCTTGTTTCTCTTCCTGAGTTGCCTCTTCTCGCACTGCATGAGCGTCGGCAAGGTTCATGACATAGCCGAGCCTGGGGATATTTTTTATTTCAATGCCAGCACTTTTCAACGCACTCCTGATATTGCTGATTGCCACTGTCAGTGCGCTCGAGCTGACCGGTTTGCCAGACCAGCCTATCGATATAAGTTGTTCCTTCTCAATGACGGTGCCTTTTTTTGCGAAGAGTGCAGAAACGATTCTTACTTCCGCGATGGACAGCGTTACATCAAAAAGCAAATCACCAGCAGGGCCGATAACCATGACGTTGTTGCCGTTCGCATCCAACGCAAGTTCAGTTGATGGGTTCATGTCATTACACCAAATTATAGATACATTGCGTTATCTATAGACGCTTACATTTAACATCGTGATCACCGCCAATTAACCACGGTCAGCAGAACACTCACAATATGAATGGCTTAGTATATATGGTTTCCACCTTTACCACAGGAGGTGGGCATGACTATTAGTCATGGATATAGGGGGTTTTAGTAACAAATAGTGACAGGCGAAATGCCAAGTTGCTAGTAATTCCTATTTATCCCTACTTGCCTACAGGGCAGAAGGGTCCTGATGTTAGCATCACCTATGTCGGCAATCCATGGTGTGGAGAAAATTTATCCATATGCTTATTTGTTATGTAGATAATCGCTATAGATTCATTTTATATAAATGAAACAGGCATGCATGATTTGATACTCGGGGCTTTGATATGGGCGCATACACTTTAACATTCTCTCAGCGTAATGTGCTTATTATTGATGATGCACAGGCTGTTATCTCGGTAGTGAGAACCATGTTGAGATCCATGGGTTTTTCGGATAACTGCATTGATTATGCAAAAGAGGGTAAGTCTGCGCTCAATTGTATCAAATTGAAAAAATATGATGTCATCATATGTGATTACAACTTGGGTGATGGCCTAAACGGCAAACAGCTTCTGGAAGAGATAAGGCATGGTCGATTGTTGGGGCCTGATAATGTCTTTATCATGATCACCGGAGAATCATCCAAGACTATTGTCAGTTCGATAATAGAGCTGAGACCGGATGACTATATTTTGAAACCATTCAATCAACAGCAATTACAAAGCAGATTGAGGGGGGCGCTGAGTAAAAGAAGCCAGTATCGTGCACTTTATGAGCTGGACCATCAGAATGATGCTGCTGCCGGTATTGCCTTGTGCGATGAGTTGCTCAGTAATGACAATGTCGATCAACTGCTGGTGAATCAATTTAAAGGTCAGTTTTTGCAGTCATTACGGCAATATAATGAAGCGCAAGAGCTATACAGGGATCTCTATAATAAACACGCCGATGCCTGGATCAAGATTGAGCTTTGCAACGTTCTTGTCGAGTTGGGTGATTATGATGAAGTGGAATCCATCATGACACATACGAACAATGACAATACAGTATCAGCGTTGCCAGAATTGAGTGTGATGAGCAAACTTGAAATATATAAAAACAATATTCCAGAAGCAATTTCTCATCTCTCGCTGGCATCCACTCTCGCTCCAGGAAACCCTGACAGAGAGCTGGTGATTGCAAACTTGTGCCTTTCCGAAAGTGATTATATCAATGCGGAGCGGCGATACACCGTCTATCGAGCATGCTGCAAAGGTACTTTCAGAGATGATCTAATATCCTCTCTTAATGTCATCAGAGCCATGCTTTTTTCAATCGAGGAAGAAGATTATAGTTCTGCACGGCACAATAATCTTAGAAAGATAGAGTCTTTTATTTTCACGCTATACGGTTCTACTTCCTCGCCAGATGAAAAAATGAGCGTAGAAGTATTATATATTCATGCCAGCATCCTGAGTGGCGAGCTGGGCAAAGCCATGTTGTTATTTTATAAAGTGATGAAGGCCGATGTGAATATCGACTTTTACACTCGTTATCACCTATGCAAAATATGCAGTCTGTTGATGTTTGATGCTCTATATAAAGAGAACTTTCAAATAGCATCCGAGGCGTCTTTGAATATAGGTGGCCTGTTGGTATCGAAAAGTTGCATGATCATGCTGCATTCACTGGATATGAGGCATGCCAGCCAGAAGAGGCTTTATCAGAAAAAATACGATGCGTCTCTGTTACATCGTGCGCGGCAACCCCAGAAAGAACTTGCGACCTTGATACAGCTTCATCAAATGAACCCATACTTGCAGCAGGTTGCTCTCAGAATAATTGAACTGCTTGGGATGATATGGCCAAGAATGCTGAACAAGATGGAAGTGTTAAGTCTTATTGAATCCTGTGACAACACAGTATCTACCATAATGTCGTTGCCGCAGCAGCAACATAAAAACTATCAAAATATACTTTTGGTCGCCAAGCAGCATACAGAGCACAAAAGGGCTTAGGGTATGAAACTCTCTATCGAAAACAGAAAAAACATACTGTCCATCACGTTGTTGCTGATGTTGATCACATATATATTCGCCGCGAATAAGCCTCACTCAATGCCTGTCCTTACGGAAGGCGACTATGAGGCCATGTTGAGTGAGCAGATGCTGCTGATGACGGAGATGTTCAGTGTTTTCGGTAGTAAAGTGGATGGAAACTGTGATCCATCAGTGAAGTCAGAACTGCTCTCTATGGTGATGAAGCATCCTCTATTGTATAGCCTGACATTCCTCAAGAACAATCAACCCTATTGTTCATCACATCATCATGACGAATCGCATTCAGCGGGCACCCCCACCAGCATATCTGACCGCAATGTCGATATGGTGCTGAACTATATCAATATTGATAAGGAGTTCACTATTCAAGTCGAGATGAAGCCCCTCGCTCATCAGGCTTGGACGCATCAATATTTGTTGGCATTCATGGTCATGCGGGGGGATGGTAATGAGCATCTTCATCATTATATCAACGTCAATCAAGCCAATGGCCATACCGATCTGGTTGGTCCATATATCGCCCTTCAGCTCGGCAATAGATCCCCCCATGCGAGCTTCTCTGCAGGCTCAATGATGGGCTTGGTGATTGTCTCTATGATGGCGGGCATCTATTTTTTCATGCATGGCGGCCAGCATCAGATAGCCTATGCCTTCAAGAAGTACTTGCTGAAGCAAGCTATCATCCATCATGAACTGAAGCCGTATATGCAACCGGTTGTCTCATCAACAGATGGTCGAGTGATCGGTGGAGAGATTTTGCTGCGATGGCTTCATCCCAAGAAAGGCATTGTTTATCCAGTTGATTTTATCTGTGTTGCTGAACGCTCAGGATTGATAGTTACCATCACCAAACAATTATTTGTACGGGTGAAAAATGAACTGCTTGAGATTGCACCGCATCTGCCAGAAGGCTTCAAGGTTGGCTTCAATATAAGTGCTACCCATCTCGGTGCTAACGACCTGGTGCAGGATTGTGTCGATTTTATCGGTTCATTCAAGCCGGGCAATATAGTGATGATGCTGGAGATCACGGAGCGGGAAGCCATTGTCTATACCGATACTGTATATTCCAATATTGCTGCGCTGCGCCAGGCTGGCATCAAACTGGCGATAGATGACTATGGCACTGGTAATTCCACGTTGCGCAATATTCAAAAAATCCCTTTTGATTACATAAAGATAGATAAGTCATTCATTGATCTTGCTGCCACCGACAAGATGAGTATGAATATATTGAAAAATATCATCTCTCTGGCGGTTAGCATTAATGCAAAGACAGTTGCAGAAGGTGTCGAGACGGCTGAGCAAGCCAGCTTGCTTGCTTTGTCTGGTGTACATTTTCAGCAAGGCTGGCTGTGGAGCAAAGCTATACCCATATCTGACATAATATCTTTGCCGAGGCTGCAGTCATGAATGCTGATTTTAAAAGGAACTATATTGTCGCCAGTTTTTCAATCGCGGTGATTATATCTTCATGGTTGTCTTATTTATATATAAAAACCATATTCAATGCTCATGCAAAATTCGATTTTGATATTGTCGAGCAGTTGTATTTTGATATGTCGGCATTTGACCTCGACTCCTTGTTACATGGCGACAATATAAAAGATGTTGATGCATATAAAGACCAGAATGTTTTTTTTAAAAGCTATGCCAATGAAAAAGGTAACTATCAATATTTTGTCTATAACAATTACAGTGGCGAACTGGAGTCAAACCGGGTTCTGCATACAAGGGAGGCACAATGGCTTGCACCATACGGCATGTTGTTGAATAGCAGCCTTGTCAGCAGTATTTACTTGATTACCAATGACTACAAGATCATTGGATTGACAGAGCAGCAAGTACCAGTTCCGGTCCATCTCCATCCATTGGATAAGGATTTCAAAAAAACTGACTATTGGACACGTTTTAATGCATGTTTTGATTCAGACTCTGGTTCAGTGTGCAGCACCAACCCCTATGTGACAAACCAGTATACTGATCTGTTATCAAATGACGATATCATTTCTTTGCTGTTCCCCTATCAATTAAACAGCCAGTATTTCGGGGTTATTGGCTTTGACCTGAGGACAAGGGTTCTTTTCGAAAAGTTTTTTGATACTGAAGATGTGCTCAAACCGACAAACTTCAAAATCACGGATATGAATGGTGCCTGTAGTGAATATCTACTTTGTTTCAATAAAGAGATTTTATTGCTCGATTCCAGACGTTTTAATCTGTTATGGGAGTATGGTTATTTTGATTTCATGCAGGCCATCGTATCAACCCACCGATTTATTTACACATTTCAGGTCATATTAATCCTGATGTCGGTCATTTATATTCTGATAATGTTTTGGGGAGACAGGCAATCCAGAGATGGATTGACGGGGGCCTATAGCCGGAAAGCCATTTATAATGCGAAACACCATGGCAGATATTCATATGTTCTGATGATGGATATAGATAACTTCAAGGCAGTCAATGATACCTATGGCCATGATATGGGCGACAGAGTACTGGTTGCATTCGTGAATCATCTCAGGAAACACACCAGAAGTGATGATTTTCTGTGCCGCTGGGGAGGGGAAGAGTTCGTGGTGTTGTATCGTACCGGTGTCGATGAGAACAGCATGCTGGATATTGTCAGGCGGTTGTGGTCTTCCCCCGTGGTCATCCAGGACGCCGGCCTGAATGTTACCTTTTCCGGCGGCCTGGTCAGAATGGGCAGAGATATTTCCAGCAGCGTCAATGCCGCAGACAAGTTGCTTTATCAGGTCAAGCGAAACGGCAAAAACAACGTCATGCTGGAGGCCAACGGGGAACATTCGTTATTGATGGCCAAACCCCTCTACGGGTCACCGGTTTGCACTGACATCAACACGGCGTGCAGCGCAGCCCTCTCTACGTAATGTTTGCGGCCAGAGCGGGCGGCTTAGATCCCGAATACATGCTGGC
Organism: Aeromonas ichthyocola; assembly: GCF_046087985.1. Classification (NCBI taxonomy): domain Bacteria; kingdom Pseudomonadati; phylum Pseudomonadota; class Gammaproteobacteria; order Aeromonadales; family Aeromonadaceae; genus Aeromonas; species Aeromonas ichthyocola. Next base: position 362,186 of record NZ_JBJSWH010000004.1, read on the forward strand.
CCAGGGGGATGGCCCAGAACCTCAACCTGTGGCCCCTTCCGGCTTTCTGTTTGTTCAGATCCCCTGCCAGAGCGGCCGGCTGACCCAGAGCCCCCACAGGCTGAGGTGCAGCAGCACGATAAACCAGAACACCAGGCGGTAGCTCCCCTTCTGGGTCTTGTGGCGTAACCAGTGGCGGGCCACCAGGGCGCCGGGCCAGCCGCCGAGCAGCTCCAGCAGGTGCAGGCGGGATTCCGGGACGCGCCAGCCGCCGCGAATGGCCTGGCGCTTGTCGTGGGCGTAGGCCAGCACTGTGAGCAGGCTCATGGTGGTGACCAAGGCCAGCGGCCACCAGTTGGCCCCCTCAATGCCGAGCCAGGCGGTCCAGATCAGGGGCAGCAGGGCCAGGGCCATCATGACAGCAGTGCCGGATCCCGGGGCTCGTCCGGGCTGAGGGTGCGGATCACCCGGGCCGGGTTGCCCACGGCCAATGAGTCCGCCGGTATGTCCCGAGTCACTACGGCGCCTGCCCCTATGATGGAGCGCGGCCCTATGGTGACGCCGGGGCAGATGATGGCGCCGCCGCCAATCCAGCAGTCATCGCCGATGCGCACCGGCTTGTTGTAGGCGGTCCAGTTGCGGCGCTCCAGATAGTCCATGGTGTGGGTGGCTGTGTAGATCTGCACGTTGGGGGCCAGCAGCACATGGCTGCCGATGTGAACCTCGCCCACGTCCAGTATGGTGACGTTGAAGTTGAAGAAGGTCTTCTCCCCCAGATGGATGTTGCGGCCAAATTCGCAGATGAAGGGGGAGCTTATCCAGCAGGAGTCGGGGCAGTGGCCGAACAGCTCGGCGCACAGGCTCTGGCGCCCCTGGTGATCCCCCGCCGGTGTGGCGTTGAGTCTCGCCAGCAGCGCCTGGCCGCGAATGCGGTCGTTCGCTATCTCCTCGCTCTGGCTGTTCAGGGCGCCTCCCGCCAGTACCTTGTCCCAGTCGCTTGCCATGCTCACCTCCTCTCATGTGCCAAGAGGCGCCAGTATACGTGACGGGCAGGGCGGCGTCAGGGGATCCCTGATGACCAGGTCAGCCCAGCCAGAGGAGGGGCAGGATCAGCAGTACGGAGAGGAGGTAGGGCAGCATGACCCTCAGCCCCAGACGGCGGCCGCCGATCACCAGGGCCAGCAGCCCCTTCACCAGGGAGTTGACCAGCCCGGCCAGCAGAATGGCCCGGGCCGCCACCTCCAGGGCCAACTCCTTGTGGGAGAGCTGGGAGAGAGACAAGGTGATGGCGTCCACATCCGTGATGCCGGAGACCAGCGCCAGCAGATAGACCCCGGAGTTGCCCACCTTGCTCTGCAGCAGTGTGGCCATGAAGCCGATGAGGGCCAGCAGCAGGCCGAACTTGATGGCGGTGGCGAGATCCAGCGGATTGCGGGTTTCGGGCTGTACCGGGTTGTCGGTCATTTCCTCGCGCTGGCGCCAGAACCAGAAGGCGAAGCCGTAGACGATGGCCGCCAGCAGCAGCAGGGGAAGGGCCAGACGCATGGCCAGTTCGTTGTGAATGAGCAGCACCAGCACCAGCAGTCGCAACCACATGGTGGCGCCCGCCAGCAGTATGCCGGTGGCCAGCAGCCGCTCCAGCCCCGGCTGCTCCTTGTTGAGGCGGGCAAACTGCAGGGTGAGGGCGGTGGAGGAGGCGAGCCCCGCCAGCATGCTGGTGAGCACCAGGCCGGCGCGGGTGCCGAGCAGGCGCACCGCGAAGTGGCCCGAGAAGGAGATGCCGGCGATCACCACCACCATCAGCCAGATCTTGAAGGGGTTGAAGGCGTTGAGGGGGCCCATCTCGACGTCGGGGAGCACCGGCAGCAGCACCAGGGAGATGAGCAGGAAGCGCAGGGTGGCGTGAAATTCTGTCTCGCTCAAAAACAGCATGCCCTGCTGGATCTGGCCCTTGAGCCCCATCAAGAGCGCCGCCAGCACGGCGCAGGCCACCGCCTCGCTCGGGCTCTGCAGCACAGACATCAGCCCCAGCAGGTAGGTGAGCACCATGGCCACCGAGCTGGTGAGGCCAAATTCCCCCTGCCAGCGCTGAGCCAGCCAGACCGAGAGGCCGCAGCCAGCCGCCACAGCCAGCAGGCCGAGCAGGGCCAACCAGGCACCCAGGGTCGGCAGCAGCAGGGCGCAGACGCCGCCGAGCAGGCCGATGAGACCATAGGTCCGCATCCCGGCGATGCGCTGGTTGTCCCCCAGCTGGCGCACCTGCCAGCCCCGCTCCAGTCCTATGATGAGCCCTATGGCCAGTGACACCAGGGCGCCGTAGACGGGCTCCGCCTCGATCCACATGGGGTTCTCCTCTCATTGCTCTCCCTGTCAGGATGGCACAGACGGTGCGCCAGCAGGGGGAGCTGGCTCACAGAGCGGGCGCAGGCTTTGGCTGCACAGGCGAGGGGCCCCCCTGGGGGGTTGGGCCACCTGGCACTCTTTGTTACCCTGCCCGCTTCACCCAAACCGCAGGGAGCCGCCTCGATGCGAGCCATTGTCAGCCTGCTGGCCCTGTCACTGCTGAGTGGCTGCAGCGGCCAGCCAACCAGAGAGGATGCCATGTCAGGGAAAGCGCGCCTTCACTACCCCACCACCCGCCAGAGCGAGCAGGTGGATCACTACTTCGGCCAGGCCGTGGCCGATCCCTATCGCTGGCTGGAGGACGATCGCAGCCCCGAGACCGAGGCTTGGGTCAAGGCCCAGAACGCTGTGACTCAGGAATACCTCGCCCGCATTCCGTTTCGCGCCGCCATCAAGGAGAAGCTGGCCTCTTCCTGGAACTACGCCAAGGAGGGGGCGCCGTTTCGCGAGGGGCGCTACCACTACTTCTTCAAGAACGACGGCCTGCAGAACCAGAATGTGCTGTGGCGCCAGCTGCCGGGCAAGCCGGCGGAGGTGTTCCTCGATCCCAACCGCTTGAGCCCCGATGGCACCACGGCGCTGGATCAGCTGAGTTTCTCCCGCGACGGCCGCATCCTGGCCTACTCCCTGTCCCAGGCCGGCAGCGACTGGCGCGAGATCCACCTGATGGACGTGGAGAGCAAACAGCCCCTGGAGGCGCCCCTCAAGGACGTGAAGTTCAGCGGCATCAGCTGGCTCGGCAACGAGGGCTTCTTCTACTCGAGCTACGACAAGCCGGATGGCAGCGAGCTGTCGGCCAGGACAGATCAGCACAAGCTCTATTTCCACCGGCTCGGCACGGCGCAGCAGGAGGACCGGCTGGTGTTCGGCGCCATCCCGGCCCAGCAGCACCGCTACGTGGGGGCCAGCGTCACCGAGGATGACCGCTTCCTGCTCATCTCTGCGGCGAACTCCACCTCGGGCAACCGCCTCTATGTGAAGGATCTGAGTAAGGAGAATGCGCCGCTGCTGACGGTGCAGGGAGATCTGGATGCGGACGTGAGCCTGGTGGACAACAAGGGCGGCACGCTTTATTTGCTGACCAACAGGGACGCCCCCAACCGCCGGCTGGTGAGGGTGGAGGCCGACAACCCGGGCCCCGAGCACTGGCGCGACCTCATCCCCGAGCGCCAGCAGGTGCTGAGGGTGCACAGCGGTAGCGGCTACCTGTTCGCCGAGTACATGGTGGATGCCACCGCCCGGGTCGAGCAGTTTGACTACGAAGGCAAGCGGGTACGCGAGGTGGCGCTGCCAGGCCTTGGCAGCGTCAGCGGTTTTGGCGGCAAGCAGGATGATCCCGCCCTCTACTTCGGCTTCGAGAATTACGCCCAGCCGCCCACCCTCTACCAGTTCGAGCCAAAGAGCGGGGCCATCAGCCTCTATCGCGCCTCGGCAGCCCCCTTCAAGCCTGCGGATTACGTCTCTGAGCAGCGTTTCTACCGGAGCAAGGACGGCACCCGGGTGCCGCTCATCATCAGCTACCGCAAGGGGCTCAAACTCGATGGCAGCAACCCCACCATCCTCTACGGCTACGGCGGCTTCGACGTGAGCCTGACCCCGAGCTTCAGCGTGTCGGTGGCCAACTGGCTGGATTTGGGGGGCGTCTATGCGGTGGCCAACCTGCGGGGCGGCGGCGAGTACGGCCAGGCCTGGCACCTGGCGGGCACCAGGATGAACAAACAGAACGTGTTCGACGACTTCATCGCGGCGGCCGAGTACCTGAAGGCCGAGGGCTACACCCGCACCGACCGGCTGGCGATCCGCGGCGGCTCCAACGGCGGCCTGCTGGTGGGGGCGGTCATGACCCAGCGCCCGGATCTGGTGCGGGTCGCCTTGCCGGCGGTGGGGGTGCTCGACATGCTGCGCTACCACAGCTTCACCGCCGGGGCGGGCTGGGCCTACGACTACGGCACCAGCGCCGACAACGAGGCCATGTTCGACTATCTGAAGGGCTACTCGCCCCTGCACAACGTCCGGCCCGGGGTCAGCTACCCCTCGACCCTGGTGACCACGGCGGATCACGACGATCGGGTGGTGCCGGCCCACTCCTTCAAGTTCGCCGCCACCCTGCAGGCCGACGACGCCGGCCCCCATCCCCAGCTCATCCGCATCGAGACCAATGCCGGGCACGGGGCGGGCACGCCTGTGGCCAAGCTGATCGAGCAGAGCGCGGATATCTATGCCTTCACCTTGTACGAGATGGGTTACCGACAACTGCCGCGCCAACCATGACTTATGCGAGATGGGTTACCGGTAACTGCCGGTCGCCCCGTGAGACCAGGGCCCTGCGGGGCCCTTTTCTGTGGTGGGGCAGGCGGGCGCGACCATCCCTGTCTCGCCATTTGCCCGTTTTGGGGCCTGTACAGCCTGCGCCGCGCCCCCGGTGGTATAGTCAGCCACAGGATCTGCATTGAGGAGTTCGCCGTGAAGAAGATCATCTACATACTGCTGGGGTTGGCGCTGGCCGCCGTGGTGGCCATCACCGCCCTGGTGTCGCTGGTTGACCCCAATCAATTCAAGCCCCAGCTGGCGGAGCAGGTGCGCAAGAGCACGGGCCGCGAGCTGGTGATGGAAGGGGATATCGGCTGGCGCTTCTGGCCGAGTCTCGGCCTCTCCCTCGAGAAGGTGCAACTTCGCAACCCCGCCGGCTTTGCCGAGCCTGACCTGCTCCGGTTCGCGCAGGGTGACGCCTCTGTCGCCCTGCTGCCGCTGCTTTCCCACCGGCTGGAGATAGGCAAGGTGACGCTCAGTGGCGCCCATCTCTTTATCCAGACCAGGGCCGATGGCAGCTCCAACCTGAGCGGTCTGGTCAAGACCTCTGCTGCCGACAAGGGCGATGGCGCTCAATCCCCTGCCGGTGATAGCCAGCCCGCCGCCCCTGCCGCCACCGAAGAAAAACCCTGGCAGATCAGCCTGCAAGGGGTGGCACTTGTCGAGGCCAGCGCCCTGGTGCGGGACGATCGCAGCGGCGCCGTCTCCCGTCTCGACAGGCTGGATCTGGATCTGGGTCAGCTGATCCCGGGTGAGTGGGTGCCGGTGACCCTGGCCGCCAAGGGGGCGCAGGGGGAGAGGGCCTTTGATCTCAAGGGACAGGCCCAGCTCAAGCTGGCCCGGGAGGTCAAGGCCAGCGAGCTCAAGGATCTGACCCTGGGCGGCAGCCTGAGCGAGCCGACACAGCGGCTCGATGCCTTCTCCCTCAAGGCTGACCGGCTGGCGCTGGGGCAGTGGGGCAGCCTGGAACTGAGCCTGAGCGGCACACAGGGGGCGGCGGACCAGCCGACCCTGGCGGGCACCCTGGAGGGGACCCTCAAGGCGCGGCTCGATCAGGGGCTGCAACTGGTGGAGGTATCGGACGCCGTGCTGGCCGCCAGGCTGAGCGGCGACAGCCTGCCGCGTCCGCAGATGAACCTCAAGCTCGCGGGCTTTGCCCGTGCCGAGCTGGACAAGCAGACCATCACCCTCAGCAACCTGGTGATGGGGGCCGATGATGCCCTGCTGAGCGGCAGCGGTGCCGTCCACCTGGGGGCCGTCCCCAAAGTGGACTTCGACCTCAAGGGGGAGAAACTCGATCTCGACGCCTGGCTCGGTCAAGCTGCCCCGGCCAAGGCCGCCGCCGCGCCCGCCGCCCCTGCGAAAGGGGGAGACAAGGGGGCCGCCCCCGCCGCCAAGGCGCTCTCGGCGGTGGAGCCCGATCTCGCCGCCCTCAAACGAATGGACCTGGCCGGTCGGCTGCAACTGGGCAGCCTGCGGGTGAAGGGGCTGGATCTGAGCGCCGTGGATCTGCAGCTCGCCCTGGCCGGTGGCCAGCTCAACCTCAAGCAGTTCAGCGCCGGGGTGGCTGGTGGTCAGGTGACGGCGAGCGGTGTGCTCGATGCCCGCCAGCAACCCGCCCGCTATCAGGTGCACAAGCGGGTGCAGGGTGTCGATGTGCGGCCCCTGTTGCAGACCCTGGCCCAGAACGATCGACTGGAAGGCAAGGGGGATCTCGAGGTGCAGGTGCAGGGCACAGGCCTGTCCGAGCAGGCTCTGCGCAGCCAGATGCAGGGCAAGCTGAGCCTCAGGCTGAGCGACGGCGCCCTGCACGGCATCAACCTGGCGGAGATGATCCGCGAGGCGCGGGCCACCCTGACCGGCAAGGGGGCGGATCAGGTCAAGGAGGCGCGCAAGACCGACTTCAGCGCCCTGACCGCCAACTTCCAGATCGCCAATGGCGTGGCTCGCAGCGACGACATCCAGCTGCTCGCGCCCGCCCTGCGGGTGAAGGGGCAGGGCCAGACCGCCCTGGTGCCCGAGACCCTCGACTTCTTGTTCCTCACCTCTGTGGTGGAGAGCAGCAAGGGCCAGGGGGGCAAGAGCGTGGATGAGCTCAAGGACGTCACCATACCGGTGCGCATCGGCGGCCACTGGCAGGCCCCGAGCTACCGGCTCGACGTGAAGGAGCTGCTCAGCAACAACAAGGTGCTGGAGGAGAAGGCCCGCAAGGAGGCAGAGCGCGGCCTCAAGAAATTGCTGGGAGACAAGGCCGACGACGAGCAGATCAAGGGGGTGGCGGATCAGCTGCTCAAGGGGTTGTTCAAATAACCCTGGCCCCGCGTCCTATCGCCATAAAGAGCCCGCCCAGTGCGGGCTCTTTGTTGCCGAACATAGCGCTATGGGGCCAGGCGTTGGCCCCGAGGATGGGGTAATATCCGGGTCGAGACGAGAGACAAGGAACAGGGAGCGTCCATGAACAAGCAGGTGCTGATCACAGGTGGCAGCAGGGGGATAGGGGCGGCGACGGCCCGCTATCTGGCGGGGCAGGGGTATCACCTCTGCCTCAACTATCGCCATGACAGGGCGTCCGCCGAGGCGCTGGTGGCCGAGATCCGGGCCCGCCATCCGGTCTCCTGCATAGCGGTGCAGGCGGATGTCAGCGTGGAGGCCGAGGTGGTGCGCCTGTTCGAGGAGATGGACGCGCGGCTCGGGGTGATCACCCATCTGGTGAACAACGCAGGCATACTCCAGCCCCAGATGAAGGTGCTGGAGATGAGCGCCGAGCGCATCAACAAGACCCTGACCACCAATGTGACCGGCTACTTCCTCTGCTGTCGGGAGGCGGTGCGCCGCATGACGAGCGGGGGCGCCATCGTCAACGTCTCCTCGGCCGCCGCCCGCCTCGGCTCGGCGGGGGAGTATGTGGACTACGCCGCCTCCAAGGGGGCCATAGACGTGCTGACCAGGGGGCTATCGCTGGAGGTGGCGGCCCAGGGGATCCGGGTCAACGGGGTGCGCCCGGGCTTTATCTATACCGAGATGCACGCCGATGGCGGCGAGCCCGGTCGGGTGGACAGGATCAAGGGCAATATTCCGCTGCAGCGGGGCGGTCAGCCGGTGGAGGTGGCCGCCGCCATCGCCTGGCTGCTGTCGGACCAAGCCTCCTATGCCACAGGCACCTTTATCGATCTGGCCGGGGGACGCTAGGGCCGGGGTCACAGTCTCCCGACAGCAACAAGGGGCGCCGTGGCGCCCCTTGTTGCTGATGCGGCGAGCGCCTTACTCCCCCAGTAGCTGTTGCCAGACCGCCAGCACATGGCCCCGCTCGGTCAGCAGCTGGTCGTCCCCCACCTTGCGGGAGATCTCCGAGAGGTTGAGACGATGGCCCTGGTTGCGGATCTCCAGATAGGCGTGTTTGAGCCCCTCCGCCTGTTCCAGGGTCAATACCCCCGCCATCACGCACTCGTCGAAGATGCGCACGTTGTCGGACCAGCGGGTCAGGGCCTCAGGCTCACCACAGGCGTGGGCCAGCACCAGGTACTGTGCGATGAACTCTATGTCCACCATGCCGCCCGGGGACTGCTTGAGATCGAACTCCCCCTCGCCCGCCTTGAGCAGGTGATCCCGCATCTTGTGGCGCATCTCGCGCACCTCGCGGGCCAGGGTAGGGAGGTCGCGCTCCTTGGCCAGCACGGCGCGGCGGATGCGGGCAAAGTCGGCGATGACCCCCTCGTCCCCATAGATGGGGCGGGCCCGCACCAGGGCCTGATGCTCCCAGGTCCAGGCCTCGTGCTGCTGGTACTGCTCATAGGCGGTCAGCGATGAGACCAGCAGGCCGGAGTCGCCGGAGGGGCGCAGCCGCATGTCGATCTCGTAGAGGATCCCGGACGGAGTGCGGGTGCTGAACAGGTGCAGGATCCGCTGGGCCAGGCGCAGGTAGAACTGGCGGCTGTCGATGGGCTTGCGCCCGTCGGTGTAGCCGTTGGGGTCACCGCCGTGCAGGAAGACGAGATCGAGATCCGAGCCGTAGCCGAGCTCTATGCCGCCCAGCTTGCCGTAGGCCACCACGGCAAAGCCGCGCTGGCCGCTCAGTGCCACCTCGGGGGGCACCCCGTAGCGCTCGCTCATCTGGGCCCAGGCCTGATTGACGACCTCTTCGGTGATGGCCTCCGCCAGCCAGGTGAGGTGGTCGCTCACCTTCATCAGCGGCAGGGCGCCGGCGATGTCGGCGGCGACTATGCGCAGCAGCTGTACCTGCTTGAACTGGCGCAGCGCCTCCATCTGCTGCTCCACGTCCTCTTCGGGGATGCGCAGCAGGAACTGGCGCAGTTGGGGCTTGTACTGATCCAGCGGGGTGGGGTGGTAGAGGTGCTGGGGATCCAGCAGTTCGTCCAGCAAGATGGGGTAGCGGGCGAGCTGCTCGCTCACCAGGTTGCTCTCGTCGCACAGGCGCACCAGCTGGCGCAGGGCGGCGGGGTTCTCCGCCAGCAGTTGCAGGTAGGCGCTGCGGGTGAAGATGCGGGTCAGCAGGGTGCAGACCCGCTCGAACAGGCGGGCGGGCTCACGGCTCGCCACCACCAGTCGCAGCAGCTCAGGCATCAGCCAGTCCAGGGCGATGCGCCCCTGGGGCCCGACCTGACGGCGCTTGTACTCCTCCTTGAAGCGCAGCAGGGCGGCGCAGAGGGGAGCCGGATCGCTAACTCCCTGGGTGGTGAGCAGTTTCTCCAGCTCGGCGGCATCGAGCTCGGTGCGCCAGAGATCGAGCCAGAGCTGCTCCAGGTGGGCGGGGGCCTCTTTCTCTTCCCCCACCACGGCGACGAACTCCTGATGGACTATGGCCATCTCCTCGTCGAGGTGCGTCATGAAGGCGTCCCAGTCGGCGAAGCCGGTGGCGGCGATCAGCCGCTGGCGATCCCGCTCCTCGGTGGGCAGGGTCTGGGTCTGCTGATCCCCTATCTCCTGCAATATGTTCTCGACTCGGCGCAGGAAGCGATAAGCCTGGAGCAAGCGCGCGCAGCGCTCCTCATCGAGGGCGCCGCTTTGGGCTATGGCCGCCAGGGCCTCGGGCAGGTGGCGTACCCGCAGGGCGGGCTCGCGACCGCCACGGATGAGCTGCAGCGCCTGGGCGATGAACTCCACCTCGCGGATGCCGCCGGCCCCCAGCTTGATGTTGCCCTCCAGCCCCTTGCGGCGTACCTCGGCGGCTATCATCGCCTTCATCTGGCGCAGGCCGTCGATGACGCCAAAGTCGATGTAGCGGCGGAACACGAAGGGGCGCAGCAGCTCGGTGAGGGCCTGGGCGTGTTCGCACTGGGGCCCCAGCACCCGGGCCTTGACCATGGCGTAGCGCTCCCAGTTGCGGCCATGGTGCTGGTAGTAATCCTCCATGGCGGCAAAGGAGATGGCGAGCGGCCCCGCCTCGCCGAAGGGACGCAGCCGCATGTCGACTCTGAACACCTGACCATCCTGGGTGGGCTGGTGCAGGGCGTTGATCAGGCGCTGGCCCAGCTTGATGAAGAACTGCTGGTTGGCGAGTTCGCGCCGCCCGCCGACCGTGTAGCCGTTGTCGGGGAAGGTGAAGATGAGGTCGATGTCCGAGGAGAAGTTCAGCTCGCCGCCCCCCAGCTTGCCCATGCCGAGGATGAGCAGGGGCTGAGGATCGCCGTTGCCGTCCATGGGGGTGCCGAGCTCGGCGCACTGCCTGGCGTAGAGCCAGTCCCGGGCGCCGCAGATCAGCGCGTCCGCGAGCCTGGTGAGATGGATGAAACTCTCTTCGACCTGGGCCTGACCCAGCAGCTCGCGCCAGGCGATCACCAGCATGCGGCTGCGTCTGAACTGGCGCAGCACCCGCTTGAGCGCCTCCTCGTCATGGACTTCGGCGAGCAGGGCCGCCAGATCGCCCTGGTAGGCAGGCCAGCGCTCGGACAGCGCCAGATCCCCGGAGGCCAGGGTCTGCGCCAGCAGCTCCGGCTGCTTGATGAGGGAGTCTGCGACGAAATCCGAGAGGCCAAACAGGGTCAGCAGGGTCTGCTGCTCCAGCGCGGGCAAATCGCCATAGTCGGGGGCCAGCGCCAGCAGCCGTTGCCACTGGCGCCCGGCCTGATCCTGCAGCAGGGGTGACAGAGTGGAGAGGGATGCCGGAGGTGGGGGAAGAGAAGAGGAATGCTGGGCCACGGTTGCCGTCCTTGTGATTAACGGGTCTGCAGAGGGAATGAAAACACCGGCAGCCAATCTAGCATTGTCCCGCGCCTGCGTCACAGCCCGGGAGAGAGAAGCATGAGCCGGCGGGGAAAATGGGCCGCCGGCGCAGGCTCAGGGGTGCTGATAGATAGATCTCGGGGTCGTATTTTTCCATCAGGCTGCCAGGGGCGCGGGGCGGCGCGAAGCCAAAACCGGCATAGAGCCCCTGGGCATCCGAGGTGGCCAGCATGAGGCGGCGCAGCCCCTGCAAGGCGGGATGGGCCAGGATGGCGGCCATCAGGGCCTTGCTGTGGCCCTGACCGCGATGGGCAGGCAGCACGAATACATCGGACAGATAGCCGAAGGTGGCTTTGTCTGTGATGACCCGGGCGAAGGCCACCAGCTGGCCGTCGACATAGCCGCCGAAGCACAGCGAATGATTGATGGCCCGCTGCACTGTGGAGAGGGGAATGCCGAGGCTCCAGTAGGCCTCCTCGGACAGGAAACTGTGAATGAGGGGGACATCGAGCCGTCCCTTGTCGTCGCTGATCTCCAGTGGGGATTGGGTGTGTTGCATCCTGGCTCCTTGCCGTGACATGAGATGAAAAAAGACCCCTCGCGGGGCCTTCCAGTTTACTCAAATCACGACCTCAGGCCAGCTTGAAGGCCTGGGTGGCATGGATGTCCAGGGTCTGGCTGTGTCTGACACCTTGCTGTGATATCAATAACAAAGGCCCCTGACGGGGCCCTTGTACGTACCAGGTTGATGCCATCAGGCCAGCTTGAAGGCCTGGGTGGCATGGATGTCCAGGGTCTGGCTGTGTCTGACACCTTGCTGTGATATCAATAAGAAAGGCCCCTGACGGGGCCCTTGTACGTACCAGGTTGATGCCATCAGGCCAGCTTGAAGGCCTGGGTGACATGGATGTCCAGGGTCTGGCTGTGTCTGACACCTTGCTGTGATATCAATAACAAAGGCCCCTGACGGGGCCCTTGTGCGTACCAGGTTGATGCCATCAGGCCAGCTTGAAGGCCTGGATATGGGTATCCAGCGTCTGGCTGTGGTGCTCCACCAGTTCGGAGGCATCTTTCAGCTCCCGCAGCACCACCACGGATCCTTCCACCACCTGCTTGACCTGCTCCAGGTTGGCGTTCATCTCTTCGGCCACCGAGCTCTGCTGCTCGGAGGCGGCGGCGATCTGGCGATTCATGTCGGCCACCCCCTGTACCCGCTGCACTATGGTGGCGAGCTGGGTGCCGGCTTGAGTAACCGTTCCACCCCCTTGTCGGCCTGCTGCCACGCTCTGCTCCATCAGCTCGCGGCGGTGCGGGCACTGCCCTGCAGCTGTTCAATCATCTTCTGGATCTCGACGGTGGCGGCCTGGGCCCGGTTCGCGAGTTCGCGCACCTCGGAGGCGACCACGGCGAAGCCGCGTCCCGCCTCGCCGGCGCGGGCGGCCTCGATGGCGGCATTCAGCGCCAGCAGGTTGGTCTGCTCCGAGATGCCGCGAATGGTGTCGACCACGGAGCCGATGCGATCGACCCCGTGCTCCACCTCGTTGACCACGGCGGAGGAGCGCTGGATGTTGCCGGAGAGGGTGTCTATGGTGCTGACAGTGGCGGCCACGCAGCGGCTGCCTTCCTCGGCCAGGGCGCTGGCGTCGGCGGTGGCGTGGGAGGCTTGCTCCGCATGGTTGGCCACCTCGCGAATGGCACCCACCATCTGGCTCATGGCGCTGGCGAGCTGTTCTATCTGGGTGAACTCTTCGTTGATCGCCTCGTTGGCCTCATCCATGCACAGAGTCACCTGGGAGGCGATGTCGTTGAGCTCCTTGCAGGCGGCGCGCTGGGTGCCGAACACCTCCTTGAGGTTCTCCTGGGAGTGGGCGACCGCCTTGGCGATGTCACCGAACTCGTCCCGGGACTTGAGCAGCACGCTGTGGCTGAGATCCTTGCGGGCGAAGCGCTCCAGCAGCCCCACCAGGTAATGCACCTGCTTGACCATGAGGCGTGAGCCGGTCAGCAGCAGCACCACGAAGACGACCCCCATCAGCGCCGTCTCCATCAGACCGGTCCAGAGCAGGCGATCGGCAATGGCATTGGCCTTGGCGGCGTCTATGCCCTCGCCGAGCAGGGTGGCTTCCAGGTTGCTGGCATCGAACCAGAGCTTGGCCAGCAAGAGCAGCGTGCTGAACACCATGAGCAGTACCACTTTGGGCACCAGTCGGATGTTGCTCATTCGCCTCTCCAGCGAGTTTAACTGCATAACCTTTCTCCTTCTTAATGGCCATTTTTCCTTTGTCCTCAGGACTATCGGCATTATCTTCCGTTTTATTAATTCGCACTGTGCCTAAAGTAGGAAAATGTATGCGACATCACTCTTCTGGCCTGAGATCCATGGATCTGCTGATGGCGTTTCTGTCGGTGATCTCCGTTTGTCTGGTCTGCGCCCGCTGGTGGGGTCACCGCGAGTGGAGCCCGCAGACCCTGCAACTCTTCTATGACGTCGACAGCCTGATCTGCTATTTCTTCCTCGCCCACTTCGCCTACGGCTGGGTGAGGGCCCCCGATCGCATGGCCTTCTTCAAGGCCAACTGGTTCTATCTGCCGGGCAGCCTGCCCATGGTGGAGCAGCTGCGCTGGGCACGGCTGATCCAGCTGTGGCGGGTCTATCAGCTGCTGCGAGACAGGCCGGACCTGCTGGTCATGTTTCGCCGGGAGCGCAACGAGACCACCTTGTCCGGCATCCTCTTCCTCTTCTTCCTGCTGCTGGGGGTGGGCTCGGGCGTCATGTACTGGCTGGAGACGGGCCAGCCAGGGAGCCTGATCCAGACGCCCTACGATGCCTTCTGGTGGACGCTTGTGACGCTGTCTACCGTGGGCTACGGGGATCTGGTGCCCAGGACGGAGGAGGGGCGCTTCGTCGCCAGCCTGCTCATCCTGTTTGGTGTGGGTCTGTTCGGTGCCCTCAGCGGTTTCATGGCCAGCCTGTTCGTGCATCCCGGCAAGACCAACGACGACACCACCCTATGGCGGCGTCAGCAGAGCGAGCAGCAGGCGCAACTGCTGCAGGAGCTGAAGGCCCTGCGCGCCGAGGTGAAGGCATTGCAACAGAAGTAGCCTGCGGCGTCTGGAATGGTCGCGTGGCAAACCGGAGAAGCCGTGAGACGCCTCTCAGTCAGGGGGGCGCCGTTTTTCTTTGCTTGTCCTTTGACCCGCTGGCGGCTTAACATTCGGCCTGCAACCTAATTCAACGAAGAGAATCGATCGACCATGCGCGCCCTTCTCGGGATCTTGATCTGCTTGTGTGCCCAACAGGTACTGGCCGATACCCGTTATGTCTCAGACAACATCTTTACCTATATCCACAACGGTCCTGGCACCCAGTACCGGATCCTCGGCAGCGTCAAGGCCGGTGAACCGCTGGAGGTCAAGGCGGTGAACAACGACGCCGGTTTCACCCAGGTGGTGGACGGCCGTGGTCGTGAAGGCTGGATCAAGAACAGCGAACTGCAGGCGGAGATCAGCCTGCGCGAGCGTCTGCCCCAGGTTCAGAAAGAGCTGGATGAGGCCAAGGCCCGCCTGCTGAACCTCAATGGCGACAACGAGCGTCGTTTCGCCGAGAAGGATGGCCAGATCACCGAGCAGAGCAAGGAGATCGCCAGCCTGAAGGCCCAGCTCGCCAGCCAGAGCACAGAGATGAGCAGCCTCAAGGAACAGAACGACGCCCTGACCCAGAGCTATGACAACCAGGAGCACGACATGCAGATGGACTGGTTCATCCGCGGTGGTGCCATGGTGCTGGGGGGCATACTGCTCGGCATTCTGCTCCCCATGCTCCCCCGTCGTCGCAAGAGCAGCGAGCGTTGGATGAATTGATCGCCCGGGCGGTCGCAACGAGAAAGGTCGCCAGGGCGACCTTTTTTCATGGGCGAGCAGCTGGGCGGGATCTTGACCAGGTCGGGGGTCGCCAGGGGGCCTCTGCAGCCGTAAGATGAGCCGAACTATCCCGTGCCCTGCGTACCCTTCTCAACAAGAGCCTTCACATATGTCATCAACCGAACAGGCCCGCTGGTTCGTGCTGGGGGGCGATCACCTCGTCCTGCTGGATGAACGGGGGCAGATCCCCCAGGGCCCCAAGTCCTGCCTGCCCGCCCATCTGCACACCGCCCATTTCGAGCATTTCGACGAGTGGGACGGGTTGCCCTGCCAGCTGCTGGATCTGGGACCGGATGTCGGGAGCTGCCCCCTGGTGGGGCTGCGCCAGCTGATGGTGGCCGGCGATGAAGAGGGCTTTCGCCTCGCCGGCCGCGCCTGGCAGCTGGCCACCTTCCGCCGCAGCCATCGCTTCTGCGGCGAGTGTGGCGCCCCCATGGCACCCAAGAGCGGGGAGTGGGCACAGATGTGCCATCATGGTCACGTCGTCTACCCGCGCATCTCCCCCTGCATCATAGTGGCGGTGCGCAAGGGCCCGGCTATCCTGCTGGCGGCCCATCGCCGTCACTATCAGGCCGACGATCCCATGTATACGGTGCTGGCGGGCTTCGTGGAGGCTGGGGAGAACCTGGAGCAGTGCGTGGCGCGGGAGGTGTTCGAGGAGAGCGGCATCCGGGTATGCAACGTGCGCTACGTGGCGAGTCAGCCCTGGCCCTTCCCCCACAGCCTGATGATGGGCTTCACCGCCGACTACCAGAGCGGCGAGATCAAGGTGCAGGACGACGAGCTGGTGGCCGCCGACTTCTTCGAGGCGGACCAACTGCCACGGCTGCCCCCCCACGGCACCATAGCGCGGCGGCTGATCGAGCAGAGCCTCGCAGAGAAGCGGTGAGGGCGAGGCCCTGAAAAGCGGGGTCCTGGTTTGCGCCCCCTCACATCTTTGCACTCCGGCGACCCTGCGGCGCGTTTGTGCCGCCCTCAGCCTCGCACAAAGTGGTATCATATCCGCCATTTTATGCTGGATATGAACTCAGGAACTGGGATGAAAGAGCTGAAGAACGATCGATACCTGCGTGCCCTGCTGCGCCAGGATGTGGACATGACCCCGGTGTGGATGATGCGTCAGGCTGGCCGCTACCTGCCGGAATACAAGGCGACCCGCGCCGTCGCGGGGGACTTCATGTCCCTGTGCCGCAACGCCGAGCTGGCCTGTGAAGTCACCCTGCAGCCCCTGCGCCGCTATCCCCTCGATGCCGCCATCCTCTTCTCCGACATCCTGACCGTGCCCGACGCCATGGGGCTGGGCCTCTACTTCGAGCACGGGGAAGGCCCGCGCTTCGAGCGCCCCATCAAGTCCATGGCCGACGTGCAGGCGCTGCCCATCCCGGATCCGGAAGACGAGCTGGGTTACGTGATGAACGCGGTGCGCACCATTCGCCGCGAGCTCAAGGGCGAAGTGCCGCTGATCGGCTTCTCCGGCAGCCCCTGGACCCTGGCCACCTACATGGTGGAGGGGGGCAGCTCCAAGGCGTTCACCAAGATCAAGCAGATGATGTACGCAGAGCCGCAGACCCTGCACCTGCTGCTCGACAAGCTGGCGGACAGCGTGATTGCTTATCTCAACGCCCAGATCAAGGCCGGTGCCCAGTCCGTCATGGTGTTCGACACCTGGGGCGGCGTGCTGACCCCGCGGGATTACCGCGACTTCTCCCTGCAGTACATGCACAAGATCGTCGATGGCCTGATCCGTGAGAATGAGGGCCGCCGTGTGCCGGTCACCCTGTTCACCAAGAACGGCGGCCAGTGGCTGGAGCAGATCGCCGCCACCGGCTGCGACGCCCTGGGGCTGGACTGGACCATAGACATAGCGGATGCCAAGCGCCGGGTTGGCGACAAGGTAGCGCTGCAGGGCAACATGGATCCTTCCATGCTCTACGCCGCCCCTGAGCGCATCCGCGAAGAGGTCGCCACCATCTTGGCGGGCTTTGGCAGCGGCAACGGCCACGTCTTCAACCTGGGTCACGGCATCCATCAGGATGTGGACCCGGAGCACGCCGGGGTGTTTGTCAATGCGGTGCACGAGCTGTCGGCTCAGTACCACGGCCGCTGAGCGCGGCAGACTGCATAATGAGAACGGGGCCTGCGGGCCCCGTTTTGCTGCCCGGCCTCGCGGGGGCTGCATCCTGGTCACCGCTCGGGTTACACTGCACCACCACTGAACAGGGTCGTGGACAGGATGGGCGAGTACGCCTCCTGACGGCTGGGTGAGGGCGTCGTTGAACATTGCAGGAGGCAGGATGGGCAAGAGTGCATGGGACTGGGGAATCGACCTTGGCGGAACCAAGTGCGAGTGCGTGGTGCTCGAGGGTGACGAGGTGCTGCTGCGCCATCGCATTCCCACCGAGCGCCGTGGCGGTTACGAGCACATGATAGGCCAGATCGCCAAGCTGGTGGACGAGTGCGCCGAGCGGCTCGGCCAGCGTCCCGCCATCCTCGGCATGGGCACCCCGGGGGCGCGGGATCCCCAGACCGGGCTGATGAAAAACTGCAACACCACAGAGCTCAACGGCAAGCCGTTCAAGGAAGATCTGGAGCGCAGGCTCGGCATTCCTGTGCTGATCGCCAACGACGCCAACTGCTTCGCCCTGGCGGAAACCCATCTGGGGGCGGTGCGCCAGCAGCATCCCGAAGCGAAAGTGGTGTTCGGCATCATCATGGGCACAGGGGTTGGGTCCGGCATCGTCATCAACGGCCAGATCCTCAACGGCCATCACGGCATCGCCGGGGAGTGGGGCCACAACGTGCTCTCCCCCGACGGTCCCGAGTGCTACTGCGGCAAGCGCGGCTGCGTCGAAACCTTCATCAGCGGCCCGGCGCTGGAGGCCTGGTATGAAGCCAAGGCCAAGCGCCACCTCTCCCTCGCCCAGATAGCGGCGGCGACGGCTCACGATCATGTGGCCAAACTCACCATGGATCGGCTGCACCTGCTGTTCGGTCAGGCCCTGGCCAACGTGGTCAACATCCTGGATCCGGACGTCATCGTCATCGGCGGTGGTGTGGGCAACGTGCAGAGTCTCTACAGCGTCGGTCGGCAGACAGTGCTGCCATTTCTGTTCAATCCCCGCTTCGCCACCCCCATCATTGCCCCGGCCCTGGGTGACAGTGCCGGTGTGTTCGGGGCAGCGCTGCTGGCCAGGGGCGTCTTCCGGGAGGCCCTGCTGTCTTGAAGCAGTCAGGGGCCCGTCACTTTGTCGCAGGTAAGGACACAGATTTTTCATGATCAAGATTGCCATCAACGGATACGGGCGCATCGGTCGCAACGTGTTGCGGGCCCTCTACGAGAGCGGCCGCGATAACCAGCTTAAGATAGTCGCCATCAACGAGCTGGCGGCCCCCGAGGCCATGGTGCACCTCACCCGCTTCGACACCAGCCACGGCCGCTTCGGCTATCCGGTGCAGCTCGCGGGCAACAGCATGCTGGTGGGGGAGGATCTCATCTCCCTGTTTGCCGAACGGGATCCGTCGCGCTTGCCCTGGCGGGCGCTGGGGGTGGATGTGGTGCTGGACTGCACCGGGGTATTCGGCTCCCGGGCCGATGCCGAACTGCATCTGGGGGCGGGGGCGGGCAAGGTGCTCTTCTCCCATCCGGCGGATGCGGATGTGGATGCGACCATAGTCTACGGGGTGAACCATCAGGTGCTGACGGGACGGGAGCGGATCGTCTCCAATGCCTCCTGTACCACCAACTGTGTGGTGCCCGTCATCGAAACATTGCATCGAGAATTCGAGATAAATTGTGGTACTATTACGACAATTCATTCGGCCATGCACGATCAGCAAGTCATCGATGCCTATCACAGCGACTTGCGTCGAACCCGGGCCGCAAGCCAGTCCATCATCCCGGTGGATACCAAGCTGGCAAAGGGGTTGGAGCGAATCCTCCCCCACTTCGCCGGCAAGTTCGAGGCGATCGCGGTGCGGGTGCCGACCATCAACGTCACCGCCATGGATCTGAGCATTACTGTTCGTAAAAAAGTGACAGTTAGTGACGTAAATCAAGCCCTGCAACGGGCATCCAGAGGTACATTACAGGGTATCCTGGACTACACGGAAGAGCCGCTGGTCTCCGTAGACTTTAATCATGATGCACACTCCTGCATCATTGATGGTACCCAGACCCGGGTGAGCGATGCCAACCTCGTCAAGATGTTGATGTGGTGTGATAACGAATGGGGCTTCGCCAACCGCATGCTGGATACCACCCGGGCCATGATGGCCGCAGGCTGAGAGCCTGCACCGGGCGCAAGGTTACTGTTTTTTTAACATTACCTGAAAATATATAGAGGACTGAATATGTCTGTTATCAAGATGACCGACCTGGATCTGGCGGGTAAACGCGTTCTGATCCGTGCTGACCTGAACGTGCCGGTAAAAGACGGCAAGGTCACCTCCGACGCACGTATCGTGGCTACCCTGCCGACCATCAAGCTGGCTCTGGAAAAGGGCGCGAAGCTGATGATCACTTCCCACCTGGGTCGTCCGACCGAGGGTGAATACAACGAAGAATTCTCCCTGGCCCCGGTAGTCAACTATCTGAAAGACGCTCTGTCCTGCCCGGTGCGCCTGGCCAAGGATTACCTGGATGGCGTAGATGTCGCCGCCGGTGAGCTGGTTGTGCTGGAAAACTGCCGTTTCAACAAAGGCGAGAAGAAGAACACCGAAGAGCTGGCCAAAAAATACGCCGCCCTGTGTGACGTCTTTGTAATGGATGCATTCGGTACTGCTCACCGCGCCGAAGGTTCCACCTACGGTGTGGCCCAGTTCGCCCCGGTTGCCTGTGCAGGCCCCCTGCTGGCCGGTGAACTGGATGCCCTGGGCAAGGCCATGCTGAAGCCCGAGCGCCCCATGGTTGCCATCGTTGGCGGCTCTAAGGTCTCCACCAAGCTGACCGTGCTGGAATCTCTCTCCAAGATCGCTGACCAGCTGGTGGTCGGTGGTGGCATCGCCAACACCTTCATCGCCGCTGCCGGTCACAACGTTGGCAAGTCCCTGTGCGAGCACGACCTGATCGACACCGCCAAGAAGCTGGCTGCCGAGACCAACATTCCGGTGACCACAGACGTGGTTGTAGGTACCGAGTTCTCCGAGTCCACTCCGGCCACCATCAAGTCCGTCGCTGACGTGACCGACGGTGACATGATCTTCGACATCGGCCCTGACTCTGCCAAGGCCCTGGCCGACATCATCATGAACGCCAAGACCATACTGTGGAACGGCCCGGTCGGTGTGTTCGAGTTCGACCAGTTCGCCGAAGGCACCAAGGTGATCGCCGAAGCCATCGCCGCTTCCCCGGCCTTCTCCATCGCTGGCGGTGGTGACACTCTGGCTGCCATCGACAAGTTCGGCATCGCCGACAAGGTCTCCTACATCTCCACCGGCGGCGGCGCCTTCCTGGAGTTCGTAGAAGGCAAGGTACTGCCGGCTGTCGCGATTCTTGAAGAACGCGCCAAAGCCTAATTGACCCGGGACGGGGGGCAAAAGCCTCCCGTTTCGTTTATCATGTGGCCGCTGTGCCGGTTCATGATGAACCCCCCATTTTTTATTAACGGCATACGAGAACAGGACGATTAAACATGTCTAAGAAAATTTTCGACTTCGTAAAACCCGGCGTGATCACTGGTGATGACGTTCAGAAAGTGTTCGCCATCGCTAAAGAGAACGGCTTCGCTCTGCCTGCCGTGAACTGCGTGGGTACCGACTCCGTCAACGCCGTGCTGGAAGCTGCCGCCAAGGTCAAAGCCCCGGTCATCGTTCAGTTCTCCAACGGTGGTGCCGTGTTCACCGCCGGCAAGGGTCTGAAGCTGGAAGGCCAGCAGGCTGCCATCATCGGTGCCATCTCCGGTGCCAAGCACGTGCACGCCGTTGCCGAAGCTTACGGTGTACCTGTCATCCTGCACACCGACCACGCCGCCAAGAAGCTGCTGCCGTGGATCGACGGTCTGCTGGAAGCGGGCGAGAAGCACTTCGCTGAAACCGGCAAGCCGCTGTTCTCCTCCCACATGCTGGATCTGTCCGAAGAGTCTCTGGAAGAGAACATCGACATCTGCTGCGAGTATCTGACCCGCATGGCCAAGATGAACATGACTCTGGAGCTGGAACTGGGTTGCACCGGTGGCGAAGAAGACGGTGTGGACAACAGCCACATGGATCAATCCGCCCTGTACACCCAGCCGGAAGACGTGGCTTACGCCTACGAGCGTCTGTCCAAGATCAGCCCGCGTTTCACCATCGCTGCCTCCTTCGGCAACGTGCACGGTGTCTACAAGCCGGGTAACGTCAAGCTGACCCCGTCCATCCTGGACGCTTCCCAGAAATACGTTTCCGAGAAGTTCGGTCTGCCTGCCAAGTCCCTGGACTTCGTGTTCCACGGTGGTTCAGGTTCCACCCTGGAAGAGATCCGCGAATCCATCTCCTACGGCGTCGTGAAGATGAACATCGACACCGACACCCAGTGGGCTACCTGGGAAGGTCTGTTGAACTTCTACAAGACCAACGAAGCCTACCTGCAAGGCCAGCTGGGCAACCCGGAAGGCGCCGACAAGCCGAACAAGAAGTTCTACGATCCGCGCGTATGGCTGCGTGCCGGTCAGACTTCCATGATCGCCCGTCTGGAGAAAGCCTTCTCCGACCTGAACGCCATCAACGTACTGTAATTCGTTACCGTATCTTGATTGCTGAAGAGGCGCCCTGCGGGGCGCCTCTTTCATTGCGGCCAGCCTCGGCTGGCCTCTAAAAAGGTGTCCTTCGGGACACCTTTTGCATTTCTGTGATCCTGACAGGCTGGATTGGTGACCCTGGGCTGGGTATTATCGATGACACTCCGTTTAATTTAGTAAACAAGTGCAACCAAGGCAGGATGCTGAGCATGCAGACAGGAAGACACAACGGATACCAGGAGCACGTGGCCTCCTATTACGCGGCCACCCGCAACGACCATCAGCAGTGGCCCGAGCTCAGCGGTGAGCTGGATGCCGACGTCTGCATCATAGGCGGCGGCTTCACCGGCCTCAACACTGCCATCAATCTGGCCGAGGCGGGTTACAAGGTGGTCTTGCTTGAGGCCAACCGCATCGGCTGGGGGGCCTCGGGACGCAACGGCGGCCAGCTCATTCGCGGCATAGGTCACGACACCAGCCAGTTTGCCCGCTGGATAGGCGAGCAAGGGGTACGTGAGCTGGACCTGATGGGGCTGGAGGCGGTGCAGCTGGTGCGCGAGCGGGTCGCGCGGTTCAACATCGACTGCGACCTGACCTGGGGCTACTGCGATCTCGCCACCAAGCCGCGTCACCTCAAGGGATTTGAGGAGGATGCCGAGCACTTGGCCAGCCTGGGCTACCGGCACGAACTCAAGCTGGTCCCCAAGGGGGAGATAAGGTCGGTGGTGGGGTCGGATCGCTATATCGGCGGCATGATCGACATGGGCTCAGGCCACCTGCATCCCCTCAACCTGGCTCTGGGTGAGGCGCGCGCGGCGGCCAGTCTGGGCGTCGCCCTGTTCGAGCAGTCCAGGGTGACTCACATCGAGTATGGCGATCGGGTCGAGGTGACCACGGCCCACGGCCGTTGCCGCGCCAGCTACCTGGTGATCGGCTGCAACGCCTACCTCAATGAGCTCAATCCCGAACTCGGGGGCAAGGTGCTGCCGGCGGGTTCCTATATCCTCGCCACCCAGGTGCTGGAGAAACGGCTGCGCCAGCGGCTGCTGCCGCAAAACATGGCGGTGTGCGATCAGAACGTGGCGCTCGACTACTACCGGCTATCGGCCGATGGCCGTCTGCTGTTTGGCGGGGCCTGCAACTACTCGGGGCGCGATCCCAAGGACATCAAGGCGTTTATGCTGCCCAAGCTGCTGCGGGTCTTCCCTGAGCTGGCGGGCACCGCCATCGAGTTTCAGTGGGGGGGCATGATAGGCATAGGCGCCAACCGGCTACCGCAGATAGGGCGCCTCAAAGAGTACCCCAACGTGTTCTATGCCCAGGCTTACTCGGGACACGGCCTCAATGCCACTCACATGGCGGGCAAGCTGGTGACCGAGGCGATCAGGGGGGAGAGTCGAGGCTTCGATCTCTTCAGCCGCGTGCCTCACATGACCTTCCCCGGCGGGCCTGCCCTGCGCTCCCCCTTGCTGGCGCTCGGGATGCTGTGGCACAGAATGAAGGATCTGCTCTAAGGAGTATTTCGGGGGCTGGCGGCAGGGAGGAGGGCACTCATCCCTGCTGCGCCGGATCCGGTTCTGCCAGGCGCCAGCCCTGCTCTGTCTTCATCATCCAGACCTGGCTCTCCTGCGCCAGTGCCTGGCCTGCCTCGAATTCGCCGTATTTGCGCTCCAGCTCCATCAGGGCCATCTCCTGCTGGAAGGGGCCGACCCTGTCATAGACCAGATCCTCGTCGTGCAGCACCTGCAACTGATCCAGCCCCTGCTTGAAGTGGAGCCGGTAGCTCACCTTGACCAGATAGACCCCCTCCATCCGCTCCTCCTTGCCGAGCACGGCGAAGTCGCTGATCTCGAACAGGGCGGGATCAGTGTCGGCCTGCAGCCTGGCGGTGACCTGGCTCTGGATCTCCTCTTCACCTGGACCTGAGTTGCAGCCATAGAGCCAGCAGGCCAGCAGGGGGATGAACCACTTTTTCATCAAAACTCCGGACGATGCGAGACGGGAAAGGGCAAATTCTGCCATGGCGCCTGTCATATACAAGGGATGGCCAGAAAAATCAGCGCGCAGAGGAGAGGGCGGCCCGCGCGGCAAGGCGGGCCGCCATGATTCAGCGCAGCTTGTCCAGCTGGCCGAGGAACTCGGCGGGCTCCATGAAGCCGGTCACCCGCTGCCCGCTCACCTCGTTGCCTGCGGCATCGAAGAAGATCAGGGTCGGCAGTCCCAGCACGTTCAGGCCGTTGAGCAGATCCACGTCGGCATCGTCGTTGGCGGTGACATCCGCCTGCAACAGCACCATGTCATTGAAGCGTGCCCGCACCTCGGGATCGCTGAAGGTCTTGTGTTCGAACTCCTTGCAGGCCACGCACCAGTCGGCGTAGAGGTCCAGCAGCACCGGCTTGCCGCGAGCGGCCTCGAGCCGGGTCTTGAGGTCATCCAGGGTCTTGATGCGGATAAACTGGGGGGCCTGGGTGCCGGTGCTGGCCTTGACGCCAGGCTCGGGCAGCAGCAGGTCCTTGCCCACTACTACCAGGCTCATCATCGCCAGCAGCAGCACGAAGCCGCCGAGGCTCTTGCCCACCGAGTGGGGGCGATGCTGGTTGTGATGATAGAGATAGCCACACAGCAGCAGTGCCCAGCCGAGCCAGAGCAGGGTGGCGACCTGGTCGCTCAAGAGCCGTGACAGCAGCAGGATCGGCACCGCCAGCAGCGCAAAGCCAAAGAGTTGCTTGATCACATCCATCCAGGCGCCCGCCTTGGGCAGCAGCTTGCCCCCCGAGGTGCCGAGCAGCAGCAGCGGCAGCCCCATGCCCAGCGACAGGGCATAGAGGGCCGCCCCGCCGAGCCAGAGATCGCCGCTCTGGGCCACGTAGATGAGCGCCCCGGAGAGCGGGGCCGTGGTGCAGGGGGAGCAGACCAGGCCGGAGATCATCCCCATGATGGCGACCCCGACCACGGAGCCGCCCTGCTGGCGGTTGGAGAGGCCGGACAGCCGGGTTTGCAGGCTGCTCGGCAGTTGCAGGGTATAGAGCCCGAACATGGAGAGGGCCAGCAGCACGAACATCACCGAGAGGCCGATCAGCACATAGGGGTGCTGCAGCGCCGCCTGGAACTTCAAGCCAGCCGAGGCGACCACCAGCCCGAGCAGGGTATAGGTGACCGCCATCCCCTGCACATAGACGAAGGAGAGCAGGAAGGCGCGGCGGGTGGAGAGGTGCTGGCCGGCACCGGCGATGATGCCGGTCAAAATGGGGTACATGGGGAAGACGCAGGGGGTGAAGGCGAGCCCCAGTCCCAGCGCAAAGAAGGCGGCGATGCTGAGCCAGAAGCCCTGGCTGCCGAGGGCGGCCGCCAGCCTATCCTGCTGACTGCCGGTCGGCGCCTCTGTGGCATCTGCGGGGTCTGTTTGCCCGGCGTCGCCAGTGGCCGCGAGGGGCTGCACCGGGATCCGCTTGTCGGTGGGGGGGTAGCAGAGGCCCTCGGTGCACCCCTGATAGCTTATCTGCAGGCTGGCGGAGTCCCCCACCTGGGTCAAGGTGACGGGGATCTGCAGCTCCTGATAGAAGACCCGGGTCTTGCCGAAGAAGTCATCCTCATGCTCTGTGCCCGCAGGCAGCGCGAGGGGCTCGAAGGCGAGGTTCTCCCCCTTGACGCTGATGCTGTGGCGATAGAGGTAGTAACCGTCGGCGAGGCGCAGGGTCAGCAGCAGCTTGTTTCCCTGCTGCTCGCTCTCGAGGACGAAGGCCTCGTCCACTTTCAGAAACTTGGGCTGGGCACTGGCCTCGATGCCGAGGCTGCTCAGCAGATCCTGGCTGCTGGCCTGGGCGGGGGCCGCGAGCAGGCTCAGCAGGAGCAACAGGGGGGAGAGCAGGGATCGCAGAGTCATGAGGTCTCCTGTGTCAACCAGTCGAGGTAGGCTTGATGACCCTGGCTGGCGGGGATCGCCAGGATCTCCGGCACCTGGTAGGGGTGGTGAGCCAGGATGCACCGCTCTAGCTCGGCAAAGAGCGGCTGGCGGGATTTGATGATGAGCTGGATCTCCCGTGCCCGCTCTATCTTCCCCTGCCAGCGATAGACGGAGGTGAGCCCCGGCAACTGATTGATGCAGGCGGCGAGGCGCTGGTTGAGCAGTTGCTCGCAGAGGTGGTCGGCACTGGCTTCATCGGGGCAGGTGCAGAGCACCAGAATGGCGTCGGTCATGGGGTTGGCAGTCTCGTCAGCGGGGGCGCAAGGGCCCTCTGGAACAGCGGTTACTATACCGGGCAAAGGGGCAAATAGCACCCGGCCCGCACCCGGCTGGCGGGACGCTCAATTAGTGATGCGCCCGAGATAGACGCTGTGAAAAGGACAGGGCAGAATGAGCGGGCTTGTTCCCACTCTACGTAAGGAAATGTATGACCCAACAGAATGAGCAGCAGAGAAACCGCATGTTGAGCCTGTTGCGTGAAGGCGAGCGCCGCATGTTGGTGCAACTGGCCGGTCTGCTGCGTACCAGTGTCGATGAAATCAATGCGGAGCTGGAAAAAGAAGAGTTGCTGTCTGCCCTGGAGCAACCCATCACTGTGGAGTACCTCAACGGCGTGGTGCAACACCATCTGTTCGAGCGTCTGCACAAGGGAGACATGGTCGCGGCCCAGCGCATGCTGAACCAGTATCAGAGCGACCTCGAGGCCATGCTGAACCAGGAAGCGGCCCAGACTGAGGCCCCTGCCGACGAGGTGAAGGCGCAAGCCTGAATACCTGCCCCTCGAGGATCCAGATCAGCACCATCATGCCAGTCGCATGATGGTGCCTCGTTTTATCCCTTCTCTTGTCACCCCGTGACCCGCTGTGCCCCCTGGCCCGGGATGGGGAACACCTTGTCATAGCTCCAGTTGTAGACGAAGGCATAGACCAGGTAGAACAGCACGAAGCCCAGATCCAGCACCAGCGCCTCCAGCAGGCCGATATCGAGCCACCAGGACATCACCGGCAGGGCGACGATCAGCAAGCCCCCCTCGAAACCGAAAGTATGCAGCACCCGTTGCCAGAGCGTCTTGTGGGTGTGGCCCTGCAGGCGCAGCAGCAGCCTGTCCACCCCTATGTTGTAGACATAGTTCCAGACGGTGGCGACCACCGAGAAGAACAGGGCCAGGGGCCCCATGTGGTTGAGACCGACGCCGGTGACCCAGCTTGCCAGGGGGGCGGCGATCAGCAGGCCAATCAATTCGAAGCCGATGGCGTGGCGCAGGCGATCACGGGTATTACGCATTGTCTGTCTCTCTATTTCTCTTTTCGGGTGTGTATGGCGGCCAATTTATCGCTATTTTTCGATAGGTTCACGTTGGTATCTATCGCTAAAATAGATGGATCTGGGTGCAATAACAGGGCTGGAGCAGACGGATGACCCCTTCACTGGAACAATTCAAGGCGTTACTGGCGGCGGCCGAGACGGGATCCTTCTCGGCGGCGGCGCGCCGCCTGGGCAAGGCGCAGTCGGTGGTGAGCACCGCCATCGCCAACCTGGAGATAGATCTCGGCCTCGAGCTGTTTGATCGCAGCGGCCGCTACCCTGTGCTGACCGAGGCGGGGGCCCGCATCAGTCAGGAGGCGGGGGTGCTGCTGGCCCAGAGCGAGCGGCTGCAAGCCATCGCCGGGGAGCTGGCCAGCGGCATAGAGTCGCGCCTGACGCTCGCCATCGACGATGACTCCCATCTGCCCTGGCTCGGTGCCTTGCTGGAGGAGTTTGCCGGCCGCTATCCGACTGTGGAGCTGGAGCTGCTGTTCCCGCTGATGGAGGATGTGACCGAGCTGCTCAAGAGCGGGCGGGCCCAGCTCGGCATCAGCTACCAGAAGGCGCACCCGGAGCGGGAGCTGGTCTCCCGCTCCCTGGGGAGCGTCGCCATGCCCCTGGTGGTCTCCCCGGATCACCCCCTGGCCCACAAGACGCCGCTGCACGAGAGCGACCTGCAGGGGGCCCGCCAGCTGATGGTGACGGGACGGCGGGAGGGGACGGAGCGCCATCGCTTTCGCCTCTCGTCCCAGGTGTGGTGGGTCGAGGGGGATCTCGGGATCCTGGAGCTGGTCAAGCTGGGGCTGGGGTGGTCTGCGGTGCCCGAGTTTCTGCTGCACCGGCCGCTGGCGCGGGGGGAGCTGGTGGTGCTCAAGCCGGATTTCATTCCCCAGGCCGAGCTGGAGCTGGAGTTGCAGTGGTATCGCGCCCGCCCGCTGGGGCAGGCGGGGCGCTGGCTGAAGGAGGCCCTGCTGGCGCGGGTGCCTCGTTAGCCGACCTTATTCGGTCAGGGAGTAGGGCAGGGGCTGCAGGGCGAGGCGGGAACCTTCCTCCTGCTTGAGGCGGAAGCTGGCGTCAGCCTCGGTGTCTTTTGGCAGCACGGCGGTGAGCCACAGCTGGCCATCCTGTTGCCAGACGTTCAGCACCATGCCGCTGCGCCGCCAGTTGTCACCGAGCTGGATCTCCAGGGTATCGCCGCTGGCAACGGGGCCACTAGCCTGCCCGGCCAGCACGAAGAGGGCGCGGTTGTTGGCGCCGCGATACTTGGCGCGGGCCACTATCTCCTGCCCCATGTAGCAGCCCTTGGTGAAGCTGATCCCCTCCAGGGCCTGCAGGTTCAGCATCTGGGGAATGTACTCACCCTGATGGACCGCCTCCAGGTGCGGGATCCCCGCCTTGATGTCCAGACCCCACCAGAGCGCTTCGTCGCCAGCAGGCAGGCCCAGCGCCAGCGGTGATTCGCTTGCCAGCAGCCAGCGATCGGCCTCCACCTTGACCGCCATGCCGCCCTCGACAAGGCCGGTTTCCTGAAGGCCGTATTGCTCCGCGATCCAGGCATCCGTGCCCTGACCGGCCAGGCCGACCACCTGGCCCTGGAATTCGCCGATCTCCACCTTGGCGAACACCGCAAACTTCTTGAGTTCGGGCAACTGGCGCGCCAGCACCGACGGCTTGGTCAGCAGCAGCAGGCTCTCGTCGAGGCAGAGCAGGCGAAAATCGCTCCACAGCTTGCCCTTGGGATCGCAATGGCCGCCGAGGGTGCTCTGGCCAGGTTGCAGGGCGTTGACGTCGCAGGTGACCTGGCCTTGCAGATATTTCACGCGATCATTGCCGGTGAGGCGGGTGATGGCCAGATCGGTCAGGGGAAACAGGGTTGGCTCGGCAGGAAGAACAGGGGTCGGCAGGCTCACGATGGTATTCCAGAGACAGAAAGTATGTGACCTGCATGGTAAAGACGTAAGGAATGTTTGTCAGCCGGAAAATCCAGCTGCTACCATCCTCGGGTCTTTGTAAGGAGAGTTCCATGTTGAGCCCAATTGAAAAGTCCCGCCTGAAGTGGGCCTGCCGTCGCGGCATGCTCGAGCTGGATGTGATCTTTATGCCCTTTTTCGAGCACGAGTTCGACTCCCTGAGCGAAGCTCAGCAGCAGACCTTCATCCGCCTGCTGGCGTGCGAGGATCCCGAGCTGTTCCGCTGGAGCATGGGCCACGGTGTGCCGAGCGACCCCGATTTCGCCGCCATGATCCCCCTGATCCTGGAGCGCAATCAGGCCCGTCACGATCGTCTGAGCTGATCCCCGATGCGGGTCCTGATGCCCGTCATCCCCTCCCGGCGGCAGCGCATGCTGCTGCTTGCCCTGTTTCTGCTGTTGCTCTGGCCGGTTGCCGCCTTGATCCATGGCTGGCAATGGGGGCTGTTTCTCCCCTGCTGGTCGCTGGGGCTCTGGCTGGCCTGGCGCCCCGTCACCCAGGGGCGTGACCCGCTGCTCTGGGACGGGGAGTGGCTGGAGTGGCAAGGGCGACGTCATCGACTGGATGACCGCAGCCGCATCCTGCCCGGGGTGCTCTGGCTGAGGCTGGTGACGGAAGAGGGCGCCGAGCGTCACCTCTGGCTCTTCTCCGACGCCCTGGCACCCGAGCACTACCGCGCCCTGGCCCGCGCCATTCACCTGGCCCCCTCCAACCCCCCGGCTTCCCCCCATAACAGATGACCCCGCCGGGGCGGGGTCATCTGAGGGACGGCGGTGGGCGTCGTTTACTCCCGATCCGGCGTCAGCACTGTCTGCCTGAGGTTCGGCTGCCTGTCCGGGTAGTCCGGGGGCAGGCAGTGCAGTCCACAGCACGCCTCTGGCTTGTGCCGGATCACTCCCGATCCGGTGTCAGCACTGTCGGCTTGGGGTTCGGCTGCATGTCCGGATAGTCGAGGTTGTAGTGCAGTCCGCGTGACTCCTTGCGCTCCAGGGCACAGTTGACGATAAGCTCGGCCACCTGCAACAGGTTGCGCAGCTCCAGCAGGTTGTTGGAGACGCGGAAGTTCGCATAGTACTCCTGCACCTCCTGCTTGAGCAGGTCGATGCGGCGCTTGGCCCGGGCCAGGCGCTTGTTGGTGCGCACTATCCCCACGTAATCCCACATCATCAGCCGCAGCTCGTGCCAGTTGTGCTGGATCACCACCTGTTCGTCCGAGTCATCCACCTGGCTCTCGTCCCAGGCGGGCAGGCTCGGCGGCTCCACGCTCATGGGCAGCTTGGCCAGGATGTCGGCCCCCGCCTGATGGGCATAGACCACGCATTCGAGCAGGGAGTTGGACGCCATGCGGTTGGCGCCGTGCAGCCCTGTGTAGGTCACTTCGCCGATGGCGTAGAGGCCGGGGATATCGGTCTGGCCGTTGTTGTCTATCATCACGCCACCACAGGTGTAGTGCGCCGCTGGGACGATGGGCATGGCCTCCTTGGTGATGTCGATGCCGACCGCGAGGCAGCGCTCAAAGATGGTCGGGAAGTGCTTGATGATGAAATCCGCCGGTTTATGGCTGATGTCCAGATACATGCAATCCGCCCCGAGTCGCTTCATCTCGTGGTCGATGGCGCGGGCGACTATATCCCGCGGCGCCAGTTCCCCTCTGGGATCAAAATCCGGCATAAAGCGGCTGCCGTCGGGACGGCGCAGATAGGCCCCTTCCCCGCGCAGGGCTTCGGTCAGCAGGAAGTTGGGGTCATCGGGGTGGAACAGGCTGGTGGGGTGGAACTGGTTGAACTCCAGGTTCGCCACCCTGCAGCCGGCGCGCCACGCCATGGCGATGCCATCCCCCGAGCTCACATCCGGGTTGGAGGTGTACTGATACACCTTGGAGGCGCCGCCGGTGGCCAGCGCCACGAAACGGGCGCGGATCACCTCGACCTGTTCGACGTTGCGGTTCCAGACGTAGGCGCCGAGCACCCTGTTGCCCGGCAGATCCAGCTTGCGGGTGGTGATGAGATCGACCGCGTTGAAGCGCTCCATCAGCTGGATGTTGGGGTGGGAGCGGACCTGATCGATCAGGGTGAGCTGCACCGCCTTGCCGGTGGCGTCCGCCGCGTGGAAGATGCGGCGATGGCTGTGACCCCCTTCCCGGGTCAGGTGATAGTGGGATTCCCCCTCGGCATCCTCTTCCTGATCGAAGGGAACACCCTGCTGGATCAGCCACTGGATGGAGTCGCGGGCGTTGCGAGCGGTGAACTCCACCACCGCCGGGTCACACAACCCGGCGCCGGCGTTGAGCGTGTCGCTCACATGGGATTCGATGCTGTCGGTCTCGTCGAACACGGCAGCGATGCCTCCTTGCGCATAGAGAGTGGCCCCCTCACTGATGGGCCCCTTGCTCAGAACCAGGACTTTGGCCTGGTCTGCCAATCGCAACGCGAGGGACAGACCGGCGGCACCGCTGCCAATGATCAGTACGTCGCAAAGGTATTCAACACTTGCTTTCATAAGTATCATTGGCCTGGATTAAGAACTGGCCCCATGGTAGCCCAAGGGGGGTTGTGATGCAGCCCGCATCACATTTTTTTCAATGCAAGCGAACTTTCTCTGATTCTCCCTGTCTGAACTTGTGCGCTTAGAAGGGGCCGGAAAAGAAGAACGATAACCTGATGGGGGTTTTACGGCTCTGATGAGCGACCAGAATCTACTGGACGAACAGCTGGTTGAACGGGTCCAGCGTGGCGATAAAAATGCATTCAACCTGTTGGTAAAAAAATACCAGCATAAGGTGGTCAACCTGGTGGCCAGGTATGTCAACAATCCGGGCGATGTACCGGATGTGGCGCAGGAGGCCTTTATCAAGGCTTACCGTGCGTTGCCGACATTCCGTGGCGAGAGCGCGTTTTACACCTGGTTGTATCGGATCGCCGTGAACACGGCCAAAAATTACCTGACCTCACAGGGGCGCAGACCGCCCAGTAGTGATGTCGAAGCGGACGAGGCTGAATATTATGGTGGTGGTGAAGCCCTGCAAGAAGTGGCCACCCCCGAAAACCTGGCGCTGACCGACGAGATCAAGCGCACTGTGTTTGCCGCCATAGAAGCCTTGCCAGAAGACTTGAGAACAGCGATCACCCTTCGTGAAATGGAAGGGCTGAGCTACGAAGAGATTGCGGAGATCATGGATTGCCCTGTGGGTACGGTGAGATCCCGTATCTTTCGGGCGAGGGAAGCAATCGACAAAAAGCTGCAACCTCTGATCGAGAATTAAACTGGGGAAAGACAGGCAAACTTATGGCAAATAAAGAGCAACTTTCAGCCCTGATGGATGGTGACCTCAGCGACATGGAGGTTCTGAACGAGCTGGGAACGGATCCCGCTCTGCAAGATACCTGGGCTCGTTACCATCTGATCGGTGATGCCATGCGGGGAGACCTGCCGGTCAATCTGCAACTGGATCTCAGTGACAGCATCATGCTGGCACTGGAAGACGAACCCGTCATACTGGCGCCCAAGCCGGTGCAACCTGTTGCACCTCAGGTGAAGCCAGCTGGCAAGGTGGTGCCTTTGATCCGTCGCTTTGGCCAGCAAATGGGTCAGTATGCCATTGCCGCCTCCGTGGCTGCCGCCGTCATCTTCGGGGTGCAACAGTACCAGGGCAACGACGGCATGCCGGCCAACCCTGTGCTCAACACCATACCGGTCGGTGGCAGTGCGACGCCAGTGAGCGTGCACTATCCCCAGGAGGGCAACCGTGCCACTCCTCGCCAGCAAGGCTTGAACGAGCAACAGATGCAGGAGCAGCGCGAGCGTATCAACGCCTTCCTGCGAGACCATCAATTGCAACAGCGTCTGCTGCAAGACAAGCAGATTCAGGAATAACGCATCTTTAGGGATCAGACCGTGCGCCAGTCCAGCCTCATTCTGCTGGCCTCTCTCCTGCTGATTTGTGCCAAGGCCTCGGCCGACGATCTGTCGGCCGAGGCCTTGTTGCAGCAGATGCAGAGTGCCGTTTCGCAACAAAATTTTGAGTTGTCCATGGTCAAGGCCCGTCAGGGACGCCTCGAGCCCATTCGCTTCAGCCACGGGGTGATCGATGGCAAAGAGGTCGCTCATCTGAGTTATCTCGACGGCAAGGCGGTGGAGTACCTGCAACGCCAGAACGAATACACCTTCTTTGAAAACACCCACGAACCTTACACCCTCAAGGGGGCGCGTTTCCCGGGCGTCTGGTCGAGCCTGGTGAAGATGCCGCTGCCCCGGGTGCTGGAGAGCTATGATCCCGTGCTGGCCGGTCGCAGCCGGGTGGCCGGCCTGGTGGCTCAGGTCGTGAGACTGGTGCCCAAGGAGGCGGACAAGTATGGCTTTGTGCTCTGGGTCGACGAGCAGAGTCATCTGCTGCTGCGGGTGGACATGGTGGACAAGGAGGGTAACCTGGTCGAACAGGTGCTGGGTGTGGATCTGGACAGGCAGCCGGCGCCGGCGCCCTGGCTTGTCACCCTGGCCCGCAGCAAGCTGCCCGATGCGCTGGCATTGGAAGACGCCTATCCCGCACCCCAGCAGACCCTGAGCTGGCACCTGACCTGGCTGCCGGGTGGATTCAAGGTACTCTCTCAGGACAGGCACCAGCTGGTCAGCACCAGCCTGCCGGTGGACTACATGATGCTGTCTGACGGTGTGGTGGATCTCTCCGTCTATGTCTCCCGGGTCGATCCCAAGCAGGCGGTGCGCCAGCAGTTGATCCGCCAGGGAGCCACCTCGCTGGTGAGTTTCGTCAACGAGGTCGGGGTGGAGATCACCGTGGTCGGGGAAGTTCCCACCGAGACGGCCAAGCGCATCGCCGAGTCGGTGCAGCCGCTGGCCCGCAACGAGGCGGTACAGTGAGGTGGCATGCTGCCACTTGCCGAACCGGGACGACCGTGCTGAGATCGGGTAAATCCATAGCCGTTCGTCTGGAGTCATCCTGTGAGTAACATGAGCGAAGAGCTGGCAACAGTGGTGGCCGTCGAGGGGGCCTATGCCTGGGTGGAGTGCGAACGGCGCTCCGCCTGCAGCGGCTGCCATCAGCAGTCCAACTGCGGTACCGGCACAGTCGCCAAGGCCTTTTCCCTGAAGTCGCAGCGACTGCGGGTGGCGCTGACCGCCGAGGTCCTGGTTGGTCAGCAAATCAGGCTCGGCATTCCCCAGGCGAGCATACTGCGGGGTGCTGCCCTGGTCTATGTGCTGCCGTTGTTCTGCCTGCTGCTCGGTGCCCTGCTCGGTCAGCTCTGGCTGGCGCCGCTGCTATCGGCGGGGGAGGGCGTCACCATCCTCAGCTGCCTGCTGGGAGGCACAGTCGGATTTTTACTGGTTCGTTACTTTTCTGCCCGGCTCGAGCAAGGGGAATATGGTCCCCGCATGCTCGGTGTGGTACTCAATACCCGCCACCTCTCCTGAGCGGCGCTCCCCTTTTCTGGCCCCGTCGCCGCCGTTTTGGTGCCGAGGGCCCGCCAGACAAGGCGCTATTTCTGGTGCCCGCCGACTAAAGATTGGCCGTCGACCTGGTTATCCAGTAAAATCCTGCCCTCATATCCGACCCTAACTTAATTTTGAGTGATTCTTGCTCGATGAAACACATTCGTAACTTTTCGATTATTGCGCACATCGACCACGGTAAATCGACCCTGTCGGACCGTCTGATCCAGACTTGTGGCGGCCTGTCCGACCGCGAGATGCAGGCTCAGGTGCTTGACTCCATGGATCTGGAGCGCGAGCGCGGCATTACCATCAAAGCACAGAGTGTGACCCTGAACTACCAGGCACAAGACGGTAACACCTATCAGCTGAACTTTATCGACACCCCGGGCCACGTGGATTTCTCCTACGAGGTTTCTCGCTCCCTGGCGGCCTGTGAAGGGGCTCTGCTGGTGGTGGATGCCGGTCAGGGGGTTGAGGCACAGACTCTGGCCAACTGCTACACCGCCATGGAGATGGAGCTGGAAGTGGTGCCCATCCTGAACAAGATCGATCTGCCTGCCGCAGAACCCGAGCGGGTTGCGGAAGAGATCGAGGACATAGTCGGCATAGACGCCATCGATGCGGTGCGTTGCTCCGCCAAGACCGGCCTGGGTGTCGATCTGGTGCTGGAAGAGATAGTGGCCCGTATCCCGTCACCGGAAGGTGATCCGGATGCCCCGCTGCAGGCGCTGATCATCGACTCCTGGTTCGACTCCTACCTTGGCGTCGTCTCCCTGGTGCGCATCAAGAACGGTTCGCTCAAGAAGAACGACAAGATCAAGGTGATGAGCACCGGTCAGGTGTGGGGCGTGGATCGCATCGGTATCTTCACCCCCAAGCAAGTGGACACCATGGGCCTGGGTTGTGGCGAGGTAGGTTGGGTCGTCTGCGGCATCAAGGACATCCACGGCGCCCCTGTGGGCGATACCCTGACGCAAGCCAAGAACGGTGCCGACAAGGCGCTGGCTGGCTTCAAGAAGGTGAAGCCGCAGGTCTATGCGGGTCTGTTCCCCATCTCCAGCGATGACTACGAGTCGTTCCGTGACGCGCTAGACAAGCTCTCCCTGAACGATGCCTCCCTGTTCTTCGAGCCGGAAAGCTCCACCGCACTGGGCTTCGGCTTCCGTTGTGGCTTCCTCGGCATGCTGCACATGGAGATCATCCAGGAGCGTCTGGAGCGGGAATACGATCTGGATCTCATCACCACGGCACCGACCGTAGTGTATGAAATCGAGCTGAACAACGGCGAGACCATCCATATCGACAGCCCGGCGGCTATGCCTCCGGTCAACAATATCAAGGAGATGCGCGAGCCTATCGCCGAGTGCAACATACTGTTGCCGCAGGAGTACATGGGCAACGTGATCACCCTCTGTATCGAGAAGCGTGGCGTGCAGACCAACATGGTCTATCACGGCAAGCAGGTGGCGCTGACCTACGAGATCCCGATGGCGGAAGTGGTGCTCGACTTCTTCGACCGCCTCAAATCCACCAGTCGCGGCTACGCCTCCCTGGATTACGGCTTCAAGCGCTTCGAAACCTCCGAGATGGTCCGCCTCGACATCATGATCAACGGTGAGCGCGTCGATGCCCTGGCCATCATCACCCACAAGGAGAACGCCCAGTATCGCGGTCGCCAGGTGGTTGAGAAGATGCGTGAGCTGATCCCGCGCCAGATGTTCGACATCGCCATTCAGGCGTCCATCGGCAACCAGATCATCGCCCGCAGCACGGTCAAGGCCCTGCGCAAGGACGTGACCGCCAAGTGCTACGGCGGTGACGTGAGCCGTAAGAAAAAGCTGCTGAACAAGCAGAAAGAAGGCAAGAAGCGGATGAAGTCCCTGGGCCGTGTCGACGTGCCGCAAGAGGCCTTCCTCGCCATTCTCCACGTCGGAAAGGATTAATAAATGGCAAGCACCTTTTCCCTGATCCTGGCCATAGTCACTCTGCTGACCGGCATCATCTGGACAGTCGACAAGCTGGTATGGTCCAAGCAACGGGCGGCCAAGATTGCGGCCGCCCGTGCCAACGCCGGCTCGAACATCGATGAGAAGACGCTGGCTAAGGTGGCTCCCATGCCGGTCTGGATCGAGCAGACCGGTGGTGTCTTCCCGGTCATAGCGCTGGTGCTGATCCTGCGTTCCTTCATCTTCGAGCCGTTCCAGATCCCGTCTG
Source organism: Aeromonas ichthyocola (assembly GCF_046087985.1). Taxonomy (NCBI): domain Bacteria; kingdom Pseudomonadati; phylum Pseudomonadota; class Gammaproteobacteria; order Aeromonadales; family Aeromonadaceae; genus Aeromonas; species Aeromonas ichthyocola. The sequence continues at coordinate 398,593 of NZ_JBJSWH010000004.1, forward strand.
GTTCCATGATGCCCACCCTGCTGGTGGGCGACTTCATCCTGGTGGAGAAGTTCGCCTACGGCCTGCGTGATCCCGTGACCAACACCAAGTTCCTCGAGACGGGTTCTCCCGAGCGTGGCGATGTGGTGGTGTTCAAGTATCCGCTGGATACCCGGGTGGACTACATCAAGCGGGTGGTCGGCATGCCCGGCGATCGGGTGATCTATCGCAACAAGGAGCTGATGATCCGGCCCAAGTGCGAGGAGCAGGAAGGGAAAACGTGCCCGGGCTTCAAGAAGCTCGACGTCAAGTTCGAGCAACGGGGGGAGTTCAGCCAGATGGGGATCCCGCTGGATCGCTACACAGAGCAGCTGGGCACAGTTTCTCACGAGACCCTGCGTAACCCCCTGATGCCGGACCTGGTGGACCGCTACTATCGCCAGCCCGGTACCTACCCGGATGAGTGGGTGGTGCCGGAAGGCCACTATTTCGTGATGGGTGACAACCGTGACAACAGTACCGACAGTCGTTTCTGGGGCTTCGTGCCCGAGCAGAACCTGGTGGGCAAGGCGGTTGCCATCTGGATCAGTTTCGAATTTGAGCGCGAGGAAGGATCCAGCTTGCCAAGCTGGGTGCCGACCGGTGTGCGCTTCAACCGCATTGGCGGAATCAAGTAAATGAATATCAAGATGAACAGACTGCAGTCCCGTCTCGGGCATGTCTTTCAGGATCAAGAGCTGCTGACCCGGGCGCTGACCCACCGCAGCGCCGGTTCCCGTCACAACGAGCGACTGGAATTTCTGGGGGACTCCATCCTGAGTCTGGTGATTGCCGATGACCTCTTCCACCGCTTCCCGCAAGCGGCGGAAGGGGATCTCAGCCGGATGCGCGCCACCCTGGTGCGGGAGAAGACCCTGGCCGAACTCGGCCGGGAGTTCGACCTCGGGGATCACCTGATCCTGGGGCCCGGCGAACTGAAAAGCGGCGGGTTCCGTCGCGAGTCTATCCTGGCCGACACTGTCGAGGCGGTGATCGGCGCCGTCTATCTGGATACCGATCTGGAGCGGGTGCGGACTCTGTTGCTCGGCTGGTACGCCAGCCGCCTGGACGAGATAAAACCAGGCATAGAGCAGAAGGATCCCAAGACCCGGCTGCAGGAAATTTTGCAGGGAAGCCGCAAATCCCTGCCGACTTACACAGTGACCAACGTCAAGGGCGAAGCCCACAACCAGGAGTTCACCGTCCAGTGTGACGTGGATGGCCTGGATGGTCCGCTGGTCGGGGTCGGCACCAGCCGCCGCAAGGCCGAACAGGCCGCAGCGCAGCAAGCACTGGAAAGACTGTCATGACTGCTATTGATGCAAGAGGCCGCGGTCTTTCAACACAACAGGCACTGGAAAAACTGTCATGACGGATACAGATACCACTTACTGCGGCTTTGTCGCCATCGTGGGCCGCCCCAATGTGGGCAAGTCCACCCTGCTCAACAAGCTGCTTGGCCAGAAGGTCAGCATCACCTCGAAGAAACCCCAGACCACCCGTCACCGGATTTTGGGGATAGACACCGAGGAGAACCATCAGACCATCTATGTGGATACCCCGGGTCTGCACATCGAAGAGAAGCGGGCCATCAACCGCCTGATGAACCGTGCCGCCACCAGTTCCCTGGGTGATGTGGCCATGGTGGTCTTCATGGTCGACGGTACCCACTGGACCAAGGACGACGAGATGGTGCTCGGCAAGTTGCGCCACCTGCCTTGCCCCGTGGTGCTGGCGGTCAACAAGGTAGACAACGTCAAAGAGAAAGAAGATCTGTTGCCCCACCTGGAGTGGCTGGGTCAGCAGATGAACTTTGCCCACATACTGCCCATCAGTGCCGAGAAGGGCACCAATGTGGAGAAGATCCGCGAGTGGGCCAAGGATCTGCTGCCGGAGAACAACTTCTTCTTCCCGGAAGATTACGTGACCGACCGCTCGTCCCGCTTCATGGCCTCAGAGATCATCCGCGAGAAGCTGATGCGTTTCACCGGCGAGGAGTTGCCCTACTCGGTGACGGTGGAGATCGAGCGCTTCAAGGTGGAAGAGAACGGCCTCTACCACATCCACGGCCTCATCCTGGTGGAGCGCGATGGCCAGAAGAAGATGGTCATCGGCAACAAGGGCGAAAAGATCAAGACCATAGGTACCGAAGCTCGCCTCGACATGGAACGCCTGTTCCAGAACAAGGTGCACCTGGAGCTCTGGGTCAAGGTCAAGTCCGGCTGGGCCGATGACGAGCGCGCCCTGCGCAGTCTTGGCTACGGTGACGATTAAGTGGCGCTGACTGATTGCTGAACCCGGCTTTCGTCATCCACAGTCGGCCCTATCGGGAGACCAGTCAGCTGGTCGAGGTCTTCACCCAGGATAGCGGCCGATTTACCCTGGTGGCTCGCGGTTCTCGCGGGCCACGCTCCCCTCTGAAGGGGCTGCTGCAACCCTTCACCCTGCTCACCATGAGCTGGCGTGGCAAGGGGGATCTCAAGAACCTCGCCCAGGTCGAATGCCCGGATCACTCCCTGCGACTCGGTGGCGATCGCCTCTTCTACGGTCTCTATCTCAACGAGCTGGTCTACTACCTGCTCGAAGCCCATACCCCCTTCCCCGAGGTGTTCGATGCCTATGCCCGTGCTCTGATGGCGCTGGCGGACGGCGAGACGCCAGAGCTGCCCCTGCGCCGCTTCGAGTTCCTGCTGTTGCAGGCTCTTGGCTATGCGGTGGACTTCGAATATGCCGCCGACGACGACTCCCCGATCCAGCCCGAGCTGCTCTACGGCTTCGAGCGGGAGCTAGGCTTTGTCGCTTGCGAGCGGGCGCCGGATCCCCGTACCCTGTTCCTCGGCGCCCACCTGCTGGCCTTCGCCGAGGGGCGCTTCGATACCCCTCCCTTGCTGCAGGCGGCCAAGCGTTTCAGCAGGCTGGCGCTGCAGCCCTATCTGGGTAAACGCCAGTTAAAGAGCCGGGAGTTGTTTTTAAAACGCCGGAATAGCTTGGGTTAACCGCTCTGCGGCGTTACCTGACACGGTAAGAATGTTACCTACGTCCGATTACGCTGCGCTAATCGAACCTACGAGCTGATATACGGATATTCGCGCGGTAGCCGCGCAGTCAACAGATGAAGAGTTTCAAGGAGTCCTCAATGAGTGAAATCTATCTGGGTGTGAACATCGACCATATCGCCACTCTGCGTAACGCCCGCGGCACCCAGTATCCCGATCCTGTCCAGGCCGCCTTCGTGGCCGAGCAGGCCGGTGCCGATGGCATTACAGTGCACCTGCGCGAAGATCGCCGCCACATCACCGACCGCGACGTGGAGATACTGCGCCAGACCATCCAGACCAGGATGAACCTGGAGATGGCGGTGACCGAGGAGATGATCGGTATTGCCTGTCGCATCAAACCCCAGTTCGTCTGCCTGGTACCGGAGAAGCGCACCGAGGTGACCACAGAGGGCGGCCTGGATGTGGCCGGTCAGCTCGACAAGATCACCGATGCGGTGACCCGCCTTGCGGCCGTCGGTGCCCAGGTGTCGCTCTTCATCGACGCCGACCCCATCCAGATAGATGCGGCCGCCGAGAGTGGTGCCCCCTTCATCGAGATCCACACCGGTCGCTATGCCGATGCCACCACGGATGCGGAGCGCAACGCCGAGTTCAAGCGCATCGCTGCCGGCGCCTCCTATGCCGCTGGCAAGGGGCTTAAGGTCAATGCCGGCCACGGCCTGCACTACCACAACGTCAAGGCCATCGCCGCCATTCCCGAGCTCTATGAGCTCAATATCGGCCACGCCATCATAGGCCGTGCCGCCTTCGACGGTCTGGCCAAGGCGGTCAGTGACATGCGCCTGCTGATGCAGGAAGCCCGTCAGGGGATCTGATGCCGGTCTGCCTGCATTGCACAAACAAGGGACGCCTCGGCGTCCCTTGTTGTTTTCGGGGGGCTCAGCCCGGCTCGGGGAAATAGCGCTCCAGCAGGGCCATGAGGATGGCCTGGCACTCGGCATCCGGCTCCCCGGTGATCAATGCGGGGCGGAAATGGAGCTGGAATGCGCGCAGGACGGCGCGGCTCTGCTCATCCCAGGCGGCACTTGGGGCTACCCCATATCCGTAGCGGGCGAGCTGTTGCTGCCATTGCTGCGCATCCCAGACGGGGAGTGGCGCCTGGCGTAGTTCGGCCACTCTGGCCTCGTCTGGCCAGGCGCCGACGCCATGGTGCAGGGCCAGCTCGCGCCAGGGGAAGTGGGGGCCGGGATCCTGCTTGCGTTCGGGGGCTATGTCGCTGTGGGCCAGCACCTGGGTGGGGGGGATCTGGTAGCGATCGACCAGATCCCGGGCCAGAGCGCCGAGAGCGGCTATCTGGGCCCGGGTATAGGGTTGCCAGCGCCTCAGGTGGGCAGGCAGGGATTCGTCTTCCGTGGGATAACCCAGATTGACTATCTCAATGCCCAGCGAGCTGGCGTTGAGCCCGGCATACTGATGCCAGCGGCTGCGACCGGCGTGCCAGGCGCGTTGGCTGTCGGGCACCAGCTGGTAAACGAGGAGCGGGCGTTGCTCGGTGTCGCGGGGGATCAGGTAGTGGGCACTCACCTTGTGTTCGGGTTTGGTCAGCAGGCGCAGGGAGCGGGCGTCCTCCTCGTCGGTGTAGTGGAGGATCAGAAAAGCGATGCGCTCATTCTGGTTGGCACTGACATGACGGGTGGAGAGCTGATAAGGCGCCGGTTGGCAGGCGCCGAGCCCCAGCAGCAGGCAGAGTGACAGCAGTATGGTGCGGCATCTCTCTGGCCAGGGGGAAACAAGGGATGGCCAGCGCGGCCTGCCGCCCAGGCGGAATGACGGGGGGCAGGTGCGCTGGCCCATGGCTCAGGCGCGCTGTCTGAGGGTGACGTGCGCGCGCGGGCTCATGGCTCTGACCTGTACTTGGCGGTGAGGCCGATGAGGAAGTTGCGCAGGATCTGATCCCCGCAATCCTGGTAGTGCTTGTGATCCTTGGCGCGGAACAGGGCGCTCAGCTCGGACTTGGAGAGGTTGAAGTTGGCGAGCTTGAGGGTGCCCAGCATGTCTTCTTCCTTGTAGTCGAGGCCGATGCGCAGCTTGCGCAGGATCAGGTTGTTGTTGATCCGGTTCGGGATCACCTGGGGCGGGGCATTTTCCCGCACACCGCGACGCACGGCGATGAAGCCGTCGAGGAACTGGCTCAGGGCCGAGTCCGGGCAGGCGGCATAGCCTGCTTCCTGCTCTTCCCCTTCCGCGGCCTCTTTCAGCAACCAGCTGTGGAGCTGGGCGTGATCGACGGTCAGGTTGCCCTTGGCAAACATCTCGACCATCTGATCGTTGCTGATGGTGAGGGCGTAGCGCAGGCGGCGCAGAATATCGTTGTTGGTCATGTTGACTCCTGTGGAAACGGCGCGATTTTACCATCTGCGGGCCCCGCAGTCAGAAAAAGCGCCTCACTCGGCCAGGGAGAGGTAGCGGGGGGCCTCCCGCCGCACCTGCTCCAGGGCATCTTGCAGCTCCAGCAGCTCGGGTTCGAGCTCGCTGACGGGCACGCCGTCGCGCAGTTGCTGCTCGAGCTGGGAGAGCAGGCGTTGCAGGCCGGGCACCCCCGAGTAGGCGCAGCCGCCGTTGAGGCGATGGAGCTGGGCCAGCACCTCGGCATCCTCCACCCCGCCCGCCAGCGCCTCGTCCAGCATGGGCTCCACCTCGTCGAAGCTGGCCAGCAGCATGGTCAGCATCTCCTTGGCGAGTTCCGGCTTGCCCGCCGCCTGGCGCACCGCCAGGGTCCAGTCTATCTGCTGATCCCCCTGGTTCTGGTGGCGCCTGTGGGCGAAGTCGGTGATGAGCTGCGCCAGCATGCCCTCGTCGATGGGCTTGGCTAGGTAGTCGTCCATGCCCTGGCGGATCAGGCGCTCCCGCTCGCCCGGGATGGCATGGGCGGTGACCGCGACTATGGGGGTCTCGGTGTTGAGGGAGTGATGGCGGATCGCCTGGGTGGCGCTGATGCCATCCATGATGGGCATCTGTATATCCATGAAGATGATGTCGAACGGCTGGCTCTGGGCCAGGTTGACCGCCTCCTTGCCGTTCTTGCACACCACCACCTCGGTCACCATCTCCTTGAGCATGGCGGCGATGAGCTTGAGGTTGGCGGCGTTGTCATCCACCGCCAGCACCTTGACGGCCTGTACCCGGTGAGGTGTCGGCGCGGGCAGCGGCGTGCGCCTGGCCGCCTCGGGGGAGAGCAGGGCGTGCAGCAGCTTGCGGTGGTTGATGGGCTTGGAGAGGCAGTGGGCGGCGCCATGGGCCAGCATGGCGTCATAGAGCGCCGGCTCGTGGCTGCTGAGCAGCACTATGGTGTTCTGTTGCCCGCTGAGGCCATCGAGACGGGTGATCACCTGCTGCGGGGTGTGCAGTGTGCTGCTGCCGATGATCACCATGTCCTGGCTGCCCATCTCAGGCCAGTCGTCGGTCATGGTCAGGGACTGCACGTCCAGCTGCCATTCGGCCAGCAGGGCGAGCAGGGAGGCGTGAGTGAAGGGATCCGGCTCCAGCAGCCAGACCCGCTTGCCCAGGATGCGATCCAGCGGCAGCCGCTCGGTCTGGGGCAGGGGAGAGACATCCAGCTCCAGGTTGAAGGAGAAGACGGAGCCCTTGCCAAGCTCGGATTCGAAGCGGATCTGGCCTCCCATCTGCTGCACCAGTTTCTGGGTGATGACGAGGCCAAGCCCGGTGCCGCCATAGCGGCGGGAGATGGAGGAGTCGGCCTGATTGAAGGCCTGGAACAGCTGGCGTTGCTGCTCTTCCGAGATGCCGATGCCGGTATCCCGGATGAGGACCCGCAGGCGTACCTTGCTGCCGTTGGGGGCACCGGTCTGCTCGACGCGCACATCGACGTTGCCGCGCTCGGTGAACTTGATGGCGTTGCCGGCGAGGTTGGTCAGCACCTGTTGCAGGCGCATGGGGTCGCCGGTGAGGTAGTCCGGCACGGCGGCGTCCACCTGCAAGGAGAGCTCGAGCTGCTTGTCGTGGGCACTCGGCCCCAGCAGGTGCATGGTCTCGTTGAGGGTGTCCCGCAGGCTGAACGGTATATGCTCGAGCTGCAGCTTGCCCGCCTCCAGCTTGGAGAAGTCGAGGATGTCGTTGATGATGCCAAGCAGGTTGCGCGCCGACTTCTCTATGGTCTGCATGTAGTCGGTCTGGCTCGGGGTCAGGCTGGTCTTGAGCAGCTGGCGGGTGAAGCCGATGACGCCGTTGAGCGGGGTGCGCAGCTCGTGGGACATGTTGGCCAGAAACTCGGATTTGACCCGTGCCGCCTCTTGCGCCCGTTTCTTCGCCATGTCGAGCTCGACGTTCTGGATCTCTATTTGTTCAAGCGTCTCTCGCAGATCCGAGGTCGCCTGATCGATGTTCTGCTGCATCTCCTCATGGTATTCGGAGAGCGCCTTGGCCATGGCGTTGATGCCGTTCTTCAGCATGTCCAGCTCGCCGGTGAGCTGGCCGCTGACCCGGGTATCGAGGCGCCCCTCCCTGATCCTGTGCACCGCCTGCACCATATCGGTGATGGGCTGGGTCACGCTCTTGACCAGGCGGAAGCCGAACAGGGTACTGATGGCGAGACCGATGAGCACTATGATCACCGCGAAGAAGGCGTCGCGATACTGCAGGACTATGGCCCTGTCGGTGGCAAGCTGCATGGAGATGTAGCCGATGACCGGCGGCTCCAGATCGCTCGGCAGGGGGAAGCCGTCCAGGCTGGTCTCGGCCTGGATGGGGGTGCGCAATATGATGTCATCGCCGTTGAAGGTGACGCTGGTCAGGGCCGGGATGGCGCTGCCGTCCGGCAGGCGCAGCTGGCTGAAGTCCCTGTGGTAGTTGGAGGTGACGAACAGCTGGTTGTCCTGGGTGAAGACGGCGATGGACTTGATGAAGGGGGAGTTCTTGCGATGGGTCAGCCCTATCAGCCGCTTGAGGGATTCGCGACTGTGCTGGGTCATGCCGTATTCACTGGCGATGGCCAGGGGCTCTATGATGTTGATGCCCTGATCGATCAGGTTGTTTTCCAGCTGATGGTAGCGGTGGAAGGTAAAGTAACCGGCGATCAGGCCGCCGATGATCAGGGTTGGCAATATGGTAAATGCCAGTACACGGGCTCTGAGGCCGTACTTGGTCATGCTGATAAACCGCCGGCAAACATGATGAAGACCATGGCCCCGGGGGCCTGTGGGCGCAGGGGGAGGGCTGGCAATACAGTCGATGTCACCGTAAGGGCGCTCAGGCCGTATCCTGTCATATCAATGGGCCACTTATGGTCAGATTGGTCAATGGGGCAGAGGCCGCAGCTCGGGCCCTCAGGCCGCATTTGGTCATACTATTATTCTTGTGGGACAATGGCCTGCTGCAGATTCCACAATCATGACATAGCCACCTATAGGCACCAAGTTTTATGGCCCAGTTTTTCAAGCCCCAAAAGAAATCCACCCAGCCCCAACGTATTGAATTTACGATAGACAGTCTGGACCACCACTGTGTCGGTGTCGGCCGTCATCAGGGCAAGGCCATCTTCGTCGAAGGGGCACTCCCCGGTGAGCTGATCAAGGCTCGCATCGTCGATGACAAGAAGCACTATGCCCACGCCGCCCTGCAACAGATAGTGACCCCGGCGGCCAATCGCATCGATCCCTTCTGCCCCCATTATCGCGAGTGCGGAGGTTGCAGTGCCCAGCACCTCGGCGAAGCGGATCAGCAGGCGGTCAAGGAGGCCGGGCTGGTCAGCCTGTTCGAGCGCCTTGGCAACATCAAGGCGCCGGCGCTCGAGCCCGTGCTCAAGGGGGAGTCCCGCGCCTACCGCCGGGTCTGCCGTCTCGCCATCAAGTTTGACAAGAACGGTCGCTGCACCCGGGTGGGCTTCCGTCGCCGTCAATCCAATGACCTGGTGGAGGTGGCGGGCTGCCCCGTGTTGGCCGATCCCCTCTCTGCTCTCATCATCCCCCTGCGCGAGTGCCTCAATCGCTTGAAGAGCCAGCGCGAGCTGGGGCATGCGGAGCTCATCCAGGCCGAACAGGGCATCATGATGTTGCTGCGCCACACTGGTCGCCCCAACGAGGCGGATCGCGCCCTGCTGGTGGCGTTTGCCGAGGCCCAGGGGATAGACCTCTACCTTCAGGCGGCGGATGAGCGCATCGAACCCCTGCGCCAACAATTTCAGCCGAGCTACACCCTCGATGGCCTGTCTCTTGCATTCGCCCCTGGCGACTTCATTCAGGTCAATGGCCCCATCAACCAGAGCATGGTGACCCAGGCGCTGGCGTGGCTGGGAGCGACCAAGGACGACAAGGTGCTGGATCTGTTCTGCGGCATCGGCAACTTCACCCTGCCGCTGGCCCGTCAGGCCCGTGAAGTGGTGGGGGTAGAGGGAGAGCTCGCCATGGTGGCCCGTGCCGAGGAGAATGCCCGGCGCAACGGCATCGACAACGCCCGTTTCTACAAGGCGGACTTGAGCGGCGACATAGTCGGCATGTCCTGGGCGCGGGAAGGCTTCGATCTGGTGCTGCTGGATCCGGCCCGGCCAGGGGCGCTGGAAGTCATGAGCCACGTGGCGGCACTTTCGCCCAAGCGGGTGGTCTATGTTTCCTGTAACCCTGTCACCCTGGCCCGGGACAGCCAGGTGCTGGTGAAGGGGGGTTATCGACTGGCCCGTCTGGGGATGCTGGACATGTTCCCCCACACCGGCCACCTGGAGTCCATGGCGCTGTTTGAACGGGATTGAGCAGGCTGTTTTCAGATTGCCGGGGCTGCGTTTTGTCGGCCTTCCGATGCCGGTAGCGCTGTTTGAGCAGGGGTGATTAGGGTAATCTAGATCTGCAAAAATGGACCTGATGTGCGAGAGAAACCTGTTGCCGGGATCGGCAACATGCCTTGAAAACTCTTTCGCGCATCCCCATTTGAGGCAGTCATCAGCTGATGAGGGGATGGCAGAAAGCATCGGCTTTCCCGGCCCCACAATTTTAAGGATTGATACCATGGTTGCGGTGCGCGAAATTCATTTGAAAGACAATTTCACTCTGGAAGAGTGGGTCAGCTCCCTCTCCTTAAGTGAAAGTGACAAGAATCAACTGCGAACCGTCTACCAGTATTGTCTGACGCTTGGCGACGAGGCGCTCACCAGCCGCCTGCTGGTGCGTGGGGTCGAGATGGTGGGCATACTGCTGATGCTCAGCATGGATCTCGCCACCCTCAAGTCGGCCATTCTCTATCCCTTCGTCGAAGCCGGTCTCATCAAGCAGGAGAAGGTGAACGAAGACTTCGGCCCCAAGATCGCCAAGCTGGTGGAAGGGGTGCTGGAGATGGAGGCCATCCGCTCCCTGCAGACCCTGCACCGCAGCGAGACCTCGCCGGAGCAGGTGGACAACGTGCGCCGCATGTTGCTCGCCATGGTGGAGGATGTGCGCGCCGTCGTCATCAAGCTGGCGGAGCGGATCGCCTGCCTGCGGGAGGCCAAGCTGGCGGATGAGGAGACCCGGGTGCTGATGGCCCAGGAGATCACCAACATCTATGCGCCCCTTGCCAACCGCCTCGGTATAGGTCAGCTCAAGTGGGAGCTCGAAGATCTCGCCTTCCGTTACCTGCACCCGGATACCTACAAGCAGATCGCCAAGCAGCTCGACGAGAAACGACTCGATCGGGAGCGCTACATCCGCGAGTTCGTGCAGTCCCTTCGCGATGCGCTGGCGGAGGCCGGGGTCGAGGCCGAAGTCTACGGCCGCCCGAAACACATCTACAGCATCTGGCGCAAGATGCAGAAGAAGCACCTCGAATTCAACGAGCTGTTCGACGTGCGCGCGGTGCGGGTGATCACCAAGCGGCTGCAGGATTGCTATGCGGCGCTCGGCATAGTTCACACCCATTTCCACCACATTCCCCGCGAGTTTGACGACTATGTCGCCAACCCCAAGCCCAATGGCTACCAGTCCATCCACACAGTGGTGGTGGGGGAGGAGGGGAAGACGGTGGAGATCCAGATCCGCACCGAGCAGATGCATCAGGATGCCGAACTCGGCGTCGCGGCTCACTGGCGCTACAAGGAAGGGGCTCAGGCCGCCGCCAAGACCAGTACCTTCGAAGACAAGATCGAGTGGCTGCGCAAGCTCCTCGCCTGGCAGGAGGATCTCTCCGAGAGCGGCTCTTTGCTGGACGATCTGCGCAGTCAGGTGTTCGAGGACAGAGTCTATGTGTTCACCCCCAAGGGGGACGTCATCGACCTGCCGGCGGGGGCCACTCCGCTCGATTTCGCCTATCACGTTCACAGCATGATCGGCCACCGCTGCATCGGGACCAAGGTGGATGGCCGCATAGTGCCCTTTACCTACACGCTGCAGACTGGCGATCAGGTGGAGGTGATCACCCAGAAGGAACCGAACCCGAGCCGGGACTGGATGAACCCCAATGCGGGTTTCCTGCGCTCCAGCCGGGCGCGGGCCAAGGTGGCGACCTGGTTCAGAAAGCTGGATCGGGACAAGAACATTGCCGCCGGCAAGGAGCTGCTGGAGAAGGAGCTGGACAGGCACAACCTGACCCTCTCCAAGGTGGACAAGGTGGTGCTGGAACGCTTCCATGCGGAGGAGCTGGAGGATCTGCTGGCCGGGATCGGCAGCGGCGATATCCGCATCAACCAGCTGCTCAACTACCTCGACACTCGTTACAACAAGCCGACGGCGGAGGAAGAAGACCGCCGCCTGCTGGAGAAGCTGGAGCAGAAGGCCAATGCGCCCTTCCGTCCCAAGGCCAAGGATCACATCGTAGTGGAAGGGGTCGGCAATCTGATGACCCACATTGCCCGCTGCTGCCAGCCCATCCCGGGGGACTCCATCCAGGGCTTCATCACCATGGGCCGCGGCGTCTCCATTCACCGGGAAGATTGCGAACAGCTGAAAGAGCTCTCTCGCCGCAATCCGGAGCGACTGATCGATGCGGTCTGGGGGGAGAACTACTCCGGCGGCTATGGTCTCACCATTCGCATCCTCTCCAACGACAGATCCGGCCTGCTGCGGGACATCACCACAGTGCTGGCCAACGAGAAGATCAACGTCATGGGGGTGCGCTCGCGCTCCAACGTGCGCGAGCAGACCGCCGAGATCGACATGGAGCTGGAGATCTACAACATCAACGCCTTCAACCGGGCCTTGGCCAAGCTCAGCCAGCTCAACGACGTGATCAGCGCCAAGCGCCTCTGATACCCCATAAAAAGTGACCGGCCTCCGTGGCCGGTCCTGTTTTAACCCTTTCAACGAAGTGAAGCGACCCTCTCATGTCCCAACGTTACGACCTCCCTCAATTGCTCGACATCATGGCTCAGTTGCGCTCCCCGGACGGGGGCTGCCCCTGGGATCTCAAGCAGAGCTTCCAGACCATAGTGCCCCACACCCTGGAGGAGGCCTACGAAGTGGCCGATGCCATCGAGACCCAGGATTGGGAAGGATTGAAGGGTGAACTGGGCGATCTGCTGTTCCAGGTGGTCTTCTACGCCCAGCTTGGCAAGGAGCAGGGACTGTTCGATTTTGCCGATATCGTCGATGCGGTGAGCGAGAAGCTCATTCGCCGCCACCCTCATGTGTTCTCCGAGGCGGACTTCGGTGACGAGCAGGCGGTCAAGGTGAACTGGGAGGCGGAGAAGGCCAAGGAGCGTGCGGCCCTCGATAAAGAGAGCGTGCTGGACGACATCCCCCTCTCGCTGCCGGCCCTGACCCGCGCCGCCAAGATCCAGAAGCGCTGCGCCACCGTCGGCTTCGACTGGAAGACCCTCGGGCCTGTGGTGGACAAGATCCACGAGGAGATCGAGGAGGTGATGGAAGAGGCGCTGATGGTCGACGTGGACGAAGAGAGGGTGAGTGACGAGCTTGGGGATCTGCTGTTTGCCACCGTCAACCTGGTGCGCCATCTGGGCAAGGATCCAGAGCAGGTGCTGCGGGGCGCCAACGCCAAGTTCGAACGCCGCTTTCGTCAGGTTGAGCAGTTTATTGCTGCGGAGGGCTTGAAAATGACCGATTGCACCCTGGAGAAGCTGGATGCAGCCTGGGGTCGGGCCAAGGAAACCGAGCAAAGTTGATTTGGCGCAAGACGAGGGGGCGGCGAGCCTGATAGATTTTTGTTCATTGTTTGGGAGAGGGGGTTTTGGTATACTGTTTCCCCGTCCTGCTTCATCCCCGAAGCACCCCTTAAAATTCCCTAAACTTCTTTCAGGTTCAGCATGACGACAAAATATATTTTTGTAACTGGTGGCGTTGTTTCATCCCTCGGCAAAGGCATTGCCGCAGCTTCTCTGGCAGCCATTCTGGAAGCCCGTGGTCTGGATGTGACCATCATGAAACTGGACCCCTATATCAACGTGGATCCGGGCACCATGAGCCCGACCCAGCACGGTGAAGTGTTCGTAACCGAGGACGGGGCCGAGACCGATCTGGATCTGGGCCATTACGAGCGTTTCATCCGCACCAAGATGACCCGTCGCAACAACTTCACCACCGGCCGCATCTATGCCGACGTGCTGCGCAAAGAGCGTCGTGGTGACTATCTGGGCGCCACCATCCAGGTCATCCCGCACATCACCAACGCCATCAAGGAGCGGGTGATTGCCGGCGCCGAAGGCCATCAGGTGGCCATAGTCGAAGTGGGCGGTACAGTGGGCGACATCGAGTCCCTGCCGTTCCTCGAAGCCATTCGTCAGCTGGCTGCCGAAGTGAGCCGCGACAATGCCATGTTCATGCACCTGACCCTGGTTCCTTACCTGGCCGCTGCCGGTGAAGTGAAGACCAAGCCGACCCAGCACTCCGTCAAAGAGCTGCTCTCCATCGGGATCCAGCCGGACGTGCTGATCTGCCGCTCCGATCGCGCCATTCCGGCCAACGAGCGTGCCAAGATCGCCCTGTTCTGCAACGTGCCGGAGCGCGCCGTCATCTCCATGAAGGACGTCGACTCCATCTACAAGATCCCGGCGCTGCTGAAGTCCCAGAATCTGGATGACTACTTCATCGCCCGTTTCGGCCTGGAGTGCAAGGAAGCTGACTTGTCCGAGTGGGAACAGGTGGTCTATGAAGAGGCCAACCCGACCGCAGAAGTGACCATCGGCATGGTCGGCAAGTATGTTTCCCTGCCGGATGCCTACAAGTCCGTCAACGAGGCGCTCAAGCACGGCGGCCTGAAGACCCGTCTCTCCGTCAACATCAAGTTCATCGACTCCCAGGACATCGAGACCCGTGGCTCCGAGCTGCTGGAAGGTCTGGACGCTATCCTGGTACCGGGTGGCTTCGGTGAGCGTGGCGTGGAAGGCAAGATCCTGGCCGCCCAGTATGCCCGTGAGAACAAGATCCCTTACCTGGGTATCTGCCTGGGGATGCAGGTTGCCATGATCGAGTTCGCTCGCAACGTGGCTGGCATGACAGGGGCTCACTCCTCCGAATTCAAGAAAGATTGCGCCTACCCGGTTGTTGGCCTCATCACCGAATGGGTGGATGAAGAAGGCAACGTCGAGACCCGCACCGAGAAATCCGATCTGGGCGGCACCATGCGTCTGGGTTCCCAGCTCTGCCACCTGGTAGAAGGCTCCAAGGTGCGCCAGATGTACGGCACCCCGACCATTTACGAGCGTCACCGTCACCGTTATGAGGTGAACAACAAGCTGCTGCCGCAGATCGAAGCGGCAGGCTTGAAGGTCACCGGTCTCTCCGCCGACAAGAAGCTGGTGGAAATTATCGAGATTCCGGATCACCCTTGGTTCGTGGCGGCGCAGTTCCACCCGGAGTTCACCTCGACTCCCCGTGATGGCCACGCCCTGTTCGCCGGTTTTGTGAAGGCGGCAGGCGAGTATCAGAAGCGTAATTTGAAGTAATTGAAAATAAATGCGGTTGGGGCTCTGTGCCGCAGCCGCTTTTTTTGGCATATTTTTGTTGTTTTTTTACGAAACCTGAGGAAATACACATGTCCAAGATCGTTAAAGTGATCGGTCGTGAAATCATCGACTCCCGTGGTAACCCGACCGTTGAGGCCGAAGTTCACCTGGAAGGTGGTTTTGTTGGTATGGCAGCCGCTCCGTCTGGCGCGTCCACCGGTTCCCGCGAAGCGCTGGAACTGCGTGACGGCGACAAGAGCCGTTTCCTGGGTAAAGGCGTGCTGAAAGCCATCGAAGCTGTTAACGGCCCGATCGCTCAGGCTCTGCTGGGTAAAGATGCCAAGGACCAGGCCGCTATTGACCAGATCATGATCGACCTCGACGGTACCGAGAACAAATCCAAGTTCGGCGCCAACGCCATCCTGGCCGTTTCCCTGGCTAACGCCAAAGCCGCTGCTGCTGCCAAGGGCCTGCCGCTGTACGCCCACATCGCCGAGCTGAACGGCACCCCGGGTGTCTACTCCATGCCGCTGCCGATGATGAACATCATCAACGGTGGTGAGCACGCCGACAACAACGTCGACATCCAGGAGTTCATGATCCAGCCGGTTGGCGCCAAGACCCTGAAAGAAGCCATCCGCATGGGTGCCGAGGTCTTCCACAACCTGGCCAAGGTACTGAAGTCCAAGGGCTACGCCACTGCAGTGGGCGACGAAGGCGGTTTCGCACCTAACCTGAAGTCCAACGCCGAAGCGCTGGAAGTGATCGCCGAAGCCGTTGCCGCTGCCGGTTACAAGCTGGGCACCGACATCACCCTGGCCATGGACTGCGCCGCTTCCGAGTTCTACGACGCAGAGAAGAAAGAGTACAACCTGAAGGGCGAAGGCCGTATCTTCACCTCCAACGAGTTCTCCGACTACCTGGCCGACCTGACCACCAAGTTCCCGATCGTCTCCATCGAAGATGGCCTGGACGAATCTGACTGGGAAGGCTTCGCCTACCAGACTGCTGAACTGGGCAAGAAAATCCAGATCGTGGGTGACGACCTGTTCGTAACCAACACCAAGATCCTGAAGCGCGGCATCGACAACGGTATCGCCAACTCCATCCTGATCAAGTTCAACCAGATCGGTTCCCTGACCGAAACTCTGGCTGCCATCAAGATGGCCAAGGACGCTGGCTACACCGCCGTCATCTCCCACCGCTCCGGTGAGACCGAAGACGCGACCATCGCCGACCTGGCCGTGGGTACCGCTGCTGGCCAGATCAAGACCGGTTCCATGAGCCGTTCTGACCGTGTTGCCAAGTACAACCAGCTGATCCGTATCGAAGAAGCCCTGGGTGCCAAGGCTCCGTTCCGCGGCCTGAAAGAAGTAAAAGGCCAGTAATTACTGCCTGCAATTCTTAAGCTGTTGAAAAGCCCCGCCACGCTGGCGGGGCTTTTTTATATCCGTCGTCCCCCAATTGTCAGGCCAGCCCCTGATCGGCGGCGGTTTTCGTGTGGTTACCGCCAACCGGGCGCCAAGGCCGTCCCTCCTGGGGATAGCGCGGTTTTTTGACTCTCGTCTGCGGGACCCCGCCATCTTTTTTATTCCCCCGGCCCGTCTGGCACACCGGCTTTCTTTTGTCTTGCCTGCGAATATGGGAAACTAGGCCGCTTGAAGGAGACTCAGTGCATGCGGCTACTCACTCTTATCCTGCTCCTCCTCTTGGGAGGGCTGCAATATGACTTCTGGCTGGGGAAAAACGGCCTATCCGATTATCGGGAGCTCTCCAATGCCATCGAGCGGCAACAGCAGGACAATCTGGTTCTCAAGGACCGCAACAACCTGATTTACCGGGAGATCGACGATCTGACCTCGGGCCTTGAGGCCATCGAGGAGCTGTCGCGTAACGATCTTGGCTACATCAAGCAGGGCGAGACCTTCTACCGGATCATTCCCAAAGACAAAGACCAAGTAACGGAGCCGGACGGCGTCCCCTACGATGACTGATTGCCACAGCGGGCTGACCGCCATAGTTCCGGCCGCCGGTATCGGCAGCCGCATGGGGGCAGACTGCCCCAAGCAGTACCTGACACTGGCAGGGAAGACCATCCTGGAGCATACGCTCGGCTGTTTGCTGTCCCACCCGGCCATAGCCCGGGTGATAGTGGCGCTGGCGCCGCACGATGAGTGGTTCGAACAACTGGCCATGGCGGCCGACCCGCGCATTCTGCGGGTCGAGGGAGGAATCGAGCGCGCCTATTCGGTGCTCAACGCCCTGCATGTGGCACATGGGAAGTGGGTGCTGGTACACGATGCCGCCCGTCCCTGCCTCTGCCACAGCGATCTCGACAAGCTGATCACGACAGCCATGGCGTGCGATGGGGCCATCCTCGGCAGTCGGGTGCGGGACACCATGAAACGCACCGACGGGGCAGGCAACATAGTGGCCACCGTCGAGCGCGAACAGCTCTGGCATGCCCTGACGCCGCAGATGTTCCCCACCGGCACCCTGAAACGGGCGCTGGAGGAGGGGCTGGCACTGGGGGCCCTCATCACAGACGAAGCCTCCGCCATGGAGCGCGCCGGTTTTACCGTGAAGATGGTGGAGGGGCGTGCCGACAACATCAAGGTGACCCGACCGGAAGATCTCTCCCTGGCCGAGCTCTTTTTACAACAACAGAGTGCGCGCCAGCAGGCGCGACCCGATTGACCCGCAGAGGGGCCCGCATGATCCGCATTGGACATGGTTTTGATGAGACAGATTTCTGTGTATTGAGGGGGGATCAGGCATGATGCGAATTGGACATGGTTTTGACGTACACAAGTTTGGCGGGGTTGGCCCCTGCATGCTGGGTGGCGTCCCGGTACCCTATGAACAGGGCCTGCTGGCTCATTCCGATGGTGACGTCGTGCTGCATGCGGTGAGCGATGCCCTGCTGGGGGCCATAGGCGCCGGCGACATAGGTCGCCACTTCCCCGATACCGCAGCGCAATTCAAGGGGATCGACAGCCGCATCCTGCTGCGGGACGTCTTTGCCCGGGTACAGCAGGCGGGCTACGCCATCGGCAACCTGGATGTGACCATCATCGCCCAGGCCCCCAAGATGGCGCCCCATATCGCGGCCATGTGCGCCGTGCTGGCGGCCGATCTGCAATGTGATTTGAACCGGGTGAATGTCAAGGCGACCACCACAGAACAACTCGGGTTTACGGGGCGCAAGGAAGGGATCGCCACCGAAGCCGTCGTCTTACTGGTGAAACAATGATGCTGGAACAGCTGAGCTATCTGCACGGGGCGCCTGTCGCCCGCGGCATCCTCAAGGCCGAGGCCGCCGACTTCGTGGTGAATGAAGATCTCGGCTTCGAACCTTGCGGGGAAGGGGAGCACATCTTCGTGCGGGTGCGCAAAACCGGCGAGAACACCGCCTGGGTGGCGGGCCTGCTGGCCGATGCGGCCGGGGTCAATCGCAATGCGGTGACCTGGGCGGGCTTGAAGGATCGCCACGCGGTGACCGAGCAGTGGTTCGGCATTCATCTGCCGGGCAAGGGCGAACCGGATCTCTCTGTCATCCAGAGCGACAGCATCCAGATCCTGCAGGCCAAGCGCCACAACAAGAAGTTGCGGGTTGGTTACCTCAAGGGCAACCACTTCACCCTGCGCCTCACCGGTCTGGAGCAGGCAGGCGATCTGGAAGCCCGGCTGCAGGCCATCGCCGCTCAGGGCGTGCCCAACTACTACGGCGAGCAGCGTTTCGGCCGGGATGGCAACAACCTGGACGCGGCCAAAGCGATGTTTGCCGGCAAGCGGATCAAGGATCGCAACAAGCGCTCCCTCTATCTCTCCGCCGCCCGCAGCATGCTGTTCAACGCCATCGTCAGCGCCCGCATCGAGCAGGGGCTGGCACACCAGCTGCTGGCCGGTGACTGCGTGATGCTGAAGGGCAGCCACTCCATCTTCAGTGAAGAGGTGCTGACCCCGGAGCTGGAGGCGCGGCGCGCCTCCGGCGATGTGCAGCTCACCGCCCCCCAGTGGGGCCGTGGCCGACTGGCGAGCCAGGGTGCCGCCGCCGAGTTTGAACAGGCGGTGCTGGCCCCTTACGCCGAATGGTGTGACGGGCTGGAGAAGGCAGGGCTGGATCAGGACAGGCGTCCGCTGCTGCTCAAGCCGGAGCAGATGAGCTGGCAGCAGGATGGCGAGGTGCTGACCCTCTCCTTCTTCCTGCCGGCCGGTGCCTTTGCCACCAGCGTGGTGCGCGAGTTAATGCAGGCCGAAGAGGCCGATCACGGTTTCAGGAACCCAACCGATGCGAATTCTGGTCAGTAATGACGATGGAGTACATGCCGAGGGCATTCGTGCCCTCAGCGAGGCGCTGACTGCCTGCGGCGAAGTCATTGTGGTGGCGCCGGATCGCAACCGCAGCGGCGCGAGTCACTCCCTGACGCTGGAAGTGCCGCTGCGGGTTACGCGCCTTGGCGAAACCGGCTTTAATGGCAGCGAGAGCTATGCGGTGAAGGGCACCCCTACCGACTGCGTGCACCTGGCGGTCAACGAGCTGGTGCGCCCGGAGCCGGACATGGTGGTGGCCGGGATCAACCACGGTGCCAACCTGGGGGATGATGTCATCTACTCTGGCACGGTCGCTGCGGCCACCGAGGGGCGTCACCTCGGCTTCCCCTCCATCGCCATCTCCCTGGTAGGCAAGACCCACTTCGCCACGGCGGCCCACCATGCGGTCCTGCTGGTGAAGGGGCTGATGAAACATCCCCTGCCAGCCGATCAGATCCTCAACGTCAACGTGCCGGACCTGCCCCTCGAGCAGATCAAGGGGATCAGGGTGACCCGCCTTGGCAACCGCCATCCCGCCGAGTCGGTGATCCGCAGCGAGGATCCCCGTGGTCAACCCATCTACTGGATAGGGCCCCCCGGCAGCCAGCAGGATGCGGGAGACGGCACGGATTTCGCCGCCATCGAGCAGGGTTATGTCTCCATCACCCCGTTGACCATCGACATGACTGCCTATGACAGTCTGGCGAGTCTGGGTGCCTGGCTGGATCTGCAGGGATGACGTTGTGATAGTACAGCGCCTGTTGAATCAACTGATTGCCCAGGACATTCGTGATTTCCGCGTGCTCGCGGCGATTGCGAAAGTGCCGCGCCAGCTGTTTGTGGATGAAGCCATGGCCCACAAGGCCTGGGACAATACGGCCCTGCCCATCGGCCACGGTCAGACCATCTCCCAGCCCTATATAGTGGCGCGGATGACAGAGCTGCTGATCCAGAACGATCCGGCCCATGTGCTGGAGATCGGCACTGGATCCGGTTATCAGACCGCAGTGCTGGCCCATCTGGTGGAGCATGTCTACACGGTGGAGCGGATCAAGTCGCTGCAGTTCCAGGCCCGGCGCCGGCTGCGCCAGCTCGACCTGCACAATGTCTCGGCCAAGCACGGCAACGGCTGGCTGGGCTGGCCTAACAAGGGGCCGTTCGATGCCATTCTGGTGACGGCTGCGGCGAGCGAGGTACCCAAGGCCCTGACCGATCAGCTGGCCGAAGGCGGGCGTCTGGTGCTGCCGGTGGGGGATAGTCAGCAAACTTTGCAGCTGATCGAGCGATCCGGCTCCCAGCTGACCAGCCGGATCCTGGAGCCGGTGCGTTTTGTCCCCCTGATTGACGGAGATGTGGAGTGAAGCTGTTTTCCCGTTTGTATGTACTGGTGATGCAGTGGGCCCGCCACAAGCACGCCCCCTGGTATCTCTCCATCACCGCCTTTATCGAGTCGGTGTTCTGGCCGATCCCGGTGGACGTGATGCTGGCCCCCATGGCGCTCGCCAAGCCGCACAAGGCGTGGCACTACGCCGGGTTGGCAACCTTCTTCTCTGTGCTGGGGGCGCTGTTTGGTTATGCCCTGGGCTATGCCCTGTGGGAGCCCGTGGTCCAGCCGCTGGTGGTCTCTGTCGGCTATGAAGACAAGATTGCGCTGGCCGAGCAGTGGTTCACGCAGTGGGGGATCTGGGTGATTTTTATTGCCAGTTTCACGCCGATCCCCTACAAGGTGTTTACCGTCACGGCGGGCTTGCTTCATATGGCGCTACTGCCATTTATCGTGACCTCCCTCATCGGTCGTGGCATGCGCTTTTTCCTGGTCGCGGGCCTGATGCGGTGGGGGGGTGAGAAGATGGAGCGCAAGCTGATGCACTATGTGGATGTGCTCGGCTGGCTCTGTATTGGTTTGGCCATTGCGGCCTATTTCTGGTTTAGTCGTTAAGGATCCACTATGCGTTCGCGTGTTTGGCAAGGAAGCAGTGTCGTCGTGTTGTCATGGCTACTGCTTGCCTGCTCTTCCAGCAAGACTGCTGCCCCGGTACAGAGTCTGGGCAATGACCCCATTGCCTCGACCATCCCGACTCGTCAAAACATGGCCAATTCGGGCATGCAGGGTGGCAGTTACACAGTGGTGAAGGGGGATACCCTGTACTCCATCGCATTCCGTTCTGGCATGGATGTCGCATCCCTGGTCAGCCTCAACGGGATCAGCCCTCCCTACAACATCTATCCGGGCCAGCAGCTCAGGCTGGATGGCTCTTCCGGCGCTGTGGTCAGCACCGGCATGGCGATGAGCCGCCCTGTCACAAGCGGCAGCGGCACCTATGAGGTGCGTCGTGGGGATACCCTGAGCAGCATAGGTCGCCAGTTCAATGTCTCCAATCAGACTCTGGCACAGCGCAACAACCTGCAGGCACCCTATTCGCTCCATGTTGGCCAGGTGCTCAACGTGGGGGCGAGTGCGGCGGCAGGCGGCCAGATGGTGGCGGCGACCACTCCGTCGGTGACCAGCTCCGGACCCAAACCCATGGCGACGGCACCGGCAGGTACGACCACCCCGTTTATTGCTCAGAAAACGATTGCTCCTGTACCGTCAACAGCATACGCTCAGGCGAAAGAACAAAAAAACGTCAGTTCCCAGTCAACTCTCTCCTGGCATTGGCCAGCTAAGGGACGGATAGTCGAAGGCTTCTCCGTTGCGGAACAGGGCAACAAGGGCATCGACATCTCCGGCCAGAAGGGCCAGCCCGTTTACGCCGCCAGCGGCGGCAAAGTGGTCTACGCGGGCAGTGCACTCAGGGGTTACGGCAAGCTGATTATTCTCAAGCACAACGATGACTACCTCTCTGCCTACGCCCACAACGACGAGTTGAGGGTCAGGGAGGGAGACTCCGTCAAAGGCGGAGCCGTCATCGCCAACATGGGTAGCACGGATGCGCCGGATGTGCGCCTGCACTTTGAAATCCGGTACAAAGGCAAGTCAATCAACCCGATGGGCTATTTGCCAAAGCGTTAACCCAGAGAGCTAGGTCTTACTCTGGTTCAGGTCAGGGAGACATATCATGAGCCAAGAACAACTGGTAATGCAGGATGCAGAGTTAGAGTTCGACGAAGAGCTGGAGGCCCAGGAGGAAGAAGAGGTTCAGGAGGTTGCCGCCGAGGCTGAGGAGACCATCTCCGATGAGCTCATGGTGCCGGAACTGAACAAGGTGATGGACGCCACCCAGCTCTATCTGGGGGAGATCGGCTTCTCCCCCCTGCTCACCGCCGAAGAGGAAGTCTACTACGCCCGTCGTGCCCTGCGCGGTGACAAAGCCGCGCGCAAGCGCATGATCGAATCAAACCTGCGCCTGGTGGTCAAGATTGCCCGGCGCTACAACAACCGCGGCCTGGTGCTGCTGGATCTCATCGAAGAGGGGAACCTCGGTCTCATCCGGGCGGTCGAGAAGTTCGACCCCGAACGGGGTTTCCGTTTCTCCACCTATGCCACCTGGTGGATCCGCCAGACCATAGAGCGGGCCATCATGAACCAGACCCGCACTATCCGGCTGCCTATCCATGTGGTCAAGGAGCTGAACGTCTACCTGCGCACCGCGCGTGAACTCTCCCACCGCCTCGACCATGAACCCACCGCCGAAGACATAGCCTTCGCGCTGGATCGCTCGGTCGACGATGTGAACCGCATGCTCAAGCTCAACGAAAAGATCACCTCGGTGGATACCCCCATCGGCGGCGATCGCGACAAGGCACTGCTCGATGTTCTGTCCGATGAGCGCGGCATGGGGCCAGAGCTGGAGTCTCAGGAAGATGACATGCGCAGCAGCATAGTCCACTGGCTGGAAGAGCTGAATCCCAAGCAACGTGAGGTGCTGGCTCGCCGCTTCGGCCTGCTCGGTTACGAGCCGGCCACCCTGGAAGATGTAGGGGCCGAGATTGGTCTGACCCGGGAGCGGGTGCGCCAGATCCAGGTCGAAGGGTTGCGCCGCCTGCGGGAGATACTGCTGGGGCAGGGACTCTCCATTGAGGCCCTGTTTAGAACCAATTAATCGTTAACCAACGGACGGCTATTATGCCGACGACAGACACAACAAAGGGGCCAGAGGCCCCTTTTTCATTGCGAGAGGATCCTTGGGATCACACGGGATCCAGGGTATCCAGCGGCCAGCGCGGCACCGCCTTGACGACCAGCGGCTCGAACACACCCGCTTTCAGGCGCTGCATGCCGGCATAGGCGATCATGGCGCCGTTGTCGGTGCAATACTCGGTGCGCGGATAGAACACCTCGCCCTTGAGGTTTTCCATCAGCTCGGCCAGCTGGGCGCGCAGATGACGGTTGGCGCTGACGCCCCCAGCCACCACCAGACGCTTGAGGCCTGTCTCCTTCAAGGCGCGGCGGCACTTGATGGCCAGGGTATCGACCACAGCATCCTCAAACGCCCGGGCGATATCGGCACGAGTCTGCTCATCATCGCCGTTGGCGGTTATGGTGTTGGCGGCAAAGGTCTTGAGGCCGGAGAAGCTCATGTCGAGCCCGGGTCTGTCCGTCATGGGACGGGGGAAGGTGAAGCGTCCCGTGGTGCCTTTCTCGGCCAGACGGGAGAGCAGGGGGCCGCCCGGGTAGTCCAGTCCCATCAGCTTGGCGGTCTTGTCGAAGGCCTCGCCGGCGGCATCGTCGATGGATTCCCCCAGCAGTTGATAGCTGCCGATGCCGTCGACCCGCACCAGCATGGAGTGACCGCCGGAGACCAGCAGCGCCACGAAGGGGAATTCGGGGGCCCGCTCCTCCAGCATGGGAGCCAGCAGGTGACCCTCCATATGGTGTACCGCCACGGCGGGTTTACCCCAGGCCATGGCGAGGGAGCGGCCTATGGTCGCCCCCACCAGGATGGCGCCAACCAGACCCGGCCCCGCAGTGTAGGCGATGCCGTCGATGTCATCTTTACCCAGTCCCGCCTCTTGCAATGCGGCCTGGATCAAGGGGATCGTCTTGCGGACGTGATCCCGGCTGGCGAGCTCGGGGACGACGCCACCGTAGTCCGCATGCAGCTTGACCTGGCTGTATAACTGATGGGAAAGGATCCCTTTTTGATCGTCGAAGATCGCGATCCCGGTTTCGTCACAGGATGTCTCTATGCCCAATACACGCATTGCTAAAAAATTTCACTGCTAAAATGAGACGGCTATGGTAACCTTCGCGGGTTTTTTAAACCAGAGCGATCTCTGCGGGTTTACTTTCATTCCCTGTCCAGAGTATAATTTCGCACCATTTTAAGACATGCTGATCGACTGATGGTCAGCTAACAATATATCACTGAGGTGAAAGGCACATGCCAGTAATCAAAGTCCGTGAAAATGAGCCGTTTGACGTTGCTCTGCGTCGCTTCAAGCGTTCTTGCGAAAAGGCCGGTATCCTGTCTGAAGTTCGTAGCCGTGAGTTCTACGAGAAGCCGACTACCATCCGTAAGCGCGCCAAAGCGTCTGCCGTTAAGCGTCACGCCAAGAAGCTGTCCCGCGAAAACGCACGTCGTATCCGCCTGTACTAATCGGGGGATAATGCCGTGTCTCTGAAGGATCAACTCAAGGATCAACAAAAACTCGCCATGCTTGCCAGAGATAAGGCTCGCTTGGGGGCGATCCGTTTGTTGATGGCAGAAATCAAGCAGCGTGAAGTTGATACCCGTATCGAGCTCAATGATGAGGATATCCTCGCTGTCGTGACCAAGATGGTCAAACAGCGCCGCGATTCCATCAGCCAATTTGAAGCTGCCGGTCGTCAGGATCTTGCCGACAAAGAGTCCGCAGAGATCTTGGTGCTGCAGGAATTCCTGCCGCAACAGCTGACCGCAGACGAAATTGCTGCACTGATCGAGCAAGCCATCACTGAAAGTGGTGCTGCCGTCATGGCTGATATGGGCAAGGTCATGGCTGTCTTGAAGCCGAAGATTCAGGGGCGTGCCGATGTCGGCGCCGTCAGTGCTCAGGTGAAAACCCGCTTGGCGTAACAGGCATTTCTCTTGTTAGTCGAAAGAAGCCGTGCTTCCCTGTGAATGCGCGGCTTTTTTATTTTCCGAGTAATGAAACAGGACGGTTATGGCAGGCAGGATCCCACAATCCTTTATCGATGATCTGCTCGTACGCACCGATATCGTCGAGTTGATCGACTCGCGGGTGCGGCTGAAGAAGGCCGGCAAGAACTATCAGGCTTGCTGTCCTTTTCATAACGAAAAAAGCCCCTCTTTCACCGTCAGTCAGGAGAAGCAGTTCTACCACTGCTTCGGCTGTGGCGCCCACGGCAACGCCATCGGCTTTGTCATGGAGTACGACGGACTCGAATTCCCCGACGCCATCGAAGAGCTCGCCAGCATGCAAGGCATGCAGGTGCCTCGCGAGCAGAGCCTGGGCGGTTCTGGCAGTGCCCAACCCGCCGTCAGCAAGGATCTCTTTGAGCTGATGAACCAGATCGCCCGCTTCTACGAAAGCAACCTGAAGAGCGCTCCCCATGCGGTGGAGTACCTGAAGGGACGCGGCCTGACCGGGGAAGTAGTCAAGCGCTTCAACATCGGCTATGCCCCGGGTGACTGGGATCAGGTGAGGCGCCGTTTCGGGACCAGCCGGGATCACGAGCAGTTGCTTATCTCAGGCGGCATGCTGATCCCCCGCGACAGCGGCCCCGGCAGCTATGATCGCTTCCGCGATCGCATCATGTTCCCCATCCGTGACAAGCGGGGCCGGGTCATCGGCTTCGGTGGCCGGGTGCTGGGAGATGGCACGCCCAAGTACCTCAACTCCCCGGAAACCCCCATCTTCCACAAGGGGCGTGAACTGTTCGGCCTCTACGAGGTGAAGCAGGCGCACAAGGATCCTCGCCGGATCCTGGTGGTGGAGGGTTATATGGACGTGGTGGCGCTCGGTCAGTACGACATCGACTATGCGGTGGCTGCGCTGGGTACGGCCACCACCAGCGACCATATCCACACCCTGTTCCGCACCACGGCCGAGGTGGTCTGCTGCTACGATGGCGACAACGCCGGCCGTGAAGCAGCATGGCGGGCGCTGGACAACGCACTCTCCCATCTGCAGGACGGGCGCGAACTCAAATTCGTGTTTCTGCCAGATGGCGAGGATCCCGATTCTCTGGTGCGCCAGATCGGCAAGGAGGGGTTTGAGGCCTTGCTGGACGAGGCTCAGCCCTTCGCCGATTTCATGTTCGAACGTCTCGGGCGTGATGCCGCCCTTTCTGGTGAGGCGGGCAAGTTTGAAGTGGCCAACAAGGCCGCCGAACTGATCCGTCGCGTGCCGGAGGGCTTTACTCGCGAGGGATTGATCACCCGGCTCTCCAGCATGATGCGTTGGGGGGAGAACAAGCAGCGGATCGCCGAGCTGTTTGCCCGCAATAGCCAGCCCAAGGGCGAAGTCAGCAAGCCCAAGGCCGCCAAACTGACCCCCATTCGCCGTGCACTGGCTTTGATGGTGCAATATCCGGCGGTGACGGCTGAACTGCCGGCCATGCCGGAACTGGCCGGGCTGCGGGTGCAGGGCATCAAATTCCTGTTGCAGCTGCATCAGCAGATCCTGACTCAGCCAGGGATCACCACCGGCATCTTGCTGGAGCACTGGCGCGGCACCAAGGAGGGGGAGATCCTGGCTCAGCTGGCCATGCACGACCTGTTTGAAGAGATCAAACTCGACCAGGAGCCGGATATTCTGGGAGAATTGCAGGATACCTTCGTCGGTTTCATCAACCAGTTTCTGAAGCAACGAATCGAAGAATTGCAGGCCAAGGTGGCCCAGGAAGGGCTAAGCTCTGAGGAAACACAGGAGCTGATGATGCTGATCAGAGAGGTACAGATTGAGAAAAGAAATGAGAGCGGGGCTTGATATTTGAGTGATTAGTCCCAATATGAATACCGTTGCCCGAATCGACGGGATTAAAAGCAAACATTTTATAACCGCCTGGCCCCGACAATACTGCGGGCAGGGGTTTCTCATGACCGACGCCGCAACCAGACATAGCATGTCTGGCGGTTTTCTATTAGAATTGGCTATTTGCGCAGCAGCGCACTGTACGCGCAACCTAGCAACACCAACCGGATGAGTTCTATGGAGCAAACCCCGCAGTCTCAGCTTAAACTCCTCGTTGCCAAAGGTAAAGAACAGGGCTACCTGACCTATGCCGAGGTGAACGATCACCTCCCGCAAGACATTGTCGACTCTGACCAGATCGAAGACATCATCCAGATGATCAACGATATGGGTATCCAGGTAGTGGAAAACGCCCCGGACGCCGATGATCTGATCATGGCCGAAGGTGGTACTGCCGATGAGGACGCTGCCGAAGCAGCGGCCCAGGCTCTGGCATCTGTTGAATCTGAGATTGGTCGCACGACCGATCCCGTCCGCATGTACATGCGGGAAATGGGTACCGTTGAACTGCTGACCCGTGAAGGCGAAATCGACATCGCCAAACGGATCGAGGACGGTATCAACCAGGTACAAAGCTCCGTTGCCGAGTACCCTGAAGCCATCACTTACCTGCTCGAACAGTACGACAAGTACGAAGCCGAACAACTGCGTCTTTCCGACATCATCTCCGGCTTTATCGATCCGAACGAAGCGGACGACGTGGCGCCGACCGCCACTCACATCGGCTCCGAACTCAGTGAAGACGATCTCGCTGACGAAGACGAAGATGAAGACGAGGATGAAGACGAAGACGGCGACAGCTCCGACGACGATGGAGACGGTGGTCCGGATCCGGAAGTCGCCCGCGAGAAGTTCGGTGAACTGCGTGCCCAGTACGAAGTTACCCGTCTCTCCATCCAGAAGAATGGTCGCGCCCACGACGACACCCAGGCTGCCATCGCCCAGCTGGCCGATGTGTTCCGTCAATTCCGCCTGATGCCCAAGCAGTTCGATCGCCTGGTCAACAACATGCGGGAGATGATGGAGCGGGTTCGCGTGCAGGAACGCATCATCATGAAGCTCTGCGTTGAGCAGGCCAAAATGCCGAAGAAGACCTTCGTCGCGGCCTTCACCAACAACGAGTGCGAGACTGCCTGGTTTGAATACCAGAAGCAGGCTGGCAAGGCCTGGTCTCCCCGTCTGCTCGAGATGGACGAAGAAGTGCTGCGTTCCATCGGCAAACTACAGCAGATCGAAGAAGAGACCGGTCTGTCCATCGCCCAGATCAAGGACATCAACCGTCGCATGAGCATTGGTGAGGCCAAGGCTCGCCGTGCGAAGAAAGAGATGGTTGAGGCCAACTTGCGTCTGGTTATCTCCATCGCCAAGAAGTACACCAACCGTGGTCTGCAGTTCCTGGATCTGATCCAGGAGGGCAACATAGGTCTGATGAAGGCGGTGGACAAGTTTGAATACCGTCGTGGCTACAAGTTCTCGACCTATGCCACCTGGTGGATCCGTCAGGCCATTACCCGCTCCATCGCGGATCAGGCCCGTACCATCCGTATCCCGGTGCACATGATCGAGACCATCAACAAGCTCAACCGTATCTCCCGCCAGATGCTGCAGGAGATGGGTCGTGAACCGAACCCGGAAGAGCTGGCCATGCGCATGGGCATGCCGGAAGACAAGATCCGCAAGGTACTGAAAATCGCCAAGGAGCCCATCTCCATGGAGACGCCCATAGGTGATGATGAAGATTCCCACTTGGGCGACTTCATCGAAGATACCACCCTGGCCCTGCCGGCGGATGCGGCGACCAGCGAGAGCCTGCGCAACGCTACCCGCGAAGTGCTGGCCGGTCTGACTGCCCGCGAAGCCAAGGTGCTGCGGATGCGTTTCGGGATCGACATGAACACTGACCACACCCTCGAGGAAGTGGGCAAGCAGTTCGACGTCACCCGTGAGCGTATTCGTCAGATCGAAGCCAAGGCACTGCGCAAACTGCGCCACCCGAGCCGCTCGGAAGTGCTGCGCAGCTTCCTGGACGAATAGTCCTGAGGCACTGCCTGAGCCCTGTCTCAAAAGCCCCGCCATGCGGGGCTTTGTTTTATCCGGAAGCCTGGGTGCAAAAGATTAGCGGAATAGTGGACAAAAACTCGCCAAGTGGTTGATCTGCCTATGGACGGCTCATCTCACATCCCCTATAATCCACGCCGCAAAACCAAGATTCTGGCCCCTTAGCTCAGTTGGTTAGAGCAGTCGACTCATAATCGATTGGTCGCCCGTTCAAGTCGGGCAGGGGCCACCACATTCAGACAAAGCCGCTCATCATGAGCGGCTTTGTCGTTTCTGGCGTTTACCAGCGCCTGTCGAGATCCTCGGCGTAGAGTGCCATGGCGCGCCTGTAGGGGACGAGGGCAGGATCTGCAGTCGTCTCGGCCAGCACCGCCAGCAGCGTCTCCATCCCCTCCTTGTGGTGCCCCAGGTTGTAGCAGACCATGGCACGGAACACCCTGAACTCGGTGGAGTCCGGAAAGCGAGCCAACCCCTGGTCGAAAGCGGCAAGGGCCTCTGCATATTGCCCGGTGCAGCGAAAAGAGCTGCCAAGGCCGAGCCAGGCGCCGCGCAAGGAGGCCTCGCTCAGTCCCAGCGCTATGGCCTTCTGGTAGAGGGGAATGGCCTGGGCCTCGCGCCCCTGCATGTCGTGCAGGCTGGCCACTTCATAATGCAGTTCGGCGTGTTGCGGGTGCTCGATGAGTTGCAGCAGGCCGTGCTGGCGGGCTTCTTCGATCCGTCCCTCGGCCTTGAGGGTTTCCAATAGTTTCATATGCGCTCCTGCATGGGGATGTGGAGGCAGTATGCCTGCCCGTCGGCGAACTGGGAGCGGGGGGCTGGCAGAGGGGAGGCGTGATGGCGCCATCGGGCCCATGAAAAGGCCTCCTGCCCTGTGGGAAGGAGGCCATGGGATGCCCGAAGGTCACAAGGGCGTCACGCCCCTGGGGCTTACTGGGCGCTCAGGCTGTAGGCCAGGGTCTGGTCGTTGAAGCGCACCATATAGGCACCGACCACTGCGGTGGTGATGTCGGCTCCGGCCAGCTCGGCCACGCCGTCCTTGTTGGTGTCGCCGTAGTTCTGGGTCCAGTCACCCTTGACGTCGAACTTGAAGCGCTGGCCGCCGCTGGCATCACCGGCCCCGGTGAAGGTGACGCCGGCCTGCCATTGGTGATCCCCCACCAGCATCATGGGGGTGGTGCCCCAGCCATTGGTGGTGCCACGGATGTTCAGGCTGGCGAGGTTCTTGGCATAGCCGACGCTGACCGGGGTCAGGCTGTATTGCAGGGTCTGGTCGTTGAAGCGCACCCGGTACTGGCCGCTGACCGGGGTCAGTATGTCGGCACCCCCCTGTTCGGCCACGCCATCCTTGTTGGTGTCGCCATAGTTCTGGGTCCAGTCTCCCTTGACGTCGAACTTGAAGCGCTGGTTGGCCTGGCCGTTGAAGGTGGCCAAGGCCTCCCATTGGTTGTCGGCAACCAGCGTCATGGCGAGCGAGCCCCAGGCATTGGGGGTGCCACGCAGGTGCAGGGTCGGCAGCACGCTGTTGTAGGCGCCGTTGCTGTCGGTGACAGTCACAGTTGCGCTGGCACTGGCGGTCAGCCCCTCGGCATCGGTGACTGTCAGGGTGACAATATGGGTGCCCGGGGTATCGAACTGGACTGTCTCAGTGGGGGCGCTGCCGCCGGTAGACCAGCTGTAGCTCGCCACCCCCTCATCGTCGGTGGAGGCGGAGCCATCGAACACCACGCTCTCCCCCGTCTTGACGCTGAGGACCTTGGGTGAGAGGGCGGCGACCGGTGCCTGGTTGCTGGTGAGATGGGTGACCGTATAGCGCAGATCGCCTTCGCTCAGGGTGATGCGGTAGCTGCCCGCCCCGCTGACCAGGATATCCTTGCTGCTGCCCTTGTCGGCGATGCCGTCCCCTTCGTTGTCGCCGTAGTTCTCGGTCCAGTTGCCGAAGACGTCGAACTTGAAGCGCTGGGCGCCGGTGGCGTCACCGCTGCCGGTCAGGGTCAGGGTGGCGGACCAGACGCGGTTGGTATCGACTGTCATGGGGGTGTTGCCCCAGGCGTTGTGGGTGCCGCGCAGGTTCATGCTGCTGAACTTGTTGCCCGGCAGGGCGGTGCCGCCGCAGGGGCTGGCCTTGGTGCAGCCGGCGATGATGGCGGCGGCCTTCATGGCCGGCACGTTCAGGCTGGCCTTGCCGCTGCCGTCGACGGTGACATAGCCCCCGCTGCAGTAGTCATTGCCACCCAGGAGGTTGCAGTACTCGCCCGCCGGCAGGCCGGTCTGCACTGAGGCCACCAGGCTGCCGCTCTCGTTGTTGATGGCGACGAAGCCCTTGTCTCCCCGACCGAAGGCTATCTGGTTGCTGCCGTTGTCCCACCAGTGGCTGACAGCTTGCCCCTCGGTTCTGTTGTGGAACAGGGCCATGTTCATGATGGTCGGGCGACGCTGCTCGCAGTTCCACTGGCCGTCTGTGCAGGGCGTGCTGCCCGGCGCCCCCTTGTCTGTTTCATAGGTGCCCATGTTCTCGAAGCGGTAGCCCGACATCACCTGCTTCCAGCCATAGGGCCAGGCCATCATGAAGGTGTTGGCCAGCTCGTAGCGGGCACCGCTCATGAAGGTGAGCATGCCGCCGCCCCCGTGGCCGCGCTCGCGGTCGTGGTTGACCACGAAGACGAACGCCTTGTTGGAGGGGAGCAGGCCCCAGCTCTCGCCGAGGGTCTTGAGGTTCTTGATCTGGCCGTTGAAGTTGGCGGCCAGATCCGTGCCGTATTTGAAGTCGGTGACTGTGTCTATGTAGGTGTAGCGACCCGGCTGGATGTCTGCCGACTCTCCCCCGGCACCTATCACTTCCAGATAGGCTTTGGGGCTGCCCGCCTTGTCGAGTATGGCCTTCACCTCGCCGGGGGCCATGTGCTTGGCCGCATCGATGCGAAAGCCCGCCACGCCCCAACCCAGCAGGGTCTTCATGTAGCTGGCTATCTGATCCTGCACGTAGGGAGAGCCGGTATTGAGATCCGGCATGCCGTAGAGGGCGCCGTTCCAGACGTTGTTGCTGTCGCCGTAGTTGGTGATGTCACCGCTGTGGTGGAAGTCGTTGTAGCCGAACTGGGGATACTGATATTGCCCCGAGTTGTAGCTGCCGCCGCCGGTGGCTGTCCCGGTGCCCGAGGCCAGCTGGTTGAAGACGGCGTCGGCATAGACCTTGACCCCGGCCGCATTGCAGCGGGTGATCATGCTCCTGAGCTCTGCCTCGCTGCCGCCGAAGCTGTTGAAGTTCTTGAAGCTGACGGGCTGGTAGACGGTCCACCAGACCTGGCTCCCCTGCTTGTGTTCGGCGGGTGGAGTGATCTGGACGCCCCCGAACCCCTTGGGACCGAGCACTGTCTCGCACTCGTTGGCGATGTCGTTGAACTTCCATTGGAACAGGTGGACCATGACCCCTTCGGCGGCGGCTGTGTGGCTGAATGAGCCCAGCACCGCGGCGAGCATGGCGGTTCGAAACACTGTGTTGTGCATGACGATTTTCCCTTCGATCTTGTTATTGACGTGTCACTGTCATCATGTCGAACGGACCACAAACAACCTCGTTCGGCTCTGTAGCATTGATGAAATCGAGGAGATTGAAAATCGTACAGCCGGGATTAGTTAAGAAGTGTGAATGAAAATGCTTTCATGGTGACCGGGCAAAAGAGGGGGGCATCGCGCCGTTGAGGGGGGTAAAGCCGATGCTGCCGCCTGGAAGAGGTGGCCTTGCGCTTGGACACGCGGGGAAAGTAAGACGGGCACCGAGGTGCCCGTCTGCTTTAGGAATGGGGTTCCTGCTGACGCTCTGGCACCCGGCGCCGGCGGCGGGGCAGCATCCGGGTCACCAGGTTGCTGCGCTGACGCCAGGAGGTGTAGACGATGGCGCACAGGTGCAGGGCTATCATGGCCTGCAGTGCCCAGGTACACCAGACATGCCAGTCGTCCGCTCCCAGCTCGAAGCCGGTCTCGGTATTCTGGAACCAGCCGCTGCCGGCGGTCGCCAGCACCAGCAGCCAGAGTGCCCAGACCGCCAGCTTGCCGCTGCCGTGATGGCCGGGCGCCGCGGGGGCGCGCTCGCGCAGCGCCACCGCCTGCTGGCGGAAATCGTCCCGGCTCGGGATGAGGGCGCTCAGGCGGGCATGGCCCCGTGCCAGGGTGAGCCCCCACAGCAGGCGCAACCCGATCAGGGCCATTGCGCCATAGCCCAGCCATTCATGCCACTCCTCTCCCGCCTCATTGAGCCAGAGGTTGCCGATGCAGACAGCTGCCACACCCCAGTGGGTGAGGCGGACCAGACCATCCCAGTGGAAGGGATCAGCCTTTCTGCTTGGCATATTGGTGGTACTCCTTCTTCAGGTCGTTGACCTTGGCCAGATGGGCCTGGGCCTTCTCCTGATCACCGGCCTGCAGGGCCGCCAGGCTGGCATCCAGCTCGCTCTGCACCTTGTTCATGCCCTCGAGGAACTTCTCCTTCTTGGCAGCCGGCATGTTTCTCTCCTTGGCCACATCGAGCTGGGCCTTCATCTCCTTGATGTGTTTCTCCATGGTGGCCGCATCATCTGCCTTGACGGCCTGCTTGTAGTTGAAGCCGATCTTCTTCATCGGCTGCTCCAGATCGCCGGCCATGGCGGGCAGGGTCATCAGGCCAAACATCAGGGGCAGCAGCAGGGGACGCACAGTTTTCAACATGGGATTTCCTTATGAGACGACGATATTGCAGGTTCTTATGGCACTCATTTGAGTGCGGTATCATACAGCATGATGCCATGAAAGCGGGGCAATTGTATGGGGAAAGTGCGACCAATTGTGACGAAATGTGTGCATTGTGCTGTACATATGTAGTCAGAAGGGGGTGAGCCGGGGGCGGAAAATTGGCGACAACCCGGGGTCATTCGCCCGAGGCGGAGAGCGGTGCCAAGGGGATGGATGCCGCCTTGCCACCACCACATCGGGCTTAGGGGGAAGTCTGGGCCTGACTGGGCGGTTATCCGCGCCCCCGATGGCCTGGGCAGCAAAAAGGGCCCGCAGGCCCTTGTGTTCGATGGGGGAGGCAGCCTTTACTTGGCCTGCTCGCGCTCGATGGCGCGCCAGCCGATGTCCTTGCGATAGAAGACACCGTCCCACTGGATGCGACCCGCCAGCTGGTAGGCGCGTTGCTGCGCCTCGGCGACGGTGTGGCCCAGCGCGGTGGCGCAGAGTACGCGGCCACCGGCGGTGACTATGGTGTCTCCCGCCAGCTGGGAGCCGGCATGGAATACCTTCTCGCCGCTCGCCTCTTCCACCGGCAGGCCGCTGATGGGCTTGCCCTGCTGGGTAGTCACCGGGGTAACCGCCCGCCGCCAGCACCACGCCGATAGCGACGCGGGGATCATAGATGGCTTCGACCTGATCCAGCTTGCCGGCACAGGCGGCCAGACAGAGCTCCACCAGATCGGAGCGCATCCGCAGCATGATGGGCTGGGTCTCGGGGTCGCCGAAGCGGCAGTTGAACTCGATCACCTTGGGGTTGCCCTGGGGGTCTATCATCAGGCCGGCGTAGAGGAAGCCGGTGTAGACGTTGCCCTCGGCCGCCATGCCGCGCACCGTCGGCATGATCACCTGCTCCATCACGCGTTGATGCACCGCATCTGTCACCACGGGCGCCGGGGAGTAAGCCCCCATGCCGCCGGTGTTGAGGCCGGTGTCGCCGTCGCCGACCCGCTTGTGATCCTGACTGGTGGCCATGGGCAATACGTGCTCGCCGTCCACCATGACGATGAAGCTCGCCTCTTCCCCGTCCAGGAACTCTTCGATCACCACACGGGCGCCGGCGTCGCCGAAGGCATTGCCGGAGAGCATGTCACGCACCGCCGCTTCAGCCTCTTCGAGGGTCATGGCGACGATGACACCTTTGCCGGCGGCCAGACCGTCAGCCTTGATGACGATGGGGGCACCCTTCTCGCGCAGGTAGGCCAGCGCCGGCTCCACCTCGGTGAAGTTCTGGTAGTCGGCAGTGGGGATGGCGTGGCGCGCCAGGAAGTCCTTGGCGAAGGCCTTGGAGCCCTCCAGCTGGGCGGCGGCGGCGGTCGGGCCGAAGATGGCGAGCCCTTCGGCACGGAAGGCATCCACCACCCCTTTCACCAGGGGCGCTTCCGGCCCGACTATGGTGAGACCGATCTGCTGGGCCTTGGCGAAGGCCAGCAGGGCCTGGATGTCGGTCGCCTCTATGGCGACGTTCTCTATGCTGCCCTCGTGGGCGGTGCCGGCATTGCCGGGAGCGACGAACACCCGGGTCACCATGGGGGATTGCTTGGCCTTCCAGGCCAGGGCGTGCTCACGGCCGCCGTTGCCAATGATCAGTACTTTCATCGTATCGCTCGCTTCTATTTGTGATAACCGCCTGGGGCAGCGGTTGAAAATAGTCAGTTGAAAAGAGACAACAAAAGGGCCGCCAGTGGCGGCCCTGACTCATCAGTGACGGAAATGGCGCATGTTGGTGAACACCATGCACATGCCGTGCTCGTTGGCGGCCTCGATCACCTCGTTGTCGCGCATGGAGCCACCTGGCTGGATGACGCAGGAGATGCCCGCGGCGGCGGCGGCATCTATGCCGTCACGGAACGGGAAGAAGGCGTCTGAGGCCATGACGGAGCCCGCCACTGTCAGCCCTTCATCCTCGGCCTTGATGCCGGCTATCTTGGCGGAGTAGACCCGGCTCATCTGGCCGGCACCCACGCCTATGGTCTGGCCGTCTTTGGCGTAGACGATGGCGTTGGACTTGACGAACTTGGCGACCTTCCAGCAGAACAGCAGGTCCTTGAGTTCGGCCTCGGTCGGCTGACGCTGGCTGACCACTGTCAGATCCCCCAGGGTGACCATGCCGTGATCCCGCTCCTGCACCAGCAGGCCGCCGTTGACACGCTTGAGGTCAAAGCCCTGGGCCGGGGCAGTCCACTGGCCGCACTCGAGCAGACGTACGTTCTGCTTGGCGGCCACCGCCTCGCGGGCCGCCTGGCTGATGCTGGGGGCTATGATCACCTCGACGAACTGACGGGCGACTATGGCCGCCGCAGTGGCGCCATCCAGCTCGCGGTTGAAGGCGATGATGCCGCCAAAGGCGGAGGTGGGGTCGGTCTGGTAGGCGCGATCATAGGCACCCAGCAGATCCTCACCTATGGCGACGCCACAGGGGTTGGCGTGCTTGACGATGACGCAGGCCGGCTCGGCGAACTCCTTCACGCACTCCAGCGCCGCGTCTGTGTCGGCGATGTTGTTGTAGGAGAGCGCCTTGCCCTGCAGCTGGATGGCGCTTGCCACCGAGCCAGGTGCGGCCTGCTCCTCGGCGTAGAAGGCGGCAGCCTGGTGGCTGTTCTCGCCGTAGCGCATGTCCTGCTTCTTGATGAACTGGGCGTTGAAGGTGCGCGGGAAGCGGGACTCCTCATCGCCTTCCTTGTTGTCACCGTAGGAGGGGACCAGGGTGCCGAAGTAGTTGGCTATCATGCCGTCGTAGGCGGCGGTGTGCTCGAAGGCCGCGATGGCGAGATCGAAGCGGGTGGCCAGGGTCAGGCTGTTGCCGTTGCCATCCATCTCGGCGATCACCCGGCCGTAATCGGCAGCCTTGACGACTATGGTGACGTCCTTGTGGTTCTTGGCGGCGGAGCGGACCATGGTCGGGCCGCCGATGTCGATGTTCTCGACGGCGTCTTCCAGGGTGCAACCGGGCTTGGCCACGGTGGCGGCGAAGGGATAGAGGTTGACGACGACCATGTCGATGGGGGAGATAGCGTGCTGGGCCATGATGGCGTCATCCCGATCGCGGCGGCCGAGGATGCCACCGTGCACCTTGGGATGCAGGGTCTTGACCCGGCCATCCATCATCTCGGGGAAGCCGGTGTAGTCGGAGACCTCGGTCACCGGCAGGCCCGCATCGGCCAGCAGCTTGGCGGTACCGCCGGTGGAGAGCAGGGCCACGCCACGCTCGTTGAGTGCCTTGGCAAATTCCAGGATGCCAGTCTTGTCAGACACACTCAGCAGCGCACGGCGAATGGGTCGAGCTTGTTCCATCACACTATCGTCCTCAGCATAACGGGGACCGTTCCATGGGAGGCGAGGCTCAACACAGAGAGTCCCCAAATAAATGGAAGTGGGGGATTTCGCAAACCACTCTCGCCAAAAAGACCTGCTGTTGGCAAACGCGTTTTAGGAAATGCCCGCTTGACGCGACGCTCTCTTGTGGGCGCGTATTCTACACAAAAAATGTGAGCTGTGGTGGATTTTTTAAAGAGACAAAGCCTTGTGTGGTGCGGTGTTAAACGTTTTCTGGTGATTTTTTGTGAAACGTTTGTCTTTTCAGTGTTTTGATGGGAAAAAGGGCCGGGAAGAGATGTTTGGCTGCCCCTTTTATGCCCTTGGCTGGCAATCCATGGGCAAAGGGGCGATAGTGGATTCCGGTTTTTGTTGCGGCATATATCCAAGTTTGGCGGGAGAGGGACATGTATCGGATCGGGGAACTGGCCAAGGCGTGCGGGGTGAAGGCGGACACCCTGCGCTTTTACGAGAAGAACGGACTCATCTCGCCGGGGATCCGCAACGAGTCGGGTTATCGCCTCTATGGGGAGCAGGACAGGCGGCGGCTGGAGTTCATCATCCGCGCCAAGTCGGTGGGCTTCTCCCTGGCGGACATAGGTGAGCTGCTCGCCCTCGACACCAACAAGGCCAAAGTCACCTGTCAGGAGGTGAAGGCGGTGGCCGACACCAAGCTTGAACAGGTGGAGCAGAAGATTATCGAGCTGACTCGCTTTCGGGAGAACCTGAAGGCGCTCTCCGACATCTGCTGCGGCGGCCCTCGCTCGGCGGAGCACTGCGCCATCCTGGAGACCCTGGAGTCCGGCACCTCTTCCCGTCACGAGCATCACGACCACGACCAGCATGACCCGTCTCTGTTCACGGCTGACATCGCGGGGGTACGATCTCGCCTGGCTGGACGCGTGACCGGCTAATGCGCCCTGATGGCAGCGCGATTGCTGCTGATGGGCGCAACAGCTACGATCGCGCGCCTTTGGCCCTACGGCGACAAACCTGTGGTGCTGGCACATCCGGTTGCAGGCAGGGGGCGCTGACGCAGGTGCACAGCTGTGGCTGGCGAAAACCGCCATCCTGGATGGTGGCGAGGTGGTGAGGCAGGGCCTGCAGGCCGCGCTGGTTAACGGCTGCCTGTGTATCCGGTGCTGCGGCATTCCGGCGGGGCTCCCTGAACAGCATCCGCCCGAGCGAAAACCGCCATCATGAATCAACACACCAAGAAAAGAAGAGGAGCCATCATGGCCAAAATTCCAACCCGCCCTCCCCCGTGAGGAGCATGCGCAAGGGGGCAACTATGCCCATCAGCGCGGCGAGATAAAGGATAACCATCTGCACGCCCTGCTCTGTGATCCGCTGTTTCGCAGCCGGGTCGAGCGCAACAAGAAGGGCAAGGGGAGTTACCAGCGCAAGGCCAAATTCGGCAAGCGGTGGGAGCCCGGCCAACAGCAGATGATCAGCGTCTGCTGCTGAGCGGGTTTCTACCGACCATAAACAATCAGGGCGCCAATGGCGCCCTGATTGTTTTGACAGAAGAAGCACGTCTGGCAACGCCAGACCTCAACGTGAGGATTGCGCCTCAACAGGGCTCACTCATCCATAAACAGTTCGAGCAAGCACGTTGAGATAGCGATGGCCGAGGGCGGTGAGCTGCCAGCTATCCCCCAGATCTTCGATAAGCTCCTTGCTCTGGGCGATGGCGAGTACCGTCTCCACCCGCTCCAGCTCCAGACCGGTATAGGCCTCGAACTCCGCCTTGGGGGCCGGTTCGAACAGCCGGAAGCGGTTCATAAAGTACTCGAGCGGCAGATCATCTGCCGTCACCTGCCACTGCTCGTCCAGATAGGGGCGGGCAGGGTCCAGATAACCCTTGGGGTGCTTCACCTTGGCGGTGCGCAGGATCTGCTGGTTCGCGAGATCCGTCACCTTGCCGTGGGCACCGCAGCCTATGCCCAGATAGTCGCCAAAGCGCCAGTAGTTGAGGTTGTGGCGGCACTGATAGCCCGCCTTGGCGTAGGCCGAGATCTCGTACTGCTGATAACCCTGGGCGGTGAGCATGGCGTGACCCTGCTCATAGATGTCCCACAGGGTGTCATCCTCCGGCAGCTTGGGCGGCTTGGAGGCGAACGCCGTGTTCGGCTCTATGGTGAGCTGATACCAGGAGAGATGCGGCGGCGCGCAGTCCATGGCCTGCTGCAGATCATAGAGGGCGTCCTCCAGGCTCTGATCCGGCAGGCCGTGCATCAGATCCAGGTTGAAGGTGGGCAACTTGATGGCATGGGCCAGTTCGGCGGCCTTGCGTGCCTCCTCCGGGCCGTGGATGCGGCCGAGGCGGGTCAGCTTCTCCTGCTGGAAGCTCTGCACCCCGATGGAGATGCGGTTGATGCCGGCGCGCTGGAAGCCGGCGAACTTGTCCGCCTCAACCGTGCCCGGGTTGGCCTCCATGGTGATCTCGCAATCCGGGGTCAGGGCGATGCGGGCACGCACCCCGTCCAGCAGCGCCTGCATGGCTTCCACGGAGAGCAGACTCGGCGTACCACCGCCGATAAAGATGGAGGAGAGCGGGCGCCCCTGGGCCCAGTGCAGATCCTGGCTCAGATCCTCCAGCAGGGCGGCCACGTACTCGAGGTGGGGCAGCTCCCCCTTCTGGGCGTGGGAGTTGAAGTCGCAGTAGGGGCACTTCTGGACGCACCAGGGCACATGGATATAGAGGGAGAGGGGCGGCAGTTGCAGCATGGGGTTTCCAATAATCAAAAATCAAAACGGGGGCCTGGCTGGATCCTCATGGTCAATGAGGGCCTGCGCTCGTTGAGCCGGGAGGCCATAAGCAACACGGGGGCCGACGGCCCCCATTGTAGATGAAATGCGTGCCGGCGTATCCCGGAGCCCGGTCGGGTCTCAGTGCGCCGCGGCCAATGCGGCCTTGAGCTTGGCCAGGGCCTGGCCACGGTGACTGAGCTGGTTTTTGAGCTCAGCCGGCATCTGGGCCGAGGTGCAGTCGTGATCCGGCACGAAGAACACGGGATCATAGCCAAAGCCGTGCTGACCACGGGGCTCGTCGATGATCATCCCCTCCCAGCTCGCCTGGCAGATGATGGGGGTGGGATCGTCGGCGTGGCGCATATAGACCAGCACGCACCAGAAGCGGGCGCTCTTGAGGTAGTCGGGGGCACCTTGCAGCTCGGCCAGCAGCTTGTCGATGTTCTCCTTGTCGCTGGCACCGGCACCGGCAAAGCGGGCGGAGTAGACGCCGGGGCGACCGTGCAGCAGGTCCACTTCGAGGCCTGAGTCATCAGCGACGGCGGGCAGGCCTGTGATGCGGGCGGCGTGGCGTGCCTTGATGATGGCATTCTCGACGAAGGTGGTGCCGGTCTCGTCGGCATCGGAGACCGCAAACTCGCTCTGTGGGATCACCTGGATCTTCATATCGGCCAGCATGGCGGCCAATTCCTTCACCTTTTTCTGGTTCCCTGTTGCCAGGACAAGCTTGTTCATCGCACACCTCCGCAAAAAATAATCTGCGCATTCTATGCGGGGCAGGGGTTTAGTAAAAGCGCCAATTGCCTGCAATCCGGCACCGGATGAGGGCTGCCTTGGTCTTGCTGAGAGGCAGATAAAATACATCTTTCCTCATAGGAATAACCAAAGTGATTAAATACCATTTCAATTCATTACTCTGAGTCAGTAGACTCGCGCACCAATCGATTTTCCCCCTAGGGCTTGAGGTGACTGATGCCATTGATTCTTCTGCTTGTACTCCTGGTGCTGTTCAGCCCGCTGGCCATCGACATCTATCTGCCCGCCATCCCGCAGATGGCCGAGCAGCTGGGGGCCGAGGTGACCCTGATGCAGGGCACCATCACCTGGTTCCTGTTCAGCATGGGATTGGGTCAGCTGCTGGTAGGGCCGCTCGCCGACCGCTACGGCCGCAAGCCTATCGCCCTTGGCGGCGTGCTGCTCTACGGGCTGAGCGCCCTGGCCGCCGGCTTTGCCGCCAGCCTGGGCGAGCTGATGCTGGCGCGGGTGCTGCAAGGCTTCGGTGCCTGTGCCACCTCGGTCGCCGCCTTCTCGGTGGTGCGTGACAGCTATGGCCCCAAAAAGAGCGGTCAGATGATCTCCTACCTGAACGGCGCCATCTGCTTCATCCCCGCCCTGGCCCCCCTGCTCGGTGGCTGGCTCACCGCCAAGGCGGGCTGGTCGGCCAACTTCTGGTTTATGGCCGGGTACGCCGTTGTGGTCGGCAGCTGGCTGCTGTGGCGCATGCCGGAGACTCGCCCGGAGGAGACCAGCAGCAGCGGCCCGCTCATCAGCTGGTCCCGCTACAGCCCTGTGCTGCGCTCCCCGAGCTTCCTGTTCAACGCGGCGCTCTGCATGCTGGCGATGGCGGTGATCCTGGCCTATGTCACGGCGGCGCCGGTACAGCTGATGGTGAAGCTGGGTCTGGACATGAACGGCTTCAGCTACTGGTTCACCGCCAATGCGGCGCTCAACATCCTCGCCTGCTTCCTGGCGCCGCGCTTCATCGCAAGAGTGGGACCGCGACGCACCCTGCGTATCGGCCTGCTGGTGCTGCTGCTGTCGGCCATCCTGCTGACGCTGACCATGCACCTGGCTCATCCGCTGGCGATGATGGGGCCCGTGTTCCTCTCCAGCATCGGCTTCGCCATGATACTGGGTGCCGCAGCCGGCATGGCGCTGGCCCCCTTCGGCCACTGCGCCGGCACCGCCGCCGCCCTGCTTGGCCTGTTCCAGATGAGCGGCTCCGGCGCCCTGGTGGGGATCACCGGATGGCTGATGCCGGATCCCCTGAGCCAGTTGGCACTGCACATGTGGCTGCTGCTGCCCCCCTTGCTGATGCTGATGACGCGGCAGGGTCGTCGCCTCTGCCTGCAGCCTTGATGCGCGGGGGCACAACCCCCGGCATTGATGGATAACGTCGCTTGCACAGGCAATAAATCCTGTGCTCTGATGAACGAAACGGGGGCTTTAGGCCCCCTTCTTTTTTGGGCGCAACCTCGCCAGGTGCCTATCATATTGGACAGTTCAGCGGAGAATCCCATGAATCAGACAATCAACGCCGCCCTGGTGGGCTATGGCTTTGCAGGACAGACCTTCCACGCCCCCTTCCTGACAAGCACCCCGGGGCTTGCCCTGCGCTGGGTAGTGAGTCGGGATGCCGCCAAGGTGCAGGCCGAGCTGCCCGGTTGCTGCGTCGGCTCGCTGGACGAGGTGCTGGCCGACAGCACTGTCGATCTGGTGGTGATAGCGACCCCCAACGATACCCATGCCCCCATCGCCCGTCAGGCACTGCTGGCGGGCAAGCACGTGGTGATCGACAAGCCGTTCGCGCTGGATCTGGCCGAAGCAGAGGCGCTCGTCGAGCTGGCCGAGAAGCAGCAGCGGCTGCTCAGCATCTTCCACAACAGACGCTGGGACGGCGACTTTCTCACGGTACGCCGCCTGCTGGCGGAAGGGGTGCTGGGCAAAATAGCTCAATTTGAATCCCATTTCGATCGCTACCGCCCACAAGTCCGTCAGCGCTGGCGCGAGGCGGGCGGCCCGGGTTCCGGGCTCTGGTTCGATCTCGGTCCCCACATCCTGGACCAGGCGTTGCAGCTGTTTGGCCAGCCTGACTGGATCCAGGCGGATTTGGCCGCCCAGCGCCCGGGGGCACTGAGCGATGACTACTTCCATGTGGTGCTGGGCTACGGCGCGCTTAGGGTGATACTGCACGGCAGCTGTCTGGTCTCTGCCACCATGCCGCGCTTCGTCATCCACGGCAGCGAAGGATCCTTTATCAAGTTCGGCATGGATGTGCAGGAGGAGCAGCTCAAGCTCGGCCTGCGCCCGCCCGCGGTGAACTGGGGCCAGGATCCCGAACCCGGCCAGCTCAGCCGCATGGTGGAGGGGCAGCCCCTGGTGCAGGCGGTGAGCGGGGAGGCCGGGGATTACGGCGCTTACTACCGCGGTGTCTGCGCCGCCATCAGGGGGGAGGCGAGCAACCCTGTGCCCGCGGTGGAGGCCCTGGCGGTGATGGCGCTGCTGGATCTGGCCAGAGAGAGCGACAGCCAGGGGCGGCGGCTGATTTGTCAGAAGCTGTCTGATTGAGGTCACTTTCACTATCTGGGTGATGGCTGCCGAAATGGCAACGATTGACTGACAATCGTTCTCTTGTTGGTGTTTAATTGTGCTGTCTTGCGTCAATAAAGGCGTATTGTATTAATATTTGTCGTTGCAGTAGTTCTTTTTATCTAGCCAACGAGAAAATATCATTGTGATACGCGTTTTCATTGGCCGCATATGGGGATATATTTCGCGCGCCTCCTGACTCCCGGTGGCTCGCTGTTTTACCGGGGGCGAAGACGCACAGTGATGGTTATTGACACCATCTCTCCATCTTTTTTTGAGGGTATGCACATGAACAAAGTACTGGTAGCCGGTATCCTGGGTCTGATGTTGACCGCCTGTGGTCAGAAAGAAGAAGCCGCCGCTCCGGCTGCTACTCCGGCCGCCGACGTTGCTGCAACTGTTAGCGAAGCTGCCTCTACCGTAGAGAAGGCTGCTTCCGAAGCGTCTGCTACCGTCGAGAAGGCTGCTGCTGACGTGGCCACCAAGGCAGAAGCTGCTGTGAGCGATGCCAAGGCCAACTAAGCCTGCACCTCATAAAAAAAACGGGCCCGGCGGTAACGCCGGGCCCGTTTTTTTATGGCCACTGCGGGGGCTGATGCTGCCCAGTCAGGGCAGCGGCTCCACCAGCAGAATGTGGGAGTCGGCCCCCACCACCTTGACCCGGCTGCCTGCCGGCAGCGGCACAGGGCAGCGCACAGTCCAGACGGTGTCATCCAGATGCACCCGGCTTGTTCCCTGGCTCACCTCATCCAGCAGGGTCAGCTCCCGCCCCAGATAGCTCTGCATCCGCTCGTTGATGGGGGCGGCCGCATCGCGGCTCGAGCGGTCGCGCTTGTGCTGCCAGCGCCACCAGGCCCAGGTGGTCACCAGGGACTGCGCCGCAAACAGCAGCAGCTGGGCCTGCCAGCCGAAGGGCCAGAGCAGCAGGATCAGCCCGACTTCTAGCGCGGCTATGCCGGTCCAGAGCAGAAAGCCCACCGACCCCAGCACCTCTATGGCCAGCAGCACGAAACCGAGCCCCAGCCAGTGCCAGTGGGTCAGCCCCTCGAACAGGGCTGTCATGACTTGCCGACCTTGCCATCTTTGTTGAACAGCTCGGCCATGCCCGCCACCGAGCCAATCAGGCTGCCCGCCTCCAGCGGCATCATGATGATCTTGCTGTTGGGCCCCTCACCTATGCGGGCCAGGGCCTCTGTGTATTTCTGGGCCACGAAGTAGTTGATGGCCTGCATATCCCCCTCGGCGATGGCTTTGGAGACCATATGAGTCGCCTTGGCTTCCGCCTCGGCGGCACGCTCCCGCGCCTCGGCGGCAAGGAAGGCGGCCTGGCGTTCCCCCTCGGCCTTGAGGATTTGGGACTGCTTCTCCCCTTCCGCTTTCAGGATCTTGGACTGGCGCACCCCTTCGGCCTCCAGCACCTCGGCCCGCTTCTGCCGCTCGGCCTTCATCTGGGCGTTCATGGCTTCCACCAGGGCCAGCGGCGGGCGCACATCCTTGATCTCGATCCGGGTCACCTTGATGCCCCAGGGGGCGGTGGCCGCATCCATGGTGCGCAGCAGCTTCTCGTTGATGGTGT
Source organism: Aeromonas ichthyocola (assembly GCF_046087985.1). Lineage (NCBI taxonomy): Bacteria > Pseudomonadati > Pseudomonadota > Gammaproteobacteria > Aeromonadales > Aeromonadaceae > Aeromonas > Aeromonas ichthyocola. The sequence goes on from NZ_JBJSWH010000004.1 coordinate 443,552, forward strand.
CGCGCTGGGAGAGCATTTCGTCCAGCTCCATGGCGCCGAGCACTGTCCGCATGTTGGTCATGGTGAGATTGCGGATGGCGCTGGTGAGATCGTTGACCTCATAGGCTCCCTTTCGGGCATCCACCACCTGCACGAAGCTGATGGCGTCTATGGTGACGTTGGCGTTGTCCCGGGAGATCACCTCCTGGGCCGGGATGTCCAGCACCTGTTCCATCATGATGATCTTGTGGCCGACTCTGTCCACATAGGGGATCAGCAGGTTGAGACCGGGGGAGAGGGTACGGGTGTAGCGGCCGAAGCGCTCCACAGTCCAGTTGAAACCCTGGGGCACTATCTTGATGCCCGCGCTCAGGGTGGCCAGCACCAGGAACACGAAGATCCCCAGCACAATCAATGACTCATTCATGGTAAAGCTCCTTATGAAACACTTTCACTAGCCTAGAGTCTGGTGCGAACCACCACAAGGACATTCGCTCCCCTTTGCCACGACATGGTTTTGCTAATTACTAAAACGCATTAAAGAGCATTTTTTATTATTTTGAGGGATAAGAACTCCTGCCTATAGTCGCCCCAGATGTCGTCGTATGCCGAGGAGTGGGCCCTGATGGATTATTTACCTATGTTTGCCAGGTTGGAAGGCCGCCCGGTATTGCTGGTGGGCGGGGGCGAGGTTGCCCTGCGCAAGGCGCGGCTGCTGCTGGCGGCAGGTGCCCGGCTGACCCTGGTCTCCCCCGAGCTCGAGCCCGACTTCCATGAATTTGCCGGTCGCTTCACCCATCTGGCGGCGCGCTTCGACCCGGCCCATCTGGCCGGCCAGATCCTGGTGGTGGCTGCCACCGACAGCCTCGAGGTCAATGCCCTCGTCTATCAGAGCGCCAATCAGCTCGGGCTCTTTGTGAATGTGGTGGACGACCCCGAGCGCTCCAGCTTTATCTTTCCCTCGATCATCGACCGCTCGCCCCTAATGGTGGCCGTCTCCAGTGGCGGCAAGGCCCCTGTGCTGGTGCGCCTGCTGCGCGAGCGACTGGAGAGCCTGCTGCCCCGCCATCTGGGTGGACTGGCCGAGCTCTCGGGCCGGGTGCGGGTCAAGGCCAAGCGGGTGCTTGCCTCCCTCTCGGATCGTCGCCGCTTCTGGGAGCGGGCATTTGCCTCCAACACCCTCGCCGGTCTGATTGAGAAAGAGGATTGGCAGGGGGCAGAGGGCTGGCTCAATGAGGGGCTCGACAAAGCCCAAAGCGAAGTGGGCGAGGTGGTGCTGGTCGGTGCGGGCCCAGGGGATCCTGGCCTGCTGACTCTCAAGGCGCTGCAACAGATCCAGCAGGCCGAAGTGGTGCTCTATGACCAGCTGGTCTCCCCGGAGATCCTGGACCTGGTGCGCCGTGACGCCACCCTGGTGTCGGTCGGCAAGAAGGCCGGTGCCCACAGCGTGCCCCAGGAGGAGACCAATCGCCTGCTGGTGCAATACGCCAGGGCGGGCAACCGTGTGGTGCGCCTCAAGGGAGGGGATCCCTTCATGTTCGGCCGTGGCGGCGAGGAGCTGGAAGTGCTGGCAGAAGAGGGCATTCCCTTCTCGGTGGTGCCCGGCATCACGGCCGCCGCCGGCGCCACCGCCTATGCGGGCATACCGCTCACCCACCGTGACCATGCCCAGAGCGCCGTCTTCATCACAGGCCACTGCCAGAAGGAGGGCAAGGAGCCCGACTGGCAGCAGCTCGCCGCCACCAACCAGACCCTGGTCATCTACATGGGGCTGATGCGCTCCGAGCATATCCAGCAACAGCTGGTGAGCCATGGCCGAGGCCAGGGCACCCCCATAGCCATCATAGAGCGGGGCACCACCGCCCGTCAGCGCGTGCTGACCGGCACCCTGGCTGACCTGGCCGTACTGGCCGAGCAGGCGGTGAGCCCCTCCCTTATCGTCATCGGCGAGGTGGTGGCTCTGCGCAAGCAGCTCGCCTGGTTTGGCGAGCAGGGTGGCGAACAGGCCGAAACAGAGGCGAGCCGCCACGAACTGAAGCTGGTGAGCCTGGCCTGAGGGCAGGCCGCGACAGCAACCGATTTGACGGTGCGGCCAAGGCGGCACCGAACTGAACCAGAACTGCGCCCCGAGCAGGCGCGATAGCAATGAACCGAGGACCCAGACATGGACCGTGAAAGACTGACACACCTGCAACAGCTGGAAGCCGAGAGCATCCACATCATCCGCGAGGTGGCTGCCGAATTTGAAAACCCGGTGATGATGTACTCCATCGGCAAGGACTCCTCCGTCATGCTGCACCTGGCCCGCAAGGCCTTCTACCCGGGCAAGATCCCCTTCCCCCTGCTGCACGTGGACACCAACTGGAAGTTCAAGGAGATGATCAAGTTCCGGGACGAGACCGCCAAGAAGTACGGGCTGGATCTTATCGTCCACAAGAACCCGGATGGCCTGGCCATGGACATCAACCCCTTCGTGCACGGCAGCGGCAAGCACACCGACATCATGAAGACGGAGGGGCTCAAGCAGGCGCTCAACAAGTACGGCTTCGATGCCGCCTTCGGCGGGGCGCGCCGGGACGAGGAGAAATCCCGGGCCAAGGAGCGGGTCTACTCCTTCCGTGACAAGTCCCATCGCTGGGATCCGAAGAACCAGCGCCCGGAGCTGTGGCGTGTCTACAACAGCCAGGTCAACAAGGGGGAGAGCATCCGTGTCTTCCCGCTCTCCAACTGGACCGAGCTGGACATCTGGCAATACATCTATCTCGAGAACATCGACATAGTGCCGCTCTATTTCGCGGCCATGCGCCCCGTGGTGGAGCGCAGCGGCATCAAGATCATGGTGGATGACGAGCGCATGCCCATAGGCCCGGAAGACGAGGTGAAGCAGGAGCTGGTGCGCTTCCGCACCCTGGGTTGCTACCCGCTGACCGGGGCCATCGAATCCAATGCCACCACACTGCCCGAGATCATCGAAGAGATGCTGCTCACCACCTCGAGCGAGCGGCAAGGGCGGCTCATCGACCACGATCAGGCCGGCTCCATGGAGCAGAAGAAGCGTCAGGGATATTTCTAAGGAATCGCATCATGAACAACCACATTCAGACCGCCATCAGCGAACAGGGCATTGAAGCCTACCTGCACGCCCAGCAACACAAGAGCCTGCTGCGCTTTCTCACCTGCGGCAGCGTGGACGACGGCAAGAGCACCCTCATCGGCCGCCTGCTGCACGACTCCCAGCAGATCTATGAAGATCAGTTGAAGGCGCTGGAGTCCGACAGCCAGAAGCTCGGCACCACGGGCGAGAAGCTGGATCTGGCACTGCTGGTGGACGGCCTGCAGGCCGAGCGCGAGCAGGGCATCACCATAGATGTGGCCTACCGCTATTTCTCTACCGCGAAACGCAAGTTCATCATCTCGGACACCCCGGGCCACGAGCAGTACACCCGCAACATGGCCACTGGAGCCTCCACCTGCGATCTCGCCATCATATTGATCGATGCCCGCAAGGGGGTGCTGGATCAGACCCGTCGCCACAGCTTTATCGCCAGCCTGCTCGGCATCAAGCAGTTCGTGGTGGCTGTCAACAAGATGGATCTGGTGGAGTTCAGCCAGGAGGTGTTCGATCGCATCAGTGCCGAATACCGCGAATTCGCCAAGAAGCTCAGCGTCGACACCATCCACATAGTGCCGGTCTCGGCCCTGGACGGTGACAACGTGGTCAACCAGAGCGACAAGCTGGCCTGGTATCAGGGCGAGACCCTGCTCGCCCTGCTGGAGAGCGCCGAGGTGGAGCGCGAGCTGGAACGCCACCCGGTGCGCCTGCCGGTGCAGTACGTGAACCGCCCCAACCTGGATTTTCGCGGCTTCGCGGGCACCCTGGCCTCCGGCATCCTGCGGGTCGGCGACCGGCTTGCGGTACTGCCGTCCGGCAAGGAGAGCACTGTGACCCGCATCGTCACCTTCGACGGTGATCTGGACTACGCCCTGCCGGGTCAGGCCATCACAGTCACCTTCGCGGACGAAATCGACATCAGCCGGGGCGACCTGCTGGTGGATGCGGCGAAAAAGCCCCAGGTGACCCAGAACCTGCTGGCTCACATCGTCTGGATGGGGGAGGAGTCCCTGCAACCGGGCCGGGTCTATGACGTCAAGCTGGCCACCAAGAAGAGCCGTGGCCAGGTGGAGGCCATCCGCCATCGCATCGAGATCAACAAGCTGGATGAGTTGCCCGCCTCCGAGCTCAAGCTCAACGAGATCGGCCTGTGCGAATTCAGCCTGACCGACCCGGTGGCGTTCGACCCCTATGCGGATATCCGCGACACCGGCAGCTTCATCCTGATCGACCGGCTGACCAACGTCACCGTGGGCGCGGGCATGATAGTGGAAGGGCTGGCCGCAAAAGCGGTGGCAGGGCAGTACAGCGAGTTCGAGATCGAGCTCAACGCCCTGGTGCGCAAGCATTTCCCCCACTGGCAGGCGCTGACCATCAGCAACGATTCCGGCAAGGAGTAAGCCTATGACCTGGCAACAATCCCTGGTGCTGGGTCTGCTGGCTGCCCTCGTCGCCCTGCTGATCCAGGGCAAACTCCGGCCGGCGCTGCTCTTCTCGGGCGCCGTGCTCATCACCTATCTGAGTGGCCTGGCGGACATCAACGCCGTGGTGGCGGGCTATACCAACAGCGCCCTGCTGACCCTGGTGTTGTTGCTGCTGGTCTCCTTGGCGGTGGAGAAGACCCGGATCATGAGCTGGTTCGCCAACCTGGTGGGCACCGGCTCCTTCAACAAGGTGCTGGTCAAGGTGTGGTTCTCCACCGCCTTCCTGTCGGCCTTCGTCAACAACACCGCCGTGGTGGCCTCCATGCTGGGGGCGGTCAAGCGCAACCCCAACCATGCCCCCTCCCGGCTGCTGCTGCCCATGTGCTTCGCCGCCACCTTCGGCGGCGTGCTGACCCTGATCGGCACCTCCACCAACCTCATCGTCAACAGCTTCCTCATCAAGATGGGGGCGCCGCCGCTTGGCATGTTTGACTTCTTTATGGTGGGTGCTGGCACATTATTGACAGGGCTGGTGGCCGTGCTGCTGTTTGCCCGTCACCTGCCGGAGCAGGACACAGAGATGAGCCGCGAATCCGGCTACTTTCTCGAGGCCAAGGTGGGGGCCGGTTCCCCCATGGCCGGGCGCAGCGTCAAGGAGAATGGCCTGCGCAGCCTCAAAAGCCTCTATCTTGCGGAGATCATCCGGGGCGATCAGGTGATCTGCCCGGTGCAGCCGGAACACGAGCTGCACGAGGGGGACATGCTGCTGTTTTGCGGCGACGTGGAGAGCGTCGGCGTGCTGCAGGAGCTCAAGGGGCTGGATCTCTACGGCCAGCACCGCCTCAACGGCCAGCATCTGGTGGAGGTGATCGTCAGCCACAGCTCGCGGCTGGTGGGTCAGACCATCAAGGATGCGGAGTTTCGCACCCACTTCGATGCGGTGGTGCTGGCGGTGCGCCGTGGCGAGACCCAGCTCACCGGCGGTCTCGGCCAGATTGAGCTGCATGCGGGCGACACCCTGCTGCTGGCCCCGGGCCCCAAGTTTGCCAGCAACAAGTCCCTCTCCCGGGAGTTCGTGGTGGTGAGCGGGCTCGAAGCCTCCACCCGGCTCGATGGCAAGCGCAGCGCCGCCGTGGTGCTGGGCTTTCTCGGGGTGCTGGCGCTGTCGGTGTTCGATCTGGTGCCGCTCTTCAAGGGGCTGCTGGTGATGCTGGTGGTGCTGCTCTTCTCCCGCATCCTGACCCTGGACGAGATCCGCCGCCGCTTTCCGCTGGATATCTGGCTAGTGGTGGGCGGGGCCCTCGCCATTGCCGATCAGCTGGAGAAGAGCGGCCTGGCCAGGTTGATTGCCGACTGGTTGATGGGGGAGTTCAACGGTTCCAGCCCCCTCATCGCTTTTATCGGCATCTATGTGTTTACCCTGGTGCTGACCGAGCTGATGAGCAACAACGCCGCCGCGGCCCTGGCCTTCCCCATGGGCTACCAGCTGGCCCTCAGCATGGATGTCTCCACCATGCCGTTCATCCTGGCGGTGCTGTTTGGCGCCAGCTCCAGCTTCATACTGCCCTACGGCTACCAGACCAACCTCATGGTCTATGCGGCGGGCAACTACAAGATGCCGGACTACCTCAAGCTGGCGGTGCCTGTCTCCCTGGCCTACAGCCTGGGGGTGATTGTCATGGTGCCCCTGCTGTTTCCGTTTTAAGGCGCAACCCTCTTCGTTTTGGGGCCCTGATGCCTCGCAAGGAGTTTGAATGAGCAATACCATGGCATCAGCAAGTTATCGGCTGACAGTCCGAGTCGGCTCCCCGTGGTTGTGGACAGTTTCAGTGTTGAGGCGTGATCGCCAATCAAGGAGTGTTGGATGAGCAATATCGTGTGGCATGCCCATGCCGTCGACAAAGAGAGCCGGGCTGAGCAGAAGGGACAGAAGCCCCTGGTAATCTGGTTTACCGGGCTCTCCGGGGCGGGCAAGTCCACCCTGGCGGGAGCACTGGAGCAGGCGCTGGCCGCGCAAGGCAAGCACACCTATCTGCTGGATGGGGACAATGTGCGCCACGGCCTGTGCGGGGATCTCGGCTTCGACGATGCGGCCCGTCAGGAGAATATCCGCCGGGTCGGCGAGGTGGCGAAACTCATGGTGGATGCGGGCCTTATCGTGCTCACCGCCTTTATCTCGCCGTTCCGTGCCGAGCGGGATCTGGTGCGCAATCTCCTGGGTGCCGACGAGTTTGTCGAGGTGTTCGTGGATGCGCCGCTCGCCGTCTGTGAAGAGCGCGACCCCAAGGGGCTCTACAAGAAGGCACGGGCAGGGGAAATTCGCAACTTTACCGGTATCGACTCTGCCTACGAGGCCCCCGAGCAGCCGGAGATCCATCTGCTGAATGCCGGTAAACCGGTGGAAGCGCTGGTGGATGAGTTGATTATTGCTTTAAGGCAGCGGGGGCGGATCGACTTAAGTTGACCACTACACAATGGGACTGGAAACGCCACGCGTTGACAGTCCCTCTTGAGGCGTTTGTTAGGCATTTCCCATGTAGTTACACGAACCAATTTCACCCGATAACAGCCCATAACCCTTAGCCTCATAAATTTCAAAAACCGCGCGTATTACATAAAGAGGAATAACCAATTCTTCTTTTAGAACTTTGCCATTAAGCCATTGACCAACGGGGCATTCGTCTACAGTTTTTACCATGCGTTCCATAGTTTTGCTATCGCCGGCGATGGCGCACATATAAAGAATAAATGACGGATCAATTAGATTTACACCCAAAGGAATCCTCGACCCTAGTACGTTATTTTGAGATATGTAACCTGATTTAGTTAATGCGGCGAGTGGGCGCGAATACTTCACATAAAAATCATCGTCAAAATCGATATTTACAGAGTCACACGTAACTAATTGAGCATAAATTAGCTTTGATACCTCTTGGATATTTTCATGAAGATAGCTAATTGGATCTTCGAGTTTTTCAATTCGTTTAGACATCTTCACACTATCAAGTTCAGCTTGGAACTGAACAAGCGATGCTGCGCCCGGGAAGTTAACACCGGCAACCCTTACTATCTTGCAGAACCAATCTATCGATTTACTCATTTTTCCTCCTGATGCCTAACGACAAGCTTTGGGACGGCTGGAGCAAAGCGTAAGCCGTCCCAGCCGCGATAGCGGCGACAACGCGCCTTGTTAGGCTGAATCACTGGAATGCATCCATAAGCAGAAAGGTTCCAAGCGACCTCTGATACTGATCTATCAGCGGCACCAGCCTTTTGAAATGCTCGGTGTTGCAGTGCGCGTCCAAAGCTGCACGATCAGGCCACTCCTCGATGAACACGAAGTGCCCCGGGTCTTTCTGGTTGATGTGAAGATCGTAAGACACACAGCGGTTCTTTTTTGGTTTTTTCCACGAGCTCCCTATATAGAGGCATAACGTCCTCAATGTGTTCCGGCTTGATGAAGTATTGAGCAATTACTTTGAGCATGAAGGGGATATCCGATTATTCAGACTAACGCCTTGCTCACCGGAAAATTAGGAGCGAAGCAAGTAATTTTTCCGAGTGCAGCAACTTGTTATATTTAAAAACCACCAAACTCTATTTTCTCAATTCCTTTACTAACCAGTATTTCATTTAGAAATTCAATTGTTTCTAAGCGAATGTTGTTCAATTGTTCACAAACAGCATGATCTCGTATTTCTATCACAGTCGGATGCTCAACAATAATGCCTTTTGACAAGGCATTAGCTGCGATATCTCGGCATTTTTGTAGCCGATTTGATATTTTGGTTAAGCCTTTGGGTTTTGGAGTTGGCAAACGTACTTGATCTATAACTCTGTCACTACGGTCAACTAGCCGACCAGTAGACACAGCTTGTTGAGTCGCTGATATGGCCGAGATGAAATCAGTAGCTCTACTTTCACAATGAAATGGTGTTCTAAGTGCAGGCCTATCAAAAGCCATTGATAGCAAGTGCAGATAGTGCTTTGTGCTATCGTATTCACTTCTATATTTCAGGATATTCTCATAATAGCGGTACATTAATTCAGGATGGTCATTGAGAAAATCAACGTAGTCCTCCCAAAATTTGATGGCAACTTTAATATTGGGTTCATTCCTATTTATAGTTGTAACATGCTTTTGAAGTTCTGCATCTCTAGGGCCTGAAGTGGCAATAATAAAACGATCCAAATTATGTTTAGAGGATTTGATTTTTTTTAGTTCTTCATCAATCTCTTGAATGGTCAAGGTGTTTGATGGTGACTCATGCGAGGGCTTAGTCTTTGGTGCCCTTTTTTTACACTGTATGCCTGTATGCTCACTAGCACTATGGTTGTAACCTAAAACATCGATGCCGCCTTGAGCCTGTCCTTCTCTTCCATGTCTTTCGGCATAGTCATCTTTCCACTGGATTTTGACAATATCTAGAGTCAGTCTTTCAAAGTCTTGCCAGTATGCAGGAGGAAAAATATCTACCGCTATGTTACCCATGATGATCCTTCTTTAAATATAACGTTTGGTTAAGGGGCCGGCTTTAGCCGGTCCCGAGTGAGCGAAGCGAACGACTTGAACCATTTGTTAGGGCTGCCCTACGGTACTTTTTTATAAAGTTTTGGGTCTTCTAAGCATTGTTTCAAAAGTAATTGCTGGCCGCTGTAGACTTTTAATATCTCAAGTTTTTCTTTATCCGTTTCTACGGTTAGACAGACGCAGGAGAAGCCGTAGTGGCCATTTCGACGAACAAATTCTTTGTCGTCAATCTCTGGCATGTTGTCTGTTGTTTCGTCGTTGGCAAATTTCCTGCCCTGGGTAGAAATGGTCCAGTCAGAGTCGGCGTCAATTAACCATAAATTTGCAGGCGAGGGGTTATCAAGCCAACCGCAGCGCTTTTCAGCGGAGATGGCACTAAGTGGAGTTGCTATAAGAGCTATTAGGAGCAGTCGGCGCAATTGTGTCTTCCCTAACGCCCGCATTTGCGGCTGGTTTGGAGCGCTGCGGAAAACCAGTCCGGCAACATGCGCTTATTAGCGCTTTTATCACTACTAAGATGGACCACTACAACCCCTGCTTATCGTCTGCTTGAGTTCTGGTTTAAGCTCCAACTTTGGCTCAAGAGTTAATTCTCTAGCTTTGCTTAAATCGCAGGCAACAAAATTAATTTCCGAATTTTTCTCATTGTAATTGATTATGAGAGATGACATTTCTTGAGCTCTTTTCGCTTTCGCGACTGATGATGCACCACCACCTCCCGAGCCGGAAGAGGTGAATGCTGAAGCCAATAAATCGATATACTTTCCAAGCTCATGATCAGCGAGTCCCCATTTATCATCCATAACAACTTTAAAGATAAAGTCTGAAAGTGTCACCCTATCGTCAGTTTGCGCTTCACCATCTTGGATTTTATGGTATTGAGAGAAGTACAAGCCCGTTTTATCTTCGTTTAATTCAAAATCACCATACCCAATAAAGTGACCGCGAGAAGCTAGTGCTTTAACTATATTGTCATTGCCTTCTTCACGCAGTTGGCGAATAAGCTCTTTTTTGTGATCTTTCCCAAACTCACTTCGAATACTCTTTTTATTACGTTTGAATTCTATAACGAAGTTCTTGCCACCCCAGCCAGATATTAAATCTGCAACAATCTCATCACCTACATTTTGCGCCATTAAAGCAGCACCTTGTGAGCTCAGAGTTATTCCCTTTTCTTTCGTGAGGTAACCTAAGGTAAAAATAAAGTTACCGACATAGATACTTTCGTATGGCTCCACGATTATCTCCTAGAGTGCTAACAGTGATTATCTCGTATGTTGGGCTAAAAATCGTAGGTTGGTGCTGAACGAAGTGAAGCCCAACGTTTAACTTGAAACGTATCTGAAAATTATTACCGATCGACCCAATCCATATTTATCCGGCGCTGGTTGACGTGATAATGCTCGTCTGTTGGGCTTTGCTACGCTCTGCGTCAACCGACAAAAACCACGCTACCGCCCCTGAATCACAGCCTCCAGTCTGCTGGTATTTAATTGGGATTTTGCTCTGGTCTGGCTCATTGCTGACTCCGACGAGACATTACCAAGAACGACTATGTTACCGAACGGAGCTGGTGTGGGAAGCAGGAGAGGGTGGTTTTATGGGCAAGATCAAGAAATGAGTCACGCTCACGCTGACCTTGTCATGCCCATGGGCCCGGTATCTGTGACGATACCGGGCCCATGGCCTTTGTCGGTCGCTGGGCAGTCAGGGGGAAGCCTGTGGGCCCCGCCAGCCTCAGGCGGGCAGATCCGGCTCGCTGACCGGGGCCGGCATCTGGGTCTCTATCTGCAGGTGGGTGGAGAGCAGGGTCTTCAGATCCTGCAGGTACTCCTCCAGGGGGGGCTCGTCCAGCAGCAGGGCAAGCTCGTTGCCGATGGGGGTGAGCCGGTAATAGAGCAGGGTGAGGTTGCTCTGGCGTTGGCGCAGGCGCCAGCGCTGGTTGCCAAAGGCCAGCTCGACCCCGTCCGCAGGCAGGGGGCCGGATTCCAATTCGCCGCGGTGCATCAGGCCGAGATCGCACAACAGCAGCAGGGCGCTGTAGGGGACCCGGTATTTGCCGAGCCCCATCCGGGTGACCTTGGCGCGACTGAGGAGGCCAGCCCCCTTGTGCATGCCCAGCAGCAGGCGCTGCTCGTCGCTGCCCTCGTAGTGGCAGGAGAGGGCACAGATGCGCTGGAACAGCTGGGCTTCGCGCTGGGTCATCTCCTTGAGGGTGTTGAGGGCCCGGATGGAGAAGCGCCCCGGGGTCGCCACCTCCAGGGCGAAGATCCGCCCCCACAGCTGCTGCATGGGCACCATGCTGATGTCTTCGGCCAGTTGCAGGAAGCGGGTCAGCCAGTCGCTGTCCATCTCGCCGCCGGCCGCCGTCTCTTCGCAGTGACGGGCGGCCATCACCATGATGGCCTCCAGATTACGCTGACGGGCGGCCTGATCCGCCAGATGGCGGAAGGTGGCGCGCTGTTCGAAGGTGCTGTCGCTGTTGCGGGTCAGCATGCCGTCTATGCCGCGACTGCGGGCCAGGCGCAGGGTCTGCTCCTGGCTGCTCAGGATGGCACTCTCTTTCTTGGGGGGCAGGTCAGCCATGCTGGCTCCGTGATCGCAGGGTCTGGTGTTGAATGTTACTCCAACCTGGCCCATGAACAATCCCTCAGGCGGGGACGACGTCAGCTGGCTGTCACCGGATAAAAAAATGGCCTCCCGCAGGAGGCCATTGGCGTGGCTTACTCTTCGTAGACGCTGACCTCGACCGCCTCCATGGAGTAGGAGGCGGTGGCCATCTCGTGGCTGGAGCTGACGGTGTGCATCTTGCCCTTGACCCAGATGGCGTCCCAGAGATCGTCCACAGGTGCTCCCTTGGGGTAGCTCACGTAGATCACCTGGTTGGTGGGGGGTGGCGGCACATGGATGCAGGCACCGAAGTAGGGCACCAGCAGGAAGGCGGTGATGGTCTTGGCATCCCCCTCCAGCGGCACCACGAAGCCGGGGATCCGCACCTCCTGATTGTCCAGCTTCTTGTTGACGCCCCCCACGGGCTGCGGCACCGACATGGGGTCTTCGTGATTGACCTGGGGCGGTGGCAGCAGCTTCTCCCCCTCCGGGATCAGCACATCCCAGTCGATGGTCTTGTAATCGGCAGCCATGGCAGGCAGCACCAGCAGGCTGGCCAGCAGCGCCACTATCTTCCACTTCATCATCTGTCCTTCTCTATTTTGTCAGGGGCCGAGGCGTTAGACGCGGATGCTCATGCCATCACTCAGGCTGTAGCGGTAAGCGCGGGCGGCGGGGAGCAGGCCTATCACCATGCCCGCCAGCCACACCAGCCCCAGCAGTTGCCACTCGTAGGCGCTCGGCAGCCCCAGGCTCAGTTGCAGGCCATAGTGGCTGAGCAGCCAGGGGGTGGCAAGCCCCTGGCCGAGATAGAGCACGGCCACCCCGAGGGCGATGCCGAGGGTGGTCAGCGCCATCGCCTCCAGCGCCAGCAGCAGGAAGAGGTGGGAGGGACCCGCGCCCAGGGATCTCAATATGGCGAGCTCGCGGCGCCGCTCGTTGAGCCCCGCCAGCAGGGTGGTCAGCATGCCGATGAGGCCAGCCACCACCACGAAACCGGCGATGACCGACAGTGCCGTCTCCGCCACGCTCATCAGGCTCCACAGCTCCTGCAGGGCGGCCCCGGGCAGTATGGCCATCAGCGGCTCCCTGGGGTAGGTGTTGATGCTGCGCTGCAGCTGGAACGCCAGAATGCGGTTGCTCAGCCCCACCATAAAGGCGGTGATGGTCTTGGGGGTGAGATCCAGTGCCAGCGCCTGCTCCGGGGTCACATTCTTGCTGTGACGGCCGGTATCCCAGCCCAGATGGATCGCCTCTATCCCCGCCAGCGGCACATGTATGGTGCGATCTATAGGCGTGCCGGTCGGTGCCAGTATCCCCACCACCTTGAACGGCAGGTTGTCGTGTTGGCTGAAGGAGGTGTTGCCGGCGCCGTGGGCGATGACGATGGCTTGATCCAGCTTGTAGCCGAGCTTCTGTGCCACCTGGGCGCCGAGCACCGCCTCGAACGGCGTGTCGAACGGCCGCCCTTCGCGCACTTGCAACGATTGCTGCTGGCCGTACTTCAGATGGGTGAAGTAGTCGCCGTTGGTGCCGAGCACCCTGAACCCCTTGTGGGAGTCACCGAGAGAGAGAGGAATGGTCCAGGCGACGCCAGGTTTTGTCTTGATGGCCTGATAGGAGTCCCAGCCCACGTTGTTGGTGGGGTTGCCGATGCGAAACACCGAGTAGAGCAGCAGGTTCACCTGACCAGAGCGGGCGCCGACGATGAGATCGGTACCCGAGACAGTGTTGGAGAAACTCTCCCGGGCTTGCATTCGCACCCGTTCCACCCCGAGCAGCAGGGTGACGCTGATGGCGACAGCCAGCAGGGTAAGCCCGGCGGTGAGGCGTCGGGCCCAGAGACTTTGCAGGGCGAGTTTCAGCATGATGCCCTCCGTTTTTGAGCTTGTGATCTACCCAACCTTGCGGGGCTGGCCGGGCAGAGGCGCTGGTTTGCGGCTGTCATCATGCGGCCCTCCGGTTGAGCAGTTGCAGGTTCTCCACCCGGGGGAAGAGGGGCTCCAGATAGGGGTCGTGGCTGACGAAGACGAGGGTCGAGCCCTGCTTGTCGCACTCCTCGAAGAGCAGCTTGATGAAGGCTGCCCTGTTGTCGGTATCCAGGGCAGAGGTGGGCTCGTCGGCGATCACCAGCGGCGGTGAGCCGATCAGCGCCCGGGCGGCGGCGACCCGCTGCTGCTGGCCGATGCTGAGGGCGTGAACGGGACGATGCAGCGCCTCGTCCGGCAGTTGCAGCTCCCCTAGCAGGCGGCGCGCCTCCTGTTCCGGGCTCCCCTGCAGGCGGGCGCGCTTTTCGGGGGAGAAGGTGAGGGCGGCGGTGACGTTGTCCAGCACCGAGAGAAATGGCAGCAGATTGAACTGCTGGAAGATGTACCCCAGATTGGCCGCCCGGAAGTGGTCACGGGCACGGCCGGAGAGCCGGGCCAATGGTTGGCCCAGCACCTCCAGGGTGCCGTGGTTGGCGGTCTGGATCCCGGCCAGCAAGCCAAGCAGGGTGGACTTGCCAGAGCCCGACGGCCCCTTGATAAACACCCGCTCCCCCTCGCTGATGCGCAGGGCGGGCAGATCGAGTACAGCCTCGCCACCTGGCCAGGCAAAGGCCAGATCGCGGATCTCAACCACGGCGTTTTTCATGGCGTTACCAGCTCAGCTTGTTGGCGGACGGGGTCAGCTCGGCCGCGGTCTGGCCGGTGGGCAGTATCCCCTGCACGCTCAGCTTCTCCAGGCTCGGGTAGAGGCTGAACAGGGTCGCCTCAAGGCCATTGAGCTTGGCCGGGGTGGCGCAGGTGTAGGTATACATGGCTCCGAGATCGGCGTGACCCGCTTCGTCATGATGGTGTTCATGCTCGTCGCTGGCAGCCTTGTCATGGTCATGGTCATGGTCATGGTCATGGTCGTGATCATGCTCTTCCTTGGCGGCCTGCAGCGCTTGCTGGGTCAGCTTGCAGCCGGCGGCCGGGTCCAGGCGGAACAGGGCGTCAGGCTGCTGGAGGCGGGCCACTGCCTTGGCGTATTGCGCCTTCTCTTCATCGCTCTTGGCGGCGTGCTCGAAACCCACCAGATCGGCGGCGGGGGCCTGCAACTCGATCATCAGCTGGTCGCCGTCGACCACCAGATTGAGGTGGCCGTGGCCGTGCTCGTGGGCGCCATGGCTGTGACTTTCGTGTTCGTCGTGATTTGCCTGGGCGCCAAAGGCGGCTGCGGCCAGCAACAGGGTGACTGCTTTCATCGTTAATCCTTTTGAAAAATTGATAAGAAACTGATTCAACGGAAGAAACAATGAAGGTGTGGCGGGGCTCTGATGCGGCTATGGCCTGCGGTGGTGGGGGTGACACTCGGCAAGGTGGCGCCGATAAACAGCGCTATGGCAGAGGACGGAGTGGGGACAAAGGGGGTCGGGGTCAGTGCCAGCTTGCCATCCAGATGCAGGGCGCAGAGGGTGCAGGCATGGCTATGGTCGGGCAGGTCGGCTTCAAGCGGGTGTTGTGCCAGCGCCGGTTGCATCCACAACCAGCCCAGCAGCAACACCCAGATTGTCAACGTGGAACGACCCATAGACCCTTATGGAAAGGGCGCCATCAGCGCCCTTCTCTCTGATTCAGAGATGGGACTGGATGAGCCCCATCACCTTGGTTATCTCGGTGGCATCGAGCTGGCCATCTTTGGCAAACAGCACCTTGCCCTCTTTATCCAGCACTATGATGGCCGAACTCTCCGGCGCCAGATCCCAGGCGTTGCGGGCCATGCCCTTGGCATCCAGCACCATGGCGGACCAGGGGAACTCTTTCTTGCTGTCTTCGGCGCTGCTCTTCACAAAAGCGGAGGTGCCCCAGATGGCGTCATTGCTGTTGATGATGGTGACTGTCTGGTACTTGTCATGGGGCAGCTTGGCCGCCTTGATCGCCTCTATCATGGGGGCGTTGAGCTCCTTGGCGCTGGAGCGACCCGCGATATGCTGGATCAGAAAGACCTTGCCGGTCAGTACCTTGCTTTGCCAGGGCTGGTAGCTGATCTCTTTCTCTTTCAGCACAAGCTCGCCCTTGTCGCCGATGTTGACCAGCGGCACCTGGGCCGACTCCTTGATGTTGTGGGCCAGAACCAGGGTTGGCAGCAGCGCCAGGGTAAGTACGAGATGTTTCATCCGTATGACACTCCTTTGTTATGTTATAACGATTTTGGGATCGAGGGAATGGGACAACCCACATCCTAAACTGATCGGATCTGTTTAAAAAGTGTTAAATAAACTCGAGGGTTGATCCGGTCGCAGAAGCAACCTGCCCCTTAACTTGCGAATGGGGGCGGCAAGGATGGCATGGAGTCGATAAAAATCAACTGCTTGCCCATACACTCTGGCTGTGGACTCAATAGAGTGGCTCACTGATCAGGGGGATCTGGGCCATGGTCATCTGCTGGGCCAGCAGGGGGGAGCCGGTCAGCAGCACGTGGCGCTGGTTGTCTATCACCAGGGTATCCCCTTCCAGCCCGCTGTCGGCTGTGATGGCGAGCCAGGCCGGCGAGACGCTGCCGATGCTGATGCCCGGATAGATGATGCTGAGGTTGTATTGCGGTGCCAGCTCGGCCAGCAGGCTGGCCATCAGCAGCGCCTTCTCGTCGCTGTCGGCCTTGTTGTCCTGCAGGGCCTGCAGGGGAGGGGCGAAGTGATCCATCTGTTCGGGCGGGGTGGGGATGGCGCTTAACCACTCCTGCAACAGGTTGACGCTGGTGGCCAGATCCTTGGCCGAGAACTGCCTGGCCAGGGGCTTGAGATCCCCCTTGAACTGGTAGAACAGTTGGGAGTAGTTGGGTCTCACGCAGGGGAGCTGGCGATTGGCCGGGTGCACGCAGGGTAGCACCCGCATCTCGTAGAAGGCATCTTCCTGATACTGCTCATAGGCCTGCCAGAACTGGGTGGATTCGAGGCTGTTGTCATGCAGGGTGAAGGCCTGCTCCAGATTGCGAAACTTGGTCGCCGTCTCCGGGCTGTTCTGGTTGATCTGGTTGATGCTGTTGTAGAGCCTGGGGCTGATGTAGGAGTAGAGGGTCTCCAGCGGGTAGTTGAGTGAGGCATCGAGCAGCGTCATCTCGTGGCGACTGGCCGAGAGGACCCGCTCGTCCGTGCTCAGTTGCAGGTGCTTGCGTTGACCGTCGGCTGATTGCCACTGCCAGCTCAGGTTGACCTCGTTGGCCATAGCCGCGGAGCCGAAGAGTAGACTCCACATCAGGCCTTGTGCCAGTTTCATGGTGTGCATCCTGCTTGGGTGATACTAAACAACTAGGTGAGCCGACGGAATTTGGATTGGTCTAGTGATGACGATATTGGTAATTATCTGATCCAGCTTTAAATTTAATCAGGGAAATAAGTCATGCGGGAAATAACCATGAAGCCTGTTTCAATGTGTTTGCTGATATTGCTCTCTCTGCCGGCACTGGCGGGTCAGGTGATCGTCAATCAGGGCATGTCCACGGCAGATACCTTCGCCCTGCGGGATCAGCTGGCGCGGGAACATGAATGGCAGGAGTGGTTGCGGTTCCAGCAGGCTATCAAGTGGCTGGAGGTGCTGCCGGTCAACTGCGATCTGGTGGGGGGCGCCGGGCAGGAATATCGCTGTGGTGACAACTATTACCGCCCCTATCGGCAGAACGGGCGCGACCTCTATATCCAGGGGGATCCCCCCGGCCAGTCCCCGCAACGGCCAATAAAAAAGGCGCCATAAGGCGCCTTTTTTGCGAGGGAGACGCTTACTTGGCAGCGTAACGCTCGGCAGAAGTCAGGATTTCGGCTTCGGCAGCGGCCTTGTCGCCCCAACCTTCCACCTTGACCCACTTGCCCGCTTCCAGCTCTTTGTAGCGCTCGAAGAAGTGCTGGATCTGGGCTTTCAGCAGCTCGGGCAGGTCGTTCACATCCTGGATGTGATCGTACTGCTTGGTCAGCTTGGAGTGCGGCACGGCCACGATCTTGGCATCTTCGCCAGATTCATCGGTCATCTTCAGCACGCCAACCGGACGGCAGCGAATGACGGAGCCGGCCAGCAGCGGGTAGGGAGTCGGCACCAGCACGTCGACGGGATCCCCGTCCAGGGACAGGGTGGCGTTCACGTAACCGTAGTTGCACGGGTAGAACATAGGGGTGGACATGAAGCGATCAACGAAGATGGCACCGCTGTCCTTGTCGACTTCGTATTTGATCGGGTCGGCATTCTGCGGGATTTCGATGATGACGTAGATGTCGTCAGGCAGGCTCTTGCCAGCCGGTACCAGGTTCAGGCTCATGACGTTTCCTTTGAGTGTTGGAGTCAAGTTTGCAGGCCGACATTATAGCGATGTCCCGTCAAATGACCATATTTCGCGGGCAGGGGAGCGTGCTGGTGGATGTCGCGTCGCCTGAGGCCGTCCGATTTCTGTCGCCTTGCCGGGCCTGGCTGCGCTCTGGTCATGGTCGCGGCTTGTGCCACCGGGTCAAGAGACCCTAGAATGCGCACTCCCTTACTGGAAAAGGCAGCGGTATGCACATTCACATTCTCGGGATCTGCGGCACCTTCATGGGTGGTCTGGCGGTGTTGGCGAAACAGCTGGGCTATCGAGTCACCGGCTCGGATGCCAACGTCTATCCCCCCATGAGCACCCAGCTCGAGCAGCAAGGTATCGAGTTGACCGAGGGCTATGACCCGTCCCAGCTCGATCCGGCGCCGGATCTGGTGGTGATAGGCAACGCCATGAGCCGTGGCAACCCTTGCGTGGAGTATGTGCTGGATCGCAACCTGCCCTACATCTCCGGCCCCCAGTGGCTGCTGGAGCATGTGCTGCAGGATCGCTGGGTGCTGGCCGTGGCGGGCACCCATGGCAAGACCACCACCGCCAGTATGCTGGCCTGGGTGCTGGAGTACGCCAAGCTGGCACCTGGCTTCCTCATCGGTGGTGTGCCGGGTAACTTCCCTGTCTCCGCCCGCCTGGGCTCAGCCCCCTTCTTCGTCATCGAGGCGGACGAGTATGACTGCGCCTTCTTCGACAAGCGCTCCAAGTTCGTCCACTACCATCCGCGTACCCTGGTGATGAACAACCTGGAGTTCGACCACGCGGACATATTCCCGGATCTCGCCGCCATCCAGCGCCAGTTCCATCACCTGATGCGCACAGTACCGAGCAACGGCCGGGTGCTCTTCCCCCAGGCCGATGACAACCTCACCGCCGTGCGCAAGATGGGCTGCTGGAGCGAGGTGGAGCTGGTGGGTCAGGACGACGCCAAGTGGAAGGCGGTCAAGCTGGCGGATGACGGTTCCGTGTTCGAGGTATGGCTGGATGGCGTCAAGCAGGGCGAGGTGCACTGGGAGTGCATAGGCGAGCACAACGTCAACAACGGCCTGATGGCCATCGCCGCCGCCCGCCATGCCGGTGTCATGGTGGAGCACGGCATAGCCGCCCTCTGCCAGTTCAAATCCCCCAAGCGGCGGATGGAGCTCAAGGGCGAGGTGGCGGGCATCAGCGTCTATGACGACTTTGCCCACCACCCTACCGCCATCGAGACCACCCTCGGCGGCCTGCGCGCCAGGGTTGATGCCATGGGAGGGCAAGCCCGCATCCTGGCGGTGCTGGAGCCCCGCTCCAACACCATGAAGCTGGGGGTGCACAAGGAGGAGCTGGCTGGCTGCTTCGACGGCGCCGACGAGGTGTTCTTCTTCCAGCCGGCGAACATCGGTTGGGATCTCGGCGAGGTAACCGCCCACATGACGCGTCCGGCTCAGGTGTTTGACGATCTGGAGGCCCTGATCAACCGGCTGGTGGCCGAGAGCCGCGCGGGGGATCATATTCTGATCATGAGCAACGGCGGCTTCGGCGGCATTCACGACAAGCTGATAGCCCGCCTCAGGCAAGGCACATCATGAGCAAACAGATCACCCTGGCGCTGACCGGCGCCTCCGGCGCTCCCTATGCCCTGCGCCTGCTCCAGTGTCTGGTGCAGGCGGACTACAGGGTCTACCTGCTCGCCTCTTCGGCCGCCCGGGTGGTGCTCAAGACCGAGCAGCAGCAGGAGTGGCCGGGTTCGCCGAAAGAGCTGTCGGCCTATCTCTGTCGCCAATATGGCGCCAGAGAGGGGCAGATAGTCGCCTGCGGCAAGGAGGAGTGGTTCTCGCCGGTGGCCTCCGGCTCGGCGGCGCCGAAACAGATGGTGGTCTGTCCCTGCTCCATGGGCACCGTCTCGGCTATCGCCAACGGCGCCTCTGACAACCTGCTGGAGCGGGCGGCGGACGTGGTGATCAAGGAGCGCGGCCAGCTCATTCTGGTGCCCCGTGAGAGCCCCTTCTCGGCGATCCATCTGGAGAATATGCTGAAACTGGCGCGGCTCGGGGTGACCATAATGCCCGCCGCACCGGGGTTCTATCATGAGCCGAAAAGCATCGAGGATCTGGTGGACTTCATGGTCGCCCGCATCCTGGATCATCTGGGGGTCGAGCATGCGCTGACCCGCCGCTGGGGCTATGCCAAGTCCTGAGTCAGCGAGACGAAAGAGAGACAAACAAAAGCGGCGCCGACCTGAACAGTCCGGCGCCGCTTTTTATTGGCAGGGAGGATCAGACCACCTGGAGGGGGGCCGTCACGTACTTGAACAGAAAATCGGTCACTTCTTCCCGGCTCGGGCGCTGTGGCTGATTGATCATCTGCATCATGACGTAGCCGAACCCGGTCAGGGAGCGGGCCAGATCCTGCGCCGACAGCACGCTCTGGATCTCGCCGCTGTCCATGGCCGCTTGCAGGTGGGGGGCGATGCGCTCCAGCGCCTTGTCCAGCAGGCGGGTGTAACGGGGCCAGACCTCTTCCCGTACCGATGAGCTCCATTCCAGCCAGATGCTGGCGTGGTCCGGTTTGTCATAGGCGGCGTCAACGAACAGCTTCACATGGCGGTGGATGCTGTCCCTGACCGAGCCCTGGCCGTTGTACGCCTGCTCGAGGATCTGCTGCACAAAGCCTTCAATCTCGGCCAGCACTTCATCGACCAGATCTTCACGGGTGTTGAAATAGTTGAACACGGTGGCAACCGAGACTTTGGCCTGCTCGGCAATTTCGGCATGTCCCGCACGGCCAATGCCGCGACGGGAAAATACCTCGATGGCACATTCCATCAATTGATCACGACGAGCCTCCGGCGACAGCCGGGTCCGACGTCTTATTTCTGCGCGTGGTTCCATAGTTTTTTCATCTAATAGTTATTGATTATGGTGTTTATAGTATTGTCACCGATAATGCCCGAAGGCTTGCTAACTCTATCAATTAAAATAAGCCGATAAAAGCATCACGTATGCCTGACGCCTTCCGGTTGGAGTGGTAGAATCATCGGTTTTGATGTTAATGAACGGCCAATAACCCTTTGGCCATTATTGGAGTATGTGATGAAACACAACGTCGAGGTGATGATCTCCGAGGCTGACGTCGCCGCCCGGATCGCCAAACTGGGTGAAGAGATCACCGCCCGTTACCAGGGCTCCGATGAAGTCGTGATGATTGGCCTCTTGCGCGGCTCCTGCGTCTTCCTGGCCGATCTCTGCCGTCAGTGCCAGCTGCCCATCACCCTGGATTTTATGACTGCCTCCAGCTATGGCTCCGGCATGCACAGCACCCGTGACGTGCGCATCCTCAAAGATCTGGATGACGACATCAAAGGCAAGGACGTGGTGATTGTCGAGGACATCATCGACACCGGTTACACCCTCAACAAGGTGCGCGAGATCCTCTCCCTGCGCGAACCTAAATCCCTTGCCATCTGCACCCTGCTGGACAAGCCGTCCCGTCGTGAGGTCCAGGTGCCGGTGGACTGGATTGGCTTCGCCATCCCGGACGAGTTCGTGGTGGGCTGTGGCATCGACTACGCCCAGAAGTACCGTAATCTGCCCTTCATCGGCAAGGTAGTTCCGCAAGAGTAAGCAAGGCTCAGGAATATCACGGGTGAAGCGGAGCATGACCCTTTCTGTCTGCAGGCGGCCTTAGCCGCCTTTTCTGTCTCGAGATGGGCTCATCCATCACAGGGGTTGCAATGAACGCATTGGAAATCAGCGGTCTGAAGAAGACCTATCAGGGGGGCGTCGAAGCCCTCAAGGGCATAGATCTCACCGTCAAGCAGGGAGATTTCTTCGCCCTGCTCGGCCCGAACGGGGCGGGCAAGTCCACCACCATCGGCGTGATCAGTTCGCTGGTGAACAAGAGTGCCGGCAAGGTCAAGGTGTTCGGTTACGACATCGACACCGATCTGGAGCTGGCCAAGGCCCAGCTCGGGCTGGTGCCCCAGGAGTTCAACTTCAGCCAGTTCGAGAAGGTGAGCCAGATTGTCACCCACCAGGCCGGTTTCTACGGCGTGCCAAGTGCCGAGGCCAAGGTGCGCGCCGAGAAGTACCTGCGTCAGCTCGATCTGTGGGACAAGCGCGACATGGCGGCCCGTACCCTCTCCGGCGGCATGAAGCGCCGGCTGATGATAGCCCGCGCCCTGATGCACGAGCCCAGGCTGCTGATCCTGGATGAGCCGACCGCCGGGGTGGACATCGAGATCCGTCGTTCCATGTGGAGTTTCCTCAAGGATCTGAACGAGCAGGGTGTCACCATCATACTCACCACCCATTACCTGGAAGAGGCCGAGATGCTGTGCCGCAACATCGGCATCATCGACAAGGGGCGCCTCATCGAGAACACCAGCATGAAGAACCTGCTCGGCAAGCTGGGGCGGGAGACCTTCCTGCTGGATCTGGTGCCCGGCAGCCAGGTGCCGACCCTGCCCGAGTTCAACGGTCGCATGCAGGATGAGCACACCCTGGAGGTGGAGCTGGACAAGAGCCAGTCCCTCAACAGCCTGTTCGAGCAGCTCTCCGCCCAGGGGGTGCAGGTGCTGAGCATGCGCAACAAGGCAAACCGGCTGGAAGAGCTGTTCGTCAACCTGGTAGAGGAGGGTCGCAAAGCATGAATCCCATGACCTATTACATCGCCTTCAAGAGCATACTGGCCAAGGAAGTGAGCCGCTTTACCCGGATCTGGATCCAGACCCTGGTGCCGCCGGCCATCACCATGAGCCTCTACTTCGTCATCTTCGGCAACCTCATAGGGTCGCGCATCGGTGACATGGGCGGTTTCAGCTACATGGAGTTCATCGTGCCCGGCCTCATCATGATGTCGGTCATCACCAACTCCTACTCCAACGTCGCCTCCTCCTTCTACAGCGCCAAGTTCCAGCGCAACGTGGAGGAGCTGCTGGTGGCGCCAGTGCCCAACTACATCATCATCGCGGGCTACGTGGGCGGCGGCGTGGCCCGGGGCCTCTGTGTCGGTCTCATCGTCACCCTGGTCTCCCTGTTCTTCGTGCCGCTGCAGATCCACCATCTGTTCAGTGTCTGCTTCACCGTGCTGCTGACCTCGATCCTGTTCTCCCTGGGGGGGCTGATCAACGCCGTGTTCGCGAAGTCGTTCGATGACATCAGCATCATCCCGACCTTCATCCTGACGCCGCTCACCTATCTGGGGGGAGTCTTCTACTCCATCAGCCTGCTGCCGCCCTTCTGGCAGGGGGTCTCCCAGGTGAACCCCATCATCTACATGGTGAACGCGTTCCGCTACGGCTTCCTCGGCATCTCCGACGTGCCGCTCGGCACCGCCTACCTCATCATCATCGGCTTCATCGTCGCCCTCTACGGGCTGGCCTGGTGGCTGATCTCCCGGGGTACCGGGCTGCGCCACTGAGTTGCAACCATGAAAAAGGCGCCGAAAGGCGCCTTTTTATGTGCTGAGGATCTGCCTCAGAGGACAGGGGCGTCATAGTCCGCCGGCTCGTCGCTGTAGACGCAGACGTTCCACTTGGCCGCCAGACCCTCTTCGGCCAGACAGTAACGCTCGAAGAAGGCCTTGATCTCGGCGCGCTGGCAGTGGGCCTCGAAGCTGGCCATGTCTTGCCAGATCTCGTTGAAGACGATGGGGAAGCTCTCCCCCTCGGCGAAGGGGCTCGGGATATGGCGGGTGACTCTGTACTGCAGGCAGCCGTCTTCCCTCAGGGTGTTGGGCTCCAGCCCCTGCAAGACCTGGAACAGGGCCTGCTCCTTGCCCGGCTTGGGCTGGAACTGGGCGATGCAATAAACCTTCTTGGACATCTGTTTCTCCTTGCCGTGTCTCAACCCTGAAGGGTGACGACGCTATTGTCGATAAGGCGGGCCTTGCCCAGATACGCAGCCATCAGGATCACCAGCCGCTTGCTGGCAGCGGTGGAGGATTCCAGGGTATCGGCGTCGACGATGTCGATGGCGTCCGTCCTGAATCCGGCGTTGTCGAGACGCTGGCTGGCCTGGGCCACCAGGGAGGGCAGGTGGTGGTTCCCCGCCTCAATCTGCTCGGCAATCCAGTTCATGGTGCGCGCGAGCTCGGGGGCCAGGGCCCGCTCGGCGGCGGTCAGGTAGCCGTTGCGCGAGGAGAGCGCCAGCCCGTCCTCGGCCCGCACAGTGGGCACGCCGACTATCTCGACCGGCATGGCCATGTCGGCCACCATCTTGCGAATGAGCGCCAGCTGCTGGTAATCCTTCTGGCCGAAGCAGGCCACGTCGGGCTGCACCAGGTTGAACAGCTTGGTGACGACAGTGCTGACACCACGGAAGTGGCCAGGGCGCAGCGCCCCTTCCAGCAGGCTGGAGAGACCCGGTACCTCGACGAAGGTCTGGCTGGCCAGCCCCTGGGGATACATCAGCTCCGGGGTCGGGGTGAACACCAGATCCACGCCGGCGGCCTGCAGGGCGGCGCAGTCCTGCTCCAGGGTACGGGGATAGTTGGCGAGATCCTCGGCCTTGTCGAACTGCAAGGGGTTCACGAAGATGCTGACCACCACCTTGTCGCCGTGGCTGCGGGCCTCATCGACCAGGGTCAGATGGCCCTGGTGCAGATTGCCCATGGTGGGCACGAATGCGATGGCGCGGCCTTCGCGGCGCCATTGGCCGATCTGTTCACGCAGAGCGGCAGGATTGTTCACAACCAACATCAACAGTTCACCTTCGGATAGGTCAAAGAAACAGAAATTGAAAGGGCCAGCGTGGATGGCACCGGGATAGTTCACGAGCAACATCACCAACAGTTCACCTTCGGATAGGTCAAAGAAACAGGAATTGAAAGGGCCAGAGAGGGATGCGAAACGGGGGCTGAGCCCCCGTTTCGGTTCATGGGGCCTGGATCAGTTGAAGCAGTGCTCGGGACCGGGGAAGGTGCCCTCGCTGACCTGCTGCACATAGAGGCGGATGGCGGCGCGCATGTCACCCGTCTCGGCCAGGAAGTTCTTGGTGAACTTGGGCACATAGCCGGAGGTGATGCCGAAGGCGTCGTGCATCACCAGGATCTGGCCATCGGTGGCCGGGCCCGCGCCTATGCCGATCACCGGGATGCGCAGCGCCTTGCTGATGCGCTCGGCCAGGGCGACCGGCACGCATTCGAGCACCAGCAGCTGGATACCGGCCGCTTGCAGCTCCAGGGCCTGACGGTAGATCTCCTGGGCGTGGAACTCGTCGCGCCCCTGCACCTTGAAGCCGCCAAACACGTGGACGGATTGCGGGGTCAGCCCCAGGTGACCGCAGACAGGCACGCCGTTGCGGGTCAGGTGGCGAATGCTCTCGCACAGCCAGTCGCCCCCTTCCATCTTCACCATGCGGGCGCCGGCGGCCATCAGCCGGGCGGCGTTATGGTAGGTCTGCTCGGGAGTGGCGTAGCTCATGAACGGCATGTCGGTGACCACCAGCGCCTTGCTGGCGCCACGCACCACGCAGCGGGTGTGATAGACCATCTCATCCATGCTGACGGCCAGGGTGTCGTCCCCTCCCTGCAGCACCATGCCGAGGGAATCACCGATGAGCAGCACCTGGGCGCCTTCGTCGTCGAACAGCTTGGCGAAGGTGGCATCATAGGCGGTGATGGCGGTGATTTTTTGTCCGTCCTGCTTCATCTTCTGCAGGTCGGTGATGGTGATCTTGCTCATTGCGTTGCTCCTACTCGTCTACTCGCCCGTGACGGCGGCAAGGATCTCGAGACCATTGCGCGGACAGCGGGCAACCAGTTCGGTGAGCGGGGTGCCGCAGGGCAGCACCAGGGCGGGGGCGATTTCGGCAAGGGGCAGCAGGACGAACTCCCGCTCCTTCATGCCGTAGTGGGGAACGATCAGGCGTTCATGCTGGATGACTTGCTCGCCGTACAGCAGCAGATCCAGATCCAGGGTTCTTGGACCCCAACGCTCGTCCTTGCGCACACGTCCCTGTTCCCGCTCGATTTTCTGCAGTTGATCCAGCAAAGCCAGGGGGCCGAGCCGGGTATGAAGCCGCACCACGGAATTGACGTAGTTCGGCTGATCCGCAGGGCCCATGGGGCGGCTGCCGTAAAGCTGCGAGGCCTGTTGCAATTCGGATTCCGGCAGCCTGCCCAGGGCGGCGACAGCCTGTCTGGCCTGGGCGACGGGATTGCCCAGGTTGGATCCGATGGCAACGAAGACCTCGATCATCGGGTGGCCTTTATTCTGCCGCTTTCGGCTTGCGACGACGGGGGCGGCGGCGGTTGCGGCTGTTGCTGCTGCGTTTCTCACCGTCTCCGCGCGGCTCGGCCGCCGGGGCACGCTCACCGCTCGCCGGGCGGCGGGTCGCTTCCCGTTGCAGTTGTGGACGCACATCCGGGTTGGAGGCCACATAGCGCTCCCACCAGCTGGCCAGCTCGCCGAGGCCACGCTCGACCCGGTTGCGCAGCAGCAGGAAGTCAAAGGCTGCACGGAACTTCGGATGCTCCATGGCGCGCTCGGGGTGACGACCCTGACGACGGGTCAGGCGCTGTTGCAGGGCCCAGATGTCGCGTACGTCCGTGGTGAAGCGGCGCGGCACGGCGATGATCCGCACCTGGGCATCCAGCACCTCGTTGATGGCCAGCATGAAGGCGTCGTGCCAGGGCAGGCCGCTCTCGTTTTCCAGCACCCGGGCACGGGCCTCGACGGCGCCCCACAGCAGGGTGGCATAGAGGAAGGCCGGGGTGACGCGCTTGTCTTCACGGACCCGGGTATCGGTGTCCATCAACGCTAGCTCGATGAACTGCTCGTAAGGCGAGTTGCCGTTGGGCGTAAACAGGGCGGCGACCTGGGGGAACAGGGGCTGGAACAGCCCGTATTCGCGCAGCAGCTTGTAGGTGGCGAGACCGTCACCGGCCAGGAACAGCTTGAGAGTCTCCTCGAACAGACGGGCGGCCGGAATGTCCTGCAGCAGCGGCGCCAGTTCCCGGATGGGGGCGGCGGTGCGCGGGCTAATGGTCATCTCCAGCTTGGCGGCGAAGCGCACGGCGCGCAGCATGCGCACCGGATCTTCCCGGTAGCGGGTCTCGGGGTCACCGATCAGCTCCAGCTTGCGCTCGGCAAGATCCTCGATGCCACCCTCGAAGTCGTGCAGGGTGAAATCCTTGGCGCTGTAGTAGAGGGCGTTGACGGTAAAGTCACGGCGCTCGGCATCCTCTTCGATGGTGCCGTAGACGTTGTCGCGCAGCAGCATGCCTTCATCAGACTGGGCCGACACGTGCTTGCTGGTATTGACCTGATGGTGGTGACCACGGAAGGTAGCCACTTCGATCACGTCACGACCAAAGACGATGTGGGCCAGGCGGAAACGACGGCCGATCAGGCGGCAGTTGCTGAACAACGCCTTGATCTGCTCCGGCGTGGCATCGGTGGCGATGTCGAAATCCTTTGGCGTTCTCCCGAGTAGAATATCCCGGACGCCACCACCCACCAGGTAGGCTTCGTAGCCCCCCTTGTTCAGGCGGTAGAGCACCTTGAGCGCATTCTCGCTGATCTCTTTGCGCGAGATGGGGTGCTGGTCACGGCTCAAGGTTCGGCGTTGACCGGCGACACGGGCTGGAATGGGAGACTCCATCGACTGCTCGCCGTCTTCCTTGCCGAGCACCTTGCGGCAAAAGTTTGCGATCTGGGAAAAAATGGTACACCTCTTCATGACTTCAAATTGACGGGAGGCCAAAAAATAGCGGCCTATCATAGCTCAGGCCCGACCAAATGAGAAACGCTGCGGTCTGCTTCCCCGATTCGGGCCAGGTCGTACAAGGAACGACGCTTTCAGTTCCCCAGATTCTGGCCTGCTCAAATGAGAAACGCGGCGGCCTGCTTTTGCTCCGGGGGCCTGCTTATCTGGCCCCCAGCACTATCTTCTGCTGGCGGGGGGACCCGGGCCAGCTGCCAGTGGGCAATGCCCCAGGCGATGATCTCGTCGACGGTATTTTCTCTTAAGCAAGGCGGCGGGCACTGGCCGAGGAACGCGAGGGCCTGCCACAGGGCGGGCCTGACGTCATCCTGTGCCAGCGCCGGCGCATGGTTCTGCTTCGACAGCTTGTTGCCATCCGCCAGCACCGCCAGCGGCAGGTGCACCCAGGCGGGGACGTCAGCCCCCAGGGTCTGGTAGAGGGCAATCTGGCGCACCGTGGGCTCCAGCAGATCGGCGCCGCGCACTATCTCTGTGATGCCGCTGTCCATGTCATCCACCACCACCGCCAGGTTGTAGGCATAGAGGCCATCCCGGCGGCGCACGATGAAGTCCTCCTCGGCGAGCGCCGCAGGCACCGCAATATGGCCCTGCAACTCATCCTCGAAGTGGTAGACGGGATTATGCTGGCGCAGGCGTGCGGCGCAGCCCTCTGCCGTCAGTCCCAGGGTGCGGCAGTGGCCGTTGTAGAAGCCGCCCGCCGCCATGATCTCGCGCCGGGTGCAGCGGCACCAGTAGAGATCCCCGGCCCGATAGAGCTGATCGATGATCTCGTCATAACGGCCGTGGCGCGCGCTCTGGAACATCACCTCCCCATCCCAGCCGAGGCCATGGGCCTCCAGGGGTATGGAGGATGAGCCCGCTGGCCCCGGCCATCTCCCGCGGCGGATCTATGTCCTCGATGCGCACCAGCCAGCGCCCCTGCTGCGATCTCGCCTGCAAGAAGCTGCCAAGGGCGGCGACCAGGGAGCCGAAGTGGAGCGGACCGGACGGGGAGGGGGCGAAGCGACCAACATGGGGTCGAACAGGGGAGGAGGGAGTCATGGCCATGGAAATTCGGGTAGACGATGCATTGAGGCTGCATTCTGGGATATGGTCGTGGGAAAAGCTCAATAAAAAAGGGAGCCTGCGAGCTCCCTTTTTTTGTCCATGTCGATGGGCGGCATCAGCCAGCCATCTGTTTTTCCTTGATTTCAGCCAGCGTCTTGCAGTCGACACAGAGGTCGGCGGTCGGACGGGCTTCCAGACGACGAATACCGATTTCGATACCGCAATGTTCGCAGTAACCAAAGTCGTCTTCTTCGAGCAGCAGCAAGGTCTTTTCGATCTTCTTGATCAGCTTGCGTTCACGGTCGCGGGTGCGCAGTTCGAGTGCGAACTCTTCTTCCTGCGCGGCGCGATCGACCGGATCCGGGAAGTTTGCAGCCTCATCCTTCATGTGGTCGACGGTGCGGTCAACTTCCTGCATCAGTTGGTTGCGCCAGGCTCCCAGGATCTTGCGAAAATGTACCTTTTGTTGGTCATTCATGTACTCCTCACCGGCTTTTACCTGGTAAGGCTCTACACCCGCAATGGCCAGGGGGCCCAGAGATTTCCTGTTTTCGCCTGTTGGCATGCCCTGTCTCCTAATTCAGCACGCTACCCGTGCCATCCATAAATTGAGGGCGGTATCTATAGCAGAAGGGTCAACGGGAGGCAAACAAGCCTTGTCAATAATGTTACCCACTCCAGCATTTATTCTCAGCCCTCGGGTAGCAGATGGTCAGATTCAAATGGAATAAAATCTTGAGCCACCATGCCCTGCACCCCAACATGGGGGCGATAGCATAAAATTTCAACCCCTGCCGCCATCGCCTGCTCAACAAGCTGACTATAGTGCGGATCTATATGGGCTGCAGGGCGCATTCTCGCGATGCCGGAGTGCAAAACCATGAACAGCAGCACGGCTCTGTGCCCGGCCGCCTTCATGGCCATCAATTCACGCAAATGCTTGGCGCCACGGGCGGTGACCGCATCGGGGAAGTAGCCCATGCCCGCCTGTTCCCGCTCGTCGAGCAGGGTGACGGATTTCACCTCTATGTAACAACTTGGCCTGTGATCGTCTTCCAGCAGCAGGTCGATGCGGCTGTTCTCCTCCCCGTATTTCACCTCGGTTCGCAGCTTGGCATAACCCGCCAGCGGCGCCAGCGCCTTTTGCTCGATGAGCTCCCGGGCGATCTGGTTGGCCCGCGCCGTGTTGACGCAGATGAAGTGGCCCGCCGGGCTCTGGGCTATCTCCCAGCTGTGGGCCAGCTTGCGCTTGGGGTTGTTCGAGGTGGAGTACCAGACCCGGGTGCCCGGATCGGCACAGCCCGTCATGGCGCCGGTATTGGCGCAGTGGATGGTGATGGTCTCACCATCGGCCAGCTGCACATCGGTGAGGAAGCGCTTGTAGCGGGCGATGAGCAGACCGGATTGCAAAGGGGGATCGAAGATCATGGGGTCAGCTCCTCGCTGTTGGTCTCTTTGATGCGGGCACGCAAGGGCCAGCAGGCGATGGGTTCATAGCTGACCCCCTGCGGGGTGCTGACGGACTGGTAGAGGCAGAAGCTGTCCGCCTGCAGCACAAGATCGGGGGCGGGCAGCGCCTCCGGGGCCTCGCCGGCCTTGCGCGACAGGGTGACATGGGGGCGGTAGCCCTGTTCCCCGTTGCCCAGCCCCAGCTTCTCGCCGTGGCGACGCAGGGCCCTGGCCAGCACGTTCAGCTCGTTTGGCCACTCGTTGGGCCCCACCCAGGCAGCCCTGGCACGCTGAAACCAGCCGGTCTGATCCAGATGGACGCTGAAAGGGGGACAGCGCTGCTGTGCGGCGGCGGCGATCAGCCTGTCCCGAGTGGCCTCGTCGGCCTCACCGAGAAAGGCCAGGGTCAAATGCAGATTGCGCTCGGGCACCGGCAGGCCGGGCCAGGGACGCCGTTCGCGCCAGTCGATCAGGGCGGGGGCAAGCTGGTGCAGGGGCAGGGCAAAGAAGAGTCTGGGCATGCGCAGCGTCGGTCCTCGTGGTACTCACATGAAAGGGCCATTCTATGGCAGCTCGTCTGCGGATGTCTCCTGGTCGCGTCTCGCGCTTGTCCGGGCGGGCTGAGAGCTCCCCGGGTCTACCCCAACCGGTTGGCGCGCATCCGGCACGGCTGCTGACGGTGGGTGGCTGGCTGTGGCAGAATGGGCGCCGTTTTCCTGGTCATCACAGAAGGTCTTCGCCGTTTTGTCCCAACTCCCCATAGTCTCTGTGCTGCCCGAGCTGTTTGATGCCATCGACAGCCACGCCAGCGTGATACTGCAGGCCCCGCCGGGGGCGGGCAAGTCGACCCTGCTGCCCCTGGAGCTGGTGCGCCTAAACCGGCTGCCCGGCCGCATCATCATGCTGGAGCCCAGAACGCCTCGCGGCCCGCAACATAGCGGGCTTCTTGGCGCGCCAGCTCGGGGAGAAGGTGGGGGAGCGCATCGGGCTGCGGGTGCGAGGGATGAGCCGTACCAGTGCCGCGACCCGGCTCGAGATAGTGACCGAGGGGGTGCTGACCCGGATGTTGCAGCAAGACCCCGAGCTGACCGGCGTCTCCCTGGTGATCTTCGACGAATTCCACGAGCGCAGCCTGCATGCCGATACCGCCCTGGCCTTTGCCATCGAGAGCCAGCAGGGGTTGAGGGAGGATCTCAAGCTGCTCATTATGTCCGCCACCCTGGAGGGCATGGCGCTGGAGGCCCTGTTGCCGGACGCCCCTGTGATCCGCTCCGAGGGGCGCGGCTTTCCCATCGACTACCACTACCGCCCCGCCAATCGCCAGCAGTGGCTGGAGCCCCAGGTGGGCGCCGTGGTGCTGGAGGCGCTGGCGGCCCACGGGGGCAGTGCTGGTGTTCCTGCCGGGGCAGGGGGAAATAGAGCGGCTCGCCCAGTGGCTGGAGGGGCGCCTGCCGGATGACGTGCGCCTTGCCCCCCTCTACGGTCGCCTCGACATGGCGGCCCAGCAGGCGGCCATAGAGCCCGCCCCGGCGGGGAGCCGCAAGCTGGTGCTCACCACCAATGTGGCGGAGACCTCCCTCACCATAGAGGGGGTATCCGTGGTCATCGACAGCGGGCTGGAGCGGCGCGCCACCTTCGATCTGAGAAGCGGCGTCACCCGGCTGGAGACCCGTCAGATTGCCAGGGCCTCCGCCACCCAGCGGGCAGGCCGTGCCGGCCGTCTCGGCCCCGGGGTCTGCTACCGGCTCTGGAGCAGCGAAGTGCAGGAGCGCCTCGCCGAGCAGAGTCCGCCGGACATCCTCACCCAGGAGCTGACCGGTCTGCTGCTGGACGCCGCCCAGTGGGGCGCCAGGGTGGAGAGCCTGCCGCTGCTCGACATGCCCCCTGCGGCGGCGCTGGCGAGCGCCCGGCGCCTGCTGGTGGCCCTGGGGGCCATGAAGGCGGAGGGTGAGCAACAACTCACCCCGGCCGGCCGCACCATGGCCGCCTTCGGCACTCATCCCCGTCTGGCGCGCATGTTGTTGCGGGCCCGGGAGCTGGAGGCCGAGGGTCTGACAGGGATTGTCGCCGATGGGGCTTTCCTGGTGGCGCTGCTGGAAGAAGATCTGCGAGGATCCGAGCGCCTTTCCGTGCTCTTCCATCGTCGTCTGGGGGCCCTGCGTCAGGGGGCAGCCCGCTGGTTCGAGCGCCTTGGCGCAAGGCCTGCGGCCGCCCAGGGTCAGTGGCTGGGGCTGCTGTGCGCCCTCGCCTGGCCGGACCGGATCGGCAAGCTGCGCAGTGGCAGCCGCTATCAACTCAGTGGTGGGATCGGCTGCGATCTGGTAGAAGGTCACCCATGTCAGGGACAAGGGGCCCTGATCGCCATAGAGATGGGGCAGAACGATCGCGGCAGCCGCATCTTCATCGCCGAGCCGGTGGCGCTGGACGAGCTGGTGCGCCAGCTGCCGGAGCTGGTGAGCGAACGCCAGTGGTTCGACTGGGACGAGCGGGAAGAGCGGGTCCGCGCCGAGCGCCAGCAGGTGATCGGCGAACTGGTGCTCGGCCAGCGACCGCTGACGGATCTCTCTGACGAGCAGAAGGGGCGCTGCCTGTTGCAGGGCATTCGTCGCAAGGGGCTGCACGTGCTGCCCTGGGACGAGGGCAGTGAAGGCTTGCTGGCCCGATTGCGCTGCGCCCGCGACTGGTTGCCCGACGAGGGCTGGCCCGCCATGGACGACGAGAGTCTGCTGGCCCGGCTGGAGGAGTGGCTCTTGCCTGCCCTGAGCGGCATGACCCGGCTGGAGCAGCTCAAGAGGCTCAACCTCTCCGATCTGCTGCGCCAGTCCCTGCCCTGGCCCTTGCCAAAACGGCTGGACGAGGCGCTGCCGAGCCACTTCAGCGCGCCGACCGGCAGCCGGGTGCGGATCCGCTATCAGCCGGGGCAGGCCCCGGTGATCCCGGTGCGCATTCAGGAGATGTTCGGGCAGGGCACGACCCCCTGCGTGGCCGATGGCCGGGTGCCCCTGGTGGTGGAGCTACTCTCTCCGGCCCAGCGACCGCTGCAGATCACCGCCGATCTCGCCGCCTTCTGGGCGGGATCCTACGAGCAGGTGAAGAAAGAGATGAAGGGTCGTTACCCCCGCCACTACTGGCCGGACAACCCCCTGGAGGCCATGCCGACCAAAGTCACCAAGAAGAAGATGGGGATCTAGGTTGGTGCTGAGCCTAGCTAAGCCCAACTCCAGCAGACGGCCCTGGCCCTCTCCCAGAGGGAGAGGGAACCGATCGAGCTTGGTGTTTGCTCCCTTCTCCCCTTGTGGAAGAAGGGTTGGGATGAGGGAGTGGGCATCCATTTGTCTGGCGAATGTCTGGCGAAATGAAACCCAGGATCCAGATTCGATTGGTTAAGCCCGATCGGACGTTCGCGAATGCGACATAACAAGTAGAAAGGAAAGCAAAGAGGATTTATGGCAACCCAACGACGCAAGAGCCCTCCCAAGAAGGCAGCTCCCAAACGCACCATCTGGCGCAAGCTGTTCTGGCTTGGCTTCAAGCTCTCCCTGGTGGTGGCGGCCTTTATGGTGGTGTTCGGCATCTACCTCGATACCAAGGTGCGCGAGCGCTTCGACGGCGAGAAGTGGCAACTGCCCGTGATGGTCTATAGCCGCCCGCTGGAGCTCTACCCCAGCCAGCGTCTCTCCCAGACCCAGATGCTGCGCGAGCTCAACATGCTGAGCTACAAGCAGGTGCGTCAGCCTCACACCCCGGGGGAGTACGCGGTCAACGGCAATCGCATCGAGCTGGTACGCCGTCCGTTCGAGTTCCATGACGGCGCAGACGGTGCCCGTGGCCTGCGTCTCACCTTCAACGGTGCGCGGCTGGAGGGGATACAGTCTCTGGAGAACCAGCGTCAGCTAGGCTATGCCCAGATGGACCCCGTGTTGCTGGACCGCCTCAACACCGAGGACAGGGAGGATCGCCTGTTGGTACGCATCGCCGAGGTGCCGGACAGCCTGCTGGTGACCCTGCTGACCACCGAAGATCGCGATTTCTATCAGCACGGCGGCGTCTCGCCTGTGGCCATCATGCGTGCCATGGTGGCCAATGTGCTGGCGGGCCGCACAGTGCAGGGGGGGAGCACCCTCACCCAGCAGCTCGCCAAGAACTTCTTCCTGACCCGGGAGCGCAGCCTGTGGCGCAAGGCACAGGAAGCCTATATGGCAGTGCTCATCGACTACCGCTACAGCAAGGACGAGATCCTGGAGGCCTACCTCAACGAGGTCTATCTGGGGCAGAACTTCTCGCAGGGGGTCTATGGCTTCGGCCTCGCCTCCTACTTCTACTTCGGCATCCCGGTCAACGAGCTGGACATCGATCAGGTGGCCCTGCTGGTGGGCATGGTGAAGGGGCCCTCCTATTACGATCCCTGGCGCTTCCCCGAGCGGGCCAAGGCGCGCCGGGATCTGGTGCTGAAACTGCTGATGGAGCACGGCAGCCTGACCCAGGCCGAGTATGAGCTGGCCAGCAAGCAGCCCCTTGGCATCATCACCCGGGGCCAGATGAGCTATGGCCGTACCCCGGCCTTCATGGGGCTGCTCAAGCGGGAGATCCAGAACCGCTTCGGCCCGGATCTGCTCAAGCAGTCCGGCCTCAAGATCTTCACCAGCCTGGATCCCATCGCCCAGCACGCCGCCGAGCAGGCGGTCGAGACCGGCCTCGCCACCATCGAGAAGCAGCGCGGCAAGAAGAAGCTGGAGGCGGCCATGGTGGTCTCCGACTGGCACAAGGGCGAGGTGGTCGCCATGGTGGGGGGACGGGATCCCCGTTATGCCGGCTTCAATCGTGCGCTGGATGCCCGTCGTCAGATAGGCTCCCTGGTGAAACCGGCTGTCTATCTCACCGGTCTCTCCAACGGCCTGACCCTGGGCACACCGCTCAAGGATCAGCCGATCCGCATCCGCGGCCAGGATGGCCAGATCTGGACGCCGCAGAACTACGATCGCAAGTTCCGCCAGAGCGTGCCGCTGATGGAAGCGCTCGCCAGCTCCCTCAACGTGCCGACCGTCAACCTGGGTCTGCAGGTGGGGCTCGACAAGGTGGTGGACACCCTGCACAAGCTGGGGGTCCAGCAGGAGATCCAGCCTTATCCTTCCCTGGTGCTGGGGGCGGTGGCGCTCTCGCCCATGGAGGTGAACCAGATGTACCTGCCCATCGCCAACCAGGGGCTGACCCAGCCGCTGTCGGCCATTCGCGCCGTGGTAAACAGCGATGGCAGCCAGCTCTATCAGCATGACGAGACCGCCAAGCGGGTGACGGATCCCCAGGCCAGCTGGCTGACCCTGTTCGCCATGACCAAGACGGTGAGCCAGGGCACGGCCCGGGCGCTCGGCGCCAAGTTCCCCGGCGCCACCATGGCCGCCAAGACAGGGACCACCAACGAGCTGCGGGACTCCTGGTTTGCCGGTATGGACAACAACGAACTGGTGAGCGTCTGGGTCGGCCGGGATGACAACCAGCCCGCCGGGCTGACCGGGGCCAGCGGTGCCTTGCAGCTGTTCAGCGGCTACATGAGCCAGCGCGGCGTCAACAGCCTGGGGCTGAAGATGCCGGAAGGGGTGAGCTGGGCCAGCTTCTCCCGCGCGAGCGGCGCCCGTGTCGCCAGCGACTGTCCCGGCAGCCTGCAGGTGCCGGCCAAGCTGGCTGGGCTCGGGGCTCCGGCCAGTTGCGCCAGCCCTGTCTCCAACCCGGTCAACGCGCTGGATCAGTGGTTTGGCGGCTTCTTCAACTAAGATGAAACGGGCAGCGCAGGCTGCCCGTTCACTATGCTGCTGACAAGGAAGCACCATGACCTTTCCGCTGTTTGACGCCATCCACCACGTGGCCATCATCGCCAGCGACTATGAGCGCTCGCGCCACTTCTACCACCAGGTGCTGGGGCTGCCCATCATCAACGAGACCCTGCGGGAGGCCCGCCACTCCTGGAAGCTGGATCTGGCGCTGCCGGATGGCAGCCAGCTGGAGCTGTTCAGCTTTCCGGCCCCGCCGCAGCGCCCCTCCACGCCGGAGGCTGCGGCCTGCGCCATCTGGCCTTTCGGGTCAGCGACCTGGACCGGGTCATCGCCCATCTGCTGACCCATCAGGTGGAGGTGGAGCCGGTGCGGGTGGACGAGCTGACCGGCAAGCGCTTTACCTTCTTCGCCGACCCCGACGGCCTGCCGCTGGAGCTCTACGAGCGAGCTAGCTGTGATGCTGCGTCAGCCGCAATCGAGCCAGTAAAAAAGCCGCCCGGTCTGAAACCGGGCGGCTTTTTCATTGATCAGCGTTATCAGGCGGTGGTCAGCATGGCGACAGCCAGCGCCATCACCATCATGCCAGCCCAGCCGATGGGCTTGAGGCGCTCACGGAAGAAGAGCAAGCCACCCAGCGCCGTACCGAGAATGCCGATGGCCCCCCAGGTGGCGTAGGCAACAGCAAGGTCAATCTGGCCGCCACTCACCGCTTCGGAGAGCAGGGTAAAGGCGCCGAGTACCAGCAGAATCCCCAGGAAGCCCCACCCTTGTGACGAAAACCCACCGAGCGGTTGATCGCCATGTTGGCGCCGATATCCAGCAGGGCGCGCACCCAGTACGATCACTAACGGACTCATACCGCTCCTTGGTTATTCGTTTACTGCTGGTCACCGGCTCATCATGGGTTTCCCCATGGTCACCATAACAATACCCACTATTGCCAGCATGCCAGACCGATCAGCTCCTGAGCGTTCAGGTCGTAACCAAGGAACAGCACGAGACGATGGTGATCAGGCGATCCCCAGCCCCTCCCAGAGCGCAAACGCAATACCAATGGAGATTGTTTTGGCGGCTTTGGCCAGCAACAGTACGAGAAACCGATCAACAGCCACATCGGCAGATAATTCATCCAGCCGGCCATCGTTCTCGGGGATCATGGCCATGCTGGATGTCCCCGCGACCTCGGTGATGATGGCGCCCGTCAAAAATATCCGGGCTAAAAGCATGCGACTGAATAACATAAAGATTCCTTTGTTGCTGCGACGGAGAGAGGATAACCGCAGTCACAACGCAGGCAGGAATCGCTGAGCGTCGATTATCAGACGCTGACGGTTTGCCTTGCCAAACGAGGGCAGCTAAGGTGAACGTCGAATAACTCCATCATGCCCGTTGTCATGAAGCTCTATCAGATAGAACTCTTTGTAGAATCAGCCAACAGTGGCTCCATCGCCAAGTACAGCCCGTCGTCTTGGCAAAAGCCGCAGCGCCGTCAGCACTGCCATCGCGGCGCTGGAAGTTGAGCTTGGCGTCGAACTTTTTGAACGAGGCGCCAACCAGAGTCGATTGACCGAGATAGGGGAGCAGGTGCTGGACGACTGCCGGCGGCTGCTGCAGGCGGCCAACAGCCTCAAGCTCAAGTGCGAGCACCACGCCTCGGGCGCCGAGGTGGCGCTCAGGGTGGCGCGGGATGACGCCATCCCCGAGCCGGTCTGGCGCGAGATGCTGGGGGCGCTGCGCCACCAGTTCCCCGGCACCAGCATCTCCCTGGTGCTGGCCTCGCCCCCCGAGCTGCCAGCCCTGGTGGAGGAGGGGTTTGTGGATGCCGCCTTCGGTCTCATCACCGAGGATCAGGAGCGCAGCGGCCTCAACATAGAGGTGCTCAACCCCATCCGCACCCTGATGGTGGTGGCGCCAAGCCACCCGCTGGCGGGGTTGAAGCGGGTGCTGCAGCAGGATCTGACCGATCAGACCCAGGTCACCCTCTCCTATGTGGACGAGTTCTCGGTCAAGAGCCTGCTCCCCATCGGCGGCCAGCACATAGGGTTGTCGAGCTTCGAACTGATGCGGGATGCTGTGCTGGACGGCCTCGGCTGGGCTGTGTTGCCCTCACCGCTGATCCAGAGCCAGCTGCGCCAGGGGGACCTGTTGACCCTGAAACACGGAAAAGTTCAAGCCTGCAGAAGGCGAGGACTATGAACCGTCTATCTGGTGGAAAACGCCTATCACGGCAAGGTGTTGGCCTGGTTGAGCCGGACATTCATCAGCAAATCCCGCCCCCTTGAACTGCTCAATGCCTACAGTGGCGCGGGATGCTGTGCTGGACGGCCTCGGCTGGGCTGTGTTGCCCTCACCGCTGATCCAGAGCCAGGCTCCCTGCTGACCCTGAAGCACAAGTTCAGCCTGCAGTGGCGGGATTACGGGGTCTATGCGCTGCAAACCGTCGAAACCGGGAATGCCTATCACGGCCTGGCCAGACCGAGGCTGGCCTGCTGCAGGCGCGCATCCAGCCGCTGGTAGTAGAGATCGACGATCCCCGGTATCTGCACGCCCGCCAGCAAACCGAGGGCAAACAACATCATGCGAAGGTAGCTGCGCATAGCCATCATCCTGAATAAAAAGAGCCTCATACTAGCCGCAAGCCCCTGGCGCGCCAAGGTGGCGCTGGCTGCTCCCGCATCCGGGGGGTGGCAGGGCGGGTTCAAACAAGATTCAATAGGATATTATTTGTTACATGAATTCTTACATTTTTGTGATTCAAGTCACCGGGAGGCTGACCTAGAATCACCGCTTTTTGAAGGAAGACTCGGCATGAGCAAGTTCATACCTCTCTATCTGATCGGGGGCCTGATTGCCCTCAGTTGGGCTGCCCTGCCGGGTCATGGCCCCTGGGATCACTGGGATCTCGCCACCTTCCAGCTGGTCAATGGCTGGCTGGGCCAATCCGTCCGCTGGGCCGATCTGGTGGCCATCACCAACAATCGCCTGTTCGATCTGGTCGCCCTGGGCTGCATGGGACTGATCCTGGCCACCTGCTTCTTCCGGGCCCAGGATGAGGCGCGCCGTCGCCTGGTGGCCATGGGGATTGTCATGTTGCTGGGGGCCCTGGTGATCAATCAGCTCGGCCACCTGTTGCCGGTCAGCCGTCCCAGCCCGACCCTGACGGTGGACGGGGCGCTGCGGGTGAGCGAGCTCAGCGCCATCCCGACCAAGGACTCTGCCGGCGACAGCTTCCCCGGGGATCATGCGCTGTTCCTGATGATCTTCGCCGGTTTTGCCCTGCGTTACCTGCCGCGCCGGGTCGCCGTGATCGCCGTGCTGATGGTGCCCCTGTTCTCGGCCCCCCGCATCCTCGCCGGTGCCCACTGGCTGACGGACGTCTATGTCGGTGCCCTCTGCCTCGCCCTCATCTGCCTGCCGCCCTTGCTGCTGACCCCATTGTCGGATCGGTTGATCGACCGCCTGGCTCCCAGGCTGCCCCGCTGGATCGCCGGAAACCCTTGTTGCTTGGGTAACGGAAGGCAATAAAAAGAAGGCGGGTGACCGCCTTCTTTTGCTTATGCCCATCGGTGCTGTGGTCGTCGCGAAATGACCAGGACTACGCCCGATGAGTGCGGGCTTGCGCCCTCAACGACAAGTATTGGCAGAGTCATTCGAGCTTTACCATCAGAAACTGACGGGGCCAAACGTTTGCATCCGATGAAAGCGTGATCCAGACCAGGATTTTTTCTCTGGGCTGCCTTAGAATCGCCGCCCGTTGCTGGAGGTCCCCCTATGCTTGTCACTTTTCTGCGCCTGTTGTTTATCGGTTGCGCCCTGGTCTTTATCTTCATGCTGGTTCACGCCTGGTGGCACAAGCGGCGCCGGGGCGAGCTGGAGTCCACCCCCTTCTGGCCGGTGGCGGCCATCGGCTTCGTCGCCAACTTTCTCGACACCCTTGGGGTCGGCAGCTTCGCGGTCAAGACCGCCTGCTACAAGCAGTTCAAGCTGATCGACGATCGCCTGCTGCCGGGCACCCTCAACGGTCAGTGCGTGCTGCCGACCGTGACTCAGTCCCTCATCTTCATCGGCGTGGTCAAGGTGGATCCGCTCACTCTCATCAGCATGATGGCCGCCGCCGCCGCGGGCGCCGCCTGGGGTGCCCGTCATGTGGCCTCGTTCGATCGCCAGACCATCAGGCTGGTGATGGCGGTCTCCCTGCTGGTGGTGGCCGGGCTCATCTTTGCCGGGCTGCTGGGGCTCTTCCCCCTGGGCGGCGAGGCCATGGGGCTCAGTGGCTACAAGCTGGGGATAGCCCTGCTCGGCAACTTCCTGTTCGGGGTACTGATGAATGTGGGCATAGGGCTGTTCGCCCCCTGCATGACCCTGGTCTATCTGCTGGGGATGAACCCGCTGGCGGCCTTCCCCATCATGATGGGGTCCACCGCCGTGCTCAGCGTCTTCTCGGCGGGCACCTTCATCCGCAAGGGGGCCTTCGATGCCAGGGCCGTGCTGGCGGTGGCTCTCTTCGGCCCCATCGGTGTGGTGCTGGCGGCCATGCTGGTGCAGTCCATGGACATGGAGATGCTCAAATGGCTGGTGGCCTTCATCGTCATCTACACCTCCTGGACCATGTACGCCTCCTGGCAGGCGGCGCGGCGTCAGCCCGAGTCTCAGCTGGCCGGTGCCGCCAGCTCGTGATGCCATAAATGAGGAGATTCAGAGTCTGGCGAAGGCTTATCCGGCCCGCCTGATCCGGCCATGCCGCCTGGTGAGCGGCGCTTGCTGCGGGGCCGCCGCTGGCCGCTGGCTGGAGGCGACCAGGGCGGCCTCGGCCTTGGCCCCGAGGAAGACATAGAGCCCCAGCGCCAGCAGCAATCCCACGGCGCAGCCCATCACTCCCACCGCAGGCCAGAGCAGTTCGTTCTGGCCGAGGGATCCCTTGAACAGCAGCAAGAGCCCCTCGATGGAGACAGCGATCAGGATGGCGGCGATGAAGCGGGTGATGGTGCGGCGAATGGCGCTGTGGCGGAAGATGTCCTTATGCAGCAGCACCTCCTCCTCCAGTATGGTCTTGCCCAGATCGAATACCGCCAGCGCCAGGGTCAGGAAGATGATGGCGCTGAAGGCGCCGAGCCGGTTCTGCTGGGTGCCGCACAGCAGCAGATAGAGCTGCTCTAGGCCATGCCAGATCAGGGTTCCCACGATGAGAAACAGCGCCAGGCTCAGGATCACGTAGACGGCCCTGAACCAGGGGATGGCGCGGCGCCGCTCCCTGTCCCCCATCAGCCAGGCAATCAGCTGGTGCAGATTGATCTCAAGCTCGCGGCCATGGCCCTGCACCTTCAGTCGCAGCTGCCCCTGCGGGGCCGGAATGGGGGGCAGGATCCCCGCTCTTGCCTGGTTCTGGCCCAGGCTCTGCACGCTCAGCACGAAGGGATAGCCCTTGAGGGCCTCCTGGGGGAGGGTAAGCAGCCCCAGCAACAGGGGGGTCAGCTCGGTCTCGTACTCTTGATAGCGCCGCAGCACGTCGATGGGGCTCATCTCTGCCATATGGACCTCGGTCAAGTGGGCTCCTGAATAAAGCAGTGCAAATAGTGGGCCCGCTTTATGACAGCCAATGGGGTGGCGGATGCACCAGCAAGTGGCAAACAGCGGCGAGAAGAGAGAAAGGTCTGCACCAGAAGGGGGCTCTGGCAGGGCGAGACGACAGAGGCAACAAAAAAGGGCCCTTCACGGGCCCTTGGTTCATTCCGGCAGGGCTCAGCCCGCCAGTTTGGCGAAGCTGCGCTCGGCGGCGGCCAGGGTGTGCTCGATCTCCTTGTCACCGTGGGCCAGTGACAGGAAGCCCGCCTCGTAGGCGCTCGGCGCCAGATAGACACCCTCTTCCAGCATCAGATGGTAGAAGCGCTTGAAGCGTTCCATGTCGCAGCGGGTCACCTGCTCATAGCGGGTGATCTCGGTCTCTTCGGTGAAGAAGAAGCCGAACATGCCGCCCACATAGGTGATGGCGAGCGGGATGCCGTGTTTGGCGGCGGCGGCTTTCAGCCCTTCCGCGACCCGGGCCGTCTTGGCGCTCAACTGCTCATAGAGACCCGGCTCCAGCAGCAAGTCCAGCATGGTGAGACCCGCAGCCATGGCCACAGGGTTGCCGGAGAGGGTGCCCGCCTGATAGACGGGGCCGGTCGGGGCTATGTATTGCATCACCTTCTTCTTGCCGCCGAAGGCGCCCACCGGCATGCCGGCCCCGATGATCTTGCCGAGGGTGGTGAGGTCGGGATCTATGTTGTAGTGGC
The DNA here is from genome assembly GCF_046087985.1 of Aeromonas ichthyocola. NCBI lineage: Bacteria > Pseudomonadati > Pseudomonadota > Gammaproteobacteria > Aeromonadales > Aeromonadaceae > Aeromonas > Aeromonas ichthyocola. The sequence goes on from NZ_JBJSWH010000004.1 coordinate 485,763, forward strand.
CCTGGGCGCCGCGCAGGGAGACCCGGAAGCCGGTCATCACTTCGTCCAGGATCAGCAGGGCGCCAAACTCGTCACAGATGGCGCGCAGCCCTTCCAGGAAGCCGGGCACCGGCGGGATGCAGTTCATGTTGCCCGCCACCGGCTCGACTATGATGCAGGCGATCTCGCTGCCGTACTGGGTGAAGGCTTCGCGCACCGAGTCCAGATCGTTGAACACACAGGTGAGAGTGTGCTTGGCGAAATCGGCAGGCACGCCCGGGCTGTTGGGCTGGCCCAGGGTCAGGGCGCCGGAACCTGCCTTCACCAGCAGGGAGTCAGCGTGGCCGTGGTAGCAACCCTCGAATTTGACGATCTTGTCGCGGTTGGTGTAACCACGGGCGAGCCGGATGGCGCTCATGGTGGCTTCGGTGCCGGAGTTGACCATACGCACCTGCTCCATGGAGGGCACTATCTGGCGTACCTTCTCGGCCATCAGCACTTCGATCTCGGTGGGGGCGCCGTAGCTCAGCCCCTTCTCAACGGCCTTGATGACGGCGGCCTTGATGGCCGGATGGTTGTGACCCAGCAGCATGGGGCCCCAGGAGCCGATGTAGTCTACATAGGCCTGACCATCCACGTCATAGAGGTAGGCGCCATCGGCGTGATCGATGAAGCGGGGTGTGCCGCCGACCCCATTGAAGGCGCGGACCGGTGAGTTGACGCCGCCCGGAATGGTCTGGCGGGCCTGTTCAAACAGCTGATCTGATTTTGACATGGATCATCCTTAATGGGATTTTGGTCGTCACCCGGGCGCAGGCGGTCGATTGCGGCTCGGCAGGCTGCGGTGGGAGGAGTATGCTTTGCGCTCTCGCCACCCGGACTCCCGGTCTGCACCCGTGATAAATGAAACGGGCCGACTATAGCAGAAAGGCCCTGTGCTGGGCAGCCGAGCCGAGGCCGGGTGTTTCCGACCCTCGTTAGATGAGCGTGAATACCCATGGTGCAACAAGCTATCCCCCCTCGCGAGGCGACCACACAAGGTCGCCCACCTGCCCTGCAGCGCCTGATCCAGCGGGACAAGATGCCGCTGCTGGTGCTCTTGCTGGCCGCCCTGGTCGGTGTTTTGGCTGGACTGGTCTGCGGGTTGTTTGAATCCGGTGTGCACTGGCTGGCCCAGCAGCGAGTCCTGCTGCTGGCCGACCGCCCCTGGTGGCAACTCGGTCTGCTGGGCTTTGGTTTCAGCGCCCTGCTGGGGTTTGTCGGCTACTTCCTCACTCATACCTTCGCCCCGGAAGCGGGCGGCTCCGGCATTCCCGAGATAGAAGGGGCCATGGATGAGTTGCGTCCGGTGCGCTGGTGGCGGGTCTTGCCGGTCAAGTTCTTCGGCGGCATCTGTACCCTGAGTTCCGGCATGGTATTGGGGCGGGAGGGACCTTCGGTACAGATCGGCGGCAATCTTGGCAAGATGGTGGCGGATATCTTCCGGCTTCCCAAGGAGCATGGTCATGCCCTGCTGGCGGCGGGGGCAGCGGGGGGCCTGGCCGCCGCCTTCAACGCGCCGTTGGCGGGGATACTCTTCGTGATGGAGGAGATGCGGCCGCAGTTTCGTTACTCCTTCCTCGCCATCAAGGCGGTGGGGATCTCGGCCGTCATGGCGACCCTGATGCTGCAGAACATGAAGGGGCAGGCGCCAGTCATCAGCCTGCCCCACTACGATGCCCCGGCCCTGAAGGCGCTCTGGCTCTTCCTCTTCATGGGG
>NZ_JBJSWH010000004.1:492500-516320 GCF_046087985.1 Aeromonas ichthyocola
ATAATGGGTCAGCGACTTACATTTTGTAGCGAGGTTAACCGTATAGGGGAGCCGTAGGGAAACCGAGTCTTAACTGGGCGTCTAGTTGCAAGGTGTAGACCCGAAACCGGGTGATCTAGCCATGGGCAGGTTGAAGGTTGAGTAACATCAACTGGAGGACCGAACCCACTAACGTTGCAAAGTTAGGGGATGACCTGTGGCTGGGGGTGAAAGGCCAATCAAACTCGGAGATAGCTGGTTCTCCCCGAAAGCTATTTAGGTAGCGCCTCGGACGAATACTACTGGGGGTAGAGCACTGTTTGGACTAGGGGGTCATCCCGACTTACCAACTCCATGCAAACTCCGAATACCAGTAAGTAATATCCGGGAGACACACGGCGGGTGCTAACGTCCGTCGTGAAGAGGGAAACAACCCAGACCGCCGGCTAAGGTCCCAAAGTTCTGGTTAAGTGGGAAACGATGTGGGAAGGCTCAGACAGCTAGGATGTTGGCTTAGAAGCAGCCATCATTTAAAGAAAGCGTAATAGCTCACTAGTCGAGTCGGCCTGCGCGGAAGATGTAACGGGGCTCAAACCAGGCACCGAAGCCGCGGATTCACACGTATGTGTGAGTGGTAGGGGAGCGTTCTGTAAGTCTGCGAAGGTGTGTCGAGAGGCATGCTGGAGATATCAGAAGTGCGAATGCTGACGTAAGTAACGATAAAGGGGGTGAAAAGCCTCCTCGCCGGAAGACCAAGGGTTCCTGTCCAACGTTAATCGGGGCAGGGTGAGTCGACCCCTAAGGTGAGGCCGAAAGGCGTAATCGATGGGAAGCAGGTTAATATTCCTGCACGACTTGTAATTGCGATGGGGGGACGGAGAAGGCTAGGTGGGCCAGGCGACGGTTGTCCTGGTGAAAGTGCGTAGGTGGTGTTTCTAGGCAAATCCGGAGACACAACACTGAGACACGAGACGAAGCCACTACGGTGGTGAAGCCATTGATGCCCTGCTTCCAGGAAAAGCCTCTAAGCTTCAGATTACAAGTCATCGTACCCCAAACCGACACAGGTGGTCGGGTAGAGAATACCAAGGCGCTTGAGAGAACTCGGGTGAAGGAACTAGGCAAAATAGAACCGTAACTTCGGGAGAAGGTTCGCTCTTGACAGTGAAGTCCCTTGCGGATGGAGCAGTTGGGAGTCGCAGTGACCAGATGGCTGGGACTGTTTATCAAAAACACAGCACTCTGCAAACACGAAAGTGGACGTATAGGGTGTGACACCTGCCCGGTGCCGGAAGGTTAATTGATGGGGTTAGCGCAAGCGAAGCTCTTGATCGAAGCCCCGGTAAACGGCGGCCGTAACTATAACGGTCCTAAGGTAGCGAAATTCCTTGTCGGGTAAGTTCCGACCTGCACGAATGGTGTAACCATGGCCATGCTGTCTCCACCCGAGACTCAGTGAAATCGAATTCGCCGTGAAGATGCGGTGTACCCGCGGCTAGACGGAAAGACCCCGTGAACCTTTACTACAGCTTGGCACTGAACATTGAACCTACATGTGTAGGATAGGTGGGAGGCTTTGAAGGCGTGACGCCAGTTGCGCTGGAGCCGTCCTTGAAATACCACCCTTGTATGTTTGATGTTCTAACGCAGGGCCCTGAATCGGGCTCGCGGACAGTGCCTGGTGGGTAGTTTGACTGGGGCGGTCTCCTCCCAAAGAGTAACGGAGGAGCACGAAGGTTGGCTAATCCTGGTCGGACATCAGGAGGTTAGTGCAATGGCATAAGCCAGCTTAACTGCGAGACGGACAGGTCGAGCAGGTACGAAAGTAGGTCATAGTGATCCGGTGGTTCTGAATGGAAGGGCCATCGCTCAACGGATAAAAGGTACTCCGGGGATAACAGGCTGATACCGCCCAAGAGTTCATATCGACGGCGGTGTTTGGCACCTCGATGTCGGCTCATCACATCCTGGGGCTGAAGTCGGTCCCAAGGGTATGGCTGTTCGCCATTTAAAGTGGTACGCGAGCTGGGTTCAGAACGTCGTGAGACAGTTCGGTCCCTATCTGCCGTGGGCGTTGGATGATTGAAGGGAGTTGCTCCTAGTACGAGAGGACCGGAGTGAACGAACCTCTGGTGTTCGGGTTGTCACGCCAGTGGCACTGCCCGGTAGCTAAGTTCGGAATCGATAACCGCTGAAAGCATCTAAGCGGGAAGCGAGCCCTGAGATGAGTCATCCCTGACCCCTTGAGGGTCCTAAAGGGCCGTTGGAGACCACAACGTTGATAGGTGGGGTGTGTAAGCGCAGTGATGTGTTGAGCTAACCCATACTAATTACCCGTGAGGCTTAACCATACAACACCCAAGAAGTGTTCTGAGACTTGTAACAAACCGCAAGAACTACTCAAATTCAGTGATAATGACAAAGCAAACTAGCTAAGTCGTTATTCACGTCAGCTTTCCGGATGAAGTTTTTTGCCTGGCGGCCATAGCGCCGTGGAACCACCTGATCCCATGCCGAACTCAGAAGTGAAACGCGGTAGCGCCGATGGTAGTGTGGCATTCGCCATGCGAGAGTAGGACACTGCCAGGCACCCAATTAGAAGAAACCCCGCTCATCGAGCGGGGTTTTTTATTGCCTGAAATTCAGCGCTTCAGCACTGATTTTCTTATGGAGCAGAGAACGCTCAGGCCATCTGCCTCAATAAATGGCCCGTTGTTTAGCCACTTGATTACCTTTCGACCCTTCTTCTCTCTCGCCCACCAACCCTGATAACCCCTGGCTATGCCCCCTGCTTATGCCCACTATTGCCGTAATGGGGAGTGACAAGGCGGGTTGGATCCATAGACTGTGAGTTTCATCTGCAAGGGAGCTGTGTATGTTGGGGATCCACGATCTGGCGTTATTTGTCGTATCCGGGCTGCTGCTGAACATGATGCCGGGGCCGGACTCTCTGCTCATCATGCTGCGCAGTGGCTCGCAAGGCTGGCGAGCGGGCTCGGTGGCCGCGCTGGGCATAGGAACGGGCACCATGGTGCATGTGCTGGCGGCGGCTCTGGGGCTGTCTGCACTACTGAGTGCCTCGGCCGAGCTGTTCGCCGTCATCAAGCTGATGGGGGCGCTCTATCTGGTCTATCTGGGGATTTCCCTGCTCAGGCAAGGCGCAAGCTCATCTGTTGCGAGCGAGCCCGCAGTATCGCTGCCAGCGCTCTCCTATGGGCGGATCTTTCGGCAGGGCCTGCTGACCAATGTACTCAACCCCAAGGTCGCGCTCTTCTTCCTCGCCTTTGTACCTCAGTTCATCGCCCCCGATGCGCCGCAGAAGGCGCTGGCGTTTATCCTGCTGGGCTGCATCTTCAACATCAACGGTATGATCTGGTGCCACCTGCTGGCCTTCTCGACCGCCTATGCGAGTCGCAAGGTGCGCCTGCCTGCCCGGTTGGGACGCTGGCTCAATCGTCTGATGGGGGGCTTGTTCGTGGGGCTTGGCATCAAGCTGGCCGCGGAGTAAGGCGCTGTCCGGAAAGCCGGCCATAGAAAAAGGCGTATCCCATCACTGGGATACGCCTTTATCTGCACTGCAGCAGGATGACTGAAATCAGTTCATGCCGTAGCGCTTGAGTTTCTTGCGCAGGGTGCCACGGTTGATGCCCATCATCACGGCGGCGCGAGTCTGGTTACCACGGGTGTACTGCATGATCACGTCCAGCATGGGGGCTTCGACTTCGGAGAGAACCATATCGTACAGATCAATCACTTCCTGACCGTTCAACTGGGCCAGGTAGTTACGCAGGGCCTGTTGCACAGAGTCACGCAGGGGGCGCTGGGTTGGCTCGGCAGCGTGATTGTGAGTAGTTGTTACCAATGCATCAGAAGTCAGGGTTTGTTCGAACATATTCGGTCGGCTCTTTAGTTATGCGTTAACCTAATCCATCGAAATACATTTCAAGTGCGTTCAACTGTGCATCTGCACAATCCAGGGCATTGAAGTGCTTACGGAATTCTCGGCCCGTCTCTTCTTCATCCAGATACCAGCCCACGTGTTTACGGGCAATGCGCGCTCCCAGATATGCACCGTAAAACTGATGCAGATTGGTAACATGCTCGTTCATCAGGGTGCGAACCTCTTCCCTGTCGGGAGGCGGCAGCTTGGTGCCCGTCTCAAGAAAATGACGGATTTCCCGGAAAATCCAGGGTCGTCCTTGCGCAGCACGGCCGATCATCACGGCGTCGACGCCGGTATAGTCGAGGACATACCGGGCCTTCTCCGGGCTGTCTATGTCACCATTGGCGACAACAGGAATCGATACGGCCTGCTTAATCGCCCTGATAGTGTCGTACTCCGCTTCACCCTTGTAGAGGCAGGAGCGGGTACGACCATGCACGGCAAGGGCCGCGATACCGCAATCTTCGGCGATTCGGGCGATCTCCTCGCCATTGCGGTTATCCGGATCCCATCCTGTGCGGATCTTCAAGGTGACAGGTACCTCTACTGCATTCACCACGGCCTGGCAGATGGTTCTGACCAGATCGGGTTGGCGCAGCAGGGCGGAGCCTGCCAACTTTTTATTCACTTTTTTTGCCGGACATCCCATGTTGATGTCGACGATCTGAGCGCCCTGCTCCACGTTGTAGCGGGCAGCAAACGCCATCATCTCGGGGTCGGCTCCGGCAATCTGGACCGATCGCAGTCCGGTTTCGGCAGAGTGGCCCATTCTCATCCTGGTTTTCTGGGTATCCCAGACATCCGGGTTGGCCAGCAGCATCTCGGAAACGGCCATGCCTGCTCCCAAACGTAAACAAAGTTCACGAAATGGTCGGTCTGTTACACCGGCCATGGGGGCCACGATCAAGGGAGTTTCAAGCGTGTGGGGACCTATCTGCATTCCACGGTTACCATCGGCTTAGGGCGGCGTATATTACGCATTTTTTAGTCAGGAGAAAAGGTTAGTATTTGAGCGTCAGCCATTTTTTTCTGAAAAAAACGTCGCGCCAAGGCTTGCAAATTCAGGAGTGCTTGAAAATCAGACATATTGTCTGGGACCATGGTCAGGGTCAAATGAGTGAGGGACTCGGTGATTTGCCAGTCTCTTTCCGGCGCCTGTTTACGCTATGATAGCGAGCCTGAATCGAGCAAAGGCTCCACACAATTTTATTACAAACATAAATTGGGGATGTATGACGTCAAGGTTCATCAAATTGCTCTGCCCGGGCCTGCTGGGAGCCATGCTGGGCTCGGCGCAGGCGCAGACCGTCAGCTTCACCGAGGCCTGGAGCCGGGTCATCCAGCAAGATGACGGGCTGGCGGCGGAGCAGGCCGGGGTGGCGCGGGCAGAGCAGTTGCGCGAGGCGGCCAAGGGCATGTACCTGCCCAAGGTGGATGTGGGGGCCAGCTATACCCACCTCGATCAGCCGATGGAGCTGGACATGCTGGATCTCAACCCCATCGCCAATCACCCGGAATTTGGCAAGGTGCTGGGCCCCGTCATGCAGGCGCTCAACCTCAGCCCCAGCGACTTCGTCACCCCCCTCACCAAGCAGAACGTGGTCACCAGTTCGGTCAAGATGCTCTGGCCCCTGTTCACCGGCGGGCGCATAGATGCGGCCCAGGACATCCGCCAGGCGCAGGTGAGCGAGGCACAGCAGTTGCTGGTGCTCAAGCAGCAGTCCACCTTCGAGAGCCTCTCCCAGACTTACTTCGGCGTGGTGCTGGCGGCCCAGGTAGTGCAGACCAAGCAGGAAATAGAGCAGGGGCTGGCCCACCACCTGGATCATGCCAAAAAGCTCGAAGCCCAGGGCCAGATAGCCCGGGTCGAGCGACTCTCCGCCCAGTCGGCCTATGACAGGGCACGCATCGATACCCAGAAGGCGCGGCGTAGCCTGGAGATAGCCCAGCTGGCGCTCGGCCACATGCTCAAGCTCAAGCAGGCCGAACCCAATACCCGGCTCTTCATCAACGAGGGGATGCCACAGCTCACCCCCTTCGTGGAGGAGACCCTGGCGGTGCACCCTGGCCTCAAGCTGCTGGCGGCCAAGAAGGAGCAGGCCCAGGGCATGATCAAGCTGGAGAAGGGCAAATACGCCCCCGAGCTCTTCCTGTTCGGCAACTACAACCTCTATGAAGATGACTCCATCGTATCCAAGACCACGCCGGACTGGCTGGTCGGGGTCGGGGTCAGCATGCCGCTGGTGAGCCGCGACGGCCGCTCCGAGACTGTGCAGGCGGCCAAGAGTGCCGAGCTGCAGGTCAATCTGCTGCAGGCCAAGACCCGTCAGGATCTGGAATTGCTGGTCGAGAAGACCTGGCGCGAGGCGGCGCAGGGGCTGGAGGAGTATCACGCCCTCTCCTCGACCCAGGCTCTGGCCGAGGAGAACGTGCGGCTGCGGGACAAGGCTTTCGGTCAAGGGCTCTCCACCTCACTGGATGTGGTGGATGCCCAGAGCCAGCTGGCCGGGGTCAAGACCCAGCGCGCCGCGGCAGCCTATCAATATGTGATCTCCCTGGCCCGCCTGCTGGCGCTCTCCGGTCAGATGAACAGTTTCAATCAATATCAGCATGCTCAGGCGACAGAGGTGAATTCATGAGTCATCCCCCCATCAAGAAGAAGATGAGCCAGGGCAAGCCTTGGTTGCTGCCACTTGCCCTGGTGCTGCTGGTCATCTGGCTGGGCTGGCGTTTCTGGCTGGCCTATCAGCCGGAGCCGGTGCGCCTGCAAGGGCAGATAGAGGCGCAGCAGTATGCTGTCTCCTCCAAGGTGGCGGGGCGCATCGACGAGGTGCTGGTGAAGAAGGGAGATCAACTGGCCAAGGGTCAGCTGGCGTTCACCCTGGCGAGCCCGGAAATCGAGGCCAAGCTGAGTCAGGCCAAGGCCGGTCAGGCGGCCGCTGGCGCCATGGCGCAGGAGGCCGAGAAGGGGGCGCGGGCCCAGCAGATAGCCGCAGCCAAGGATCAGTGGCAGCAAGCCAAGGCGGCCGCCCCTGCTCCGTGGCAAGACCTATGAGCGTATCGCCAGCCTGCATAGGGACGGCGTCATGCCGCTGCAAAAGCGTGACGAGGCCTGGACGGCCTGGCAGGCGGCCAAATACAGCGAAGGCATGGCCTGGCAGCAATATCAGATGACCCTGGAAGGGGCGCGGGAGGAGACCAAGATCGCGGCGCGGGAGCAGGCCAAGATGGCGGCAGGCGGGGTGGCCGAGGTCGAGGCCTATCTGGCAGACACTCGCATCGCCAGTCCGCACGAGGGGGAGGTCGCCCAGGTGCTGCTACGCAGCGGCGAGCTGGCGCCCCAGGGCTTCCCCGTGGTGACCCTGCTCGACATGAAGGATGCCTGGGCCCAGTTCCATATCCGCGAGGATCTGCTGCCCCGTTTCCCGGTCGGCACCGAGTTTGATGCCCGCATCCCGGGCCTTGGCGATCAGACGGTGCGCTTCAAGGTGGCCCATGTGGCCGCGATGGGGGATTTCGCCACCTGGCGAGCCACCGACACCCGTCAGGGGTTCGACATGAAGAGCTTCCAGGTGGAGGCGCGCCCCTTGCAACCGGTTGAAGGGTTGCGGGTTGGCATGAGCGTGCTGGTCGAACTCTGATGGGACGCGAATGGCGGCTGCTGTGGCAAGACCCCTTCAGCCGGGCCCTGACCAGCTGGATCCCGCTGCTGCTGATCGGGCTCTTGTGCTGGATCTTCTCGGCGGGGTTGGCGCGCGACCTCAAGGTGGGTCTGGTGGATCTGGACAGGAGCTCGCTCTCCCGCCAGCTCGCCTATTCGCTGGATGCCTCCGCCGGGCTTAAGATTGCGCAGCAGTTTGACGCCATAGACGAGGGCGCCAGGGCGCTGCGCGGGGGGGACATCTATGCCCTGGTGGTGATCCCCAACCACCTGGAGCGGGATGCCCGCGAGGGCATCCAGCCCAAGGTGACCGTCTTCAACAACGGCCAGTTCATCCTGATCGCCAAGCTGGTCAACGCGGCCCTGGCCCAGGTGGTGGGCACCCTCAACGGCCAGGTGGGCGTGCTCGCGGCCATGGCCGACGGCAAGGCGCTTCCCGGGGCGCTGGGGCAATCGGTGCCCATCGCGAGCCAGGTGACGGCGCTCTACAACATCAACTCCAGCTACGCCCAGTTTCTGCTGAGCGCCCTGCTGCCCGCGGTGTGGCAGATCTTGGTGGTGCTCTATGGCCTCAACGCCCTGGCCCGCACCGATCGACTCGGTCTGGACTGGACCACCAGAGGGGTCTGGTTCGGCCTCTGGCGCACCTTGCTGCCCCATGTGCTCATCGGGTGGGGGTGGGGGCTGGCGTGGAGTCTGCTGCTGTTCAAGGGGTTGGGTTATCCCATGCAGGGGAGCTGGCTGGTGTTGACGCTGGGTCTGGGGCTGGCCTCGGCCGCCTGCGTCAGCATGGGGGCCTTCTTCTACGGCGTCATCCGGGATCCGGCCCGTGCGCTCTCCCTGGCGGGGGCCTACACGGCGCCGGGCTTCGCCTTCATGGGGGTGACCTTCCCGGTCAGCGCCATGGGGGATGTGGCCCAGTTCTGGCGCAGCCTCTTGCCCATCTCCCACTATGTCGAGCTGCAGATAGGCCAGACCAACTACGGCCAGCCGCTGACGGCGGCCCTGCCCCAGTTCGGCGCCCTGCTGCTGTTCCTGCTGCCGCTGCTGCTGGTTGTGCGGCGCTATCAACCCCAGGCCCATGCGGCCCGCCAACTGGCCACCAAGGAGCCTGAATCATGATGGGTTTCTGGGATCTGGTGCGCCTCGAGTTGCGCACCCTGCTGGCGGACCGCGCCATCATGCTGACCCTGTTTGGCGGCGTCTTCTTCTACTCCTTCCTCTATCCGCAGCCCTATCTGCATCAGCTGCCTCGCGAGGAGGCGGTGGTGGTGGTCAACGATGACGGCAGCCAGCTCTCCCGTCAGCTGGAGTTCATGGCCGACGCGACGCCCCAGGTAAAACTGGTGGCTCGGGTCGACAGCCTGACACAGGCCCGTCAGTGGCTGCTGACCGGCAAGGCCAGCGGCATATTGCACATTCCCCGTCACTTCTACCGGGATCTGATGCTGGGCAAGAGCGTCACGCTGAGTTACGCCGGGGACGCTTCTTACTTCCTGGTCTACGGCACCATAGCCGAGGGGCTGGCCCAGGCCGGAGGCACCCTGGCCGCTCAGGTCAAGGTGGCCAGGCTGCTGAGCCAGGGCGAGGCGCTGCCCCAGGCCGCCATGGGCTGGAATGCGGTCGGGCTCAACGTGGTGCCTGTGTTCAACCCTTCCATGGGTTATGTGAACTACGTGGTGCCGGCGGTCTTCGTGCTGATCCTGCACCAGGTGCTGCTGATGGGCACCGGCATTCTGGGGGCAACCCAGAATCAGCGAAGCGGGCGTGGGGAGCAGGGCTATTGGCAGCAGGTGCCCGTCCTGGCGTTGCTGCTGGCCCGCACCCTGGTGGTGGGGGGGCTGTTCGTGCTGCCGGTGACCTACTTCTTCGGCTTCTGCTTCGACTACTACGGCATAGCTCGCACCGCGGAGCCGGCCGCCTTGTGGCTGTTCACACTGCCTTTCCTGCTGGCCACCACCTGGCTTGGGGTTGTGCTGGGGGCCTTGTTTACCCGTCGCGACCTGCCGACCCAGGTGGTGCTCATCTCCTCGTTGCCGCTGGTCTTCCTCGCGGGCTTCATCTGGCCGCTGGAGCTGATCCCGACGCTCCTCAACTGGCTGGCCCAGTGGGTGCCGAGCACGCCGGCCATAGAGGGGTTCCTGCGCCTCAACCAGATGGGGGCCGAGTTCAGTCAGGTGTCGCGCTACTGGTGGCAACTCTGGGGGCTGGCACTGCTTCATGGTGGCCTCGCCTGCCTGCTGCTGCGTTGGCGTCAACAGTCGCTGCCGGTTGCCAAGGTGGCGAGTGTCACGGCCGCCAGCCAGGCGAGATAACGCGGCGGCGACAGAGTGTGAAACGGTCAGCCCAAGGGCTGACCGTTTTTTTATGCGGTGGATTGGGTCTTGGATGGGTCATGCACGATGGAGCTCGGGATCGCCGATGGCGTAGATCTGCCCCAGCGCAGCTTCATCAGTCAGCAGGCGCAGGCCATGGGCGGCCACGTCGGCGCGGCGCACCAGTCCATGCACCTCCTTGCCCTGGCTCAGCACGGCCTGACCGGTTGCCTCCCCATCCTGCAAGCCGGCCGGCCTAAGGATGGTCCAGCCGAGTGTGCTGGTCTGCAGCCAGCTCTCCGCCAGGCTCTTCAAGCGCACCTCGTGACCAAACGCCGCCCTGGCCCGCTCGGGCAGGTATTGCCAGCTGTCGCCGCAGCCGAGGGACGTCACCAGCAGCAGGCGTATGATCCCGGTCTGCTCCATGGCGTCGATGACGTTGCGATTGCCTTGATAATCCACGGGTTGTGGCTGACGGAAGCTACCGAGGGTGGAGATGACCCGGGCAGTTGGGCCCGCTTGCGCACAAGCCTGCTGCACGGCGGCCGGGTCCAGCGCATCCCCTTCGATGACCTCGACCCCCAGGGTGCGCAGCTCGACGGCCATCTCTGGTTGGCGAACCAGGGCCAGGACCCTGTGACCCTGGCGCAGGGCCTGATCGGTGAAGGCGCGGCCCAGCCCGCGGCTGGCTCCGAAGACAAGTATGGTTGGCATGTGCTGCTCCCTGTGGCGAAAGGGTTAGCCTAAAGGGTTGGCACAGTGCTGTAAATGAGAGTTGTTTTTATTTGAGAGGAGGGAGAAATGCGGCGAGCCCGGGCAACTGGCCCGGGCTCGCACAGGGTCAACCGTTGTAGTGGCCTATGCTGGGGCGACGACTGGGTCCGCTCAGGTGGATATCCACAGGGTTGAACGCCTTGATCGCCTCGAAGCTGAAGTCACCTATGGCCTGATGCAGACTCTGGGGACTGTGGTTGGTGATGATGATGACGCTTTTCGAGAGGTTGCGACGGCGGCGCAACAGGTGGCCGAGGAAGCTGGACTGGCTCTCCGCCATCTTGGCGCGGTTGGCCGCGACCTCGTCGATGATCAGCAGATCCACCTCTTCCAGGGCGCGGCGGTACTGGTTGCGCTCCTCCTGATCCTGGATGACGTTGAAGAAGAGCCTGTCCACTATGGAGGCCCACTGCTGGAAGATCACCGATTTCTGGTGGCGCTCGATAAGCTCATGGGCCACGGCGCCCGCCAGGGTAGACTTGCCGGTGCCGTAGTCGCCGTAGATGAGCATGCAGCCACCGCCGCTCTTCTCCCAATGCTCGAAGCCGCTGATGAAGTAGCGGGCAGTCTCCATGGGGTATTGCAGCGCAGGGTCGCCGGCATCCATCTTCTCGAAGATCCAGTCCGGGTTGAGGTCGGCCTGGGCGATCAGCTTCTGGATCCGCTCCTGGCGCGCCGCCTTCTGCAGTTCACGCACCTCGGCATTGGCCTTGGCGTCGTACTCCTTGCGCAGGGTCTCGTAGTCGTACTGGCCGCCGCCAGTCTGGGCCTGCAGGCGACGAATGCGCTCGAGCAGGCCGCCCACGTGCTGGCTCAGCTCGGGATCGTGCACACGATGGTCCTGTTTGGCTTTGGCGATCCTCCGGCGCTTGGCCTCGATCTCCTCCAGCTCCTGGCGCAGCGGGTCGTGCGGATCTGTCATGGGATACTCCTTCTGCTGGGGCTGGGGTGACAAGGGGTTAATAGTGCCTGCTGCGGGCATCCGGGATCAATCATTGTCCGGCTCCTGGGTCTGGGCCAGCCGCTTGGCGGCCTCGATCATCTCCTGTGCCCGCTTGCTCGGCCCCGAATCGACGGGGGCAGGGGTGATCTGCTGATAACCGGCCACCTCGGTCGGTTGGCGCCTTGTGTATCGCCGGCTCTTGAGGGTCCGGATGAATTTGAGCATCCACTGATGCTGGGAGTCGAACACCTCGGGGCGGCCAAGCCAGTAGGCGATGAACTCCCCCAGATCCTCTTCGCTGTAGCTGGCATCGATCACCCCGCACAGGCGGGCGAGGGCGGGCAGCTCTTCATCCGGCCGCCACCGCAGATGCATCTGGAAGGGGCGCTCCGGCAGCGGGCTGCGTACCCGCTGGCTCAGCAGGGGCAACTGGAACGGGCACTGATGGTAGTGCTCACTGTCCGCCTGTGCCTCGACCTGCAACAATTCGGCTTCCATCAGCTCATCGAGCAACTCGGTGAGCTGGCGGGCATTGACCTGATAGCAGAACCCGCTGGGATTGCCCGGATCGACCACCGCCAGGGCGCGCCCGAGTTCGGGATAGTTGAGCCTGGGCAGCCGATTTTCCAGCATCAGCCGGCGCAGCTGCAGGGTATAGAGGCTGCGTGCCGGATGGGAGAGTCTGGGATGGGCGAGGGCGCTGTATTCGGCTGGCGTCATGGTCTGCTTCACGATCTGGAGTGGGGGGCATTATCCCTCATGGCGGGGTTGCATACAATTCACGGTGCCCATGGATGACAGCCTGATGATGCCGTGGCGTCCCTTCATCCAGTGCTGAATGGGGGCGCTGACCCTCCCGCTCGGCAAGGAAGAGGCATCAATTGCTGACAAAATAATCAGCCCATTTCAAATGCTTGGGTGGCCGACTGACCATTTGAAGGGGCTGTCCGGCAATATTGGGTGGCGAGATGGCGCTCCCATGATCTAGGCTTAGTGCTCAAATAACCGTTTGACTAATAAGAGCTTTGTCAAGATGTCAAAAGCCGGACTACGGATCTTGGTGGTGGAAGATGAAGCGGTTTTTCGTCACTCGCTGGTCACTTATCTCGAGCATGATGGGGCCTGTGTCTTTCAGGCCGAAGATGGAATCGAAGGGCTCTCTGCAGCCGCACTCTATCACCCCGATATCGTGTTATGCGACCTGAACATGCCCAACATGGATGGGCATGAGGTGATCGCCTGCCTCACCGCCCGCTATCCCGAGGTGCCTGTCATCGTCATCTCGGGCCAGGATCAGATGGCCGCGATCGAGCGGGCGTTGCGGGCGGGGGCCAGCGACTTCTTCATCAAGCCGGTGGATGACTATGGCCAGATCCGGCGCAGCATAGATCAGTGCCTGACGAGCAACGCCCACCAGAGCCAGCAACTGGAGCTGATGGAGCACATCGACTTCTTCCGGGCTCACGATCTGGCATCCAGCCGCCTGCTGGCCTGGCTGGCACCACCGGGCATGCAGGAGTGGGGGCCCTGGCAGGTGACGTTCGCCGGCATGGGCAATCTGTTCATTCCCGACACCTTCAAGCTGGGCGACAAGCTGCTGGTGCTGGTGATGGAGCTGCCCATCCTGGGGGTGGATGCCGCCTTCTGCGGCGCCCTGGTGCGCTCCTTGATGAACGGGCCCTATCGCCAATATCAGCAGCAGGAGAGCCAGTTGCTGACCCAGCCCCACAGGTTGCTCGACTACCTCAATCTGCAATTGCTGGAGTCGGGTCTGCGCCACTCCTTTTCCATGGCGGCATTGTTGTTCGATCAGGAAGACGGATTGGTGTTTGCCAATGCGGGCCTCACCTCCCCCCACTGGCTGATGCGCTCGGGGGGATTGCCGCTCGGGCTGATGCGCAGCAGCCGCTATGGGTTGCACAAGCGCAGCTGGCACGAACCCTTCGAGCTGCAGTTTCGCAGCGACAACGGCAGTGCCCTGAAGATGCAGGTTCGTCACCACTGAGGCCGTGCTTTAGAGCCGAAACAAACAGGGCGCCCAATGGGCGCCCTGTTTGCTGTGCAGTCCGGACCGGTTAGACGGCGGCGGATTGCAGCTTCTTGTCGTGCTCGTCGGCCTCTTTGGCGGGGCCTTCGGCACCGTGCATCCAGTAGACCAGGCGGTTGGCCATGGTCAGCAGGATCAGGGCACTGATCACGGCGGCCAGGGCGATGCCACCGAAGATGGCGATCGGACCCGCTTCACCGACGAAGGAGCCGATGAAACCGGCCGCATAGTTGGCCAGGGCGACGAAGCCGAACCAGGCACCCATCATCAGGGAGGCCAGGCGCAGCGGGGCCAGCTTGGTCACCATGGAGAGGCCGATCGGGGAGAGGCAGAGCTCGCCCAGAGTGTGGAACAGGTAGGCACCGACCAGCCAGAACATGGAGGTCTTGACCGCCTGATCGCCGCCTTGCTCCAGCACGGCACCGATCATGAAGAGGAAGCCGACGGCCAGGAACAGCAGACCCATGGCGAATTTCACCGGGGAGTTTGGTTCCTTGCTGCCGAGCTTGATCCAGATGGCGGCTACGATCGGGGCGAGCGTAATGATGAAGAAGGGGTTCAGGGACTGGAACCAGGCGGTCGGCACTTCGAAGCTGCCGATCATGCGGTCGGTATATTCCTGTGCGTACAGGTTCATCAGGCCACCGGCCTGCTCGAAACCGGCCCAGAAGATGATGGTGAACAGACCCAGCACCAGGATGACCTTGATGCGATCCACTTCCTGCTTGGTCAGCGGGGCTTTCTGCTCCTTGGAACGCTGCATGGCTGCGCGCTGGGCAGCCGGCACGCGGCCGATGTCGCCGAGGAAACGCTGGGCCATGGTGGCTTGTACCACCAGGGAGAGCAGCATGCCGATACCGGCGCTGACGAAGGCGGCTTGCCAGCCGTAGGCGGTGGCGGCGGCGCCACAGATCACCCCTGCCAGCAGGGAGCCCAGGTTGATGCCCATGTAGAAGATGGTGAAGGCACCGTCACGACGGTGGTCACCTTCCTGATACAGGTCGCCCACCATGGTGGAGATGTTCGGTTTGAACAGACCGTTACCCAGGATCAGCAAGCCAAGGCCTGCGTAGAAGACGGTGTTGACCATGTCCGGGAACATGGCGTGGGGCAGGGCCAGGGTAAACTGACCCGCGGCCATGAAGATGGCACCGATCAGGATGGCGCGGCGTTGACCGAGGAAGGTATCGGCCAGCCAGCCCCCGATGATCGGAGTGATATAGACCAGACCGGTATAGATGCCGTACAGCTTGAGGGCGTCGGCCTGGGTCCAGCCCATGCCGCCGTTGGCGGTCATGTCAGTCAGATAGAGGACGAGCACGGCACGCATGCCGTAGTAGGAGAATCTCTCCCAGAGTTCGGTACTAAAGAGCAAAAAGAGCCCTTTAGGGTGACCTAAAAAGGTCCCTTTGGACGGGTTATTCATTGGAACTTCCACCTGTGTCTTATATTTTTTTAGAAATTTTATGCAAGGGCTAGGAACAAGCCATATTCCTTATAAAACAAGCAGGATTGAATTACAACGAGAGCTTTTGACGATATTTTATCTATCAATGGTTGAATTTTTGTTTATAAAATGAAAATGGGCATCGAATGATGCCCAGTCTTTTATTCTGTGTATTGCGTGAATTTTCAGCAATTACAACTGTTTGACGAACTGCTTGAGCCAGGCGGTAAATTCGCTGTCCATCTCCCGATGGCGTACCGCGTATTCCACGTTGGCCTTCATGTAACCCAGCTTGCTGCCGCAATCGTGGCTGCGACCCTTCATGAAGTAGGCATTGACCTGTTCGTGTTCCATCAGCATGGCGATGGCATCGGTCAGCTGGATCTCGTCGCCCGCCCCGGCCGGGGTCTTCTCCAGCAAGGGCCAGATGTTGGCGGAGAGCACATAGCGGCCGACCACGGCCAGGTTGGAGGGGGCTTCGTCGCGCGGTGGCTTCTCGACGATGGCCTGCATCGGCAGCGACATGCCGGCGCTCAGGGCCTCGCCCTTGATGTCGGCGATGCCGTATTTGTCCACTTCGCTCTCGGGGACGGCTTCCACCATGATCTGGCTGATCTGATCCGCCTCGAACATATGCACCATTTCGGCCAGGTTGTCCTGCTTGAGATCGCTGGCCACCTCGTCGATCAGCACGTCAGGCAGCAGCACGGCGAAGGGGTTATCCCCGATCAGCGGGCGGGCGCACAGCACCGCATGGCCCAGGCCCTTGGCCTCGCCCTGGCGCACGTGCATTATGGTGACGTCTTTCGGGCAGATGTGTTGTACCTCTTCCAGCAACTGGCGCTTGACCCGCTTCTCCAGGGTCGCCTCCAGCTCGAAGCTCTTGTCGAAATGGTTCTCGATGGAGTTCTTGCTGGAGTGGGTCACCAGGATGATCTCCTTGATGCCGGCGGCGATGGCTTCACGCACCACATACTGGATCAGCGGCTTGTCGACCACCGGCAGCATCTCTTTGGGGATGGCCTTGGTGGCGGGCAGCATTGCCCAGACCGGCAACGGGAAGAACGGCGCACCACATATTTTTCATGGATAAGTTCCAAAGGATACAAAGTGGGCCCATGATACCCGAAGAAAATAGGGCAGCCACAGGCTGCCCTTGTGATGGAAGGGGTATGGATTGGTTAATTCACCAGCAACCATGTCCCGATTTGCTTCCAGCGTGGCTGGCCCGACGCCACATCGGCCAGCTGATCCACGGTGGTGAACTTGCCCTGCTTCTCGCGGTAATCGACGATGGCTTGCGCCTTCTTCTCGCCAACGCCCTTCAACGCCGCGAGTTCATCGGCACTGGCGGTGTTCAGGTTGATCTTGCCCACCTCCTTGGTACTGGTGACAGTTGTGGCCGGTTTGGTAGCCGGCTTGTCGGCGGCGAGAAGAGGGTGGCTCAGCAGGGGCAGGCAACCCAGCAGCAGGGCGGCGATCAGAGTCTTTCGGTTCATGGCTTCATGTCCTTATGTAGCGTCAAATGACTATTGATAATTAGTCGAGCTGCGCCACTTTTTGTCTGTCATTTTTGACACTTTATAAGTCAGTGCAAACGGCTATAAGCCAGACAGGTCCGAAATAGGTACACTGGCTAACCATTTGAGCGAGATGTCTTTTCCATGTACTTACCCGCCATTTCCGAGCTGGAACCCATAGCCCGCGCCGCCGGTGACACCATCATGGCCATCTACCGTCAGCCCTTCGCGGTGGAGTACAAGCAGGACGAGAGTCCGCTCACCGCCGCCGATCAGGGGGCGCACGAGGTGATAGTGCAGGCGCTGGCCCGCTTGACGCCGGATATCCCCGTGCTGTCGGAAGAGTCGGACGCCGAGACGATGCAGGCGCGGCTCGGCTGGTCCCGCTACTGGCTGGTGGATCCGCTCGACGGCACCAAGGAGTTCGTCTCCCGCAACGGCGAGTTCACCGTCAACATCGCGCTGATTGAGAGGGGGCGCCGCGCTGGGGACTGGTCTATGCCCCGGTGCTGGACAAGCTCTGGTATGGCGGCAAGGGGCTCGGTGCCTGGCGTATTGCCGATGGCAAGCGCGAGCCTATCCAGACCCGGCCTCATCGTGAAGGAAAGGCGTGGCGGGTGGTGGGAAGTCGCAACCACCTGTCGCAGGAGACCCTCGATTATCTGGCGGGCTTGGTGACATGGGGCGAGGCGAGATTGAGCTGGTCTCCATGGGCAGCTCGCTCAAGTTCTGCATCATTGCCGAGGGGGGCGCCGAGCTCTATCCGCGCCTCGCCCCCACCTGCGAGTGGGATACCGGTGCGGCGCAGGCGGTGCTGGAGGGGGCGGGTGGCAGCGTCACCCAGCTCGATGGCTCACCCCTTGCCTACAACAAGCCCGACATCCTCAACCCCTGGTTTGTGGCCAGGGCGTGATAAAGTCGCTGAGCATCGCCCAGATAAAAAAGGCCGGACGGGTGCAACCCACTCCGGCCTCTTTGATTTGATTCGCAGTCTTCAGAAGACCTTCTTGAACGGCTTGATGGTGACCTTGGCATAGACGCCGGCCGCCACATAAGGGTCGGCATCGGCCCAGGCTTTGGCGTCCGCCTGCGAGGCAAACTCGGCGATGACGGTGCTGCCGGTAAAGCCGGCATCGGCTGGATCCTCGGCATCGATGGCCGGGTTGGGGCCGGCGGTCAGCAGGCGCCCTTCATCCTGCAGCGCTTGCAGCCGGGCCAAGATGGGCAGGGCGAACCTGCTTGCGCAGTGGCAGGCTATCGGGGACATCTTCGGAGTAGATGAGATACCACATGAGAGGATCCTTTTCTGATGAGGGTTATTTTTTCAGCTGCTGGGACTTTTTGCTCGGCAGGGATGTGGCGATAGAGATAGACGCCGCTCAGCAGGGTAAAGACCAGCGTCATCCCCAGCAGGCCGAACACCTTGAAGTTGACCCACATCTCTTGCGGCAGGCTAAATGCCACGTAGAGGTTGAGCAGGCCACAGACGGTAAAGAAGCCGACCCAGCCGAGATTGACTGTGTCCCAGACCTTATCGGGTGCTTGCAGCTCTTTGGCCAGCATCTGTTTGATCAGATTCTTGCCAAAGCCGTAACGGCTGATGAGCAGGCCCAGTGCGAACAGCACGTTGATGACGGTCACTTTCCACTTGATGAAGGTATCGTCGTGGAAGAAGACGGTGAGGCCGCCGAAGAAACCGACCAGCAGGAAGGTAAACAGCTGCATCTTCTCGACCTTGCGATATCGCACCCAGCTATAGGCGAGCTGCAGACCGGTGACCACCACCAGTGCGCCAGTGGCCATGTAGATGTCGTAAAATTTGTAGACCGTAAAGAAAACGATAAGTGGAATAAATTCAATAAATTGCTTCATTGTTGGCGCCTAGTCCTCAAAAATGGCCTGCAAATTTCGCCCAGTCTACCTGCACGGTGGACAACGGCAAATGAATAAGACCGCTCATTTTTACGCCGGTTCCGCGCTGTCGCCAAACAGTTGGCGAGCAATGGTGATCCCGAGCCGCAACTGGTCATCCAGCAAGCCGCGGATATGGCGCTCCTCGATGAGGGGATTGAGCAGGACGGCGCGCAGCAGGGTGAGCGGCTGTGCACCGTAGCGACTCACTGCTCGCTGGGTGCGGGAGACGAAGCTGTGGCCCTCGGCGCGCTGCGCCTTTTGCAGCGCCACGTTGAAGGCATTGATCTGCTCGTTGGCCGCCTCGTCCAGGGCCTTGCCCTGCAGGTGGGGCGGAATGCAGCGATAGGAGAGCAGGTTCATCACGGGGGCCGACATCAGCTCGAAGGCGGGGTGGGCATCGATGAGCTCCGCCATCCGCCGCGCCCTGTCGTAATTGGCGTCGATCAGCTGGGCATAGCCCTGCTGGCCCAGCAGCTGGAATGCGGCATCCAGATAGAGCGCGTTGGCGGGGCGGGTGCCCTCCAGGGTGAAGCGGCCCTGATCGAAGGAGCTGGCGCGAATGGCGTAGGGAGCCTCCCGCTTCACCGTCATCATCAGGTCCGGCTGGCGGCAGAGCAGCATGCCGGTGCCGAGCGGTACCAGCAACTGCTTGTGGCCATCCAGGGTCACGGTGTCGGCCTGCGCTATGCCATCCAGCAAGCCCTGATAGCGGGGGGAAAACAGGGTCGGGCCGCCCCAGGCGGCATCCACGTGAAAGTGGATCTGCTCGCGCCGGGCGATGGCCGCGAGCTCGGGCAGGGGATCTATTGAACCGAAGTCCGTGCTGCCGGCGACCCCCACCAGGGCCAGCACCTTGAGCTTCTGCTCCCGGCATTGAACCAGTGCGCGCTCGAGGGCCGAGAGGCAGAGCCGGTTGTCGGCATCCGTCTCGAGGCGCCAGACGCGGCAAGCCCCCAGCCCCAGCAGATCCATCCCCTTGTCGAAGGAGTAGTGCATCAGCCTGGACCCCAGGATCACGGCGCCTCTATAGCCCTGCTCGTAGAGGGAAAACAGATCGTCGCCACAGGCCCGGTTGCGGGCCAGCCAGAGGGCGGTGACGTTGGCTATGGTGCCACCGCTGGTCATGACGCCGAGGGCCGCATCCTTGGCATGCATCTGCGCCTCGTAAAAGCCGTCGTTCTCCCGATAGACGAGGCGGTGCAGCTTGGCCAGCACTTCCCGCTCCAGAAAGCTGAGCAGGCGGGAGGACTCCATCTTCATTGGATTCTGGTTGAGCATCACCAGCAGGCGGGAGAGCTCGGCGGTGAAGGCCGGCAAGGGCGCCGTCATGTGCCCCATGTAGTGGGGCGAGGTGAGATGGGAGGCGCCGGGCACCAGGGCGGCGAGACGCGTGAGGTACTCTGTCCTGCTCATGCCGGTGGCGGGCATGGACGACTGATCGAGCTGATGGACGAAACTGTCGCGCTGATAGGGGGCCTGACTGTCATCCGAGTGATGGAAGGTCTCCAGCAGGGCCGTCATGGCCTGGCCGAAGTCAGGATCCGGTTGTGTAAACAGTTCAGTCAGCTTCATCAGGTTCTCCAGACCAGCCTGTCGGGCAGAAAGTACAGGGTGCGCGCCGTGCCGGACAGACACGGCCATCTGCGCGGGTGGCGTCGGCCGCAGAGCATACACCAAAGGGGCGGGGGGAACAGCCACCTCCTGACGCCGAGACTCCCCCCGGGCAGACCCTGTTTATTTTGAGCTAACACTTGTAGCCTGAAACGTCGGCCGCTAGAGTGGATCGGATCTTGGCTGGAGGTAGTGATGACGGATGTGACGGGGTATTCCCCACGGGAAGAGTGGGCCAATCGTCTCAGCCACGGGCTGGGGTTGCTGCTGGGGATCATCGGCCTGATCCTGCTGCTGCACAAGGGCTGGGATCAGGGGCCTCAGGCGTTGCTGAGCTACGGCCTTTACGGCACCAGCCTGGTGCTGCTCTATCTCGCCTCGACCCTCTACCACAGCATGGGATCGGCGGTGGCCAGACGCCGGTGCAAGCTGCTTGATCACTGCGCCATCTACCTGCTGATCGCCGGCACCTACACCCCCTTCCTGCTGGTGGCGCTCGATACCCCGCTGGCGCAGGGCTTGATGGTGGTGATCTGGGGGCTGGCCCTGGCCGGTGTGGTATTCAAGCTCTTGTTCATCAATCGCTTCAAGCGCCTGTCTCTGTTCACCTATCTGATGCTGGGCTGGCTGTCCCTGGTGGTCGTCTATCAGCTCTACCTCCATCTGGATGGCACCGGGCTCCTGCTGCTGGGGCTTGGCGGGCTCATTTACAGCCTGGGCACCATCTTCTACATGGCCAGGCAGATCCCTTACAACCACGCCATCTGGCATCTGTTCGTGCTGGGGGGGAGCCTCTGTCACTTTGTGGCCATCTATGGCTATGTCGCCTGACTAGCCCTTAATTGGTATTTTTGCACCCATCAAAGCCTGAATTCGTGCGGCATCCCACAGTTGCCCCCTTCGTTTGCTGACAAGCTAGTGCCAGTTCAGCTTGGAAAGGATGCAAAAATGAGTGAGATCGCGCTTTCCATCAGCATGTTGTCGCTGGTGGCGGTGCTGGGACTCTGGCTGGGAAACTGGCGAGTCTATGGCGTTGGTTTGGGAATTGGCGGTGTGCTGTTCGGCGGCATCATAGTGGGTCATTTTGCCGGGCTATCCGGCCTGAAGCTGGATGAGCAAACACTTCATTTCATTCAAGAATTTGGTCTGATCCTGTTCGTCTACACCATAGGCATCCAGGTCGGTCCCGGCTTCTTCTCTTCCCTGCGCAGCTCGGGGCTCAAGCTCAATGGCTTCGCCGCCCTGCTGGTGCTGCTCGGCTGCGTGGTGGCCGCGGCGCTGCACCAGCTGTTCGACGTGCCGCTGCCGGTGATCCTCGGGGTCTTCTCCGGTGCCGTGACCAACACCCCTTCGCTGGGGGCGGGTCAGCAGATCCTGGCCGAGCTTGGGGCGGATCCGGGCTCCACCGGCCTGATGGGGATGGGCTATGCGGTGGCCTACCCGTTCGGGATCTGCGGCATCCTGCTCACCATGTGGCTCATTCGCATGTTCTTTCACGTCAAGATCGACGAAGAAGCAGCCGCGTTCGAGCAACAGGCGGGCAAGACCAAGGAGAGCCTGCAAACCATCAATATCGCGGTGCGCAACCCCAACATGCACGGCCTGATGCTTGGCGAGATCCCGAGCCTGGACGAGGCCGATGTCATCTGTTCCCGCCTCAAGCGGGGTGACGAACTGATGGTGCCCAAGCCCGACTCTCGCATCGAGCTCGGCGATCTGCTGCACCTGGTGGGGGAGCGCCACGCCCTGCACAAGGTGCTGCTGGTGCTCGGGGAGGAGGTGGATACCTCCCTCTCTACCCGGGGCACGGATCTGCGGGTCGAGCGGGTGGTGGTCACCAACGAGCAGGTGCTCGGCAAGCGGATCCGGGATCTCGACATCAAGCAGAAATATGATGTGGTCATCTCGCGCCTCAACCGGGCCGGCATCGAGCTGGTCCCGACCAGCCAGACCAGCCTGCAGTTTGGCGACATCCTGAACCTGGTGGGGCGGCTCGATGCCATCGAAGCCGTGACCAGCGTGGTCGGCAACGTCCAGCAAAAACTGCAGCAGGTTCAGATGCTGCCGGTCTTCATCGGCATTGGATTGGGTGTATTGCTCGGCTCCATTCCATTCTATCTACCGGGATTCCCGGCGGCCCTCAAGCTGGGTCTGGCGGGCGGCCCCCTGGTGGTGGCCCTCATACTGTCCCGCATCGGCAGCATCGGCAAGCTCTACTGGTTCATGCCGCCGAGCGCCAACCTGGCGCTGCGGGAGATAGGCATAGTGCTGTTCTTGGCGGTGGTGGGGTTCAAGTCGGGGGCCGGTTTCATCGACACCCTGATCAACGGGGATGGTCCCGCCTGGATGATGTATGGCGTGGCCATCACCCTGATCCCGCTGCTGGTAGTCGGAGTGCTGGCGCGCCACTATGGCAAGGTCAATTATCTCACCCTGTGCGGCCTGCTGGCCGGCTCCATGACGGATCCTCCCGCCCTGGCCTTCGCCAACGGCATGCACCCCACCAGTGGCGCCAGCGCCCTGTCATACGCGACAGTCTACCCCCTGGTGATGTTCCTGCGGATCATCTCTCCCCAGCTGCTGGCCATCCTGCTCTGGGCCGGGGCCTGAGTCGACGTAAAATGGGAGCCAATAAGGCTCCCATCTTCGTTGTGTCATTTTTGATGCTATTGATTTAACTAATTTTATTCCCCTTCAAACACCCTTCGTTTTCGGCGCGAATCCAAGCCTCATTTCGGTCTGTTCGTTCGATTTTTCTCACTGGTATCTGGTCGGACTAACGGGCACATTGGAGGCTGGAAATCTATGCCCATTGATATTTCAGGAGAAACCATGAGCAGCAAGAGCATCGTACTGGATCAGGATGTCGTCGTTACCCAATTGCAAGGCAAAGTCTACCTGGTTGCCGCTGACGGGAGCCAGACGCTTCTTTCTGAAGGCGATGTGCTGCCCAAGGATGCAGTATTGCTCGCTCCTGAGGGGGCCAGCTTCCAGGGGGGGGAGACCACCTTCACTCTGAGCCCGAGCAACACTCCCGAGTCTGAAGAGCCCCAATTGGCGCAGGGTGATGTACCTGACGACATCGCCGCCCTGCAGCAGGCGATTCTGGCGGGGACAGACCCGACCCAGGCATTTGAAGCGTCGGCGGCGGGCGGGGCACCCGCTGCGGGCAACGTAGGCGGCGTTGCTGGTGCCAGCGGCAACGGTGGCTTCATCACCATCGACAGAACCGGTGATGCCACTATCTCCACCGCCGGCTTTGATTCCGCCAATCCGGATGATGCCGCTCCGCTGGCCGAAGCGCAGGATGACGAGGATGAGCTCCTCGATCTCACCGCACCCACCATCACTGTGTCCGCGCCGGACAACACCAACGACAGCACCCCGACCCTCACCGGGACCACGGATGCCGCTCCCGGCAGCACTGTGACCCTGGTGGTGACCGACGCCAACGGCAACCAGCAGACCCTGATCACCACTGTCAATCCGGATGGCAGCTTCAGCGTGGATGTGCAGACTCCTCTGCCGGACGGCGGCTATGATGTGACCGCCAGCGTGGCAGATCCTGCCGGCAATACAGGCACCGCCACCGACGACGACGCACCGACCATCGAGGTGGCGGCCAATGAGTTCGTCGAGAACAGCGCCAAGGCAGGCGATGTGGCG
>NZ_JBJSWH010000005.1:0-260000 GCF_046087985.1 Aeromonas ichthyocola
CCACGCCGGCGGTGGAACTGGTCAACGACGCACCGACGGCCACAGGGGGTCACAGTACTGGGCAGGAAGATGAGCCTCAGGTGCTGACCTGGGCCCAGTTTGGTGCCCACGACGAGGATCATGAAGAGTCGGCTCTGAAGGTGCTGATCAACACCCTGCCGAAGAATGGCACTCTCGAATACCTCAATGATAAGGGGCTGTGGGTTGCCGTGAAGGAGGGGGATCTCATCTCTTATGATGACATCGCGCACAGCCGTCTGCGTTTCGTGCCTGGTGCCCACGAATCGAGCAACGACGCCGACAAGGGCAGCGGTGAGGACGTCGGCAATATGAAGGGTGACTACGCCAGCTTCGACTTCCAGATAAGCGATGGTGTCAATTCCAGTGACAACGCCAAGTTCGTTATTGATATCAAGCCAGTGGTTGATGGCGTGACACTCAAGGTTGAGCTGTTGAGTGGCGGTTTGACTCCGGGTGCGGCGAAAGTGGAAGAGATCCTGGACTCCTTGCAAGGCAAAAATCCATCATCGAACCCGACCGGGGGGAATGATTATCTGGTTTCCAGCAATGGCACCTGGGTAGATGGCGGGGCTGGCAACGACACGATCAAGTTCGGCAGCGGTACAAGCTTCCAGGCTATCGGTGGGGCTGGCAACGACACCCTGATCGGTGGGGCCAGCGTCAATGAGCACCTGATTGGCGGTGACGGAGATGACATTCTGATCGGTGGCAAGAATGCAACGTCCTCGGTCAAGCTGCAGGGGGATGGGGGCAACGACACGCTTATCTCTCAAAGCCTGAAGGCAACCACTTCCTATTACGGTGGTGACGGCCAGGATGTTGCCTACATGCCCGGCTCTATGAAGGCGCTGAAACTGGTCACGACCGGTTTACCCAACAGCTGCGACTACCGGCTTGTCTATACAGACCCCGTCACTGGGGCGGTGACCAACCATGACTTCTACAGTGTCGAAACCCTCTATCTTCAAGATGGCAAGTACGAGTTTGAGGGTGGCCAGCTGAGCAAGGTTGCCGACCTTGCAACCCTGAAGATAGATGCTGACTTGATAGACACAGACGGTAGCGAGCGCTTTACCGAGCTGACCATCAAGGGACTGCCGCAGGGGACTGAGGTCTCCGGCGGTACTCTGCAGGCTGACGGCAGTTGGAAGGTGCCAGCCAGCATGCTGGATCAGGATGGCAAATTGTCGCTGCAGGTTGAACTGCCGGTCGGTAGCCAGAATATCAAGGTTACCGTTGTGGCGGGCTCGCAAGAGTACGACATGAATGGTCAACCTATCTCGGGTGAAGTGAAATTTACCGAGGCAGACGCCGGCTTCATGATCAAACCGGCCAATCCGAATGGTGACAACAGCGTTGATGGCGGCGGTGGTGATGATGTGCTGCTGGGCGATATAGGTGGCATCAAGACGTCGGTCGAGCCTGGCAAGAATTACAATGTCGCCTTGATTGTGGATACCTCAGGCAGCATGAAATATGGCCTCAATGGGAGTCAGAATCCCAGTTCAGGTCAGGATCGGATGACATTGACGATCAATGCACTGAAAGTGTTGGCCAACCAGCTGACCAGCCACGATGGCGTGGTCAACGTGACGCTGATCGGTTTCGCCGGGTCGGCCAGCAATATGTTGAAGATCGAAGATCTCAACTCGGCAAACCTGCAGACGCTGATCAACAAGATCACGACCCTGTCTGCCAATGGGGCGACCAACTACGAGGATGCCTTCATCAAGGCGACCGAGTGGTTCAATACCAAGCCGGGTAGCGGGACAGGCCTGAAATTCGAAAACCTGACCTACTTCCTGACCGATGGCGATCCCACTGTGCACAACGGCGACTCCTCGTCTGGTGGTACCACGAATGATGCCGACATGCAGAAGGCAATCGACGCCTTTACATCTCTGTCGGGATTGAGCGAGGTCAAGGCGATTGGCATAGGTACCGGTGTGACGGAGGGTAACCTGAAGTATTTCGACAATACCCAGGTGACCGGTGCGGGCAGTCAATATGGCCAGTCGCAAATACTGAATGACTTCTCGAGTAATAGTGGTGTGTGGAGAGCGAGCAGTTGGGGTAAAGCTGGCGATAGCTCCGGCACCGTTGTGAGAGACAACGACAAGATTGAGTTGACTGATAAAGCCTCTTCCGGTGCGTCGATCTTTACCAGTGCAACACTGGCGGTCGCTGCAGGTAATGGCATCCGCTTTGATTTGTCTACAGATCGCGATTTTTCTTCCGGTGACAGTTTCTCGGTGCAATTACAGCGTTTGAATGGCTCGAGCTGGGTCAATGTCGGTAGTGCTTTAAATACGACAGGGATGATCGACAGTGGTCCTCTGGCCGCAGGCGATTATCGCTATGTCTTTACATTGAATGATGTAGAAGATTGGTGGGATAACACATCGGCCACGCTGGTGATAGATAACCTCGGCAAGGTGACGTACCCGCCGATCGGTCAACCCGACATTATCACCAAGGCCGAGGATCTCCAGGCCGTGCTTGTGGGTGGCTCGGTGACGAATACTCCCGCAGAGGTTGGTTCGGATACGGTCAAGGGCGGCGCAGGCAACGACATCCTGTTTGGCGATGCCATTAACACAGATTATCTGCCCTGGGGCGCGGCGGGCAATCCGGCCAAGCCGACGGACTGGGTCAATGGCAAGGGACTGGATGGCTTGACCCAGTTCCTGACCTTGAAGAACGGCTATGCCCCCAGCACCGTAGAGCTGTACGAATATATCAAGGCCAATGCCAAGTCATTTGATGTCGCGGGTGATACTCGTGGCGGACATGACAAGCTGTATGGTGGCCTGGGAGACGACATCCTCTTCGGCCAGGGAGGTAACGACGAACTCTCCGGCGATGCTGGCAACGACACCCTCTATGGCGGGACCGGCAATGACATACTGAGTGGCGGGCTGGGCAACGACATCCTCATCGGTGGGCTTGGCAACGACGTTCTCAAGGGAGATGCCGGGGCTGACACCTTCACCTGGCTGAAGGGGGACACGGTCGCAGGCTCCGTTGCCAAGGACTATGTGGTCGATTTCTCCAAGGCCGAAGGGGACAAGCTGGATCTGAGTGACCTGCTCGACAGCGATGGCAGCAAGAACCAGAGCTCCCTGAAGAGCCTGCTCTCTGTGTTCCAGGACAGCGAAGGGGTGCACCTGCAGGTGAAAGAGAGCAGCGCGGCAGCGGTGACCCAGGAGATAGTGCTGGTGAACCACACCTTCGACACCCTGACCGGGGGATCGGGGTCCACGGCCAACCAGGTCATCGACTACATGTTGAACAACAATCTGCTGGATATCGACAAGTAAGCCAGCCAGATGGACACAAAGCGGCAGAGCAATCTGCCGCTTTTTTTATGTGCGTCATTCGGCTTGTGGGGTGATGGAAAGTGGGGTGAAGGAAAGAGGGGGGTATGCAGGTCAGGGGAGGGGGCTGCAGACCCTGTGTTGCCGGGTAAAAGAAGGGCGCCGACTCGAACGAGGGGCGCCCCGGGGTCATCCGCATTGGGTGCTCAAGGATCAGGCATTGACCTGGGCCAGACGGGAATCGCGCTGAAAGCAGTTCACCAGCAGCAGCAGGGTGGTGACGCCGACGGTGCCGAGCACCAGCCAGGGCAGCCAGGGTTGTCCCTGGGCCATGGCGCAGTCGTGCAGGGCGCCGCCCCCCACGTAACCCGTCATGCCACCCAGCGCCAGACCCAGGCGACTGAACCCCATGTAGCTGCCGCGCGCCCCCGGCTGGGCCAGCTTGGTCATGAGCGTCTCCCGCGCCGGCTCGGCGATGACGATGCCGAGATAGAAGCAGGCAAGCAGCATGAAGACGGCGGGCAAGGTGGTGGCAAAGGCCACCAGCCCTATCCCTGCCGTCATCAGCAACACCCCCGCCATCAGGCGGTTTTCCAGCTTGAAGTGGCGCTCGCCGTAACGGGCAAGGGGGTAGAGCAGAGCCAGGGAGATGGCCGTCTCCAGGGTATACATCCAGCCCACCGCCGTGGTGCTGCCCGCCATCTGCTTGACCAGGATGGGGAAGATCAGCATCACCTGTACCCAGAGCGCGTAGTAGCCGCTCAGGATGAGCACCAGCCGGCAGAAGGCCTTGTCCGCCAGCACCTGGCCGAGGCCTGTCCGGATCGGCGTCGGGCGCAGGGAGAGTTTGTAGGGGGGCAGGATCAGCAGGTTGCACAGGGCCGCGCAGACGAACAGGCCGGCCCCCAGCAGGCAGACATATTCAAAGTCGAAGTTGAGCAGCCAGCTGCCGAGCAGGGCCCCCACCACGGCGCCGGCGCTCTCCAGCATCATCAGCAAGGAGATGTAGCGGCCGCGCTCCCGCGGGCGGGTGAACTTGATCACCAGGGCGGCGCGGGGGGGATCGAACAGGCAGCCGCCGAGCCCCGAGATGATGCAGGAGACTATGAGTTCAAGCCCGCTCTGGGCGTAGGCCAGGCTGGCAAAGCCCAGCGCCCGCAGCAACATGCCGCAGACGATGAGCGGACGGGCCCCGAACTTGTCGGCGAGCGAGCCACCAAATACTCCGAGCCCCTGCTGGGTCAATTGACGCAGGCCCAGCGCCAGCCCGACCACACCGGCGGCCCAGCCAAGCTGGTCCACGAATCGCAGGCTTATCATGGGCATCACCACGAAGAACCCCAGGATCACCAAGAGGGAATCCAATGCCAAGAACCACCGCCCCAACCGCCTCGCCCGCTCCACCATGACCCTTATACCCCTGCTTGCTTCGATGACATTATTTGTTGTGTACTCATTATCCGAATGGCGCCGTCACCAAACAGAGCCAAGGGCGACGATAAGTCCCTGACTCGCTGGCGTTCTGCCATTTCACGACGATTGATGCTGCTATTCTGGTGGGGCTCCAGATATAGTGGTAGCCGACAACTGGCTATATTTCATATTGGATTTGGTTATGGCTGTGACACTCGACGATTTGCAATTGCTGCTGGATGTGGCCAACCGTGGCAGCTTCAGCAAGGTGGCGGCCATTCGCGGCTGGTCACAACCCATGGTCAGCCAGCGGATCGCCGTGCTGGAGCAGGAGCTGGGCCAGTCCCTGTTCCGCCGTCACCGCCGTGGCGCCACCCCCACACCGGCCTGCGAGCAGTTCCTGCCGGCGGCCACCAGCGCTTTGAGTGCCCTGGAAGGGGGGCGGCTGGCGATGCAGGGGGCACCCGCCTTGCCGCGGATCCGGCTCTCCTGCCTTCCCTCCCTGACCACGGTCGTGTTTGGTCCCTTGCTGCTGGCTCTGGTCGACGAGGCTTTCGAGATCCGCTGCAGCACGGATCACTCCGGCGTCATCATGCAGGAGCTGCTGACCGGCGAGACCGACGTCGGTTTCATCCTCAAGTGTCCCGCCATCGCGGGCATCCAGCTCGAGCTGCTCTATCGCTCCCCCATCATCGCCGTGGCCTGCGCCACCCACCCGCTGGCCGGACGGCAGGGGCTGACCCTGCAGGACATCGCCAACGAGCGGCTGGCCCCCCAGCAGTGGGGCACAGGCTGCGACGAGCTGATCCTGCAACTGCGGCTGCTGCGCCAGGTGGCGAGCCCGCTGCACGCCATCCAGCCCGCCAGTGCGGCGCGGGAGCTGGCGCTGGAGCATGGCTTCATCACCCTGATGCCGGCGCTCGCCATCACCCGGGATCTGGAGTTTGGTCGTCTGGTGAAACTGGATGTGACGGATCTGCCGCCGGATCACTGGGACGTGATGATGGCCTGGCGCAGCGGCAAGCGGCCCAACCCCGCCAAGGAGCGGGTGCTGGAGGCGGCGCGCACCCTGGCCCGGCGCTGGTCGGGTAAGCCCGCATAAAAAAACGCCGGACAAGTCCGGCGCTCTCCCTTCACTGACATTCGGGATCAGTAGCTGGCCTTGAGGCTCACCCCCGAGAAGGCACTGAAACCGCTCAACTGCACGTGCCAGGTCCCGGCCTTGGGCGCGTTCAGGGTGCAGGTTTCGGCGTTGCCGCTCTTGTAGGGGCGGCAGTCATAGCTGCTGCTGGTCGGGGCCGAGCCGAACTTCACGTAGAGATCCGCGTCCCCTGTGCCGCCGCTGCTGGCGATCACCAGTTGGCTCTTGCCGGTCGGCACCTCGACGGTGTAGTTCAGCTTGCCCTCCTTGGCGGCGGTGAGATTGGTCACAGCTACCCCGTTTTGCAGCACCTTGTCGGGCTGGGGCGTGGCGCCACAGCTGGCGTTGACCCCGACCGCGGTGAAGGCGGTGGCGATGTCGGTCAGGCTGTAGCCCAGATCCGTGGCCGCCCTGGTCACGCCGCAGGCACCCTGATCGAAGCTGGTGTTGGCACCCCAGTAGAGGCGGTTGGCCAGCACGAACACTTCAAAGGCCTTGCGGGTGTTCCAGCCGTTGGTGTTGGCCAGCAGGTAGAAGGCGCGGTTGTAGACCCCCGAACTGTGATGCACGTCGATGCCATCATAGTAATCGCTGGCATGGCCGATGGAGCTGCCGTCCCGGGTCGGATCCTCGAAGTAGCGCAGGGAGCCGTTGCCCTTGAAGATCTGGGCCCCCACCAGCCAGTCGTTGCTGCCCTTCATGTAGTTCTCGGCCGCTTCCCCCGCCATGTCGGAGAAGGCCTCGTTGATGCCGCCCGACTGACCCGAGTAGACCAACCCCGAGTTCTGCTCGGTGAAGCCGTGGCTCACCTCGTGGGCCGCCACGTCCAGGCTCACCAGCGGATAGAAGGTGGTGGCACCGTCACCGAAGGTCATCTGGCTGCCGTCCCAGAAGGCGTTCTCGTAGTTGCGGCCGTAGTGCACCCGCATCTTGAGCTTGAAGCTCAGCGGCGCCGTGTTGTACCAGTTGCGGTACATGTCGAACACCACGTTGCCGAAGTAGTGGGCATCGTTGAGGGGGGAGTAGGCGCCGTTGATCTCCTTGATGGTGTTCTCTGGGCAGCTGAACTGGTGCACTGCGCCCCCACTGGTGGCGTGATTGAGGTTGATGGTGTCCACGTTGCTGCTGCTCATGCGGCAGCTGTCATCCACCTTGAGGGGACCAAAATCGGCGCCATAGAAGTACTTGCCGGTCTTGAGGTTGCCCCCAGGGCCTGTGGCGTCCTGGTGGTTGATCCCCTCCCAGCGCTTGAGCTCGCTGCCGCTCTGGGCATCGATCATCACGAAGGGACGGCTGGGCTGTTCGCTCGCCGCCAGCCAGGAGACCAGGTAGACCAGGCGGGCCTGACCGGTCTCATCCTGCATCACGAACAGCTTGACCCGCTCGTTGCTGCCCTTGGCTCCGGCGCGGGCCTTGAGGGCGGCATCGGCAGGGGATAGGGTGGCGGTCGGGCCCGTCAGGTCGGCATCTATCTTGCGCAGCATGGAGCCGGACACCTGGTTGACCTGGCCCCCCAGGGCCTGATTGGCCACCAGCACCTGACCCCAGACCGGGATGCCTTGCCAGGTCTGCTCATAACGCACTCGCTGCTGGCCGTTGGGCAGCTTGACGACCCGTACCTGGCGAAACTCGCCATCCCCTATGGCGAGGGTGCCGATCCTGGCGGCTCCGCTCACAGCGCCGGTCAGGTCTGAGACCTGGTTCACTTCCACCTGTTCTGCCGCTATGGCGGCGCTTCCCCAGCAGGCCAGTACCACGGCCAAATAGACTTTGTTCATCTCGTCTTTCCTTAGTCGATGAAGATTGCACGCCGGGTCCGTTGCCCGGCGCTCTTACACTAGTGCGGTGGTCTGAAATAACTGCCTGTCATATGTGACAGAGCAGCATGAAGGCGTAGCAGATCTGACTGTTGCCATCCTTGTCTGCTGAAATTCGTTATGAATGTGGTGACTTGTGCCAAGGGAAGGGCTGATTGCTGCAAGGCCCAAAATAGTGCCCAAATGGGCACATCCATATGGGGATTGCCTGCCGGTGACAGGCGCCGAAAGTCCTTGGCAAACAAGGGATTGATTGACTACATTGGCTCCCATGACGGCGGATGCCGGACCAAAGGCGGGGGAGGAGCAATGTTTTCATGGCAACTGGATGACGAGCTGGCGCTCCTGTTTCTGCAGCCCGACATGGCCAGCGAACTCTTTCGCCTCTGTCAGCGCAATCGCGACTATCTCTCCCAGTGGCTGCCCTGGGTGCCCCATATCCAGCAGCCCTCCGACAGCGCCACCTTCATTCGCCACGCCATCGAGAAATTTGCCCGAGGCGAGGGGCTGACCACCGCCATCGAGTATCAGGGGGAGGTGGTCGGTGTCATCGGTTACAACCAGATCGATCAGGGGCTGGCCAAGGTCAGCATCGGCTACTGGCTGGCGGAGCGCTGGCAGGGCAATGGCATCATCACCCGGGCCTGTCAGGCCCTGATCCATCACGCCTTCGAGGAGATGGGGATGGAGAAGGTGGAGATCAGCGCCGCGCTGGAGAACGAGCCCAGCCGGGCTGTGTGCGAGCGGCTCGGCATGCAGCAGGAGGGGATCACCCGGCGGTCGGAGCGGCTGGCTGACAGGGTGGTGGATCATGTCCACTATGGTCTGCTGCGAGATGACTGGCTCAGGCTGCGGGAAAGGGATCACTGATGGGGTCCCGGCACAGCCGGGTCGCTGGCACCCTGCATGGCCAGTATGGGGAGGCACAATGCTGACCCTGCCCCATATCACCACGGCCCGCACCCGGCTGACTGTCCTGCCCCCGGAGCGGGCCGAGCTGATGCTGGATTTCTACCGGCGCAACCGCACCCATCTGCAGCCCTGGGAGCCGAGACGGGACGAGAGCTTCTATACCCTGGGTCACTGGCAGGGGCGGCTGCGCGACGGTTATGGCCAGTTTTTCGATGGCAGCGCCGTGCAACTGGTGGCGCTCGATCCCAAAGGGGAGCGGGTGCTCGCCACCTGCAACTTCACCCACATCATGATGGGCATGTTCAAGGCATGCCATCTGGGTTATGCCATCGACCAGGATCACGAGGGGCAGGGGCTGATGCAGGAGGTGGTGGCCGCCGGCATCGACTACCTGTTTCGGGAGCGCGACCTGCACCGCATCATGGCGAGCTACATGCCGGTGAACCGGCGCAGTGGCGCCCTGCTGGCGCGTCTCGGGTTCGAGCAGGAAGGCTATGCCCGGGACTACCTGATGATCAACGGCCGCTGGGAGGACCACGTCCTCACCGCGCTGCTCAATCCGGCCGGTTGAGGAGCCTGTGGCTTTCTTAGTGCGGGACCAGTCCCTCGCCAAGCCATGGGCGCAGGCCGTCCCGGATCCTGGCTCCCCGGGTTTTGGCGGCTTTTTCACGGCAAGATCGCACTATCTGTATGCCTCTCATACCCCTGACCCCAAAAGCGTGTAAAATTGCGCCCTGAATTTTCCCGGCCAGCAGCAGCTGGTCGCGACTCCATACATGCAAGGCTGACATTGTGACTGAAGTAGATAGATTCGCGGACATTCGCCCCTATCGCGATGACGAAGTGCCGGCTGCCATCGAGCGGCTGATCCAGGATGACGAGTTTATCGGCGCCATCGCCAAATACCGTTTCGGTTCCCTGATGAGCTGGCTGGGCTGGGCCATTCGCCCGCTGATCCGCCAGTTCCTGCGCCACAAGTGGGCCAAGGTCAGCACCATCCATCAGGTGCAGATGGGGGTGACCCGCTACATGAGTCGCATGATAGCCACCTCCACCCAGGGGGTGAGCTTCTCTGGGCTCGAGCATCTGAAGAAGGAGCAGGGTTACCTGTTCGTCTCCAACCACAGGGACATCGCCATGGATCCGGCGTTCGTCAACTGGGGGCTGCACACCCATGGCTTCGATACGGTGCGCATCGCCATCGGCGACAACCTGCTGCGCAAGCCCTGTGCCACCGAGCTGATGAAGCTCAACAAGAGCTTCATCGTCAAGCGCTCCGCCAAGGGGCCGCGGGAGATGATGAAGGCCCTCGGCGAGCTGTCGGCCTACATAGGCCAGTCGGTGCACGAAGGCCACTCCATCTGGATCGCCCAGAAGGAAGGGCGCGCCAAGAACGGGGACGACAAGACGGATCCGGCCATCCTCAAGATGTTCTATGTGGATGGCAAGAAGCAGAAGATCGACTTCGTCGACTACATGCGCAGCCTCAACATAGTGCCGGTCAGCATCAGCTACGAGGTGGATCCCACCGACAAGGCCAAGGCGCGCGAGCTGTACGAGAAGTCGGTCAACGGCAGCTACGAGAAGGGCGAGTTCGAGGACATCGAGAGCATAGTCGCCGGCATCGTCGGTCAGAAGGGGCGGGTACATGTCTCCTTCGGCGCCCCCATTACCGAGGGCTTCAGCGATCCGGACGAACTGGCCGCGCTCATCGACAAGGCGATCTGGAGCAGCTATCGCCTCTTCCCCGGCAACTACCTGGCCGCGGATGTGCCCGGCAAGGCCAGCACCATAGAGCAGACCGCCTTCCTGACCCGTCAGTCGGAAGTGCCGGAAGAACATAAGGCCATCTGGCGTGCCATGTACGCCAAGCCGGTGGAGAACGCCAGCAAGGTTTGAATGACGCCGATTCGGTGAAAAAAACGGGAGCAGATGCTCCCGTTTTTGCGTCTGGTCAAAGTCGGTGGCAATGGACTAGTGAATAATATTGTTTCAACTGGTACGATCATCGGGTGATTGAGCGGGTATCTCTTGGCAAGGGGCGGGCGACTGTGCAACAGTGACCCGGCGCCAACAAGATGAACCAGGCGCTTTTCGAGTCTGCACGGATGGCAGACGACGCTGGATAAGGACCTTTAGGGGTCCTTTTTCATTGATGGACAAAGATAGACGGCAGATATACCTAAGGATGCGAACCCCATGATCACCGGCAGTCTGGATACCTTGCAACGCACCCCCTTGCCCGCGCCGCTGGCCCGCATCATGGCCGAGGTGGTGAAGAGCCTTGCCCACTGGCGTGAGGCGCCCCTTGGCAAGCAGGACATAGACGGCCTCAAGCTGTTCTGTCTGGTGAGCGAAGCGCTGACAGAGCCGGTCGCGGATCGCCGCGGCGAGTTTCATGAGCAGTATCTGGATATCCAGCTGCTGCTGCGGGGGGAGGAGTGGATCGGCGTCGGGCCCCATGCCTATGTGAGCGACGGCGCCGATCATCCCCACCCCGATCTCTGGTTCGTCGATGACGACCAGACCAGTTATCTGGCGTTGCAGCCCGGCGACTTTGCCATCTTCTGGCCGGGAGAACTGCATCGCCCTCTCTGTACCCTGACTACCCCAGGCTTGGTGAAGAAGCTGGTCGTCAAGGTCCACCAGTCGCTGCTGACCTCGGTCTGAGCCGCAGCGCCGGGTGCCCGGGCACCCGCCAGGACAGGACCGCGTCGAATGGGCGCTGGCCTGTCCCGCATTGACGATTCGATGAGTGTGCCAGCCTCGGGGTCTGCACCAGAGCGTTTGAGAAAGATAAGCGCGCCTGGACCAGAGTTGGCGGTCGGCGTTAGAGAGTTTGAAAGGATGAGCGCGCCAGACTATGGGTCGGTGCCAGAGAGTTTGAGAAAGATGAGCGCGCCAGACAATGGTCGGCGCCAGACAGTTTGAAAAATTGGGCGCACTTTCCTGCGACCATAACGCCCCCGGCAGGGGAATCCCATCCATGTTGGATGACACGACACTGTCGGCATAAAGCCGAAGCACAGGAAGATGTAGAACATGAGCAAGTTGGTATTGATCCTTAACTGCGGTAGCTCTTCCCTGAAATTTGCCGTAATGGACGCCGAAACAGGTGAGGACATGCTGTCCGGCCTGGCCGAATGCTTCAATCTGGATGACGCACGTATCAAATGGAAACTCCACGGAGTCAAGGGCGAAGCCATGCTGGGCGCCGGTGCCGCGCACCAGGCCGCCCTTGACCACATAGTGGGCCACATCCTGCCCCAGGATCCGACCCTCGCCGAGCAGCTGGTCGCCATCGGCCATCGCATCGTGCACGGTGGCGAGCAGTTCTCCCGCTCCGTTCGCATCGATGATGGCGTGATCGCCGGCATCGAGGCCGCCATTCCGTTCGCCCCCCTGCACAACCCGGCGCACCTCATCGGCATCCGTGCCGCCCTCAAGGTCTTCCCGGCCCTGGCCGAGAAAAACGTGGCCGTGTTCGACACCGCCTTCCACCAGACCTTGCCGCAGGAAGCCTACCTCTACGCGCTGCCCTACAAGCTCTATCAGGAGAACGGCATCCGTCGTTACGGCGCCCACGGCACCTCCCACCGCTTCATCGCCGAAGAGACCGCCAAGGCGCTGGGCAAGCCGCTGTCCGAGCTCAACATCATCAACTGCCACCTGGGCAACGGCGCCTCCGTCTGCGCCATCAAGAACGGCGAGTCCGTCGATACCTCCATGGGCCTGACTCCGCTGGAAGGGCTGGCGATGGGCACCCGCTCTGGTGACATAGACCCCGCCGTGGTCTTCTTCATGCACGACCAGCTCGGCTACAGCGTGGACGAGATCAACCATGTGCTGACCCGCGAGTCCGGTCTGCTGGGGATGACAGAGGTGAGCAGCGACTGCCGCTATGTCACCACCAACTACGCCACCGACGCCGGCGCCAAGCGGGCGCTGGATGTGTTCACCTACCGGGTAGCCAAGTATGTCGGGGCCTATGCCGCCGCCATGGACGGTCGCCTGGACGCCCTGGTGTTCACCGGCGGGATCGGTGAGAACGCCGCCATGGTGCGCGAGATGGTGCTGGCGCGGCTGGCCCTGTTCGGCTTCAAGGTCGATAAAGAGGCCAACAACGCCGCCGTGCTGGGCGGTGAAGGCCCCATCACGGCCGAAGGCAGCCGCCTGGCCCTGGTGATGCCCACCAACGAAGAGCTGGTCATCGCCCGCGATGCCCTGAGCCTGGTCGGCTAAGGCCCCCTCGCTCCGAAGCAACGCCCGGCCTGTGCCGGGCGTTGTCGTTTCAGCGGCACATTGAGCAAGCTGTCATTTGACATGAGGGGCCAGATACGTACCCTGACGGCAGTTTCACGTCGCAGAGGTAGAGATGAAGGAGATATTTTTCAACTGGTTGTCCGGTCTAGGGGTGGAGGTCACCGCCATGATGGCGCTGGTGATCGCCCTGAGCTTCATCGTGCTGACCGCATTGGCACTGCACCTGGTGCTGCACCGCATCCTGCTGGTGCGCCTGGTGGGGCTGCTCGGCAAGACCAAGCAGGTGTGGCTGCCGCCCCAGTTGCAGCAGCGGCTCTTCTACCGGCTCGCCCTGGTACTGCAAGGGGCCGTGCTGCTAGGTCAGGCGGAGATCTGGCTGCCCAAGGCATCCGACAGCCTGCAGCTTATCGAGATGCTGGCCCAGCTCTGGATCCTGCTGTTCCTGCTGCTTGCCCTGTTCGCCCTGCTCGACTGTCTGCTGTCGGTGAGCCGCTATACCCGGCTTGGACGGGACCTGCCCCTGCGCGGCATCTTCCAGGGGGTGAAACTGGTGGCCAGCATACTGGTCGGCATCCTGATGATAGCCCTGCTGCTCGGCAAGTCGCCGCTCTTCCTGTTCAGCGGCCTGGGGGCCATGACTGCGGTGCTGATGCTGGTGTTCAAGGACCCCATCCTAGGTCTGGTGGCCGGGATCCAGCTCTCCGCCAACCGCATGCTGAGCGTCGGTGACTGGCTGCAGATGGACAAGTACGGCGCCGATGGCGAGGTGACCGACATCGGCCTCACCACGGTCAAGGTGTCGAACTGGGACAAGACCATCACCACCATCCCCACCTATGCCCTGATCTCCGACTCCTTCAAGAACTGGCAGGGGATGACGGAATCCGGTGGCCGGCGCATCAAGCGCAGCGTCAACATCGACATGACCAGCGTGCGCTTCCTGACCGCCGAGGAGCAGCTGACACTCAAGCAGGCCAAATTGCTGGCCCCCTATCTCAGCCGCAAGGAGCAGGAGCTGAGCAGCTACAACCAGCAGCTCAGCGACGCCATCAGTTGCCCCATCAATGGCCGTCACCTCACCAACCTCGGCACCCTGCGCGCCTACCTGGATGCCTATTTGCACGCCCATTCCGGCATTCGCAAGGACATGACCCTGATGGTGCGCCAGCTGGCACCGACTTCCGACGGCCTGCCGCTGGAGATCTACTGCTTCACGGCGACCACCGCCTGGGCCGATTACGAAGGGATCCAGGCCGATATATTCGACCATATATTCGCCATTATTGGGCAATTTCATCTGCGGTTGCATCAATCGCCAACCGGTTATGACATGCATACCTGGAAGAACGGGTGATTTGATTCTTGTTGCAGGATGAGCCCAGGGTAAAACGCCATATTAATCATCGACCCGTCACCACGTGTCGGTTGAAATTTGCGGTGCAGAGGAGAAAAATGGCGGCCTTCTCTTCGCCCCGGGCGCGCACGCCCCGGCCTGGCCAGAGTCCTGAATCACCCAATATCACAGGAAAGTTATGAAGCTCCTCCACAACACGGCGGCTGCACTGTGCTGCAGCCTGCTCCTGACCGCCATGCCCGTGCTTGCCGTCGAATATGCCCTGCCTGCGGCCAACAGCCGCCTGGTGGGCGAGAACCTGGAATACGTGGTGCCGGCCGAAGAGGCGGGCCAGCCCCTGGAAGCGGTCGCGGCCAAGTTCCAGCTCGGTTTGACCAACATGCTGGAAGCCAACCCCAAGGCGGATCCCCTGCTGCTGCAGGCGGGCGAGAAGCTGGTCGTGCCGCACCAGCTGATCCTGCCGGATGCCCCCCGCGAGGGCATAGTGCTGAACGTGGCCGAGATGCGCCTCTACTACTATCCGAAAGGCAAGAAGGTGGTGGAGGTGCTGCCCATCGGCATCGGCCAGCTCGGCACCGACACCCCGGAAGACTGGGTGACCAGCGTGCAGCGCAAGAAGGCGGGCCCGACCTGGACCCCTACGGCCAAGATGCATGCCGATACGCCGCCCGTGGCGAGACCCTGCCTGCGGTCTGGCCCGCCGGCCCGGACAACCCCATGGGGCTGTTTGCCCTCTACATCGGCAAGATGTACGCCATCCACGGCACCAATGCCCAGTTCGGCATAGGTTTGCGGGTGAGCCACGGCTGCGTGCGCCTGCGTAACGACGACATCGAGTATCTGTTCAAGCAGGTACCGGTCGGCACCCGCGTCCAGTTCGTGAACCAACCGATCAAGGCCTCGGTCGAGCCGGATGGCAGCCGCTACCTGGAAGTGCACCAGCCGCTCTCCCGCAGCCAGGAGGAGTTCAACTCCAGCCTGCCGGCGCCCTTGTCCATGTCGACCGAGGTGACCCGTTTCATCGCCCACGCCGACAGCGATTCCCAGCTGGTCAAGCAGGCCCTGGAGCAGCGCAGCGGCATGCCCATCGCCATCAACCGCTGATCCGGTTGCCCTCGATGTCGAGCCCCGGCCAAGGTCGGGGCTTTTTTATGATGCGTAAAGGAGGGGCTGCCCGGGTAACTCCTTGCACCGTCGGGATAAAATCCGGCCTAACCCCTCTTGATTGGTTACTTGATTAGGTGTGAAACGTTTTCTCTGTGTTTTTTATTTGTTAAAAGTGGTTGTGATCAGGCGATCTGCTGATTAATCTAGGCCGGTTTTTTAAGGAAGAGCCCGTCGCGAGAACGGGTACAAGAGTCACATAACGGAGTTTTGAATGACAGCTAGCACCCCAATGCTCATCACCTTCCTGGTGTACATCCTGGGTATGGTCCTGATCGGCTTCATCGCCTATCGCGCCACCCGTAACTTTGACGACTACATTCTCGGCGGCCGCCGCATGGGGAGCTGGGTGACAGCCCTCTCCGCCGGGGCCTCCGACATGAGCGGCTGGCTCCTGATGGGCCTGCCTGGCGCCGTCTTCATCGGCGGCATCTCCGAGAGCTGGATCGCCATCGGCCTCACCATAGGTGCCTACTTCAACTGGCGCTGGGTGGCTGGTCGGCTGCGGGTTCACACCGAGAAGAACCGCAACGCCCTGACCCTGCCGGACTACTTCACCTACCGCTTCGAGGACAAGAGCCGGGTGCTGCGCATCCTCTCCGCCCTGGTGATCCTGCTGTTCTTCACCATCTACTGTGCCTCCGGCGTGGTGGCCGGTGCCCGCCTGTTCGAGAGCACCTTCGGCATGAGCTATGACACCGCCCTCTGGGTCGGTGCCGCGGCCACCATCACCTACACCTTCTTCGGCGGCTTCCTCGCGGTGAGCTGGACAGATACGGTGCAGGCCACCCTGATGATCTTCGCCCTGATCCTGACCCCGGTGTTCGTCATCATCGCCGTCGGCGGCATCGACACCGCCATGGTGCAGGTGGCAGCGCAGAACGCCAGCAACCTCGACATGTTCAAGAACCTGGACTTCATCGCCATCATCTCCCTGATGGCCTGGGGTCTCGGCTACTTCGGCCAGCCCCACATCCTGGCGCGCTTCATGGCGGCGGACTCCCACCACTCCATGGCCAGCGCCCGTCGCATCAGCATGACCTGGATGGTGTTCTGCCTGGGCGGCGCCGTGGCCATCGGCTTCTTCGGCCTGGCCTACTTCTCCACCTTCACCGAGCAGGCTGCCGGCGTCACCGCCAACCCGGAGCGCGTCTTCATCGAGCTCTCCAAGATACTGTTCAACCCCTGGATTGCCGGCGTGCTGCTCTCCGCCATACTGGCGGCCGTGATGAGTACGCTGAGCTGCCAGTTGCTGGTCTGCTCCAGCGCCATCACCGAAGATCTCTACAAGCCCTTCCTGCGCAAGAATGCCTCTCAGAAAGAGCTGGTGTGGGTCGGCCGCGCCATGGTGCTGGTGATTTCGCTTATCGCCATCGCCGTGGCCGTAAACCCGGAGAACCGGGTGCTGGGGCTGGTGAGCTACGCCTGGGCCGGCTTCGGTGCCGCCTTCGGTCCCGTGGTGCTGCTCTCCGTGCTCTGGTCCCGCATGACCCGCAACGGCGCCCTGGCCGGCATGCTGGCCGGTGCCCTGACCGTCATCGTCTGGAAGCAGTTCGGTTGGTTGGGTCTGTATGAAATCATCCCGGGCTTCGTCTTCGCCACCCTGGCCATAGTGGTGTTCAGCCTGCTGGACAAGGCGCCCTCCAAGGCCATGCTGGATCGCTTCGACGAGGCAGAGCGTGAGTTCCAGACTCCCATGCCTGACGCCATCCCGGTGAAATGACCCCCTGTGACAGCAAACAAGAAGCCCCGCAACAGCGGGGCTTTTTCATGGTGGCGCGGGTTTATTGGCCGCTGACCCGGCACTGCCGGGTGGGTTGGTCATAGCGCTCCAGACTGGCTTCGTTCCCCTTGGTCAGCAGCGTGAGATTCTGCCCCTCGTAACGGGCACCGCTGGCGCTGGGGGCTTCAAAGGCGAGCACCTGCGACTGCTGCGCCCCCTCGCTCAGGTTGATCACGGCGGCGGGCCGCTTGGCCTCGTTATAGAAGTAGGTCGAGAGCCGGAGCTCGCCGTCGCACTGGTAGTCGACCGGGCTGGGCACCATCAGCTGGCCCCCCTTGATCTGCAACTCTGTGATGCGCAGCTGGTAGCTCTCCTCTACGCATTGGCGCGAGTCGCTCTCTTTCCAGCACTCGTTGCGCCCCTTGATCCAGCCGCGCTGCATCGCCTTCTCCGTCTTCTGCTGCTCGGCCGACAGCTTGGCCAGCGCCTTGGGATAGAGGGCGGCGAGTTCGTTATCCAGCGCCGCCAGCCCGGCGTCCTGGCAGACAAGCTGCTCGGCCGCGCTGTGGGCCTTGGCGCAGTCAAAGGAAGGGGTAGCGGCACTGGCCAGCAGCGGCATCAAGGCGAGGGTACCAAGCAACATCTTGTTCATCGAAAAGGCTCCAGCAAGGGGGATTCCCACTTACTACAGCACAAGGGTGCCGGGCCGCCGAGGACTTTTTCACCCCAGGCTCCCTTGCCCGTCTCTCTGGGCCCCGCTTCCGACAACCCTGGTCACCAGGGGCGCCGCCGCCCTGACTTAGGTTAGCCGCCGCGCCAGCCGCTGCACATCCTGGCGAGCCGCAGCCTCGGCACGGCCCAGCCAGCGCTGTCGCTCCCGCTCGCTGGCGGTATGGACAGGCCCCAGATGCTGGCGATGGGTCAGCTTGATGCCACAGAGCCCCAGCACGGGCTTGTCGAGGGTGCGCTCGACCGGGGAGCCCAGCCACCAGCGGTAGTACCAGAGCGGGCTGTCCATGGTGAGCAGCAGGCGCGCCGTCTTGCCGGCGAGCAGGCGCTCGGGAAGGGCCTTGCCCTTGACATATTGGAAGGCGAAGCCGG
Organism: Aeromonas ichthyocola; assembly: GCF_046087985.1. Classification (NCBI taxonomy): domain Bacteria; kingdom Pseudomonadati; phylum Pseudomonadota; class Gammaproteobacteria; order Aeromonadales; family Aeromonadaceae; genus Aeromonas; species Aeromonas ichthyocola. The sequence goes on from NZ_JBJSWH010000005.1 coordinate 18,227, forward strand.
AGAGCAAAGTGCGATCCAGCAAGCCCTTGAGCCGGGCCGGCAGATGGCCCCACCAGAGGGGGGCGACGATGACCAGATGCTGGGCCTGCTTCAGGCTCTGCTGTAATGCCAGCAGATCGGGCTCGAGTGGCTGCGCCTCGTCATAGCCATGGTGCAGATCCGGCTCGAAGGCGAGCTCCCCCACGTGATGCAGGGTGACTTCTGCGCCGCCCTCCTCGGCGCTGCGGGCATACTCCCTGGCCAGGGCATGGCAGAGACTGTCGGGTTTGGGGTTGCCGTTGATGATAAGCAGCTTGGGTGTCATGGCGTGGCTCCTTGAAGTGAGCCCTCATTAGACCCCTTGTCCCATGGGACAGAGTCAAGCCACCTTGTGCGCCCGTCCTGCAAGCCCTTGCTCAGCCTGCGGGAGCGGCTCGCTCTGGCCAGGGGCGCCATAGCGGCAGGGGTGCTGCGCCAGCAGCGCAGCGCACTGGCTCAAGGCCTGGTGCTGGCGTTGCAACCTGGCCACCTCCGCCGCGATCTGTGCCAGCTTGCCCGCGATAAGCTGCTCCACCTTCTGCCAGGGAAACTCGGCGAGATTGGTGAGCCCTGCCAGCAAGGGGACAAGCTCGCTCAATTTGCAGCCGAGCTGCTGGGCCTCGCGAATAAAGCCGACCCACTCCAGATCTTCGGCCCGGTAGACGCGATATTTGCCGCGCCGCCTGGGCTCGGGCAGCAGCCCGAGCTGCTCGTAGAGACGGACTGCCTTGGGTGTGGTGCCCGTCAGCCGGGCAAATTCGCCGATATACATCTTGCTGCTCGCAAAGGTTGTTCGAGTAGGGGCTCACTATAGGCCAGTGGCAGGGGGGAATGAATCCCCACGGGGGAGGGGTGAGTTGGATTGGTAGGAATTGACGGGGGACGGCTGACAGAGGACACCCACCTTGTCAGGCAAGTCTGCTATCGAGATGGTGGGTGTGCCAGGTTCCCTAGTAAAGGATATCTTGTTTGAGTCCTCTTTCGTTTGCATCAATCAACGGTAGTTATAGACTCGTATATACACTGGAATTAGCGTATTCGTTTTCTTTGTTTTCTTTCATGCTAACCGTTAAAATCACTTTCTGGTTTTATCTCACATGACTTTTTGTTTAGGTTAGGAGGCTTGATTTGACAAAGACTGTAATGGATTTGTTCTGTGGTACAGGCGGTTTTTCTGACGGTTTTCTTAAAGAGAATGGTGAGTTAGAACTAATATATGCAATTGACTTAGATAAACATGCTGCACAGACTTGTAAGGCAAATCATCCCAAAGCGATAGTTGATTGCGGTGATATAACTAATATAGATCTAAGCTCTCTTAGCGAGAGAATAGGCATAAATAGAGTGGATGTTATCATTGGTGGGCCACCTTGCCAGGGTTTTTCTTCATTGAGACCTAATAGGGCGAATAATAACTCTGATCATAGGAATAATTTATTTTATTCATTTGCCGACTTTGTGGGGTATTTCCAACCTAAAGTTTTTGTGATGGAAAATGTTGTTGGATTACTAACTCATGAAAATGGAAGTACTCTTGCTACAGTTATCAATACATTTCGTAATATTGGGTACAATGTAGATTGGAAAATTCTGAATGCAGCTCATTATGGTGTGCCTCAGAAAAGAGAACGCTTTATTCTTATCGGTTCTAAAGATGAAAGTCTAAATATAACCTTTCCAAAGCCTGAGTTTAAGTACACAGGAAGAGGGATCGGATATCAAGATAAATCTAAGTTCTTAGACAGTGCAATGTGTAGTGTAGATGCTATTAGTGTTATGGAGGCAATAGGAGACTTACCAGAATTAGATAGAAACCAAGAAGCCAGCACATACACTCGTAGCCCCATGAATTATTACCAGGAAAGTCGCCGTGGTAAATCAACGAAGTTGACATTGCATAAATCATCTAACCACTCTGATAAAATGATGGAAATTATTAAGCATGCAGGCGGGAATATTAATTCCATACCTAGAAATCTTATTACTAGCGGCTTTAGCTCTTGCTATTCTAGACTCGACGCCAATGAGCCAGCGGCAACTATAACAGTCAAGTTTCAAAGCCCGGCCTCAAATAAATGTATACACCCGTATCAAAATAGAACTATTACACCTAGAGAGGCGGCTAGAATTCAGTCGTTTGATGATGATTATATTTTTTGTGGTCCATTGACAAGAATTGCAAGTCAGATTGGAAATGCAGTTCCTCCGTTGCTTGGTAAAGCTATTGCTAAAGAAATTAAAAAATTTTTATGAAAAAAGCCATATCATTATTTAGTTCATCTGGAATAGGTGAGTTAGGAATAAAAAGTCACAATATAAAAATTGTGGTTGCAAATGAGTTGCATAAAGACAGGTGTGCACTTTATAGCAGCAATTACCCCGAGACGACAATGATACAGGGTGATATTTGGAAAAGAAAGGAAGAGATTATTTCCCAAACTAAAAATCACTTAGATCATAGAGATGAACTCTTTCTCGTTTATGCGACCCCGCCATGTCAAGGTATGTCAACAAATGGTGCGGGGAAGTTAAAGTCTGAGATCGAAGCCGGTCGAAGACCTAAGGTGGATGAGAGAAACTTACTTGTAATACCTGCAATGGATATTATTATGGAGTTTAGGCCTAAATGGGTCGTATTTGAAAATGTTCCAGGTATGCGTGAGACGGTTATTCCGACAGAGTTTGGTCCTATGACCATAATAAATTATATGGCTGAAAAATTGGGGAGGGAGTATTTAGGGGTTGATGAAGTTGTGAGTTGCTCTGATTATGGTATTCCGCAACTTAGAAAGCGCTTGATTACTGTTTTTACAAAATGCGAAAAAGCTAAAGAGTATATTATTAAAAATAATGGCTCTTTCTTTTCGGGTATTGAAAAGAGTCGGCCTATATCGTTGGGAGAAGCTTTGGCGGGCATACCTAGTTTAGATGCTATCGAAGGTAAAAATGAGCGAAAAGATTATCATCCTTTTCATTACGTTAATGTCATGAAGGATGAAAAGTACTGGTGGGTAAAAAATACTCCGGCCTGTGAGACGGCTTTTAATAATCAGTGTATAAATTCATCATGTAATTACCAAGGTAATCCACGTCATTTTGAACACTTAAGTAATGGCAAATGGGTTTCTGCTAAAAGTTTACCAATTTACTGTGAAAAATGTGGCTCATTACTACCTAGACCTACTATTCTTGACCAGAAAAGTGGTGAGTATCGAATGATAAAGGGTTTTCATTCCGCTTATAGGAGAATGGATCCTAGCAAACCATCAAGAGCGGTTACTATCAACTACCCATATGAGGCATCTGATAATAAAATTCATCCATATGAGAATAGAGTGTTGTCTACATATGAAGTGATGAAAATTCAGACAATTACAGATTATGATTACAAGTGGGATGTAAAAGGAAAAGTGGTTAGCAGGGCTTTAATTGCTAAGTCTATAGGTGAAAGTGTTCCACCTAAGCTACTTGATATAATAACAAAAAAAATCCTAGATTTATCTTGACGGTTTCTTTAGTCAAAGGCAGCTGACTGCCTTTGACTTGAAACTAACCTAAATTAGGCGATACCATTGAGCCATTTTGGGGTCTTTTTTTGACAGGACTGTGATGTTCTCATTTATCCTCTCCAATCTAGTCACGGAGGGGGTGGTAATTCCGCTAGATAGTTGTTTATAAATGTTAATTCCGATAGTGTCAGTGTCTGCGTCATACACTTCATATTGTAGGTGGCTGTATGGAGTGGCTACCCATTTAAATCTTAATACAGGGTTATTTATCCCTCTTAGCTCAGGAGCTTCGAACCTGGCTGTGTTCTTCTGTTTGATACCATTACGATGGGTGTAGTTAAATCCAATTGCATGATGTTCCCCAGTCTTAGCTGATGTTACCGACTTGGTGCAATTCATAAATAGGTCTTCATATATTTTCATTGATATTTGTATTTGTTTTCCATTCCTTCTCGGCCTGACCCTCATTAATAAAATACTACCTATCAAAACGTCCCTTTCTTTACCTATATTTGGTTCTGCATGAGGAATAGGTTTACCTTTTCTTTCGATGTGTTTACTTCTTCCAAAAAGCGTTTCTTTATCTTTAGTCGGGAGAGGAGGGGGCTGGGTTTTTTGAATGTCTGATTCTGTTTTTACATACCCTTGGCTACACAGTACTTCTAGAAACTCATGATTTAACCTTCGAGTCCTAGGCTCTGTATGCACATCCCTCCACATTAGTAAAGTTGAGCTAACATCCAGAATTGTTTTGTCTTCTATAGAGCCAGCAAAGCCCAAGCTCATCTCGATGTTTGTACTTAATCCTGCGCCAGTCATATTGTTGGAACCGACATATAGTTGTGCTTGATGTTTGTTTTTAAAGAGATATATTTTGGGGTGGAATGTACAAGCTGGGTTTTCATCGTAAAAAACATGTGTAGTAATACCACCCAATTCAATCTCCATATCTAGGAGACAGTTCAAGCCTTCTTTGCTCGTATGACTAAAGTCTAAGCCAACAATAGCATTTATATTTCCACCTTTGCCCAAGAAGTATTTAAAGGCCTCCTTTAAATATGTAGCACCACGTTGATTTATCCATGCCACAGCAAAATCTAATTGCTCCCACTTGATTGTTTCGTTCTCTAAACTTCTTAATTCTTCATTAATTTTATCGCCAAAACCTACAGTAGGTTGAGTCAGTATCATCTATAAGCTCCTGATCATAAATTCAATGCACGGAAATTGAAACACCCGCCATATTAGTAAGACATAATCACCTTACGGTGTCATGGCGAGGTCCATATCACCGGCGTTTCGTTATTTTCTAAAACCGAATTTCCACCGACTTCGCACTGCGTATTGCCTTGCCATGATAGACCGCTTCGATATTGTTGCCGTCCGGATCGAGCACAAAGGTGGCGAAGTAACCGGGGTGATAATGGCGCTCGCCGGGGCGCCATTATCCTGGCCGCCGTGGGCCAGCGCGGCCTGATAGAAGCGATCCACTATGGCCCTGCAAAAGCGCTGGCTGGCAGCCAAGTCTCTTACTACCAGCTGAATATGGTCGATCAGCCGACCCCGATGCAGTGTTTGCGTTTCCATGCACAGCCTCCACTCAGAAATTTTCGGATAAGAAACAGCTCTGCTTGTTGGCTACCGCTTTTGGGCAAGCTACCGCCCCTGAATGTCAGCTTCCAGTGTGGGGGATGGCATGACTCATGGGTGACTCCAACGAGGCGTGTGTTGCCAATTGGCTATATTAACGGCCCGCCAGCGAAGGGAAAGGAGGAAATGGCGAATTGCCGGGCAAGATCAACAAATGGATATCAGCCCATCAGCGTGGCGCCTGGGTTGGATAGGGGCAAGGGGGATAATCCGCTACTAGAACATAATGGCATGAGTCCGCCGAGCGCCTTTTACTGATCTACAACCGCTGATGACCGGTTTCCCATTACACCCAGGGGGAGGGCGTTGCTGGTGGAGGTGGATTGATGAATTACCAAACAGGAACGGTCGCTATTGTGAACAATCAGGTTGACCGATGGTATTGCAGTGTCTCATCTGATCGAGAGGCATGCTAGATTGCCGCCTTTTCTTTATAACAAGAAGGTTCACTATGTTCAGGTTGATGATGGGGGTCTTGCTGGCCATCATGTTGTCCGGCTGTGCGGCCATGTTTAATGGCACAAGTCAGCAGGTCTCTATTCGCAGTCAGGATCCGGATGCGGAGATCTATGTCAACGATATGTTGCTGGGCCACGGCAATGTGATCACCTCCTTCAAGAAGAAAGAGAATTACACCATCACGGTCAAACGCGCGGATTGCTACTCGGTGACGGTGCCTGTCTCCAAGTCTTTCGATGCCACCACCTTGCTCGGGATCTTTGTCGACTTCGGCGTTGTTTCCATTCTGGTGGTCGATGGTGTTGGCACTGGGGCCTGGCAGAAGTTTGATCAGAGCGCCTATATCGTTGATCCTCTCTGCAAGAAAGCCTGACCGGTCTTGATGGGGCATCTGATGATGCATCCAGACACAGGTCTTTGTTGATGTGAAAACCCGACATTCCTGGCAGGAATGTCGGGTTTTTTGTAGCCGCGATAAAGGAGGAAGCGTGCAGCCCGGTTGATCAGGCCAGCGCAAGTTGTTGGCTGCGGGCACGCCACAGCCGCTCGTGGAAGAAGAAGACGACGGTGTTGATGGCAGGCTCTATCAACGCCATCACGCCACCGGTCAGCAGCTCGCCACTCAGCAGGTAGGCGACGGCGAAGGCCACCGAGAAGTGCACCAGGGCGAAGCTGCTGGTCTTGGCCTGCAGGCTGTGGTCGGGTTTGAGCTTGTGCCAGCCAAGGTCGTGGAAGTAGAAGGCGACGGTGTTGACGGCGGGCTCGATGAGGGCGATCAGGCTGGCGGTGAGCAGTTCACCGGTCAGCAGGTAAGCCACTGTAAAGGCGACACTGAAGTGCAGAACGGCGAAGCTGATGGTCTTTTTCATGATGGTGTCTCCTCTGGCGATGAGTGCAGTATCACCTGGAATCACATTAAATGAAAACCATTCTCATCTATCGGCTAGATAGAAAAAGCCTATCGACCGAGGTCGAGACCACCAGATTGGGGACTTGCCTGGGGCCACGGAGGCGATAGAGTGTGCCTTTGCCATGAAAAAGGAGCTTTCATGACCCTCAATGCCAACATTTATGTACTGTTCATCCTGCTGCTGATGATCGTCGCGGGCGTCGTGGCCTGGCGACTGGCCCGCCGCAAGAGCCGCCACCCCGTGCTTGTCACCGTTCTGTGCGTGCTGCTCTGCTTGGCCCCGCCCTTGGCCCTGCTGGCGCTGCTCATTTTGGCGCTCTGGCGGGATATGCCCGTCCGGGCCTGAGTCGTCATTTCGGCAACGGCAGACAGAGAAAAGCCCCTTTCGGGGCTTTGTCATTTTTGTGAGCGATGAGGGCTCAGTCGGCGGCTTTGTTGAGCCACTCCACTCTGTACTGGGCGCCGGCGCCCTGGGTCAGCTTGGCGCACAGGGGTTTGAGGAAGGCTTCGATCTGCTCATCCAGCATCCAGGGGGGGCTGACGATCAGCATACCTGAGCCGTTCATGCCCCAATCGGCAGTCTGACCGGCCACTTCCAGCTCGGCCACCAGGACGTTACCGAAGTTTTCCCGCTTGATCGCTTTGAGCATGTCGCGGGACTTGTCCGCCTCCTGCCCGAGGATGGGATACCAGAGGGCGTAGATGCCGGTGGCCCAGCGCTTCTGTGCCTTTTTCAGGGTGTCGACCACGGCGAAGTAGTCTTCCTTCAGCTCGTAGGGAGGGTCGATGAGCACCAGGCCGCGGCGCGGGGTGGGGGGCAGCAGGGCGATCAGCCCCTCGAAGCCGTCACGGTGGTGCACGGCGACGCGGGGGTCATAGCCCATGTTGGCGCGCAGGTCCTCCACCTCGTTGTTGTGCAGCTCCATCAGCGCCAGCTTGTCCTGCTCGCGGGCGAGGCGGCGGGACAGCTCGGGGGAACCCGGGTAGTAGTGCAGCTGACCATCGCTATTCATCTCTTCGATGACGCCCAGATAGGGGGCCATGGCGGACCACTGGGCGCGCTCGTCCCACAGCCGGCCTATGCCGTCGGCGTACTCGGCCTTCTTCTGGGACCAGTCGCCGCGCAGGTCGTAGAGACCGCCACCGGCATGGGTGTCCAGCACTATGAAGGGTTTCTCCTTCTTCTTGAGGGACTCGATGATCAGGGCCTGAACGGCGTGTTTCAGGACGTCGGCATGGTTGCCGGCGTGAAAGGCGTGGCGGTAGCTCAGCATAATAGGTCTCTGAGGGGGCCCTGCTGGGCACCCAGTAACGATAGATAGTTCAACAGGTTGTGACTCTTGCCACGAAACAGGGAGAGGCCGCGCAGGGTCTGCAGCAAGACCCCCTGTTGCAACCGCTCCAGCTCCAGCTCGTGGGCCAGCATGGCCTGATACTCTTCCTCGGCCAGCCGCGCCTTGGCCTGCTGGCGTAGGGTGCGCCAGGGGAGCAGCACCGCCTCGGTCTGGACCAGGGCCGGTTGCAGATCGGTGAGATCGACCGGGATGCCGAGCAGATCCAGGTGGTGCAGCAAGAGCGCCAGATTGACGTTGCCCCCCAGCGTCTGCACGTTGAGCCAGTCCTGGCTACGCTCACCATAGACCTTGCCGCTCCAGTGCCAGAAGCCCAGCGGCGTCGGCAGCTCGTGCACGGCGACCCGCTCGCTTGCCATCAGCTGTTCATCACGCAAAGAAGGCCTGCTCCATGGTTTCCAGCTCCTCACAGAGGCTCATCCACTCCAGCTCCACCTCTTCCAGCTGCTCCTTGAGGGGGCCCTGGGATTTGAGCAGCTCGGAGAGCCTGGTTTTAGCGCTCTCTTCGTAGATGGCGGGGTCGGCCAGCTGGTTCTCGATGTCGCCTAGCTTGCCCTGCAGCTTCTCCATGCTGGCCTCGAGCTTCTCCAGCTTCTGGCGCAGGGGCCGGGTCTGCTGACGGAACTGGGCCTCGAGCCGCTTCTGATCCTTGCGTGCCACCGCCGAGTTGGCGGAGACGGTGCCATCCGCCGGTTTGGCGTTGGCCTCTTTCTCCTGCTCGCCGAGCCACTTGTGATAGTCGTCCAGATCGCCGTCGAACGGCTCTACCCGACCACCGTGCACCAGATAGAAGTCATCCGTGGTGGTGCGCAGCAGGTGACGGTCGTGAGAGACCACCACCATGGCCCCCTCGAAGCCTTGCAGCGCCATGGTCAGGGCGTGGCGCATCTCCAGATCCAGGTGGTTGGTCGGTTCATCCAGCAGCAGCAGGTTCGGCTTTTGCCAGGTGATCAGGGCCAGCACCAGCCGCGCCTTCTCGCCGCCGGAGAAGGGGGCCACCTTGTCCAGCGCCTTGTCGCCGTGGAAGCCGAAGCTGCCGAGGTAGTTGCGCAGCTCCTGCTCGGACTTGTCCGGGGCGAGGCGAGCCAGGTGATCGAGGGGGGTATCGTCCAGACGCAGGGTTTCGAGCTGATGCTGGGCGAAGTAGCCGATGCTGACACCGGCGCTCACCTCCAGCTTGCCCGACAGCGGCGCATTGGAGCCCGACAGCATCTTGATGAAGGTGGACTTGCCGGCGCCGTTGCGTCCCAGCAGGCCGATGCGCGAGCCCGGCACCAGGTTCATCTTTATCTTCTCCAGGATCACCTTGTCACCGTAACCGGCGCACAGGTTCTCCATGGCGATGAGGGGTGTCGGCAGGGCCGAGGGCTCGCGAAACTCGAAGCTGAACTCGGAGTCGGCGTGGGCGGGCAGGATCTTCTCCATCCGCTCCATGGCTTTCAGGCGGCTCTGGGCCTGGCGCGCCTTGGAGGCCTTGTAGCGGAAGCGGTCCACATAGGCCTGCATGTGGGACATCTCCCGCTGCTGCTTCTCGTACATGGATTGCTGCTGGGCCAGTTGCTCGGCGCGCTGCAGCTCGAAGTCGGAGTAGCCGCCGGTGTATTCGTTGAGCTTGCCGTTCTCGATGTGGATGATGCGGTTGATGACCGAGTCGAGGAAGTCGCGGTCGTGAGAAATCAGCACCAGCGTGCCCTGATAGCCCTTGAGCCACTTCTCCAGCCAGATGACGGCGTCGAGATCCAGGTGGTTGGTCGGTTCATCGAGCAGCAGCAGATCGGAGCGGCAGAGCAGGGCCTGGGCCAGGTTCAGGCGCATGCGCCAGCCACCGGAGAAGCTCTTCACCGGCGAGTCGAGCTGATCGCCACCAAAGCCAAGACCGTGCAGCAGCTCGGCTGCGCGGGCGCGGATGCTGTAGGCGCCTATGGTGTCGAGTCTGCCGTGCAGCTCGGCGACCAGGAGGCCATTGTCATCGGCCTCGGCCTGGGCCAGCTGGGCTTCGAGGGCGCGGAACTCCTTGTCGCCATCGACCACGTATTCGAGCGCGGAGCAGTCCAGCGCCGGGGTCTCCTGGGCCACGCCGGCAATCTGCCAGCCGGCGGGCAGGCTGAAGCTGCCGTTGTCGATGGCCAGCTCGCCCCGCACCAGCGCAAAGAAGGTGGACTTGCCACAGCCGTTCTTGCCCACCAGGCCCACCTTGTGGCCGGGGTGAATGGTGGCGGACGCGTTGTCCAGCAGCGTGCGGCCGCCGCGGATCAGTTCGATTTGACTGGCAACTATCATGGATGGATCTGCTTGGCTCAATGAAGGGGAGAAACTGGCGCGGATCTTACGTGAAATGACTCGGATTTGCACTTGAGGCTGGGGGGCATGGCTGGCTGCGGCAAGAAAAACGTGCCATAACAGAGACATCTGTCAGGGGGCAGGAGGCTTCCATGTTGATTAAAGAGATCATGACGACCCGGGTCGCGACCGTTTCCATGGATGACAGGCTGGGTGTCATCAAGGAGATCTTCGAGCAGGCCCACTTTCGCCACCTGCTGGTGCTGGAAGAGGAAGTGCTGGTGGGGGTCATCTCGGACCGGGATCTGCTGCGCGCCCTCAGCCCCTATCTCGACACGGATGCCGAGATGAACCGCGACACCGAGACCCTCAACCGGCGGGCCCACCAGATCATGAGTCGCCAGCCTATCACCATCTCTCCCGAATCGTCCTTGCCGGAAGCCGCCGCCATCATGCTGGAGCAACATGTCTCCTGCCTGCCGGTACTGGAAAACGGCGCCCTGGTCGGCATCGTCAGCTGGAAAGACCTGCTGCGGGTCATGCGGGACTGGCAACCTGCCTGAGGCCTCTTTGGGAGCGAGTGGAACCCGCTCCCTCGGGCTTTCATTGACCCCTCCTCGATATAACCCTCTGTCATTTCTAGTTACGACCTTCCTGTTGTTCTGAGTTATTAATTTAATTGGATTAAAATTCCGCAACCACCTTGATTTGCGACATTTGATGTCGCAACAGGCAGGATAAATCGAGTATTTCTAATTAATCGACCCCTTCTTCAGTTCCCATCAAGGTTCGCAGATCTACCCTAGGTCATCGGAAATGAACCCGATTCAAAATGACAACGACCGAGCACAGGTCTGGTTTACACCTCAGAGGAACGAACAATGAAAAAGACAGCATTGACGATGGCCATCTCCAGCCTGCTGCTGGCCGGTGGTGCACAAGCTTCTACCGTTTACAACCAGGATGGTACCAAGCTTGACATCGGTGGCCGTGTTCAAGGCATGTACTACGGTAGCGACAACGACGACGAGAGTGGCGATCAGAGCTACCTGCGTCTGCGCATCGGTGGTGAGACCCGCATCAACGAAGAAACCGTCGCCAACGGCTTCGTCGAGTACAACGTACCGACCAACAGCTCCGACAACGAGCTGCGTTATGCCTACGTTGGCATCAAGAACGATCGTTTCGGCGCCTTCAGCTACGGTCGTCAGGATGGTCTGATTGCCAAGGCCGTTAACGATTACACCGACGTTCTGCCGGAGTGGGGCGGAGATGGCCTGGGCAAGGGTACCGAAGTGTTCGGTACCGGTCGTACCAACGGCCTGGCTCAGTACCTCTACACCTTCGACGGCCTGGTGCTGGGTGCCCAGTTCACCGGCGAGAACGAAGCGCAGAACGAGAGCGCGTCCAGCTGGACCAAGGGCTCCGAAGAGGGCTACGCCCTGTCTGCCAACTACAACTTCGACATGGGCATCAGCCTGGGTCTGGCCTATAACCAGGCTGGCAAGACTGCCGATCAGGCTGCCAACTCCAACTTCGGTGGCAGCGAAGACGCCAAGCTGACCGCAGTCGGTATCAAGTACAACGCCAACAACCTGTACGCTGCCGCGACCTACGCCTATGGCGAAGACCATGTCTATGTGAACCAGTCTGGCTACAACGGCTACGCCGAAGAGAGCAACGGTTACGAAGCCGTGGTTCAATACACCTGGGGTCAGTGGAAGCCGTCCCTGGCGTATAACCGCCTGGACGTGAAGGGTGAAACCTTCGACGACACCCTGACCGAATACGTCTCCATCGGTGCCTGGTACAACATCAACGATAACTTCGACGTTTACGTTGATTACAAGGCCAACCTGCTGAGCAGCGACGGCACTGACGGGTACAACAAGTTTGGCCAGAACACCGACGACGTCGTTGGCGTGGCCATGCAGTACCACTTCTAAGTCGTTCCCTGACTGCCTACTGTATTTTTTTGACCGGCCGCTTCGCGGCCGGTTTTTTTATGGGCGCAAAACCAGCTGTGCCCTTTGTCGGCCGTCAGGCCAATCCCGGGTTCAGCATTGTCCCCTCCTGGTCGATAACTCTTATTGTCGGGTCGATGGGGATGAGGGGTTGCTGACATGGGGCTATGGGGTGAGGATCACGCCCCGCGGTCAAGATCCTATCTTTTCTCGACCCTTTTCATTATTTGTATAGAGACTTGCGTTGCTCCTGTCGGTGGAATGCGGGTCTGGTTGGCATGCTGGCGCCCCATCGCGGGGCGGCACTCGGGAAACGGACGTAAGGGCTTTATATGGCGAGCATATTGGATTCAGTGGATCAACGTACCCAGCTGGTGGGTGAGAATCGCCTGGAGTTGTTGATGTTCCGGCTGGGTACCCAGCAGCTGTTTGCGATCAACGTCTTCAAGGTGCGGGAGGTGGTGAAGCTGCCCCATCTCAACAAGATGCCGGGCTCCCATCACAACATCAGCGGGGTGGCGAACATCCGCGGCGTCTCCATTCCCGTCATCAACCTGCGCGGCGCCATCGGCATGCGCCCCATGGCGGTCGACAACGAATCCAACCTCATCATCACCGAATACAACCGCACCATTCAGGGGTTCCTGGTGGGGCAGGTGGCCCACATCGTCAACATGACCTGGAAGGACATACTGCCGCCCCCCCGTTCGGCGGGTCGTGCCAACTACCTCACCGCCATCACCCGCATCCCGGAGGGAGGGGTCGACCAGATAGTCGAAATCATCGACGTGGAGAAGGTGCTGGCGGAGATCATCACCTATGACATCCGCATCTCGGCGGAGGTGCTGGACAAGGAGATCCTGCCCCAGATGCAGGGGCGCCGGGTGCTCATCGTCGATGACTCCAGCACGGCGCGCAATCAGGTGCGCGAGACCCTAGCCCAGCTCGGCCTCGAGGTGATCGAATGCCAGGATGGACTGCAGGCGCTCAAGCTGCTCAAGGGGTGGTGCGATGCGGGCAAGAAGGTGACCGACGAGATCATGCTGATGATCACGGACGCCGAGATGCCGGAGATGGATGGCTACCGCCTGACCCACGAGGTGCGCAGCGATCCGCGCATGGCCGATCTCTTCATCACCCTCAACACCTCCCTGAGCGGCAACTTCAACGAGGCCATGGTCAAGAAGGTGGGGTGTGACCGCTTCATCTCCAAGTTCCAGCCTGATCTGCTGGTCGGGGTCACTCAGGAGCGCATGCGCCAGATACTGGGGGTGGGGTGTGAACCCGCATAGTCGGCAGCGTCGTGCCTTGCCAACTGACAGTCGAACTGGCCTGCTGGCAGGGGGATTCACGAATGCATGGGTCAGAACCTGAGGCTCTGGATCTGGCGAAGACAGATAGCAACGCACCCGCCTTGGCGGGTGCGTTCGTTTTGGTGGGTTGGAGCCCTCGTTCGCTCCTTGGGGTCACTGGGTCAGCAGGGGCTCGATGAAGCTCGCGACCCGGTCGCGGATCTGGGGCTGCGCCGCCGCCGTGGGGTGGAGCCCATCGTTCATCATGAGTTCAGGGCGCAGCACAATATCATCGATAAAGAAGGGCATCAGCGGCAGGTCATTGGCCTGCGCCAGCTCCGGAAAAATCTGCTCGAACTGCTGCAAATAGCGGGCGCCATAGTTGCGGGGCAGCTGGATCTGGGTCAGCACCGTCTTCGCCTGGCTGGCCTTGGCCAGCTCCACCATCTTGGTGAGGTTGGCCCGGGTGATGGCGGGGGCAAAGCCGCGCAGGCCATCGTTGGCCCCCAGCTCGATCAGCACCCAGTCAGGCTTGTGCTCTTCGAGCAGGGTGGGCAAGCGGGCCAGCCCACCCTGGGTGGTTTCACCACTGATGCTGGCGTTGATGAGCCTGTGCTCGCCACCCTGCTGCTGCCACTTCTCATTGAGCAGGGCAGGCCAGCTCTGTTCGGCCTGCATCTGGTAGCCGGCACTCAGGCTGTCCCCCAGTACCAGCAGGGTTTGCGCCTGGACCGATGAGATCCAGCAACACAGGCAACTCAAGACGAACAAGACACGCGTCATGCATTCAACTCCCACGATCTATTGTCATTACAGGTTAAGGCAAACAGGAAACGCATCATGAGTTCAACGCCCATTATCACCGTCAGGGGGCTCGGCAAAACCGTTCGCCTCGGCCAGGAAAGTCTCACCATCCTTGAAGGGATCGATCTGCAAGTCAATACCGGCGAGACGCTGGCCCTGGTCGGCGCCTCCGGATCCGGCAAGTCCACCCTGCTCGGCCTGTTGGCCGGACTCGACCTGCCGAGCAGCGGCGAGATAGAGATCCTGGGCCAGTCCCTGACCCGGCTGGACGAGGAGGGGAGGGCCAGATTGCGCGCCGAGCAGGTGGGGTTCGTGTTCCAGTCCTTCCTGCTCTTGCCCACCCTGAGCGCCCTGGAGAACGTCATGCTGCCGGCCGAGCTGCGCGGCGAGACCGACTGTGAGCCCAGGGCCCGCGAGCTGCTCACCCAGGTCGGTCTGGCCGAGCGACTGCACCACCTGCCGCCGCGCCTCTCCGGGGGGGAACAGCAGCGGGTCGCCATAGCCCGGGCCTTTATGACCCGGCCTCAGTTGCTATTGGCTGATGAGCCCACCGGCAACCTCGACAGCAAGACGGGGGAGACGGTGATCGAGCTGCTGTTTCGTCTCAACCGTGAGCACAACACCACCCTAGTGGTGGTGACCCACGATCATGAGCTGGCCCAGCGCTGCCAGCGGCAGCTGGTGATGGCGGCGGGACGGCTGGAGGCGGATGCGCCAGCATCCGAAGCCACCTTGGCTCCCCGTGTCAGGGAGCTGTCATGAATCAATGGAAGAAACGGGAATTCAAGCCGCTTCGCCGGGAAGGGTTCAGCGGTGAGTTGCTGTTCTGGCTTGTGCAGGCGCCGGGCATGGGGAGCAAGTCATGAGTCAATGGAGACTGGGTTTCAAGCTGCTGCGCCGGGAAGGGTTCAGCGGCGAGCTGCGCTGGTTCGTGCTGGCGCTGGCCCTGAGCGTGGCCTGCGTGCTGAGCGTGGCCCTGGTGGCTGACCGGCTGGATGCGGGGCTCAAGGCCTCGGGCCGGGACTTTATCGGGGCGGATCGGGTGCTTCGCTCCGCCACACCGGCGCCCGAGGCCTGGCTCGCCCAGGCGAAGCAGGAGGGGCTCCTCGTCCAGACCACGGTCAGCTTCAACAGCATGCTGTTTCACGGCGACGGCCTGCAGCTGGCGTCCATTCGCGCCGTGCCGAGCGATTTCCCCTTCTATGGCAAGCTGGAGCTGATGCCCCAGCGCGCCCCGGCGCCTGGCGAGATCTGGCTCTCCGCCCGGGTGATGCAGTTGCTCGGCGCCAAACTCGGGGACGAGCTGGAGGTCGGCAACACCAGATTGAAGGTGGCGGGGGAGCTGGGCCAGGAGCCGGATCAGGGCTTCAGCCCCTTCCAGATGGCGCCAAGGGCGCTGATCCACAGCGCCGATATCGAGGCGACCGGCGCCCTCTTGCCGGGCAGCCGCCAGCAGTGGCGCTATCTCATCAAGGGGCCCCGGGAGGGGATCGCCCGCTATGAGCGCTGGCTGATGCCGCAATTGCAGGCCGGACAGAAGCTGGATCAAACCGGATGACAGCGAATCCCAAGTGGGTCGCTCGCTGGCCAATGCCGAGCGTTTCTTCCGGCTTGCCTCGCTAAGCGGGGTGTTGCTGGGGGCGTTGGCGATGGGCATTGCGGTGCGCCACTTCGCCGAGCGCCAGACCAATATGGTGGCGCTGCTCAAGACGCTGGGGGCATCTCGTCGCTCGCTCTGGCAACTGATGGGAACCCTGCTGCTGTCGCTGACGCTGATCGGCGCGCTGCTGGGTCTGGTGGCGGGCACGCCATGCAGTGGATCACCTTGCAACTGCTGGGGGACCTGCTGCCAGCCGGATCTGCCGCCGCCCTCCTGGCGCCCCTTTGCGCTGGGCGTGGCGGTGGCGCTCTTTATCACCCTGCTGCTCGCTTTTGTGCCCTTCTTGCGGCTGCTGAAGGTGCCACCGCTGCGGGTATTGCGCCGGGAGCTGGAGGCGGGGATTCCCCCCTGGCTGGCTCTGCCGGTCGGCCTGCTCGGGCTGTTTGCGCTGGTCTGGGGCTTTACCGCCGATGTGCGGCTGGCGCTGGGTCTGGTCGGGGGCATGGGATTGCTGATGGGGCTGCTGGCGCTGCTGGCAGCCCTGATGTTGCGGCTGGGGCGAGAGTGAGCGGGCCTCATGCCTTGCGGCTGGCGCTGGCCCACCTGTCGCGCGAGCGCAGCAGCGGCCTGTTTCAGCTGGCGGGCTTTGCGCTGGCGCTGATGCTGTTTGGCTTGCTCTGGGCGGCCCGGGTCGATCTGCTGGATGAGTTTTCGGCTCGTCTTCCCGTCGATGCGCCCAACCGTTTTCTGGTCAATGTGGCCGAGAACGAGCGCGAGGGGATCCTGGCGAACTGGCGTCAGCCGGGGCCACCACCTCCGATTTCTATCCCATGGTGCGCGGCAGGCTGACCCATATCGCCGGTGAGGCGGTGGGTGAGGAGCAGTGGCCGCGAGGGGGTGAATCGCGAGCTCAACTTCACTACCACGGCGACCCTGCCAATCGACAACAAGCTGGTGGCCGGGAAATGGCTCGGCTGGGCCCGGCGAGGTGTCGGTGGATAGCGAGCTGGCGGGCCGGCTCGATATCGCTGGGGGACATGCTCGCTTTACCATAGAGGGGCGCAGCTTCGGCGCCAGGGTCACCAGTTTGCGCAGCATCAAGTGGGACAACATGCGCCCCAACTTCTACATGATCTTCTCCGAGGATCTGCTGGCACCCTTCTCCCGTACCTGGCTTGGTAGTTACCGATTGCCGCCTGAGGGACGCAGTGCCGAGGTGGAGCTTATCCGTCGTCACCCCACGGTGAGTCTCATCGATGTGGAGGATCTGATAGGGCGGCTGACTGTGGTTTCGGATCAGGTGAGCCGCGCACTGGGGCTGATGCTGGGGCTGGTGACTGTGGCCGCCCTGCTGGTGCTGTTGACCCAGACCCAGGCCAGCATGGCCGACCGGCGCCGGGAGCTGCTCTTGATGCGCACCCTGGGGGCGGGCAGCAAACTGCTGGAGAAGATGCTGCGCTGGGAGCTGGTGGCCAGTGGCGCCCTGGCAGGGCTGTGCGCCGCCATGGTGGTGGAGCTCTGCTCCTTTGGCCTGCAGTGGTGGTGGTTCGATGGCCAGTGGCAGTTCCACTGGGCCATCTGGGCCGGCTTGCCCTTGCTGGGGGCCCTGCTGGTGACCCTGGCCGGTCAGGGCATACGCCGTCAGCTGCTGGCGGGCACCCTGAGCGACCGGCTGCGGGGGCTGGGTCAGGGGTTGCTGTAATCCCGCCAGCGCGAGCCGATGCCACTGAGTGCAATAGCGCAGCCACCATAAACAAGCAGCCCGGCCATTGGCCGGGCTGCTTGTTATCCGGGCGCTGACGAGCGGATGCAGCGAGCGGGTGTGAGTTAGCGGGGCTCACGCAGCAGATTGGTGAGGGCGCTCGGCAGCTCGGGATAGCTGAAGTGGAAACCGGCCTGTTGCAGCCGTGCTGGTATCACCTTGCTGTCCGGTCAGCAGCAGATCTGGCCGCCTCCCCCATCACCAGTTGCAACAGCGGCGCCGGGACGAAGAAGAGGTGCGGACGGTGCAGCGTGGTGGCAAGGGTCTGGCTGAACTCCCGGTTGCTGACCGGATGGGGCGCAGTGCCGTTGAAGATGCCGCTGCACTCTTCGTGTTCCAGCAAGAACAGCATGGCGCGCACCAGATCCTGCACATGGATCCAGCTCATCATCTGGCTGCCCGATCCCATGGGGCCGCCGAGTCCGAGTCGATAGGGGGGAGCATTTTGGGCAGGGCGCCGCCATCCATGCCGAGCACCAGCCCGATCCGCACGATACAGACCCGGGTTTGGCGGCTCTGGGCCTCTTGCGCCAGGGTTTCCCACTGCTGGCAGAGCTGGTGGGTGAACTCGTCGTTGGGAGAGCGGCACTGCTCGTCGAGGGTTTCATGCCCTGTCTGCCATACCAGCCGATGGCGGAGGCGTTGATCAGCACCTTGGGCGGCGTGCTGGAGAGCTTGATGAGATCCACCAGCTGCTCGGTCAGCAGCCAGCGGCTATCGCAGAGCAGCTGTTTGCGCGACTCGCTCCAGCGTCCGGCGGCGATGGGTTCACCGGCCAGATTGATCACCGCGTCCACGTCATTGAGGTCATCGAGCCGGTCGAGGTTATCCAATACCTTGATGTCGTGGCCGAGCAGGGATATAAGCGCGGCTGCCCTGCCTGCTCAGTACCACCACCTCGTGATTGACCTTGAGATGGGCCACCAGCTTGCGGCCGATAAAGCCGGTTCCTCCGGTAATCAGAATCTTCATCGCTGCATGCTCCTGCTGCTGTTGGCTCAACTTTAATGGTGTGGCTTCCCTTCAACAAGTGAGACGTGCTTCGGGAGTTTTCTGTTTGACGTTTGTTAACTCTATCCTCTTCTTACGACATATTGTTGAACAATAGTTTGAATTGATTGATTTTTGTTGGGTGGACATTTGTTGAACAATCGCTATTATGGCGACCCTTTTCGCCTGTCCACCGAGGCTGTCACCCTTTATCCGAGCATCAAAGAGGCCGCCATGCCATTTCGTCGTTTGAAACTTCGCCAGCTTTACTCGAGGATTCTCTTGGCGCTGCTGGGGGTCGGCTCCTGCTGCTGGGGGTTGTTGCCGTTATCTGGCAGACGGTGACGGAGATAAGGCAGGATGCCGATTCACGGTTGCAGCATGCCAGTGTGATGTTTGAGCGCTCCATGGCCATGCCCAGCAGGCGGCCATCAATGTGGAGGGGATGCTTGGAAGCCCTGCAAGGAGGCGGCACAACTGCTGCGGAACAGGTGGCCGACAGTGCCGGATGTGCGTTCCGTCAACCTGGCCGAGGGCAGCGACCATCTACTGCACCTCGCTCTATGGCCCGGTCGATGGCCCCTTCAAGCCGACCGCTATGGGTGGCAGGCTGCAACTGCTGCCTGGCAATGAGGTCACACCGGAATCGCCCCCTGATCGTGCTGCGTCATGAAAGGAGACAAGGCGCCTTCAGCGTGCTGGTCGGTGTAGATGGCTACTACCTGCGCAACATTCTGGACATGCTCCAGCCGCAACTCCCCCCTGGGCTGGTGGTGGGGAAGATGCTGGCGGGTTTGGCTCAGGTCAGGTCGGGGCTCCCGCCGGACAGAAGGGCTATCTGGAGGAGACCTCCGGCCAAGTATCCGTTCAAGGTGGTGACCCGAGTATCGGTCGATGAGTACAGGGCCCACATCTGGGACTACTCCAAGGTCGGCATCATACTCTATCCCCTGCTGAGCGTGCTGTTCGGGGTGGGGATCTTCTGGCTGACGGGGCGCTCGACCTCCCCGACCCAGGAGCTGAAGCGGGCGCTGGATCAGCAGGAGTTCATCCCCTATCTGCAACCCGTGGTGACGGGGGAGGATGCACACTGGAGCGGCTGCGAGGTGCTGATGCGCTGGCAGCATCCCCGTCAGGGCATGATCTCGCCGGATCGTTTCATTCCGCTGGCGGAAGACAGCGGCCTCATAGTCCCCATGACCCGGCTGCTGATGGCCCAGGTGCGGGAGGCCTTTGCCCCCCTGGCGGACCAGCTGCCCAGGGGGTTCCACTTCGGTTTCAACATCAGCGCCAGCCACTGCAAGGATCTGAGCCTGCTGGACGATTGTCGGGACTTCATCGGCGCCTTCCGGGGGAACCCCATCAAGCTGGTGCTGGAGTTGACCGAACGGGAGCTGATAGTGGCGGACGAGACGACGGATCGGCTGTTTGCCGAACTGCATCAGCTCGGGGTCTTCATCGCCATCGACGACTTCGGCACAGGCCACTCCAGCCTGACCTATCTGCAGGCCTTCCAGGTGGACTTCCTCAAGATAGACAAGAGCTTCGTCGGCATGATTGGCTCGGATGCGCTCTCCAGCCACATAGTCGAGAACGTCATCGATCTGGCGACCCGGCTCGGTTTGCTGCTGGTGGCGGAAGGGGTGGAGAACCAGGTGCAGGCCGATTATCTGAAGGAGCGCCAGGTGAGCTTCCTGCAGGGCTACTTCTATGGCAGGCCCATGCCGATGACGGCCTTTGCCAGCCTGCTGCCCACCCAGACGTCGCCGTCAGCCTGAGGGCGCCGCGCCAAGGCGCTCGGCTCCAATGGCTTGCCGCCCGCTCACAGGGGCTGACGGTGAGGCATAAAAAAACCAGCGACCCAGGTCGCTGGTTTTTTTTCATCCCCGGAGGGCTTAGAGCATGCGGGACAGGGCGCGGCAGAGGCGCTTGATGCCCTCTTCCGTGGTGGCCTCATCCACACAGGAGAAGCTCAGGCGCAGGGTGTTCTGGATCTCGGGGCGCACATAGAAGGGGGCGCCGGGCACGAAGGCGACCTTCTCCTTTATCGCCTCGTCGAACAGGGCCATGGCGCTGATGCTGGGCGGCAGGGTCAGCCAGAGGAACATGCCCCCCTCGGGGCGGGTGTAGCTGACGCCGGGCGGGCAGTGACGGCTCAGGGCGGCCTCCATGGCGGCCCGCTGGCGGCCATAGACCTCCTTGATCTTCTCCAGATGAGCGTCGAGCGAGTGATCGGTCAGGAAGCGGTGCAGCACCTGCTGGCTGAAGGCGTTGCTGTGCAGATCCGTGGCCTGCTTGGCGATGGTGACCTTCTTGCGCAGCCAGTCCGGCACCAGCATCCAGCCCAGACGGAAGGCGGGCACCACCGTCTTGGAGAAGGAGCCGAGCAGCACTGTATTGTCCGGCGCCAGCTTGGCGATGGGGGGCAGGTGTTCACCCTCGAAGCGCAGCTCGCCATAGGGGTCGTCTTCCACCATCAGCAGATCGTGGCGCACCAGGCGCTCGGCCAGCGCTTCGCGGTTGGCACGGCTGTAGGAGACCCCGCTCGGGTTCTGGAAGTTCGGCACGCCGTACAGCAGCCTGGCGCTGGAACCCTGCTCCAGCAGCGCATCCAGCGCGGCCAGATCCAGTCCCTCTTCCCCCAGGGTGATGGGCTTGAAATTCGGTTGATAGACGGAGAACGCCTGGAT
The DNA here is from genome assembly GCF_046087985.1 of Aeromonas ichthyocola. Lineage (NCBI taxonomy): Bacteria > Pseudomonadati > Pseudomonadota > Gammaproteobacteria > Aeromonadales > Aeromonadaceae > Aeromonas > Aeromonas ichthyocola. The sequence continues at coordinate 39,507 of NZ_JBJSWH010000005.1, forward strand.
GGCACCCAGGTAGCCCGGCTCTTCGATGATGAGATCCTGCCCTTCGTTCACCAGCACCTTGCCCAGCAGATCCAGCGCCTGCTGGGAGCCGCTGGTGATGAGGATGTTGTCCGGGTTGACCACCATGCCGTGGCGGCTCTGGTAGCGATCGGCAATGTACTGGCGCAGCGGGGCGAACCCTTCGGTGGTGGCGTATTGCAGCGCCGCGGCGCCCTGCTCGCGCAGCACGTCCTGGCAGGCTTGCTCTATGGCCTTGACCGGGAACAGGTGGGGATTGGGCAGGCCGCCGGCGAAGGAGATGATCTCCGGATTGGCGGCGACTTTGAGGATTTCACGGATAAAGGAAGGCTCGACCTTCTCGAAGCGCTGGGCAAAAAACGGCTGCATAGGGTTCTCTCTGACTAGGTGGCGGTCGCTCCATTCAACCGCCAGGTTATCCGTTTGTATCAGATTTCAGAAATGAGGCAATGGCTGTCACAAAAATCCATAAAAAAGGGCAGGTTTGGCACCTGCCCGAATTTTATCGTCTCTACCCTGGCCGGGGGCGCAAAAACCCCTGTCAGGTGTTCATCTGCCCTGAGCCTGGAGCCCGGGCTCTTTCAGCCTGAAGACGCAGATCATCGGCTTGGTGCTCAGAGCCCGGGTTCTTTCAGGAAACTGATCATCAGATCCGTGTTGGCACCGAGTTGCTGCTGGACCCGGCCCGGGAACAGTTCGGCCATCTTGTCGAGGCGGTCGTGCTCTGTGTGCCAGATCTTGCCCCACTGGGTCTCGCTGTCCCGATCGCAGGCGCTCTTGCTGGCCTCGTCGTAGCAGTCCCACAGCGCCGGGTTGGTGCTCTGGGAGTAGCCGTCATAGCCATCTTCCCCGTTGATGGTGAAGTTGGTGGCTTCCACGTAGGCGATGGGCACCCCCAGGCAGGCAAAAGGCGCATGATCCGACCAGCTGCCGGTCTCCCCTTCCGGGTAGCCGCCGTAGCTGGGGTGAATGGCGAACGGGGTGGCGCTCTGCTTGGAGATGGCCAGCAGGCGGTCGCGCACCTTGGGATCGAAGCTGTAGCGGCTCGGCTCGGCGCAGCTGTACTCGGCCACGTCCGAATGGGCGGAGTGGACGTAGACGATGTCGCCCCCGGCTATGGTGTCGTAGTTCACCATGGCCAGCAGCTTGGCGACGGCGTCGGCATCCAGGCTGGCGGCATAGGCCTTGGAGCCGTTGAGGCCGTTCTCCTCAGCCCCGAAGAAGGCGAAGCGCACAGTGTAGGGCAGGGTTTGATCCTTGAGCGCCTCGGCGACCGCCAGCAGGGCCGCGACACCGGCACCGTTGTCGGTGGCACCTTCGGAGCCCTTCTTCTCGCCTGTGCTGTCGTAGTGGGCGCCGATGAGGATCACCTTGTCACTCTGGCCCTTGAGCTCGGCGACCAGGTTCTGGGAGTGCTTCTCGGTGCCGCTTCGGGTGTAGGTGAAGGGCTGGCTCTGCACCTCGTAGCCCCAGCCGGTCAGATGGTCCTGGATCCAGGCGGCGGCGCGGGTCTCGGCCTCGGTGCCCGTGGGTCTGGCACCTATTCCCTCGGCACTCGAGCTCAGCTGCACCAGGTATTCATAGGCCTGGGTGGCAGGGGCGGGGGGCTGGGAGTCATTATCCGAGGGGTTGCACCCGGCCAGCAGGGCCGAGATGGCGAGGGTCAAAAGGGCTTTTTTCATACTGCAATCCTTTGTTGTGTATGGTTTTATTTTTCCGCGTCAGGATGCACCTGACGCCCCGCAGATTCTGTGAAGGGGGTGGCATTTGTCAACCGCAGTGGCGGAATTGGTCAGTCAGGGGGGATTTGTTTTGCGAAACACTTGCGCCTTGGGCCTATCTTGGGATAATTCGCTCCCCTGTTTTTGCCGATTGATGAAATAACGAACCAACCAGGTCGGCCTAAACCCGGATTGACCCCGGTTCTGTTACCCGGATTGATGAAATAACGAGACAATTATGCCTGTGACCCAAGATGTATTTAACGAAGACGGCAAGTTCATGCGCAAGATCCGCAGCTTCGTCCGTCGCGAAGGCCGCCTGACCAAAGGGCAGGAGAAGGCCCTGGAAGAGCTCTGGCCGGTCATGGGCATAGATTTCGCACCACAGCCCCTCGACATGGTGGCGCTGTTTGGCCGCGAGGCCCCGGTGGTGCTGGAAATCGGCTTCGGCATGGGCGCTTCCCTGGTGGAGATGGCCAGGAATGCCCCCGAGAAGAACTTCATCGGCATAGAGGTGCACTCCCCTGGCGTGGGTGCCTGCCTCGGTACCGCCCAGGAGGCGGGCGTCACCAACCTGCGCGTCATCTGCCACGATGCGGTGGAAGTGCTGGAGCACATGATCCCGAACGGCTCGCTCTCCTGCCTGCAGCTCTTCTTCCCGGATCCCTGGCACAAGAGCCGCCACCACAAGCGCCGCATAGTGCAGCCGGCCTTTGCCCAGGACATCCGCCAGAAGCTCGCCATAGGTGGCGTCTTCCACATGGCCACCGACTGGGAAAACTATGCCGAGCACATGCTGGAAGTGATGAGCGCCGCCGAGGGGTACGAGAACACCTCCGCCACCGGCAACTGGGTGCCCCGTCCCGACTGGCGTCCGCTGACCAAATTCGAACAACGTGGCCATCGTCTGGGCCACGGTGTCTGGGATCTGATTTTCAAGCGTGTCAGCTGAGCTGGCGCGTCAACTCGCGTATCAACTAACTTGAGGAGCTATCATGGCCAATCGTAGCCGCCGTCTGCGTAAGAAACTGCGCGTCGATGAATTCCAGGAAATGGGTTTCGACATCAGTTTCAACTTCCCGGTCGGCACTGCCGAAGAGACCATCGATGCGGTAGTCGATGCGATGATCGATGAGGTTGTTGAACCTCGCAAGCTGGCCTTCGCCGGTTCAGGCCACCTGGCCTGGGAAGGGATGATCTGCACCCAGCAACTGGGCAAGTGCACCGAAGAGGACCGCGCCGTCGTCAAAGCCTGGCTGGAAGGCAAGGGAATGGAGGCCGTGGTGGTCACCGAGCTGTTCGATCTCTGGTACGGCGAGCCGGCCTGATATCTGACTGCCTCTCGGGCAGATAGAAAATCCCGCCGCCGGCGGGATTTTTGTCGGTGAGCCTGGCCTCACCCCGTCTCACGTCATGGAATCGTCTATGGTGTTGTCATCCGAATTACTGGCCAGCATCCTGGAAGAGGTGCGCCCGCTGCTCGGGCAGGGCAAGGTGGCCGATTACATTCCCGCGCTGGCACAGGTGCCGGCGGACAGACTCGGGATCGCTGTCTGCACCGTGGAGGGGGAGCTGTTCACCGCCGGTGATGCCTTCGAGCCCTTCTCCATCCAGAGCATCTCCAAGGCCTTGAGCCTGACGCTGGCCCTCACCCTCTATCAGGAGGAGGAGATCTGGGCCCGGGTGGGCAAGGAGCCCTCCGGCCAGCCGTTCAACTCCCTGGTGCAGCTCGAGTTCGAGCACGGCATTCCCCGCAACCCCTTCATCAATGCCGGCGCCCTGGTGGTGAGCGATCTGCTGGAGACCCGGCTCACCGCCCCGCGCCAACGCACCCTGGATCTGGTGCGACGCCTCTCCGGTAATCCGGCCATCATGGCGGACCAGGTAGTGGCCCGCTCCGAATATCAGCACGCCGCCCGCAACGCCGCCATCGCCTACCTGATGAAGGCCTATGGCAACTTCGAGAACGAGGTGGACAAGGTGCTGCAGAGCTACTTCAATGCCTGCGCCATCCGCATGAGCTGCGTCGATCTGGCCCGGGCATTCATCTACCTGGCCAACCGCGGCGCGCCGCTCGGCGAGAGCACGCCGCTCTTGCCAGCCCGTACCACCAAGCAGGTCAATGCCCTGCTCGCCACCTGCGGCCTCTATGACGAGGCTGGCGACTTCGCCTACCGGGTTGGCATGCCGGGCAAGTCCGGGGTGGGGGGTGGCATAATGGCGCTGATCCCCGGCGAACTGACGGTCTGCGTCTGGTCCCCCGAACTCAACAAGGCGGGCAACTCCCTGGCGGGCACGGCGGCGCTGGAGCTGCTGGCCGAGCGCCTCGGCCGCTCCATTTTTTAACTTTGTTCACTATGCATCGAGACAACATCATGAAACGAATGACTGGACTGTGGCGAAGCTGCCTGGCTGCCTTGCTGCTCTGGTGTGCCTGGCCCGCCCTGGCCGCCGAACTGCCCCCTCTCTCCCTGGCCGATGCCAAGGCCAAGCAGGCCGTGATCCTGGATACCCGCCCCAGCTACTTCTATCAGGGCTGGCCCATGGCGGGCGAGAAGCAGGGGGGCCACGTGGCTGGCGCCGAGAACCTCTCCGCCGAGTGGAAATACAGTGACGAAGAGTGGCCCAAGGCGCTCGCGAGCAAGGGGCTGAAGGCCGATCTGCCGGTCGCCCTCTACGGCGCCCCGCGGGAAGTGGCCGAGGTGGCCCGCCTGCTGCGCCAGCAGGGCATCAAGCAACTGTTCGAGCTGCAGGGCTGGCAGAGTGCGCCGCGCGAGCACCTGGCCCGCTGGCAGCAGCTGGTCTACCCGCTCTGGCTCGCCGATCTGCAGGCAGGCAAGCCGGTGGCCGCCACCCCCAAGGGGGACTGGAAGGTCTTCGAAGTCGACTGGGGTGCCCCCAAGGCTTATTTGCTGAGCCATATCCCGGGGGCCGGTTACATCGACACCAACCGCCTGGAAGAGGAGCCGCTGTGGAACAAGGTGTCTGACGAAGCCCTCAAGCAGCTGCTGCTGGAGAACGGCATCCGCCACGACACCACCGTCATCCTCTACGGTCGCAACACCATGGCGGCGGCCCGTGCCGCTCACCTGATGATGTATGCCGGGGTGGAAGACGTGCGCCTGCTGGACGGCGGCCTGGATGCCTGGTTCGTGCAGCACCTGCGCACCGAGACCGGCCTGGCCAACAAGTTTGAGCCGGTGAAGGAGTTTGGCGTGACCATTCCGGCCCACCCCGAGTATTACACCACGCTAAGTCAGGCGAAAGAGTTGCTCAAGCAGCCCGATAGCGCCCTGGTCAGCGTGCGCACCTGGGACGAGTTTGTCGGCAACACCTCCGGCTACAGCTACATCAAGCCCAAGGGCGACATCCCAGGGGCCAAGTGGGGTCACGGCGGCGTGGATGCCAACAGCATGAGCGACTTCCACAACCCGGACGGTACCATGAAACCGGCCCGCGAGATCCTCGCCATGTGGGACCAGTGGGACATAGCACCCACCCAGCAGGCCGCCTTCTACTGCGGTACCGGCTGGCGCGCCTCCGAGGCCTTCTTCTACGCCTGGCTGATGGACTGGAAGCGGATCAGCGTCTATGACGGCGGCTGGTACGAGTGGAGCTCAGACCCCAAGAACCCCACAGTCACAGGTGAGCGCAAGCCACAGGGCTGATAACGCCAATGCGTTGCCCACTCGAAGGCCGGACCCATGTCCGGCCTTTTTTCATCTGGGTATCCTGGCGCATCTCGATGTTAACTCGCTGATTCAGCTCGCTGTTCTCATATTTTGGTGACACTCATTCGGGTGAGGGCGCTTGAGCTAGGCTTCAAGAAACATCCTCGTCCTGAGGATGCAGGAGGGAGAAGAGGCGGGCGATGAAACGACTGATGATGGTCCTGGTGTGCATGCTGGGGCTGGTGGCGTGCAGCTCTCAATACATCATGAGCACCCGGGACGGGAAGATGATTACCACCGACAGCAAGCCCAAGCTGGATGAAGACACGGGCATGTACCGCTACTACGACGAAGAGGGGCGGGAGATGTTGATCAACAAGGATGACATCACCCAGATCATGGAGCGCTGAGGCGCACGACGAGTAGGGCTGCCCGCGGGCAGCCCTTCTGACGTCGGCAAGGCAACGCAGATCTCAGCCCGTCAGTTCCCCCACCTGGCGGTTCACCTGACCGGCAAACAGCTGGTGGAAGCGGGAGTCCGGATTGGCCAGCAGGCTGACCGGGGATCCCTGCTCCACCACAGTGCCAGCCTCCATCACCACCACCTTGTCCACCGACAACAGCGGCTCCAGATGGTGGGCTACCACCAGATAGCTGGCCTCTGGCCGGTAGCGATAGAGCAGCTCCGCCATCTTGCGCATGCCGCCGTGGCTGAGATCCGAGGTGGCTTCGTCCAGCACGATGAGGGGGCGGCGCGACAGCAGGATGCGGGCGATCACCAGCAGTTGGGTCTCGCCGGCGGAGAGCTGCAGCCTGTCGAGATCCTCGTCCAGCCGGCCGGCGCAGCGCTCGGCCAGACCCACCCGTGCCAGCGCCTGCTCCAGCGCGGCGTCGCTCTGCTCGCTCAGGGGGGCGAGATTGGCGCGCAGGGTGCCGAAGAAGGTGAGGGGGATCTGGGAGACGGTGTCGTACAGATCGCGCACCGCCTCCGGCGCCAGCGCTGACAGCGGCTGATCGTTGTAGTAGATCTCCCCCTGGGAGCTTGGATACATGGCCTGCAGCACCCCGAGCAGGGAGCTCTTGCCTGCCCCTGTGCGGCCACAGACCCCCACCTTCTCGCCGGGGGCCAGCTCGAAGTTGACCCTGTGCAGGGCCCACTGGCTGGCGCCCGGGTAGCGCAGCCCCAGGTTGTCGAAGCGCACCGCCGGATGGGGAGTGGCGAGGGCCTCTCCCTCCTGGCGCTCGCTCTCTATCTCGCTGTATTCGCGTACCCGCTCCACCGCGTTCATCACCTGTTCCACTTCGGCGAAGGTACGGATCAGGGAGTTGAGCATGGCCGATGCGGTGAAGGCGTAGGTGATGGCCACGGCCCCCAGCAGCGGGCTGTTGCCAAAGGCCACCATCAGCGCCACGGCTCCCACCAGGGCGGCGGAGAGCAGGGTCTGGTGCATGCCGAGCCAGCGGTTGATGGAGGTGGTGGTGTACCAGCTGCGCAGGTTGTTGTCATAGTGATGCAGCACCTGATCCAGGGCGAAGCGCTCGGCCCCGGCCAGACGCAGGGCGGGGGCGCCGCGAATGGTCTCGCTGATGCTGATATAAAGCGGGGAGCGCAGCACCGAGGACTGGCGCCGCAGCTTGAGCTGCACCGCCCGGTAGCGCCGTTGCAGCACGTAGAGTGCCCAGCCCACCAGGGGGGCGATGAGCAGCAGCAGGGGAATGTTGATGCCGATGACCACCACCTGCAGCAGCACAGAGACCAGCATGCCGAACAGTCCCATCAGCATGGAGAGCAGCACCTCCTGGGCCTCCCCGAGATCCCGATCGAAGCGGTTGAGGATGCGCCCCTGGGGCACCTTGTCGAAGAAGGCCATGGGGGCGCGGCTGATGCGGCCCAGCATGCCGTCGAACAGGGTCCAGGCCAGCTTGAGGCCGAGTTTGTAGTTGATGACCCGCACCACCATGATGCAGACCAGCGATCCTGCCCCCAGCAGCACATAGATGCCGAGCAGGGTGCTCACATCGCTCACCTCGGCCTTGCCGCCGAGCCAGAGATCCGAGGCGATGCGCAGCCCCTCCTGACCTAGCGTGAGCAGCAGGGCGATCAGGATGGCGCCTGGGGCGGCCAGGCGCTGCCACATGAAGCCAAACAATCCCCAGTCTACCTTGCCCTCCACCACTTTTTCTTCGCTGAACTGCTCCGCCTCCTGGGGCGCCACCAGGGGAGTGGGTTGCGGGTGCTGGATGAGATCCGCCAGCTGGTGGGCGCCGAGCTCCACCAGGCTGCCCTGCTCGATACGGATCACCCGATCGCAGTGGGCCAGCACGTCCGGATCGTGGCTCACCAGCAGCCGGGTCGGCCCCGGCTTGAAGGCGAGCCCCTGCTCCAGCACCTGGGCCGAGACCATGGGATCCAGCGCAGACAAGGGGTTGTCCAGCAGCAGGATGTCGGCCTCTGCATAGAGGGCGCGGGCCAGGGCGACCCGCTGCTGCTGGCCGCCGGAGAGGCGGGTGCCAAGCTCCCCCACCAGGGTCTGATCCCCGTGGCTCAGCAGCCCCAGATCCGTGGTGAGGGCGCAGGCACCGAGCACCCACTGGTAGCGATCCTCGTGCCAGGGCTGGCCGAACAGAATGTTGTTGCGGATGCTGTCGTTCATCAGCCAGGGTTTGTGGCCGAGGTGCGCCACCCGGCCGTTGCGACGGATAGCCCCCTCAAAGCCGTTGTCAAAACCGGCGACCAGGTGCAGCAGGCAGCTCTTGCCCGCCCCGGTCGCCCCAGTGATCCCCACCAGCTCCCCTGGTTGTATGCTGAGGCTGACCTCTTGCAGTACAGGTTTTTGCTGGTGCAGGGCGGTGACCTCTTCCAGCCCCAGGCTGCCGACGGGCAGGCTGGTGTCGGTGAGATCCCTGTGTTGCTCCGGGCTGCTCAGAAACTCGCACAGCCGGTTGAAGCCGGTATTGAAGTTGATCAGGGTACGGATGAGGTAAGGCAGCCGCATCATGGGGATCCGCAGCACGGCGAACAGGGCTATGGTGGTGAACACCTGGGGCAGGGTCAGGCTCTGGCCCGAGGCCAGATAGGTGGTGAAGGTGGCCAGGGTCACCAGCAGCGGGGTGCTCATCATCAGGAAGCTGTTGATGGCATCGAGCTTGAGCACCCGACCGAGCACCCCCAGCTCCTGCTGGCGCTTGGCGTTGGCCGCCTTGGTGAAGAAGGCGCCGAGACCGTTCTGGCGCACCAGCCGCAGCTTCTTGATGTATTCGGCCAGTATGCCGTTGCGCTCGTCCTGCTGGCGCTTGAGCTGCTGCTCCTGCTGGTTCATGCGGCGCACCACCCGGGTGGAGAGCAGCAGCAGCAGGGTGAGCACCGCAAAGCCCACCAGGCCGGCGCTGCCCACCTGCCATACCAGCAGGGCTATGGTGCCCGCCAGTTGCAGCGCCATTGTGAGCGGCATGGCGGGATCGGCCAGGATCCAAGTAATGTCCCATACGTCCCGGTTGATGAGGTTCTGTACCCGGCCGCCGGCCCTGTCATCGAAGCTCTTGCCGCCGAGTTTCATCACCTTGGCGAGCAGGGACTCGGCCAGCAGGCGGCGAATGGGGACGTGCATCTTGAGCGCCAGTTGCAGGGAGTGCTCCGCCAGCATGCCGGCGGCCAGCACCGAGGCGAACAGGGCGAAGGCGAGCAACAGCTTGTGGCCTGTGCTGGCCCCGGTGCCGAGCTGGGTCATGCTGTGGTTGAGCAGCCAGGGGCTGGCCAGGGTGGCCAGCATGCCGATCAGCTGCAACAGGGTGAGCAGGCCGATGCGGCGGCGGTAGTGACGCCAGATAAAGGCCATGATGGGCCAGGGGCGCACCGGTGCAGCGGCGGTGAGCGCGAGGAAGGCATCGGCCCGCTCGTCGCGCCTGTCTTCCGGCAGCAGGGGGTAGAGATCAGCGGTCCCGGTTCAGGGCGATCAGTTGTCCAGCACCAGCTCGCCGTCGACTCTCAGGCCGTTGTGCTCGTACTCGTTGGTGATCCAGGCGCGGCTGTTGCCAAGGCCCCTGAGGGTGTCGCGGCTGTAGTCGAACTCCACGTACATGTCCTCGGCATAGACGGCGCAGGCCACCGGCACCTGTGTTGCGGGCCAGCTGCGCCGGGTCATAGAGCGCCCCCAGTCCGCCTTGTTGGCCAGCAGATGGGCCGCCTCTTTCAGGGCTGCAACTCGCGGAACTGCTCGAACATCCAGGGGTAAACCATCTCGCCGGTGAAGGCGAAATCCTTGCCGGGCGCCCAGTTCAGCGCCGGAAACTCCCCTCTGACCCGCTCGGCCGCCCAGCGGGTGGCCTCCCCTTCGGCGTAGATGGCCTCGTGCAGGATGGCGAACACCGGGTTGGTGTTGAACGGTTGCATGGCCTGCACCTTGTAGAGGAAGGCGGGGTTGAGCTTCTCGCCGATGAAGGCATCCTCCAGCAGGTAGTAGAGCTCCTCGAAGGCGCCGCTGGCGCCGAGATCCAGCCCCTGCTGCTGCAACTGCTCCACCGTCAGGCGCTGGCCGTTGGGCAGGCGCACATCGTGGCGGTGCAGGTGGGTCGCCAGCCGGTTGGCGATGGCTTGGGCATGGGGGAAGCGGGCGAAGAAGGCGCGGTTCTTGTCCGCCACCCTCTGGTAGGTGGCGCGGTAGACCTCGTCTGCGCTGCGACCTATGGGGGCCACGCCGCCGGTGAGGTAGACCTCGTGCAGGCTGTCCGGGAACAGGGAGAGATAGGTGAGGCTGCAAAAGCCGCCGAAGCTCTGGCCCAGCAGGCTCCAGCGATGCTTGGGCTGAGCTCCTGCCGGATGAACTCGGCATCTTGCACTATGCTGTCGGCGCGAAAATGGCCGAGATACTCCGCCTGCTCGGGGGGTCATCTTGGCCAGCGCATCGGCGCTGATGGGGCTCGACATCCCGGTGCCACGCTGATCCAGCAGCAACACTCTGAACTCCTGCAACGCCCGCTTGAGCCAGCCACTGTTGGCGGTCGGGCGCGGAGCGCCAAAGCCCGGCCCCCCTTGCAAAAAGAGCAGCCAGGGCAGCTTGTCATCGAGTTTGTCTTTGCGACAGAGGGTGCGGGCAAACAGGGTGATGCTGTCACCATCCGGATCATCATGATCGAGGGGAACGGTAAAAAAGTGCGGCTCGCAATGGATGCCGTCCAGTACATAGCGCAAGGGGCTGTTCATCTGGGGTCTCCGTCAGGATGGGAACATCTCTCACCCCATCATAACCTTGGCCAGCCACGGGTCACTCCGGTTTTCCAAATTGTTAACAAGGGTTTAAACACCAACATGGGGCCTGACAAGCTGCGGTTCGCGCTGCTGAATTAATTGTTTTGCGGAGAGATTGACGCCATGCGCCATTCAACAAAGATGGCTCGCCTGCACAGGAGTGCAGGTATTCAGGCCATAAAATGGATAAGGGAATGTGATGAAGCCGAAGTGGATCAGGGTTCAGAAAGAGAGAAAAGAAGACCATGCCCAGGCAGCATGTTGCAAACCGGAATGCTGCTGTTCAGCGCCACCTGCGGCGCGACGCCTGTTTTTGGCGGCCTGCAACGGCGGCTGACAATGAAAAAAAGCCCGCTCGATTGAGCGGGCTTTTTCGAATTTGGCTCCTCCTACTGGACTTGAACCAGTGACATACGGATTAACAGTCCGCCGTTCTACCGACTGAACTAAGGAGGAATTATTGGTGCCCAGAGACGGAATCGAACCGCCGACACGGGGATTTTCAATCCCCTGCTCTACCGACTGAGCTATCTGGGCAACGGCGCGCATTAAACCCTTTCCTGCGCAGGGTAAGTGTCAACCAGATGGCACGATAAATCCCGAAGCCCACCCCGTTGGGATCGTCGCTGGTGGTGCGTTCGCTCAACAACTGAACGCCAAGCGCCATTTATTCACCAAAGCCTTATCATTTCACCGCCTTAGCTGGTTCTGAACACCCTGCTGTCTGAATCTCAGGTTCCCCAAAGAGCCTGCAATGTATTTTGTTTCAGCCGTATCTGTGGTCGCGCCTGTCAAAGACGGGTTATTGCCACCTGCGGACAGCCATTTATCGGGCAAGGCAGTTATCTTTGCCGCATTGATGATATCCGCCTGGCGGCGAGGCAACAGCGTGCCTGCCAGCAGGGGCTGACATATCCAATACCGCCTGGGGTTTATATGATCAATATGCAAGAGTGGCCGAGAGACCGAGATCGTCAACGAACTGCTGGCCGATGGCAGCAACCCGACGCGGATTACGACATTGAGCACCACTTCGCCTGCCAGGATTTCGACCGTCTGGAAAAAGCGGCGGTTGACCTGTTCAAGGCCGGTTTTGAAGTGACGATGCCGAAGAGATGGAGCTGGATGACGGCGCCACCATCTTCTGCTTCGATGCCACCATCGAGTGCAAGCTGAATGTCGAAGCCATCGTGGCCGATATCGCCAAGATGCTGCCCATCCTCGAAAAATACGGGGTGGATTACGATGGTTGGGGCACCTACTTCCAGGAGTAAGGACATACCGCTGCCTGTGCCATCGACCAAACAACAAGGCCACCTCGGTGGCCTTGTTTTTGCTGCGAGTCACGCCAGATAACTGGCTGCGAACTCCGGGGTGGCAGGGGCGGCTGAACAGGTAGCCCTGCAGCCGATCGCAACCCGCCTCGGTCAGCCACTGCTGCTGCTCCTGGCGTCTCCACCCCTTCGGCGGTGATCCGGATGCCGAGCTCGTGGCCCAGCCCGATGACGGAACGCACGATGGCGGTGGTCGCCTGGTTGCTGGCCAGCCCCTGGGTGAAGCTGCGATCCAGCTTGAGGGTCGCCACCTGCAGCCGCGGCAGATAGGCCAGCGAGCAGTAGCCGGTACCGAAGTCATCGATGGCCAGCTGAAAACCCGCGGCGATCAGGTTGTCGAGGTTGGTCTCAATCTCGTCGGCATTCTCCATCAGCACCCCTTCGGTGATCTCCAGCTCCAGCTGACTGGCCTTGAGACCATGGCGCTCGATGCAGGCGAAGACCCGCGGGCAGAGCGCCGGATCGCGAAACTGCAGCGGCGAGAGGTTGATGGAGAGCACCAGATCCGGGGCCGCCACCTGCCAGCGGGCCAGCTGGGCACAACCCAGCTCCAGCATCAGCTGGCCGAGCTGGCCGATGAGGCCCAGCTCTTCCGCCAGGGGGATGAACTCGTCGGGGGAGATCATGCCGAACTCCGGATGAGGCCAGCGGCAGAGCAGCTCGGCCCCGTGTAGCCGGTTGCTGTGGGTGCAGATGATGGGCTGGTAGACGGCTGTCAGCTCGGCCGACTTGATGGCCAGCGGCAGCTGGGCGGCGATGAGCTGACGGCGCTTGAGCTTGGCGTCCAGCTCGGGGTCGAACAGGGTGCAGTGCTGCTGCTGGCGCTTGCCCTGGGCCAGCGCGGCTTCAGCGTGGCTCAGCAGGCGCTCGGCCTCCTTGGCCTTGCCGTGGGCTATGCCGAGGAACACCGGGATCTGGATCCGGTGCTCTTCCACCTGATAGTGCTCCATCAACTGCTGCTGCAGATGCTGGCTCCACCCCTTGCAAGGGGTTCATTCAAGTCGGGCAGCAGCAGGCTGAAATCATCGGCGGCGACCCGGCACAAGCAGGGACGCGGCGGAACCAACTGCTGCAACCGCTTGGCCACCTGGCTGAGCAGGCGATCGGCAATCCGGATCCCGAAGCGATCGTTGATCTCGCGAAAATGGTGCAGATCGACCAGCACCAGGCTGGCCTTGCGGGCCCCGAGATGGCGGCTGGTCTGCAGGAAGTGGGAGAGCTTGAGCAGCCCGGTCAGGCTGTCGTAGTGCTGCTCCTGCTGCAACTGGGCCTGGGTGGTGCGCAAGCCGGTGATGTCACGGCCCAGCGTCAGGACCCCGAGGGAGTTGCCATCACCATCCGGCACATCGACCCGGGTGATCTCCATGTGTCGCCCCTGCCCGCTGGCATCCAGCAGACAACACTCGCCATTACCCATGGGCTGCGGGGCAGGCGGGGAACGGCACTGCTGACCCAGCACCTCATCGGCCCCCTGACCCATGAAGTCGAGGAAGGCCTGATTGCACTCCAGCAACACGCCGTTGTGATCATCGAAACGGATCAGATCAGGGATGGCATCGAGCAGGCGGCGCTGCAGCAGCTGCTGCTGTTTGAAGGTCTGCTCCAGGCTCCTTGCGCTGGGCAATCTCGTTGACCATGCCAAACAGGGCGCATAGGGCCTCTCCCTGCTCGTCATAGAGCGGCACCTTGTGGATCTCCATCCAGCAGGCGCCGCCCGCCGTTGCAGTGCAAGCTGCTGATGCAGCAGGGGTTTGCCTCCGGCCAGCAGGCTCATCCTCACTCGCGAAAGACATCGCCCCAGGGCATATCGGCGTCCGTCTTGCCGACCACCTCGGCAGAGGTTGCTCCATTTGGCTTCACGCACAAAAGCACGATTGGCGAACAGGTAGCGCCCATGGCTATCCCGACAGAAGATACTCATGGGCAATTGGTCGATGATCTGCTGCAGCAGATCCGGGGTGAGCATGTTGGTCACAGGGGCGCTTATGGAGGAATTTCGAGCAAATCTATGATAGCAAACCAATTTTGTAAAGCACCCCGATAACCTCCCCATAACATCCGAACGCTGGATGCTTGCTGACAGTCTGTGTCGCTCCGGCCATAATAGCCGCCGGTTGGCCAATGGCCTGGTGATATGGACGAGAGAGACAAGATGAAAAAGATAATGGGGAGCGCGCTGGCGCTGTTGATGGTGGGTTGTGCCAGTGACAACAATGGTGGCGAGCAGTACCGCTATACCCCGCCGGTTGCCAAGGCGACCAACAACACCCAGGAGATGGCAATTCCGGTGGATCTGGTGTGGGCCCGCGCCGAGAAGTGGTTTGGCGATCACGGCCTGAACATCGAAAACAGCCAGCGTGGCTCAGGTCTGATGACCGCCAACGTCGAAAACGCGGCCGAGGGGCTGGAGTGGCTGGATTGCGGCACCATGGGTTCCAAGGTCGCGCTGGGCAACCCCAATCTGCAGATCAACCTGATCATCACCCAGAGCGGCAACAACAGCGTGGCGACCGTCAACGTCAAGGGCAACACCCAGCTCTACTTCGTCGAGTCCTCCGGCGAGCGTGTGCTGGCTCCCTCTATCACGCCGGTCTGCGTCTCCCGCGGCAGCCTGGAGCAGAGTCTGTTCGCCACCCTCGGCAACTGATTCGCCTCCCCCTGGGGTCTTTGCTTGCAGCGGGGTGTTTGCTGTTTTGGGCGGTGGGGCCGCGACTCGCTGGCGAGCAGTGGGATGCAGAGCGGGTATATGCCGCCGTCAGCGCATTTCCGGTTCTGACACCCGGCTGTGTTCGCCACCGGGCAGCAGCCATTCGCCCAAACAAAACGCCCCCGGCAGGGAAACCGCCGAGGGAACGTTCTGGGAGCGTACTGGCAGCGGTTGACTCACTGCTGGCGACTAGAGGGCGCTGTCACCGTGAAAGAGCAGATACCCTCAAGGGCTTGCTCGCCGGATTTGAGCACATAACCCTTCCAGATAAAGAGGGTGTAGCCGCTACCCTGCCACGACCAGTTGCCCTCGGGGTCGCACCTTGACGGGTCAGCAGGTGCTGCTCGCCGCTTGGCAGGGTCAGCTCGGCCTTGCTCTGATCTGCGTTGAACAGCACGAAGGCGCTGCCGGTCTCGGTGGCCTCGAGGGATTGCAGCCGCACCGCCTGCTCGAACAGGCGTACGCACTGGCCGAGCAGAGGGGACCACTGGTAACCGGCGCTGGCACGGCAGCCGTGGGCATCCTGATCGTTGCCGACCAGCTGGGGAGGCTGGGTGCTGCAGGCCGCCAGCAGCAGGGAGGCGGCCATCAGAGTCAGGGTTCGCATGCTTACTCCTGCTTGTCTTCGAGAGTGTCCCGTTCGATGACGACGTTGGAGAAGCCCAGCTCCTTGAAGTAGTTCTCCCTGTAGTCCTTCACGCTCTTCTTGTCGCGGCGGCACACCTGGGCCAGCTGGGCCTCCATGGCGTGGAAGCTGGAGAGATCCAGCCCCTCGGCCGCGGCAATGGCGTCATAGATGCTGTTGAACTTGTCGTTGGCGTAGCCTATCTCTTTGGCCTGCTTCTTGTAGGTGTAGGTAATCTTAAACGCCACTGGGGTCTTCCTTCTGTTTGGCCTGTTTGCGCTGAACATAGAGATAGAGACTCTCTACCTTCTCTCGCGCCCAGGGGGTCTTGCGCAGGAACTTGAGGCTCGACTTGACGCTGGGATCATCGGTGAAGCAGCGGATGTTGATCTGCTGCCCCAGGGCTTCCCAGCCGTAGTGCTCGACCAGGGCGGTGACAATCGCCTCCAGGGTCAGTCCGTGCAGCGGGTTGTTTTTCTGCGAGGCGCCTGGCTTGGACTGGTCACTCATGCCTGATCCGCCAGCTTGGCAAAGGGCTGACCCATGCGGGTGGTGACGCCGTTGGCCAGATGGGGTTCGAAACCGGCCAGCATGCCGGGGCCAAACAGGCAGACGACTGTGCTGCCGAGCTTGAACAGACCCATTTCGGCGCCTTTTTGCAAGGTGATGGCCTCGTCGCCGGTGTAATCCCAGCGCACCACTTCCTTCTGCTTGGTCGGCGCTATGTTGCCGGCCCAGATGGTTTCGATGCTGGCGACGATAGTGGCGCCAACCAGCACCAGCGCCATGGGGCCGTGGGGGGTGCGGAAGGTGGCGACCACCCGCTCGTTGCGGGCGAACAGGTTGGGTACGTTTTCGGCGGTGAGCGGGTTGACGGAGAAGAGATCCCCCGGCACGAACACCATGCTCTCCAGCACGCCGTCCAGGGGCATGTGGATGCGATGGTAATCCTTGGGCGCCAGATAGATGGTGGCAAAGTCGCCATCCTTGAACGGCGCCACCAGATCCTCGAAGCCACCCAGCAGCTCGCGGGCGCTGTAGTCGTGGCCCTTGGCCTGGATGATGCGGCCCTGATGGATGGGACCGAGTTGGCTGACGGTGCCGTCCACCGGCAGGGCCAGGGTCATGGCATCCTCGACCAGCGGACGGATCCCCGGCTTGAGCTCGCGGGTGAAGAAGGCGTTGAAGCTCGCATAGTGGGCCGGATCTTCGTGCAGCGCTTCGCTCATGTCGACGCCGTACTGCTTGATAAAGGCCTCGATCACCCGGGTAGTGAGGTTGCCAGCCTCGGCGGCGGCAAGCTTGCCGACCAGGCGGGAGAGGGCGTGTTTGGGCAGGCAGTATTGACCGGCAATTTTCAGGTTGTCAGTGATGCTCATGATCTTCATCTGCTCTTTCTAAAAAGAGGGAGGTTGATTGGGTCACAGCCGGGCTTGTTGCCGACCGTGGCGGGCTTCCTGCATGGTTTCCAGGATGCGGTGATAGTTGTGGAAGCGGTCAGGGCTGATGGCGCCACTGCTGACCGCCGCCCGCAGGGCGCAGCCGGGATCGTCCTTGTGGGTGCAGTCGCGGAACTTGCAACTGCCGAGGTAGTCGCGAAACTCCACGAAACACCAGGTGATGCGATCGGCTTCCAGGTGCCAGAGGGCGAACTCGCGGATCCCGGGGGAGTCGATGAGATCGCCGCCGCTCGGGAAGTGATAGAGCCGCGCCGTGGTGGTGGTATGGGTGCCCAGCCCCGAGTTTTCGGAGATCTCGCCGGTGAGCACGCCAAGCCCCGGCATCAAAGCGTTGGTCAGGGACGACTTGCCCACCCCGGACTGGCCGACGAAGATGCTGATCTTGTCGGTCAGTGCGGCCTTGAGCTGGTCGAGCCCCTCGCCGCTCTCGCAGCTCACCAGGATCACCGGGTAGCCGAGCTTGCGGTAGGCGGCGAGCTGGCCCTCGACCCGGATGCGGGCCGCCTCGTCCAGCATGTCGACCTTGTTCAGCACTATGAGGGGGGCGATTTCCACATCCTCGGCGGCCACCAGATAGCGGTCGACAATGTTGGTGGAGAACTCGGGCATCACCGCCGAGACGATGACTATCTGGTCTATGTTGGCGGCGATGGGTTTGACCCCGTCGTAGAAGTCCGGCCGGGTCAATACGGAGTGACGGGGATGCACCGCCTCGATGACCCCGGCGGTCGCGGCATTGAGGCCGGGACGCCAGACCACCTTGTCACCGCACACCAGACTGTTGATGCTGCTGCGACGCAGGTTGCTGCGGTGTATGGTGCCGTCGACGGCTTCCACGTCCGCGTGCTGGCCGAAGCGGCTGATCACCACCCCTTCGATGGCCGGGCCGAACAGGGTGTCATCCACGACTGTGGTGTGATCTTTTTGCAGCCGCCGCTCGCGGTTGGCCTGAACGCGCCTCTGTTGACCCAGATTGAGTTTTGCTTTCTTTGCCACTCGATTCGCCAGTTTATGAACAGATCCAAAGCCAGTATGATACATGCAAATTGGCAAAATTCCGCCATTCCTCCCAATAGAGAGAGCAATCATGACAGTCAGCGCGCAGAACCTGGTATGGATCGACATGGAGATGACGGGTCTCGACCCCGAAGAGAACGTGGTTCTGGAGATTGCCACCATCATCACCGACAAGGATCTGAACGTGCTGGCACAAGGGCCCGTCATCGCCATTCATCAGAGCGATGAAGAGCTGGCCAAGATGGACGACTGGAACGTCAACACCCACACCAAGAGCGGACTGGTCGCCCGGGTCAAGGCGAGCGAGCACGACGAAGCCCGCGCCGTGGCCGAGACCCTCGACTTCATTCGCCAGTGGGTGCCGGAGCGCACCAGCCCCCTGTGCGGCAACAGCATAGGCCAGGATCGCCGCTTCATGGTCAAGCACATGGGCGAGCTGGAAGCCTTCTTCCACTACCGCAACGTCGACGTCAGCACCATCAAGGAGCTGGTGCGCCGCTGGCAGCCGGAGCTGCTGGATCAGTTCACCAAGAGCGGTTCCCATCAGGCGCTGGACGACATCCGCGAGTCCATCGCCGAACTGCAGTTCTACCGCAGCCACGTCTTCAAAATCTGAGTCCCCAGCAAGGGGTTGCCGTCGCTCGGTTGCTAAAATCGGCAGTTCGGCCAGCTTTTGAGCGAACGGCTGCACAGTGACAAAAAAGCCCTTGCAATTGGAATGACTGCTCTTATAATTCGGCTCCCGTACAGTAGCGCAAGCAACCAAATGCTGTACGGCCGTTTTAAGGCAGTTGCGGGAATAGCTCAGTTGGTAGAGCACGACCTTGCCAAGGTCGGGGTCGCGAGTTCGAGTCTCGTTTCCCGCTCCAAAATCTGATGATGACACTGGTTCAATCCAGCCCGATGCGGGAATAGCTCAGTTGGTAGAGCACGACCTTGCCAAGGTCGGGGTCGCGAGTTCGAGTCTCGTTTCCCGCTCCAATCATCAGCACAGCCTCAAGACACATGTTGCGGGAATAGCTCAGTTGGTAGAGCACGACCTTGCCAAGGTCGGGGTCGCGAGTTCGAGTCTCGTTTCCCGCTCCAATAATTAGTGTAAGTGATTATTCCGATGCGGGAATAGCTCAGTTGGTAGAGCACGACCTTGCCAAGGTCGGGGTCGCGAGTTCGAGTCTCGTTTCCCGCTCCAATCACTTGCAGAAGACATCCTGTTGCGGGAATAGCTCAGTTGGTAGAGCACGACCTTGCCAAGGTCGGGGTCGCGAGTTCGAGTCTCGTTTCCCGCTCCAATACGTATTAGCAAGTGACTGCAGATGATTATTCCGATGCGGGAATAGCTCAGTTGGTAGAGCACGACCTTGCCAAGGTCGGGGTCGCGAGTTCGAGTCTCGTTTCCCGCTCCAAATCACTTGCAGAAGACATCCTGTTGCGGGAATAGCTCAGTTGGTAGAGCACGACCTTGCCAAGGTCGGGGTCGCGAGTTCGAGTCTCGTTTCCCGCTCCAATCTCTCCTCAAATCATAATCCTCTTTGAATTGCCCATCACATCGCATCCGCGATGCCAAGGCTGGGGTCGTAGTTCGGCGTTTCCCGCTCCAATTTCTCTTCGAAGTAGGTCCATGTCTTTAATCCTTTTCTTATCCACCTTCCGTGCATGCGTTTGTGTTCCTGCTTTGCTGTTTGCCAAGTTCGCTTAGCCTGAGGACGCTGTGGTCCGGGGTACCCAGTGGCATGGCCTGATGGATTGACAAGGGAGGGATGGCGGGCAAGCGCGGTTGTCACTGCGGGGCAAGCGGGTTGTGGCGGGGCGTGGTAAATGGCAGACAAAAAAATAGGAGGGGCCTTGGCTCCTCCTGCGAGTTCACGGATGCGGCTTAGAGCAGAGTCACGTTCTCAGCCTGCGGGCCTTTCTTGCCCTGGGTCACGGTGAACTGGACTTTTTGACCTTCAGCCAGGGTCTTGAAACCAGTGCTCTGGATGGAGGAGAAGTGAACGAAAACGTCCGGTCCCTGGGATTGCTCGATGAAGCCAAAACCCTTGGTTTCGTTGAACCATTTTACTTGGCCGGTGCGAATGTCAGACATGTGGTAAGTCCTATCTATAACAAAATGAAACTAACGCCTTGTTGGGCAGCATTTGCCTAGAATGCAGGGGCCTACCCATGACTGACTACGTCGATGTGTTCCAGTGGCATGCAGTACAATCCCTGTCTAAAGCACAACCGATTGTACTGGAGCCCGATCCCTTGTCAATTTGGCACTTTTCATTTTTTGAGCGAGCTAAAAGTATTGGGAAGTCAGCGGCTTGTTTCATGCTTCTGGTCAAAAAAACGGGAGGCCATGGCCTCCCGTTTCATCACTCCTTGAGGGCGAACCCTTCGCCCTGTCGGTCGTAGCGGTAGTTTGCCTGACCGAAGGAGCGGATCTCGACCCGCTGGATGCGGCGGCTTGTGTCCACCAGGATGAACACCGACTTGCCCGATTGCAGCCGGGTCAGCGGCCTGTCCGGCCCCTCGATGGCGATCAGGCGGCTCAGCTCGGCCCCGGGCAGTTCAAACTTGCGCCAGATGGAGTAGAGGGTCTCGCCAGCCTGCACCTCGTGCTGCAGCCAGGTGCCATCGACTCTCTCCTCGACAGGTTTGGCCGCGACCGGCGCACTGCTTGCGGCCCCGTTGCCCACGGTCAGCGCCTGGGTCGGCACGGCCAGCGGCACGGCGAGCGAACCGGAAGGCGCCGCCTTGGGGGCGGCGGGGGCAGGTTCCCAGGCCAGCAGCAACAGCCAGAGAGGCACCAGCACCAGCAGGCCTATGGTGTGCTTGCGCGGCAGCGGACTAGCCAGCTTGAATGAAGCCGCCTTCGACTCCTTGTTACGCTGACCAAGGCCGCCCAATCCCTGGCCAAGACGTTGACGCAGGGGCAGGGTAGCGGCATTGATACGATGGAGCAGGGTTCCTTGTGATTCGTCTTGGCGACGCTGCTGGGCTCGTCTGTTATGGCCACGTGGGCGACGGTCCGGGGTGGGCACGGCATTTACCTCTCACTACATTGCCTGCCATCAGGCAAATATAGTGCCTATGGTAAACGGACTCGCCCCCGAGGGGGAGAGCCCTGAGCATGAAAATTATCAGCTGAGACGAAATTGCCCCAGCAACTGCTGCAAACGCTCGGCCGCCTGGCGCAAGGCCTGGCTGGCTTTCGCCGTATTGGTGGCATCCTGTGCGATGTCGTTGGCCAGTGCGTTGGTTTTTGACAGGTTGCCTGAGACTGTCTCGGAAACCGAGCTCTGCTCCTCGGCGGCGGAGGCTATCTGATAGGTCATGTCGTTGATGGTGGCGATGGCCTGGAAGATGCTGTCCAGCGCCGCCTCCGCCAGATCGGCCTCGCCCACCGCCTGATGGGTCAGCTGCTGGCTCTGCTGGATGGCGTTGACCGCATTGGCCGAGCTGTGGCGGATCTTCTCGATCAGCTCCTGGGTATTCTGCACCGCCTGCTGGGTGTTGCCCGCCAGCTTGCGCACCTCGTCGGCCACCACCGCAAAGCCGCGCCCCTGCTCGCCGGCCCGGGCCGCCTCGATGGCGGCGTTCAGCGCCAGCAGGTTGGTCTGATCGGCGATGCCCTGAATGACGGTGAGTATGCTGGTGATCTGCTCGCTGTCGTGGGCCAGCCCTTCTACCACCTCGGCACCCTTGCCCGCCTCGGCCGCCACCTTGTGCATGGACTGGATCACCTGCTGGAAGCGCACCTTGCCCTGATCCGCCGCGCCCTGCGCCTGCTTGGCCGAGTCGGCGGTGTTGTTGGCGTGGGTCGCCACCTCCTGACTGACATAGGACATCTCCTGCACCGCGGTCAGCATCTGCTCCATCTCCGCTTGGTGATGCTGCAGGTTGCTGTCGGTCTGGCCGGCGATACGGTCGGTATCCCCGGCGTGGCGATGGACCTCGCTCGCGGTTTTCTGCACGTCCCCGAGCAGCACCTGCAACTTGTCGATGAAGCGGTTGATGCCGCGGGCCAGTGCCCCCAGCTCGTCCTGGGCTCGGGTGTTCAGGCGCTTGGTGAGATCCCCCTCGCCATCGGCGATGTCATCCACCAGGCTGACCATCTGGCGGATGGGGCCCGTGATGCTGCGTGCTATCGCCAGCATGGTGGCCAGGGCCAGCACCAGTACGATGAGGGCACCGATGAGCTGCTGGGTCATGGCGGCCCGGTTCATCTCGGTGAGCTGGCTCTCCAGCTCGTCGGCGCCCGCCAGCACCACCTGATAGGGCAGGGTGACTATGATGGCCCAGTTGCGGGCCATGCCCGGCACCGCGATGGGCACAGAGATGCGAAACGCCTCGTCGAGCTCCTGGCGTTGCAGCTCGGGTTTGAGGTATTGCTGCCAGCCGTCGCCCAGCAGCTTGTCGGCGCGGCTGCCGAGCAGGCTGGCATCGCCACTGGTGCCTGTGATGACGCCGGCGGCGCTGACGATAAGTGTCTCTCCCTTGCCGTCATAGATGTTGCTGTTGAGGGACTGGGCCTGGCGGCTGATGGAGTCCACCGCCAGATCCAGGGCCGCGACGCCCTTGAACTGGCCGCCCACCAGTATGGGGGTGGTGATGGTGCTCACCAGCACCTGCTGGCCGTTGATGTCCACCTTGAAGGGATCGATGAGGCAGGAGCGCCCCTCCCGTTTCGGGCAGGCGTAGTAGTCGTTGGCCGGATTGCCAAATTCATCCGCGTCGCTCTTCTCGATGGAGAGCAGCAGATCCGAGCCAATGTTCTCCTTGTCGCGATAGAAGTAGGGGACGAAACGCCCCTTGTCATCGCTGCCAAGGGCGCTCTGGCCTGCGAAGGCGCTGTCCTGGCCATCGAAGCCGTTCGGCTCGAAGCCCGCGAAGGCACCATAGAGTTGCGGCTCCAGGCCGAGCTGCGCCTTGAGCAGGTCCGTGGCCTGCTGGCGATCCAGCGGCAGCTTGCCCTCCTGCTGCAGGGCGAAGACGCTGGCCATCTGCTGGGTATAGGAGAGCCCCTTTTGCAGCAACTGGGTGATGGTGGCGGCCTCGGCGCGGGCGTTGGCACTCACCTTCTGCCACGCCTCCTGCTGCAGGGCCGCGCGACTGGAACTGATGGTCAGTTGCTGGGTCTGCTTGCTCGAGTATTGGTTGAGCAGGATCAGGATGACCAGGGCCGTGGTCATGGCGACCCCCGCCAGTACCAGGATGCGATTCTGGATAGAGCGAAACTGCATCTCGTGTTCCTTGTGAGTAGAAAGTTGTATGAATTATCGGCATGGCGGGAGATTCCTCCAGCAATGTTGATCAGCAAAGCTGAAAATGAGGGGAGGTTTTGCGATCCCTCTCAAAGAACGGCGCCCCGGCCGAATCAAGACCTGTTTAGGCCCCGGCTATTGCATGGTTTTCCCATCCGTGATTCTGAGTGCTAAAATGCGACGGTTTTTTCTAACGCATTGGCCCAAGGCCCTCTACACAAGGCTTAAAGATGAAAGTCAAAACCCGTTTTGCTCCCAGCCCGACCGGCTTTTTGCATGTCGGCGGTGCCCGTACCGCACTCTATTCCTGGTTGTTCGCAAAGAGCCAGGGCGGCGAGTTCGTGCTGCGTATCGAGGATACCGATCTGGAACGTTCCACTCAGGAGGCGATCGACGCCATCATTGAGGGCATGGAATGGCTGGAGCTGAACTGGGATGAGGGCCCCTACTACCAGACCAAGCGCTTCGATCGCTACAACGGCATCATCGACGAGATGCTGGCCGATGGCCGGGCCTACAAGTGCTTCTGCTCCAAGGAGCGCCTGGAGGCGCTGCGCGAAGGCCAGATGGCGAGCGGCGAGAAGCCTCGCTATGACGGCAAGTGCCGGGATGCCGCCCACGATCACCCGGCCGATGCGCCCCACGTGATCCGCTTCCGCAACCCCACCGAAGGCTCAGTGGTGTTCGATGACCACGTCCGTGGCCGCATCGAGTTCGCCAACACCGAGCTCGACGATCTCATCATTCGCCGCACCGACGGCGCGCCGACCTACAACTTCTGCGTAGTGGTCGATGACTGGGACATGGAGATCACCCACGTGGTGCGTGGCGAAGACCACATCAACAACACCCCGCGCCAGATCAACATCTACAAGGCACTGAACGCGCCGGTACCGGAGTTTGCCCACGTCTCCATGATCCTGGGTGACGACGGCGCCAAGCTCTCCAAGCGCCACGGTGCAGTCTCCGTGATGCAGTACCGCGACGACGGCTACCTGCCGGAAGCCCTGCTGAACTATCTGGTGCGTCTGGGCTGGTCCCACGGCGATCAGGAGATCTTCACCCTGGACGAGATGATCAAGCTGTTCAGCCTGGATGCCATCTCCAAGTCTGCCTCCGCCTTCAACACCGACAAGCTGTTGTGGCTGAACAACCACTACATGCGCAGCCTGGATCCGGCCTATGTTGCCAAGCACCTGGAGTGGCACATGGCCGCCCAGAACATCGACACCAGCAAGGGCCCGGCGTTGCCTGCGGTGGTCACCCTGCTGGCAGAGCGCTGCAACACCCTGGTAGAGATGGCCGCCCAGAGCCGCTATCTGTTCGAAGATTTTGAGGCCATCGACGAAGCCGCTGCCAAGAAGCACCTGCGCGGCGTCGCTGCCGAGCCGCTGACTCTGGCCAAGGCCAAGCTGGCGGCGCTGGAGACCTGGACCACCGAAGCGCTGCACGAGCTGATTGAAGCCACCGCCGCCGAGCTGGGTCAGGGCATGGGCAAGGTCGGCATGCCGCTGCGCGTCGCCGTCACCGGTCTGGGCCAATCTCCTGCCATAGACGCCGTGATGGCGCTGGTGGGCAAGGAGCGGGTGCTCGCTCGCATCGATCGCGCCCTGGCCTATATCGAAGCGCGCATGGCCGCCGAATAAGCGCCAGTCGCTGACAACAAAGGGCTCCCTGATGACCGCGCCCTGGCGTACATCGCAGCGCGCATGGCCGCCTTCCACTGACAATAATGACGGGGGCCCTTTGCATTTTGGCCTCAAGCGGATTTGCGACGTAAAACAGCGACATAGCGACGCTGTTGGCGGTAAAAACAGCTAACTGCCTGAATTTTGACTAAACGCTCCAACCGGCGAAAATTTTGGGTTGACAGCAAAGCGGGTGATGCCTATCATGCGCCTCCGTTGCCAGAGATAACTTTGGTAGCGCCGAGGTGAGTTGGGGTTATAGCTCAGCTGGGAGAGCGCTTGCATGGCATGCAAGAGGTCCGCGGTTCGATCCCGCGTAGCTCCACCAAATTCTCCTCGAACAATCTGGAATCCAAGGGGTTATAGCTCAGCTGGGAGAGCGCTTGCATGGCATGCAAGAGGTCCGCGGTTCGATCCCGCGTAGCTCCACCAGGTTCCTGATTGTAGAAGTGCAGTACCCAGGGCAGTGCGGTGTGTATCACCCAGGCCGACCTTTGTGGGGTTATAGCTCAGCTGGGAGAGCGCTTGCATGGCATGCAAGAGGTCCGCGGTTCGATCCCGCGTAGCTCCACCAATATTTGAATACCAGAGTTAGGGCAACCGGCCGCCAGAACCCGTTGTCTAATGAAGAAAGAATTTGGGGTTATAGCTCAGCTGGGAGAGCGCTTGCATGGCATGCAAGAGGTCCGCGGTTCGATCCCGCGTAGCTCCACCAAATTCAGAGTGAAGGTCTTGACCTTGATTCGCCACAACTTGGGGTTATAGCTCAGCTGGGAGAGCGCTTGCATGGCATGCAAGAGGTCCGCGGTTCGATCCCGCGTAGCTCCACCAAATTCTTGTTACAAGAAGCAAAAGGCCACCGTTATCGCGGTGGCCTTTTTGTTTGTTCAGGCATTTGTTTTTTTCATGACTACTGCCCCTTCATTTACAAATCAAATGGCCAGAATGAAAAAGCCCGCATCGCTGCGGGCTTTGCTTGATGGCGACCACCACCGCCCTTGCTCTGCTCGTTGAGCTTGAGGTCGACGATGATGGGGTCGTGGTCCGAGGCGCTGAACGGATTGTCCGACTTGATCAGCTCGCCGGTGAAGGCGCTGCCATATTCGAACAGGTTGCTCTCGAAGGAGTTGATGTGCCAGTCGGCTACCGCCACCACCTTGCTCGCCAGCGCCGGGTTGGCGAGGGCGTAATCCAGGGTGCCGAGCTCGGCCTCGTAGCTGTAGGAGATGGCCTTCTCCTGATTGAACTTGACGTTGAGATCCACCAGGCCGTAGCTGCGAGTCACTTCGCGACCGAGCTGTTCATAGAGCTGGTCGCCGATAAAGGTGTGGGAGGCGGAGACGATCTTGCGCTCGCTGGTGGCCGGGTTGTAGTCGGTCAGCACCCGGATCGCATCTTCCTTGGCGTAGGAGTTGAAGTCGCCCACCAGCAGCACCTGACCGGGCAGCTTGCTCACCGCCTCGCCCAGCACCTTGGCGGCGCTGACCCGGAACTCGGTGCACTTGCCCTGCAGATCGGCCGGCTCCTTGCCGTCCAGGTTCTCGAGGCAGCCTGAACCCTTGGACTTCAGGTGGTTGACCACCAGGGTCAGCGGATCCTTGCTGCCTCCAACGGTGAAGGTCTGCACCAGGGAGTCACGCTGGAGGCCTGTCTTGGCTCGACCCCTTTGGCATCCAGGTATTTCTGCACCGGCAGTTTGATGACGCTGGCATCCCCGCTTGCGGTGCCAGCTTGGCCGGCCGGTAGATCATGGCCACCATGATGGCGTCGCCACCGAAGTAGTGCTCGCCCTGCAGCAGCGCCTTGACCGGCAGGGTGACATAGGCGTACTGCTTGCCCGCCTCTTCTGCTGTTCGTTGAGGGCCTGTACCAGGTCGCTGATGGCGGAGTGGCTGTCAAAGCCGTTGTTCTCCATCTCCATCAGGCCGAGGAGGTCTGCGTCCATCTCTGTGATGGCGTTGACTATCTTGGTGCGCTGCAGCTGGAACTCCTCCAGGCTCTTGGCGCCGCGGTTGCAGCCCTTGGCGCTGTCCGCATCCGCCTGATCCGCACAGAGCACGTTGAGGGCGCCCCCCACGCTGGAGTGGCTGGTGAAGTAGTTGAGCACGTTGAAACTGCCGATGCGCAGGTCGGTGCCATTGGCGCGGGCCGGGGCGCCCTGGCGGTCGTTCTCGTCGGTGCGCAGCAGATCCCCCGCCGTGATGCGCTGATCCTTGGGCACTATCAGCCGGTACTCGTCAAAGCTGTAACCCACCAGGGCTTCCAGATTGACCGGGGCATCGCCGATGCGCAGGTAACCCTGCTCCGGCTCCCAGGCCGGCAGCCAGGGCAGCTTGCCGTTGGCGGCCTTGAAGTCCGACTCGAGGAAGACGCGGTTGCCCGCATTGGCCTCGGCCAGGGTGTTTGCCTCCTGACTGCCAGCCACATGGAGCTGGGTCGGCTTCATCAGTGGGGCGCCGTGGGAGAGCACCAGGTTGTTGCGCTTGGCGGCGTAGTCGTAGCTGAAGTTGCGGCTTACCTTGAGGGCGCTCTCCCCATCAAGGCGCACCCGCATCCCCTCGTGACGCTCCAGGGCCCGGGCCAGGGTTTCCCCCTCCAGCACCCGCAGCGCCGTGGCGGTCGGGGCGTCGCCCTGGGCCAGCACCGTCAGGCGCGGGGCGCTGCCGTCAAACAGGGGCTTGAGCTGGGTGTGGCCATGATACTCCTCGACCTTGGCCTCCAGACAGATCAGGGCACCCGGCTGTATGTCCGGGTACTTGCTGGCGAACTGCTTGTCGCTCAGGTAGACGAAGATGCCGTCCGAGCTCTGGGGATTGCCGTCCCCTTGCAGATCCTGCAGATAGAAGCCCTTGTTCAGAGACTCTCGCCGAGGGCGGAGACCACCGCCTTGACCGAGACAGTCCCGGGGCTTTCGAACTGATGGTCCGGGACGAGGGGGCTCTTGTCGCCGCTGCCCTGGATGGCGGGGATGGGGGTGAGGGCGCTGTCGGCCGGGCAACTGAAGCCAGCGGCATGGAGAGACGGGGACGCGAGGGCGAGCCCCACGGCCAGGGACAGCAGGGTAGGTCTTCCTTTCATGGGTATTCCTTTTTTATTTTTTTGCCAGTGTTTCCATAGCCTTGGCGCTCTGGCCAAGGGCGCGCATTGTCACATTTCTGGCAGCTCTGACCAGTGAGGCAGCGCACATTATGGGGAGACAAAAGAGGCTGAGTCCGTTTTTTTGACGTGGCTAACAGATTGATATTAATGATTTAATAGTTATTTGGCCGATTGAGGGGGGATGTGAGCTGGCCGGCATTCACATATTTTCCTTAGAGAATAAAGATTGAGCGGTCGCCACTTGCTTTCTATACTCGAGCCGTTCCTCACGGAACCCAGGTTAAGGGCAAACCGGCAGTGATGCCGGGACGCAAAGCCTCCGATCTGTCCCAAGCGGGCCAGACAGCGGGGTTACCCGGGGTGACATGAGGGTATGTGGCCCCGTCCAAGGCCTGTTGTCGTTCCCTGATCCCCTGTTGCGATTGCGCTTTTCCCGGTGTTGAAGCCAAGACAAAACAAGGATGATAACAAGATGCAACAGACCCTCAGGCCCAGCAGGCTCGCCATGCTGGTTGCCCTTGCGGCCATGCCCGCCTGGGCGCACGCCGCCTATCCCGCCTATCAGGCTGGCACCGCCTACAAAGCTGGCGATGTCGTCAGCAACGCAGGCGCCCTCTACGAATGCAAAGAATTCCCTTATTCCGGCTGGTGCGGGGCTTCCCCCTACCACTACGAGCCTGGTGTCGGCGCCGTCTGGGCCGATGCCTGGAAACTTCATGGCGGTGAGGTGCCGCCGCCTGCTCTGGTCGTTGCCATCGGCTCCCCCGCCGTGGGCAGCAGCGTCAGCGAAGGTGCCAGCGTCGCCCTGGCGGTGACCCTGAGCGGCCCGGTCACGGCGCTGGCCAAGGTGGAGTACCTGATCGACGGCACCCTGGTCGCCACGGCCACAGCCTCCCCCTGGAGTGCCAGCTGGTCTGCCGCCGGCGTGGGCAATCACGCCCTCAAGGCCCGGGCGCTGGATAAAGATGGCAAGCTGCTGAGTGAGGCTGATTCCAGCTTCAAGGTCGCCGCCGTGGTGGCGCCAGAGGCACCCAAGGCGAGCATCGCCAGCCCCACCGCTGGGGCCAAGGTGACCCTGGGCCGCGCCCTCACAGTGACTGGCAATGTGACCGACGCCAATGACGACGTCGCCAGGGTCGAGCTGTTCGTCGATGGCAAGAAGGTGGCTGAAGACAGCAGCGCCCCCTGGCAACTGAGCTGGACACCCCAGAGCAAGGGGCTGGCCGGTCTCAAGCTGGTGGCGACCGACAAGGAGAACCTCTCCGGCGAGTCGGCCCAGGTCGATGTCCAGGTGGAAGAGGCGGCCCTGCCCCCCACGGGTGGCAATCTCTCCTGCGACGTGCGCCAGATCTATCGCGCCGACGGCAGCGAGTGCATGGGGGATGACCATGGCCGCCGCGTCATCGGTTACTTCACCTCCTGGCGGACCGGCAAGAACGGGCTGCCCTCCTACCTGGTGGGCGACATCCCCTGGGACAAGATCACCCACATCAACTACGCCTTCGCGGCGGTGGACGAGCAGAGCCACCTCATCAAGGTGGATGACGCCGCCACCAAGCTGACCTGGGACGGGGTGCCGGGCGCCGAAATGGATCCCGAATTCGCCTATCAGGGTCACTTCAACCTGCTGTCGAAATACAAGAAGCAGTATCCGGACGTGAAGACCCTGATCTCCGTGGGTGGCTGGGCCGATACCCGCGGCTTCTACACCGCCACCACCAAGGGCGACTGCTCGGTCAATACCGCCGGCATCAACGCCTTTGCCAACTCGGCGGTGAGCTTCATCCGCCAGTACGGCTTCGACGGCGTGGATGTGGATTACGAGTACCCCACCTCCATGAAGGATGCGGGCAACCCCAACGACTTCCCGCTCTCCAACCAGTGCCGGGCCAAGCTGTTTGCGAACTACGAAGTGCTGATGAAGACACTGCGCGAGCGGCTCGACAGCGCCGGCACCGAGGACGGTCGCAAGTACATGCTGACCATAGCCTCGCCGGCCTCGGCCTACCTGTTGCGCGGCATGGAGAACTTCCAGGTCACCCAGTATCTGGATTACGTCAACCTGATGACCTATGACTTCCACGGCGCCTGGAACCACTTCGTCGGCCACAATGCCGCCCTGTTCGACAACAAGGCGGATCCCGAGCTGGCCCAGTGGGGTGTCTACAACCAGGCCCAGTTCGGTGCCATCGGCTACCTGAACTCCGCCTGGGCGGCCCACTACTTCCGTGGTGCCCTGGCGGCAGGCAAGATCAACATAGGGGTGCCTTACTACACCCGTGGTTGGCAAGGGGTGACAGGTGGTACCCATGGCCTGGGGGGCAAGGCGGCGCTGCCGAGCCAGAGCGCCTGTCAGCCGGGCACGGGGGGCAGCACAGTTCCCTGCGGCAATGGTGCGGTCGGCATCGACAACATCTGGCATGATCTCGACAAGAACGGCAAGGAGATAGGCGGTGGCGCCGTGCCCATGTGGCACGCCAAGAACCTGGAGCACGCGGCCAGCCTCGGCATCACCACACTGCCGAGCTATGGCACTGCCTGGGGTCTGGATCCCAACAACCCGGCCCACGTGATCCAGGGCCAGTACGTGCGTTACTACGATGACAAGGCCCATGCGCCCTGGCTCTGGAACGAAGAGAAGAAGGTGTTCCTCTCCACCGAAGATGAAGAGTCCATGGGTCACAAGCTCGACTACATAGTCAATCGGGGCCTGGGTGGCGTCATGTTCTGGGAGATGGCGGGGGACTACGACTTCGACGCTGCCAAGAACGAGTATGTCATGGGCAGCACCCTCACCAGCCTGGCTTACGACAAGTTCAGCAAGGCGAGCAAGGCCAGCCTGAAGCAGAACGATCTGCCGGCCCCGGCCGCTCAGCTCGACATAGGCGTCAGCCTCTCGGGCTTCAAGGAGGGGGATTCCAACTACCCGATCAACCCGACCCTCAAGCTCACCAACAAGTCGACCCAGACCATACCGGGCGGCACCCGCATCGAGTTCCTGATGCCCACTTCCACCTCTGACACCATCACGGATCAGAGCGGCATGGGGCTCAAGGTAGTGGAGAGCGGCGGCAACCAGAACTCCGACGGCATCGCCAATGAGAAGGACTTCCACAAGGTGGCCCTGACGTTGCCGGCCTGGAAGGCCTGGGCGCCGGGCACCGAGGTGGAAGTGGCCATGACCTACTACCTGCCGGCGGCGGGGGTGCCGAGCGGCATGCGCCTGATTGCCGGCAGCCAGACCATAGGCCTGAAGTCCGACTTCCCGGCCCTGGCCGAGGCGGTGCTGGGGGGCAGCAGTGGGGGTGATGGCGGCAGCGGTGGCACCAGCTGCACCAGCCAGAGCGTGGACCCGGCGGCCTATCCGGCCTATCCGAGCTGGCCTCGCGGGGATCACGCCAATGGCAACGATCGCATGACCAACGGCAAGGCAGTCTGGCAGGCCAACTGGTGGACCAGCAGCGAACCCAAGGCGGGCGACGGCAGCTGGAAGCTGGTATGCAGTTACTGATGACCTGTTGAAGGGGGGCAGCCCCGTTTCAACGCAATGACCCAATCCGGAGCCCAGGCTCCGGATTTTTTGCGCCTTATATAAGGAAGGCGTTTCGTGAAAGGGGGGAGGGGATCATAAAAAAGACCGCTCCGAAGAGCGGCCAATTGCCACCAGGCAAGCTGTGGGGGCTAACCCCTTGTGGATGGGCAGTCGCCATGGGCGGATGCTTGCCCATGACGTGCCGGTTTATTGAGTGACGGCGCCGCCCTGTTGCTCCTTCAGGAAGCTGATCCAGGGGGAGGCGCGGCCACTGACGTTGCCATTCTGGGCGGCCTGGGTGAAGGCGCTGAGCGCCTCCTTGGGTTTCTGCTGCTCGAAGTAGGCGACCCCGGTCAGGAACTTGAGATCGGCGCGCTGTTCACCGCTGGCATTGACGGCGGGCTTGGCGGCCAGGGCTACCAGATCCTTGTATCGCTTGCTCTGGATCATCATGCGCGCCATCTTCAGCTGCAGCTCGGCACTGGGGGCCAGCTGATAGGACTTGGCCAGGGTGTCGATGGCGGGATCCAGCTCCTTGGCCTGATGCCAGTAGTTGGCGAGGGTCTTGTAGTTGGCCGCGCTGCTCTCGATCTGCCCCTCCTTCATCGCCTTCTCCATCACGCGGGCGGCGCGATGGGGAATGCCGGCGAAGGCGAGGTAGTTGGCGAGCCGCTGCAACTCGGTCGCCTCGGTCAGCATGCCGAGGTTGTAGGCCGACTCGAGCGCCGCCAGCGCCTTGGCATCGTTGCCCGCCTGCATGTGCATGGCCGAGAGCTGGGTCCAGTACTTCTTCTTCTCCGGGTACTTGTCCACCAGGGCGGTCAGCACCTCGGTGGCCGGCTTGTACTGTTTCAGCTCGTAGTGGGCAGCCATCTTCAGCAGGTACCAGGACTCCGGCGCCTTGCCTGCGGAGAGCCTGATCGCCTGATCCACCGCCGGTATGGCTTCCCGGTACTGCTTGAGCTGCACATGGGCGTTGGCCAGGGTGATGTAGGCGTGGGGGGTCGGCTTCTCATCTTTTCCAAGGTTCGCGAACCACTCATTCATGGTGCTGATGGAGGCCTTGAAGTTGCCCTCCGCCATGTAGAGCTGGGCCAGGTTGTAGCGCACCTGCTGGGCCACCGGCTGCGGCAGGCCGCCGGTGGCGATGGCGTCGGCGAAGTATTTGGTCGCCTGGCCGTATTTCTCCTGCTGGGCGGCCACGAAGCCCAGGGTCTGCAAGATGACCCCCTTGTCGTAGACCCGATCGCCTGCGCCCGAGAGCGCATCCTGCAGCTTAGCATTGGCCTCGCCGTATTTCTTCTCGGTGATCAACGCCTGGGCCTTGTTGACCGCGCGGTAGGCGCGGTCAGACAGGGCGGGTTGCTCGGCGGCCCAGCTGGCGGTGCTGAGCAGTACCGCCATGGCCACCGGGGCGAGGATCAGGGTATGTAACTTTTTCATCGCCACCTTCCTTAGTTGACCGCGAACTCGATCTCTTGCTGCATGCGACTGGCCTGGGGCTTGCCATCCACCATGGCCGGCTTGAAGGTCCACTTGGCTATGGTCTTGCGTGCCTCCTTGCCGAGGTCGTAGCTGCGGGGCTCTTCCTTGACGATCCGGATGTTGCTGACGGTGCCGCGCTCGGTCACGGTGAACTCCACCAGTACCTTGCCGGAGGCGAGGCCGGCCAGCGCCGCCTTGCGGGGCATCATGGGCTCGAAGGTCGCCATGGGCATGGCGCCGTTGTTGCCGCCCATGCCGCCGCCACCGCCCCCTGTGCTGTAGGCACCCAGGGCGTTGCCGCCGCCGATGTTGACCGGGATGTCGAGCTTGGGCATGTCCATGGGCGCGCTATCCATCTTGGGCCTGTCGGTGCTCGCCACCTCCATCTCGGGTGGGGGAGGCGGGCGGTTCGGGGGCGGCGGCTTGGGCAGTTCCCGTTGTTTCTCTTGCAGTGTCTCCTGGGGCTTGAGGCGAATGAAGTCGGTCATGGTGACGTCTTCTCTCTCCGTCAGCTCCCGGTGATCCGGTGTGATCAGCTTGTTCATTCCCAGAAACAGGAAGAACACCACCACACAGGAGACAGCTATCGCTATCAGGTATCTCATGGTGCTCGCTCCGGCATCAGCTGCTCTTGCTCGCCGCGATGGAGATGTTCTGGACACCGGCCATGCGGATCTGATCCATGACCTGGACCACCAGCCCGGAACGGGACTCGGTATCGGCCTGGATCACCACGGCGCTCTCCGGGTTCTCCGCCCGCAGCCGCTCGATGTTGGCACGCACGGCGCCCACTTCGACGACCCGTTTGTCGACCCAGACCTGGCCGTTCTCGCGGACCGCGACCATGATGTTCCCCTTCTTCACCGTCTCGGCCGTGCTGGCGCTCGGGCGGTTGATCTCCACGCCGGACTCCTTGACGAACGAGGTGGTGACGATGAAGAAGATCAGCATGATGAACACTATGTCCAGCATGGGGGTCAGATCGATGGCCGCCTCATCGGCACCGCTGTCGCTGTGACGTTTTCTCATGGCAAAAACTCCTTGCTTGTTCTGTGCCCCGGCGGGCAGTGCCCGGCCGGGGGAGTGCATCCTGCATCAGCCGTGTTTCAGGTTGTCTTCCAGCTTCTGCACCGCCAACTTGGCCTTGTGATCGAGCTGGTTGACAAAAAACAGGCCGGAAAGGGCGGCAATCATGCCCGCCATGGTCGGTACCGTCGCCTTGGAGATCCCCGAGGCCATGGCCCTGGGGGAACCCGTGCCCGTGATGGCGAGGGTGTCAAACACCTGCACCATGCCGACCACGGTGCCGAGCAGCCCCATCAGCGGACAGAGCGCGATCAGCACCTTGATGACCGGCATCCCCTTGTCCACCGCCATGGCGACCCGGGAGACCAGCTCGCGGCGGATCTGTTTGGCAGACCAGGAGAGGTGATCGCTACGGGCCATCCAGGTCGCCTTGGTCTGCTTCACCTGCTGGGGGTAGACCGCCATGAAGTAGAACCAGCGCTCCAGCAGCAGGGCCCACATCATCAGGGTCAGGAAGAACAGGGCGACCAGCACGTCGCCCCCCAATCCCAGAAACCGGCGGACCGACTCGACTTCTTCAATCAACCAGAACCACATGGGTGACTCCTTAGGCTGCGGCTTTGGCGGCGTGCAGACGTTCCTGATAACGGGCGACGAAACCGGCGCTCTGCTCTTCCAGCACCTGGATGAGACGACGACTCTGGGTCTGCACTATGGTGTAGAGGAACAGCATGGGCACCGCGACCACCAGACCCTGCATGGTGGTGACCAGGGCCTCGGAGATGCCGCCCGCCATCAGCTTGGGATCCCCGGTACCGAACAATGTGATGGCCTGGAAGGTGGCTATCATCCCCACCACTGTACCCAGCAGACCCAGCAGCGGCGCCACCGAGGCGATCAGCTTGATGATGCTGATGCCCTTCTCGAACTTGGGCACGTTGCGCAGGATGATCTCGTCGAGCTTGGATTCCAGATCCTCTATGTTGTCACCGCGGTGGGACTGATAGGCCCCCAGCATCTCGCCGATGGGATTGCCCTTGACGATCTGATCGGATTTCAGCTGCTTGCGCATGGCGCTGCCGATCATCGACAGGCGCAGGCCGCAGAAGATGGCCAGCAGGGTGCCGAGCACGCCGAGCACCATGATGACGTAGCCCACTTCACCCCCTTGATCGACGCGCTCCTTGAAGGTCGGCGACTGCACCAGCAGGGAGAGGATCACCCCGCGGGAGGGGTCGATGAAGATGGGTTCGACGGCGCCGTTGCCCTGCTCAAACTGGGCGATGGGCTCCAGCACGGCGTTGTCCGGCTGACGGGAGAGCTGCTCGAACTTGCCGGTCTCAGGCACGAAGGTGAGGTACTTGCCCTCGGAGACGGTGTTGAACTCGCCTATCTGGGTCACCGTCTTCTCGGCCTGGTTGCCCTCGCCATAGACCACGGTCGCCGGGATCTGGCTCACCTTGCCACCGTCCACCATGCGGCCGAGGGTGGTGGTCCAGAAGGCGGTCAGGTCGTCGCTGGAGGGGAGCTCCTTGCTCTCCGCCAGGCGGGTCAGCAGCGCCGCCTGTTCCGGGTGTTCGACCCGGCGGGCGGAGGCGTTGAAGATCCCCTTGAACTCGCCGGCGAACTGGCGCAGCACGCCGAACATCTCGCCCATGTTGCCGGAACGCTGGCGCAGGGTCTCGGTCAGCTCGGTGAGCTGCTTGTCGTTGGCATCGAAGGTGGCCTTGAGCTGCTCGCCCTTGGCGGTCTCGGCGGCGAGCTCGGCCTTGGCCTTGGCGAGCAGGGCCCCTTGCTCGTTCTTGTCAGCCAGGAAGCGGGCCTCCCGCTCCTTGTTGAGCTGGGATTCGCTGGTGCTGGCGGCCTTGACCTGATTGAGCAGGGCATTGAGATCCACCGGCTTCTCGGCGGCGGTCACCGGCAGGGTGATCAGGGTGGCTCCCGCTATCAGGGAGGCAATGGCGAGTCTGATTCCTTTCATGATGCTTTCTCCGCAGTTTGAACCGGCAGCTTGATGAGGGCGGGAGGCGCCTGCTTCTTGGCGATGCGAAGGCCCTGTTCAACCGCACTGCGATACTCCTGGGGCAGCTCTTCCCACTGGCGGGTCTGCTTGTTCCACATGCCGGTCTCGTTGCCGTCCGGGGACTGGTAGAGCAGGGCGATGCGGCCGACCCGCAGGAACTCGTAGGTCTTCTCGCCGCCGTCCTTGTCCAGGCTCGCCTTGTAGGACTCTATGGTGCGGCTGAAGCCCTCCTCGATCTGGTAGGCCTCAAGGATCTTGCGGTACTTCTCGGAGATGGTGACGTCGGCCCGGTTCATGAGGTCGGTCAGGACCGCCACGCGGTCCTCCCGCTCGACCTTCTGGAACGGCAAGTCCAGGGCGACGAACTGATCGAGGGAGTCGATCATCTTGAGCATCAGGGGCACCACCTCGGTGCTGGTCTGATCGATCTGGGCTATCTGGCGCTGCATCGAGGCCAGCTCGGCACTCTGGGAGTCGACCATCTTGCCCACTTGCTCGTTGTAGGTGCGCAGGCTGTCGACCTGACGCAGGGCGGCCTTGTACTGGGCCAGGGCAGACTCGGCAGACTCGGCGTAGCTGTCGATCTTCTGCTGGGACACTTTGGAGGCATTGTCGGTGGCGGCTTGAGCGTCCACTGCCTGACCGGCAGAGGCGGCACTCAGATTGAAGCTGGTCAGCAGGGCAGCCGAAACCAGGCTGCCGAGGAGCGCTTTCTTCATTGTAATAGTCCTTTTTTTCATAGGATTACCCTATCTCCGTGACTTCCTTGGGGCATGGGGCAGAGCCAGCCCGAGGGGGCCGGCTCGTCACTTTCCTGGTGGATCAGAACTTCTGGGCGTAGTCGAGGTAGTAGATGCGACCGTCGATGCTGTAGAGCTCCTCGTCATAGGTGAAGCCATCGCTCTCGAGGGACGGGCCCGCGTTGAACATGTTCTTCACCCCGACCTGGATCTTGCCGTTCCAGGGGGCATCCACGCCGACGTTCAGGTTCCAGGTGGTCTGGGACGCGATGTGGCCCACTTCCTCACCTGTGTCGGCGATGTAGTCCTGGCTCTGGGAGTCGATGTAGTTGGCGCTCAGGTAGCTATCCATGTTCCACCACTGGGGCACGTTGACACCCACGCCGGTGCTGAAGCGCATCTGCGGCTTGCCGTTCTGGCCGATCTTGTCGATGACGGGGCCACCGGCGTACAGACCTTCCTTGTAGTCCAGGATGTAGGTGCCACCCAGGTCATAGCGAATGGTGGCGGAGGTCAGGTCGTAGCGGTAATCCAGCTTGAGATCCAGGCCGCTGGTGTTCAGGGTGCCCCGGTTGACCATGGGGGATATGGCGTTGCTGATCTTGCCCTGGCTGTTGCGGGTGATGTTGCTGGAGCCCCCGTTGTTCAGCTCGTCATAGATGACGGACTGCAGGGTGTTCAGCTGGATCACGTCCTCGATCTTGATGGTGTAGTAGTCCAGGGAGAGGTTCAGGTCATCCAGCGGGCTGTAGGCCACCCCGAAGTTCCAGGTGTCCGCCGTCTCCTCCTTCAGCTCCTCATTGGCGGTGCGGGTGGTGTCGTACTGGCGGTTCGGGCAGTCTGCCGCCGAGATGCCGTTGGCCTCGCAGTAGACATAGTCCTTGGCCCAGTCGGCCGAGAAGGAGTCAGCAGCGTAGAGATCGCTCAGGCTGGGGGCGCGGAAGGAGCGGGACCAGGAGGTGCGCAGCATCAGGTTGTCCAGCGGCTGGTAACGCAGGCTCGCCTTGGGGGAGAAGGCGCTGCCGAAGTCGCTGTAGTCATCGAAGCGGCCGGCCAGGTTCAGCTCGACCTGCTCCGTGATGGGCACCAGGGACTCGATGTAGGCGGCGGTGACGTCGCGCACCCCGCCGGAGGAGTTGCCGGCGGAGCCTATGATGTTGCCCGCCTCGGACTGGGCATCGTACTTGTCGGTATAGACCCAGTCGTTGTACTCGGCGCCCGCGTACCAGCTGACCGGCCCGGCCGGCAGCTCACCCATGTCCCACTGGACACCGGCGTACCACTGGTAGAAGTCCATGGTGGAGCGGCGGCTGGTGTCGGCGGCCATGGCGGCCGTGCTCTTGGGATCGAACTCGCCCCCGACAAACTTGCCGTCGGCGATGGCCTGCTGGGCGGCGGATTGCAGCACGTAACCGGTGCCGTTCTCCTTGTTGTCGGTCTTGGAGTACATGTAACCGGCGTTCCACTGCATGTCGCCCACGGATTCTGTGGTGACAGTGCCCTCGAAGCCGAGGTTGAGGCTGCCGGTCATGTCGGTGACATAGTTGTCACGGGGACCGACGTTGCTGAAGCGGTAGTAGGCGTAGGCGGCCTCACCCAGACCCTGGGTGGCGGCGGCGTCCAGCCCGTTATCGGCGAAGAACTGGGCGTTGTTCGGATTGGACGGGTCTATGGCGAAGGCGCCGGCGGCGGGGGCGAAGCGGCCGAAGCTCTCGACCCGGGAGCCGATGATCTGCGGCACGAAGTCGACATTGTCGTTGAGGTGGTAGCGACCGTTCAGATAGAGGGTGTCACGGCTGCGGGAGGCCGTGGTGGCCGCGACCTGACCGTAGTTGAAGTTGCAGCCGCCCTCGAAGCCGATGAAGGGCTCCTTGCAGCTGCCGTCGGCATTGGTGGCACCGGCCAGGGGGCCGTATTTCCAGATGGGATCCCCGTTGGCGTCGAGGCCGGTGATCCCCTCCACGTTGCGGCCGTAGGCGCTGGGGGCGTCGTTGCCCTGCTTGGCGAGATAGTCACGATCCCGGGCATAGACGACGTCTTTCTTGTCGTGCTCGTAGACCGCCATCAGCGAGCCCTTCTCGCCGTTGACGCCCGCCACGACGGAGCCGCTGGCTTCATCGCCGCCCGGCTCGGTCGGGGAACCGAGACGTCCCTGGAAGGTCAGGCCCTCATAGCCCTCTTTGAGCACCACGTTGATGACACCGCCGATGGCGTCGGAACCATAGATGGCCGAACCGCCGTCCAGGTTGACTTCGACCCGCTCAACGGCGGCCATGGGGATGGTGTTGAGGTTGATGGAGGTGCCGCCCATGGTGGGGGAGCCTGCCACCCGCTTGCCGTTCAGCAAGACCAGGGTGCGCTCCGAGCCCAGGCCGCGCAGGCCGACGGTGGATTGAGACTGGAAGGAGCTGCCGGAGGCCGGGGAGACGCCACCGAAGGAGTTGTAGGAGGCCTGTTTGAGGTAATCGGCGACGGTCTGCTGACCCGATGCTTCGATCTTGGCCTTGGTCACCGAGACGACGGGGGTGGACCCTTCCACATCGACCCGGGAGATCCGCGAGCCGGTGACCTTGATTTTTTGCAGTTTTTCGACGTTCTGGCCCTCTTCGGCCAGGGCAGGGGTGACCACAACTGCCGCGCTCGCCAAGGCAAACGCTACGGCAGCAGAGAGTCTGCTTTTCCTAAGCATCGTTAGTATCCTTCCTGATTGTTTTTTTGTTTGCTTCCCTTACCGCCCTCGTTGGAGCGGTGCGTAAGGCTTATCAAGCTTTGATGATTGACGTCAAATGGAGCGGCCAGGATGGTGACTGGAAGGGGAATTAGAAGACTGTGCAGGATTTGGGCGATTTTTTTGGCGTTTTATTCCGTAAAGAATGCGGATGCTCATGTAAATATGTTGTTAACTTTGTATTTCCCCATTTTATTGATTAGTTTTGAACTTATCGATAAACCACCTGTCGCCATGACCTCGGTATCGTGGAATGACATTTTTGCAGTATTTAAATCTATCTTCGGTGCTAGGGGGATTTCAGTTCAGGTTCAGGCCGGAGGATATTTCCCTCTTCTTTAATAGGTAAAATGAGATGAGAGGGTGTTTGATTTTATCTGTATGTTTTTATTTGTATTTTTTGAATTTCAAACGGATGTGTAATTAATTTTTTAATAATTAAAAACAAGTTAAATGAGAAGGGGTAGCAGTTTTTTATATTGAAGTTGGATTTTTTGGAAAAAAACATCGGTGAGTTATGCTGCGGACCTCACTGACGATCGATGGGCTTAGTTCTACTTGATTTTTGTTGCAGAGCTTTTACAGTGGCCGAGCGGGATTGTCTGCCAATACCAGTCAATTCAGTGAGTAATGCCAGGAAGCATAGGCCGGTCACCGGATGTGACTGACCATAAAAGAACAACAAGGACGAGGTTCCACCATGCTGTCGTATTTCTTACGTCGGATGCTTCTGATCATCCCGACGTTTCTCGGTATCACCCTGCTCGTCTTCACCATCACCCGCTTCGTGCCGGGCGGCCCGGTCGAGCGCATGTTGCTGCAGGCACAGGTCTCGCAGAACGAGACAGGTCGCTCCAGCGGCAGCAAGGGAGCGCAGGCGCTCTCCGATGAGCAGATCGAGGAGCTCAAGGCCTTTTACGGTCTCGACAAGCCCATGCTGATCGCCTACTGGGAGTGGCTGCAGAAGCTGGCGGTGCTGGATCTCGGGGAGTCGACCCGCTACTACGAGCCGGTGTGGGATCTCATCAAGGAGCGGCTGCCGGTGACGGCCTTCTTCGGGCTGGCGACCTTCCTGCTGAGTTACGCCGTCTCCATCCCGCTCGGGGTGGCCAAGGCGCTCAGGCACAACAGCCGCTTCGATTCCCTGAGCTCCATGCTCATCTACATGGCCTATGCGCTGCCTGCCTACGTGGTGGGGATCTTCCTCATCACGGTATTTGCCTTCCATCTG
This sequence comes from Aeromonas ichthyocola, assembly GCF_046087985.1. Lineage (NCBI taxonomy): Bacteria > Pseudomonadati > Pseudomonadota > Gammaproteobacteria > Aeromonadales > Aeromonadaceae > Aeromonas > Aeromonas ichthyocola. The sequence continues at coordinate 80,103 of NZ_JBJSWH010000005.1, forward strand.
GAGTGGCTGCCCATGGGGGGCTTCCCGGGGGACGATTTCGATTCCATGGAGAGCGGCTGGGATCAGATCCGCACCCTCTTCGCCCACGCCCTGCTGCCCCTCATCGCCTACGCCATCGGGGATTTTGCCATCCTCACCATGACCATGAAGAACAGCCTGATGGAGAACCTGTCGGCGGATTACGTGCGCACCGCCGTGGCCAAGGGGCTGCCGTTTCGCAAGGCGGTGACCGATCACGCCATGCGCAACAGCCTGATCCCCATCGCCAGTCACCTGGGGTCCGTGCTCACCGTCTTCTTCGGCGGCTCCTTCCTCATCGAGACCATCTTCAACATCGACGGCATAGGTCTGCTCGGCTACGAGGCAATCGTCGAGCGGGATTACCCCACCGTCATGGGCATACTGGCCATCACCTCCATGCTGATGCTGGTGGGCAATATCGTCTCCGATATCTGCGTTGCCCTCGTTGACCCCCGCGTGCGGTTTGGAGACTGAGCATGAGTCATCTTTCGCTAGTCACGGCCAGTTTAACTGTGCGCCCTATCGCCACCGATATCTGTGTTGCCATCCCGTTGGTTGACCCCCGCGTGCGGTTTGGAGAATAGCCATGAACCTGAACCCGGTAACGCTGAAAAAACTCAAGCGCTTCAAGTCGATCAAGCGCGGTTACTACTCCTTTGTCATCTTCTCGGCCCTGGTGGTCATCTCCCTGCTGGCGGAGCTGCTGGTCAACAGCCGGGCGCTGGCGGTGAGCTATCAGGGAGAGCTCTACTTCCCCACCTATGGCGACGTGATCCCGGGCCAGCAGTTCGGGCTCGATTACGAGTACGAGACCAACTACCGCCAGCTCAAGGGCAAATTTGCACAGGAAGAGAAGGGGGACTGGGTGCTGCTGCCCCTGGTGCCCTGGAACCCCTATGAGCAGGACTTCAAGGAGGAGGCCTACCCGCCCTATGCTCCCAGCCTCACGGAGCGCCACTTCCTCGGCACCGACACCAGCGGTCGCGACGTGCTGGCGCGCCTGGTCTACGGCTTTCGCATCGCCATCGGCTTTGCCTTCATCACCCTGGTGGCGAGCTATGTCATCGGGGTCAGCATCGGCTGCATGATGGGCTTCCTCGGCGGGCGCTTTGACCTCATCTTGCAGCGCTTTATCGAGATCTGGTCCCAGGTACCCTTCCTCTACGTCATCATGATACTGGTGTCACTGGCCAAGCCGAACTTCGGCCTCTTCGTGGGGATCAACGTGCTGTTCGGCTGGATGGGGATCACCTGGTACATGCGTACCCTCACCTACAAGGAGCGGGCGCGGGACTATGTGATGGCGGCGCGGGCCCAGGGGGCGAGCACCAAACGGATCATCTTCAACCACATACTGCCCAACACCCTGATGATGATAGTCACCCTGGCCCCCTTCGCCGTGGTGGGCAACATCTCCACCCTGACGGCGCTGGACTACCTGGGCTTCGGCCTGGCCCCGCCGACCCCGAGCTGGGGGGAGCTGCTCTCGCAGGGGATCAACAACCTGGATGCCATCTGGATAGTGAGCTCTGTGGTGGCGGCGGTGAGCCTGGTGCTGATCATGGTCTCCTTCATCGGGGAGGCGATCCGCGAGGCGTTCGATCCGCGCAAGTTTACCCGTTATCAGTGACCCGGGGCGCGCCTCAGGGCCCTGGGTATCCAACCCTTAATTGAGACGCCCCCGGTGCAGGGGCATGACCTGGAAGTCAAACATGAAAAATAAAATCAAATGGATAGGTGCTCTCTTCGTGCTGGTGAACGGATCCTGGGTGTGGGCCGCCAGCCTGCCCGCGGATCTCAAGTGGGAGACCAATGACACAGACCCTGTGTTTGCCTCCCCCAAGGCGCAGCCCGGCGGCACCCTCAACCTCTTCATCGACAGCTTTCCGCTGACGTTTCGCACCGTGGGGCCCGACTCCAACGGCTCGTTCCGCTCCTTCATCCTGGACAACCAGCTGAGGCTCATCAGCTTCCACCCCAACACCGGCAACCCCATTCCCTCGCTGGCGAGCGCCTGGGCCATAGCACCGGACAGCCAGACCGTCTATTTCAAGCTGGATCCCCGCGCCAAATGGTCTGACGGCAAGCCCGTCACCGCCGACGACTACACCTTCGGCTACGAGATGATGCGCTCCAAGGACATCAAGGGGCCCTGGTTCAACAACTACTACACCACGGAGGTGGTGGCGGTGGAGAAGATTGACGATCACACCATCCTGGTGAAGGCGGGCAGCCGCAAGGCCAGGCTGGATCTCCTCAACACCACTGAGCTCTGGCCCCAGCCGAAGCACTACTACAAGATGGGCCCGAACTGGGTGAAGCAGTACAACTGGGCTGTGGTGCCGACCACTGGCCCCTATGTGATGAGCGAGGTGAAGAAGGGCAAGTCCATCACCTTCAGCAAGCAGAAGGATTGGTGGGCCCAGCAGGATCGCTACAACCAGCACAGATTCAATATCGACCGCATCAAGGTGCAGGTGATCCGGGATCACAACATAGCGTTTCGCCACTTCCTCAAGGGAGAGATAGATACTTTCGAGATGATACTGCCCAACTGGTGGCATGAAAAAGCCGTGACCCCGGAATACAAGAAGGGCTATGTGCAGAAGGTGATGGCCATGACAGACACCAAACAAGGGGGGCAGGGGGTGCACCTCAATGTGGCCAACCCCAAGCTGGCGGATCTCAATGTGCGGCTCGGCATTCAGTACGCCATGAATCTGGACAAGATGATTGCGACAGTGCTGCACGGCGACTATGACAGGGCCACCACCTTCGGCTCGGGCTTTGGCGAATTCACCGACATCAAGCTGCCGGAGCGGGCCTATGACATCACCAAGGCGCGGGAGTATTTCGCCAAGGGCGGCTACAACAAGCCGGGGCCGGACGGCATTCTGCAAAACGACAAGGGGGAGCGGCTGACCCTGGCCCTCACCTACACCAGCCAGGAGCACTCCAAACGGCTGACTGTGCTGAAAGAAGAGGCCAAGAAGGCGGGCCTGGATCTGGAGCTCAACCTGGTGGATGGGGCCACCGGCTTCAAGGTGATGCTGGAGAAGAAACACGAGGCGGCCTGGCTCGGCTGGGGTGGTAGCGGTCTCTACCCGCAATATTGGGAGTCGTTCCACTCGGCCAACGCCAACAAGCCCCAGACCAACAACCTGTTCAACGTGGCCGACAAGGAGCTGGACGGGTTGATTGACGCCTACAACGTCGAGTTCGACATGACCAAGCGAGCCGAGATCTCCCGCCAGATCCAGCAGCGCATCTATGACCTCGCCATCTTCGTGCCCGGGGTGCAGCTCAACTACGTGCGGGCCAGCAGCTGGCGCCACGTGATGCTGCCGGAGGTGCCCGCCACCCGTAACACCCCGGATCTGCTCTACTGGCCCATGGACGGCTACCCCCACAGCAGTGGCGGCCTGCTCTGGCTCGATCCCAAGGTGCAGGAAGAGACCAGCAATGCCAAGGAAGCGGGTGAGTCGCTCTCTCCCATCACCCTGATCGACAAGACCTATGCGCATCATTGAGAAGGGGGAGGCGATGGCAGAGACACAGGCCCCCATCCTCGACGTCCGAGATAGTGGGGGGCAGTTCACCGCTGATAACGGTCAGGGCAGGGCCCCCATCCTGGAGGTGCGGGATCTCGAGGTGGAGTTCAGCGTCGACGACGGCAAGATCAAGGTGCTCGACGGGGTCAGCTTCCAGGTCGCCCCGGGCCAGACCCTAGGTATCGTCGGTGAGTCAGGTTGCGGCAAGAGCGTTACCTCGCTGGCCATCATGGGGTTGCTGCCCAGGCCCCACGGTCAGGTGGTGGCGGGCTCCATCCGCTTTCAGGGGGAGGAGCTGCTGTCGCTGCCGCCGGATCAGATGTACAAGGTGCGCGGCAACCGCATCTCCATGATCTTCCAGGAGCCGATGACGGCGCTCAATCCGGTGCAAACGGTCGGGACTCAGCTGATGGAGGTGTTCAGCCTGCACAGGCCCGATTTCAGCAAGGCGCAGCGCAAGGAGGCCGCCATCGCCATGCTGCAGAAGGTGGGGATCCCGGAGCCGGCCCAGCGCTTCGCCGTCTATCCCCACAACCTCTCCGGCGGCATGCGCCAGAGGGTGATGATCGCCATGGCGCTCGCCTGCGAGCCGGATTTGCTCATCTGCGACGAGCCGACCACTGCGCTGGATGTCACCATCCAGGCCCAGATCCTGGATCTGATGAAGGCGCTGCAGGCCCAGACCGGCATGGCCATCATCTTCATCACCCACGATCTCGGGGTGGTGGCGGAGCTGTGCGACGAGGTGGTGGTGATGTATGCGGGTCGCGCCGTGGAGCGGGCCGACATCTTCGAGCTGTTTGACCACCCGCGCCATCCCTATACTCATGGTCTGATGGCCTCGATCCCGCGCCTCGAAGACGTGCCAAAGAGCCTGCTCAAGACCATCAAGGGCCAGGTGCCCGCCCTGCACGAGATGCCGGCGGGCTGCCGCTTCTCCAACCGTTGTCCCCACGCCACCGAGATCTGCGTGAGCACCATACCGGTGACAGAGCAGCTGAGCGAGCGCCACGCCGTGGCCTGCCACCACTGGAAGGAGTTGAGCATATGAGCATCTTGTTGTCGGTACGGGAGTTGAAGCAGCACCTCAGCAATCGGGAAGGGGCTATGTCGGCTCTTTACCTTGATGGACGGGAGCGGCGGCGATGAGCACCTTGTTGTCGGTCAGAGACTTGAAGCAGCATTTCAGCAACAGGGAGGGCGGCAGGTCGCCTCTTCACCTGAATGGACGGGAGCGGCGGCGATGAGCGTCTTGTTGTCGGTCAGAGACTTGAAGCAGCACTTCAAGATGGGTGGCGGCTTTTTGCGCAAACCCTACACCGTCTATGCGGTGGATGGCATCAGCTTCGATCTCAAGCAGGGGGAGACGCTGGGGCTGGTGGGGGAGTCGGGTTGCGGCAAGTCTACCCTGGGGCGCTCCCTGCTCAAGCTGTTTGAACCCACGGCGGGGCAGATAAGCTTCGAGGGGCGCGACATCACCCGGTTGTCACCCGGGGAGATGCGATCCTTGCGCCAGGTGATGCAGATAGTCTTTCAGGATCCTGCAGAATCCCTCAACGGTCGCCACACAGTGGGCCAGATCCTGGAGGAGCCCTTCATCATCCACGGTAAAGGCAACACAGCGCAGCGACGCGGCTGGGTACTGGAGCTGCTGGACAAGGTAGGCCTGCCGAAGAGTGCGGTGGATCGCTATCCTCACGAGTTTTCCGGCGGCCAGCGCCAGCGCATCGGCATAGCCCGCGCCATCGCCCTCAAGCCCAAACTGCTGGTGTGCGACGAGGCGGTGTCGGCGCTGGACGTCTCGGTGCAGTCCCAGATAGTGAACCTGCTGCTCACCCTGCAGCGGGAGATGAATCTGGCCATCATCTTCATCGCCCACGATCTCTCTGTGGTCAAACACATCTCGGACAGGATTGCGGTCATGTACTTGGGAAGGATCGTCGAGCTGGCCGAGGCCCAGCAACTCTACCTGAGCCCGCGCCATCCCTATACCCAGGCGCTCATCTCGGCGATCCCGGTGCCGGATCCCCGCAGGCGCAACCAGCGCATCCTGCTGACCGGGGACGTCCCCTCACCCATCTCGCCGCCGAGCGGCTGCCATTTCCATCAGCGCTGCCCCTATGCCACAGAGCTGTGCCGAGGCACCTCGCCGAGTCTGGAGCCCTGTGGCACAGAGGCCCATCAGGTGGCCTGCCACTTCCCCTTGCCCGTGGTGGAGGCGGCGCCGCTGGGAAAGGCGGTCTGATGCCGGCGTCCGCTTCGCCAGGGCCGGTATCACAGCAAGGTGGCGTCGGGGACGAGCAATAAAAAAATGGGGCCTGTGGGCCCCATCTTCATGGTTGGAGTTCAGGTTTGGCCGTGGAACATCTGGCCCGGGCAGGACAGCGCCCCGAGGGGGTGGCTGTGGTGTGAATTGTTGAGTTGTTTTGTAGTTTTATTACGTCGTAATTTTCAACTTCCGGACGGGCGACATCAGGCGCCATAGCGGAAGTAGTAGTTGCGAGTCGAAGGCGCATAAGTGTCTTTCTCTTGTGTGCCTTTCTTGCTGGATGCGCCCTTAAGGTGGAACAGCACTGCCAGGTTCTCAAACATAGTCTTACCTCTTCGCTCTGTTGATTATTGTTTCCTGTGACCTTGGTCACAATTTGATGCTAGAGGCTTTTGTGATCTCGATCAACTTATTGTGTTGTAAATTTACATAAATCATGGAAAAGGTTTTCAAATCCAGGGTTGCTTATGGATACGATTTCAAGGGGGATCGGCAGGGGCAGTGAAGGGGTCAACGCAGAGAAAGGAGGGGCACAGTCCCAATGACATGCCCCGCACTGGGCGGGGCATGGAGTGGCTCGGGAGGCCGTGCTTACTTGGCCGGGATCTGTTCCAGCACATGGACCAGCAGCTGCCAGAAGCGCTCGACCGCCGGGATATGAACCCGCTCGTCCGGTGAGTGGGCGCCGCGAATGGTCGGGCCGAAGGAGACCATGTCCCAATCCGGGTAGGCGCTCTTGAACAGACCGCACTCGAGACCGGCGTGGATCACCATGACGTTCGGCATCTCGCCGAACAGGGTCTGGTAGCTGTTGCGTACCAGGGCCATGACGGGGGAGTCCACGTTCGGTGCCCAGCCCGGGTAGGCGCCGGTGAATTCACAGCTGGCGCCCGCCAGGCTGAACAGGGAACGGGTCATCTGCTCGACGCTCTCGCGACCCGAGTCGATGAGGGAGCGGATCAGGCACTGCACATAGACCTCACCCTCGAGGGTCTTGATGACGCCGAGGTTGGTGGAGGTCTCGGTGACACCCGGGATGGCATCGCTCATGCGGATGACGCCGTTGGGGCAGGCCATCAGGGCATCCAGCAGGCGGGTCTGGAGGGATTCGCTCATCAGCTTTGCGGGCATGTCCCGGCCGCTCAGCAGCACGGTCAGGTTTGCTTCCGTGGCGGCCAGCTCGCTCTGATAGATGCCGGCGTAGCGGTCAACCAGGGCTTTGAACTCGCTGACGCTGGCGGTGGGCACCAGCAGGGTGGCGCGGGCTTCGCGGGGGATGGCGTTGCGCAGGGTACCGCCGCTTATCTCGGCCAGACGCACCCCCAGCGGCTCGGCGGCCTTGAGCAGGCGCACCAGCAGCTTGTTGGCGTTGCCACGACCGCGGTGAATGTCGACCCCGGAGTGACCGCCACGCAGCCCCTTCACCTGCAGCTCGAAACCTTCACCCTGGGTGGCGGCAACCTGCTCCAGCGGGAAGCGGATATTGGCATCCACGCCGCCGGCGCAGCCCATGTAGACTTCGCCATCCTCTTCGGAGTCGGTGTTGAGCAGGATCTCGCCCTCCAGCCAGCCCGCTTCCAGGCCGAAGGCGCCTGTCATGCCGGTCTCTTCGTCCGTGGTCAGCAGCACTTCCAGCGGGCCGTGCTTGATGGTCTTGTCGGCCAGCACGGCCAGACAGCCTGCCATGCCCATGCCGTTGTCGGCCCCCAGGGTGGTGCCACGGGCGGTGACCCATTCACCGTCGATGTAGGCATCGATGGGATCCTGGGTGAAGTCGTGCCGGGTGTCGGCATTGGCCTGGGGCACCATGTCGATGTGGGCCTGCAGCACCACGGCCTTGCGGTTTTCCATGCCCGGGGTGGCCGGCTTCTTGATGATGATGTTGCCCACGGCGTCTTGTTTGACCGCCAGGCCTTCCCCCTGAGCCCACTGCACTATCCAGGCGCTCAACTTGGCCTCGTGCTTGGAGGGGTGGGGAATGGAGCAGATCTGCTCGAAGAATTGCCAAATCAATTTGGGAGACAGAGAACTAAGCTGTGCCACGTCGGGACTCCTTACCAGCACGGAAATGGACAGGGCCCAGTGGGCCGCAGAAGAGGGTAACGATAATACAGTCAATCACACAAAAATGTGAGCGATCTGCGCAAATTGCGGTCTGCTTGTGCTGATAAAGGGAGCCTGAATGGCGAACATGACTGCCTCGCCCATGGTTACCAGCAGAAGATGAAATTCGTGACGCACATCACAAAAATATTGTCTTTTCGCCGCCGGGTGGTAAATTAGCCGCCGTGGGTCAACCACTTGTCAGGATGACAATGAATGCCTCCAGGGAACCGAAGCAAAGCAAGTGCGCCTCCACGGAACCGAGTGTCTGTTCAAGGATCTGAACCCGCATTAAAGGTACGTAACTTGTTAAGCAATCAGGAGTTCATTATGTCAGGCAGCAATTCAACCTATTGGTTTGCCCAGTCTCTCTATACCCAGGGTTTCAACTATCCGAACCCCTACGCCGGTCGTCGTTAAGACGGGCAGTCAGCCAGGCTGACAGAGAAAGCAGAAAAGCAGCAGGTGTGTGAGGGTTCCATCCTCCCCCTGCTATTTTTTTACCCGAAATTCGAGGTTTGCTCTTCGAATGAGCACCCTGTTGATGAGGACTGGGCCCCGAGGGGAGGCCAAACGGGCAGGAGATGGCCGACTTTTCCTGTTTTTCGCATACGTTTGCCAGTCATTTTATCTGCAAAGGGTGCTATCATACCGGCCCAACAGCTGGCCTGAGGTCTGGGTCTAGATCGAGATGGCCGCCAGCCATGCCCGTCCTGCTTTCAATGCATCTGCTTTTTGCTGCCGAGGGTTCATCCCTGAGGCCGCAAAAGTGCAAGCAAAATTCAGGAAACGGGGGCCAGAATTTACCGGATCCCGTGTGTCTGCCGGGACTCTTATGTCTTAGTGATTGCCTTTATAACTCGTTGAGATCGATAGCATGCCAAAGAAATTCTATGTGTCGTGGGATAACCTGCAACGTGAAGCGCGCCGTCTGGCCCGTCGTCAACTGCCCGTCAGCCAGTGGAAAGGGATCATCGCGGTCAGCCGTGGTGGCCTGGTGCCTGCTGCCCTGATGGCCCGTGAACTTGGCATTCGCAACGTCGAAACCCTCTGCATCTCCAGCTATGACCACAACAGCCAGCGTGAGCTGGTGGTCGTCAAGGCCGCCACCACAGCCGGTGACGGTGAAGGCTGGCTGGTAGTGGAAGATCTGGTGGACACAGGAACTACCGCCAAGGCGATCCGCGAGCTCTATCCCAAGGCCAAGTTCATCGCCATCTTCGCCAAGCCCATGGGTGAGCAATTGCTGGATGACTTCGAGGTCGCCATCCCGCAGGACACCTGGATTGAGCAGCCCTGGGACATGGCGCTGGAGTTTGCCAACCCGATCTGCGACGAAGAGTAATCGCCCCCTGCCTTGGCGCACCGTCTGCCCCTGACTTTGGTGGGGCGGCTCGCTCGCGCTGATGGCAAGATGGTTTCATAGGGCCCCTGTTTGGGGCCTTATGCGTTTATGATGTGGCTGCCCGCGGTGAAAAGTGGTTAAGATGGACCATTGTTTGAGACAGAAGAGTCACCATCTTGGAACCAAACGACGATACCAACCTGACGGAAAAGCTGTTCACCCGGGTCAAACAGGTATTGGAAACCTCCGAAATATCCAACTCCAGCCTGGTCGATGAGCAGGACAGCTCCCTGGCCGAGAGCTTCATCGACGGCGCCCTGTCGCCCCATTGGTACCGCCTGCTGCGCCGGCCGACCTGGGCCTGGCAGGGGGCGGATCCGGTGGAAGTGGAGCAGACTCTTGCCCGCATCGCCATGGGTCAGGGGGAGCGCAGCCACGAGCGCTATCTGGATACCATCAAAGGCTATGTGCCCGGCAACTGGGTCTATGAGTGGAGCCAGCTGGCTGGCCGCTATTTCAATGCCGGGCGCGAGCTGGTCAGCCAGGGCGACAGCGCCGGGGCGTTGAAGAATCTGCTCAAGGCGGTGCGCTACTACTCCATCGCGAGCTACCCCCACCTCAAGAATGACGAGCTGGCGGATCAGGCCCAGCTGCTCTGCAACATGGCCTACCGCGAGGCAGGCAGGCTGTTCAAGGTGCCCCTCAAGGAGCTGCAGGTCCCGTTCCGGGGCAAGACCATTCAAGGCTATCTGCACCTGCCCACCACCGACAGGCCTGTGCCCCTGGTCATCGTCAGCGGCGGCATAGACGCCCTCCAGGTCGACTTCCTCAACTTCTACTTCAAGTGCCTCGAGCCCCACGGCATCGGCATGCTGTCGCTGGACATGCCGGGAACCGGCTATGCGGAGCATTGGCCTCTGGTGCAGGACACCAGTCGCCTGCACCAGGCGGTGCTCAACCACCTCTCCGAGGTGGCCTGGGTCGATCATCAGCGCATCGCCATGGTGGGGTTCCGCCTCGCCGGCAATGTGGCGGCGCGCCTCGCCTTCATCGAGCCCTTCAAGCTCAGGACTGTGGTCTGCATCGGGGCCGGCATCAATCAGGTGTTTACCAATCAGGAGATGTTTGCCCGCTGTCCGCGCATGATGCGAGACGGGCTGGCGAACCGCCTGGGGGCCGATGCCGCCCAGTGGGATCTGCTGCGCACCAAGTGCCAGGTCTTCTCCCTCAAGACCCAGGGGTTGCTGGGGAGCCGCACCTCTGTGCCCATCCTGAGCATTGGCCACAAGCGCGACTTCATTTGTCCCGAGCAGGATGTCCGGGCCCTGGCCTCCGCCAGCCGCAATGGCAAGGCGGTGGTGTTCGACAAACAGCCTCTGCTGGAGGTGTATGACGAGGCGCTCAAAGAGACGGTAGATTGGCTAAAGAAACACTTATGTACATGATATAGAACTAAAAATGTAACATCACCATGTGATGGTATGGCTTGTTCAACAGGGAGGTTAGCATGTCAGAAAGAGTGACCTACAAGCGATTGCTGAGGCAATTCGCGGCCATTGGCCCCTATCTGCGCGAGGATCTGTGCGAAGAGGGACGCTACCGCTTCGACTGCCTTTCCGTCTGCGTCAGCGCCAAACCGGCGCCGGACAAGCGGGAGTTCTGGGGCTGGTGGCTGGTGCTGGAGCAGGAGGACCACAGCTTCAGCTATCACTATCAGGTCGGCTTCTACAATGCGGACGGGGAGTGGATCAACAAGCCGCTGCCCAAGAAGCACCAGGCCGAGGTCGAGCGTACCCTCAACCACTTCTACAAGCTCATCAGCGCCAAGCTGACCCTGCTGGAGTGCACCTTGTCTCCCGCCAAGCAGGTCACCGCCGAGCTGAACGTGACGGCGGCCTGATCCGCCCGGGCCCTGCGGTCATATCCGCGGGGCCTCCTTCTTTGCCATGACAGCTGTGAGGCTTAATTGCCTTGCAGGGTAACAGGGCCGTGGGTATAAAGGGATTCCTTACTTTTCTAACCCTTTGTTCCCATGGAAAACAGAACCATAGTCGTCAAATTGGGCACCAGCGTGCTCACCGGGGGATCTGCCCGTCTCAACCGTGCCCACATGGTGGAGCTGGTCAGGCAATGTGCCGCCCTGCATCGACACGGACACCGTGTCGTTCTGGTGACCTCTGGCGCCATCGCCGCCGGACGTGAGCACCTGGGGCACCCTCCGCTGGCGCCGACCCTGCCCAACAAGCAGATGCTGGCGGCGGTGGGCCAGACCCAGCTCATCCGGGTATGGCAGGACCTGTTCAACCTCTACGGGCTGCACATCGGCCAGATGTTGCTGACCCGCGCCGATCTGGAGGACAGGGAGCGTTACCTCAATGCACGCGACACCCTGCGCACCCTGCTCGATCATCGCATCATCCCCGTCATCAACGAGAACGACGCCGTGGCCACCGCCGAGATCAAGGTGGGGGACAACGACAATCTCTCCGCTCGCGCCGCCATCCTGGCGGATGCGGATCTGCTGATCCTGCTCACCGACCAGAAGGGGCTCTTTACCGCGGATCCCCGCACCAACCCGGATGCCCAGCTCATCGAAGAGGTGCAGACCATAGACGACACCCTGCGCTCCCTCGCCGGTGACAGCGTCAGCGGTCTCGGGACCGGTGGCATGGCCACCAAGCTGCAGGCCGCCGACGTGGCACGCCGCGCCGGGGTCAACGTGGTGATCGCCACCGGCCAGATCCCGGAAGTGATAGGTCGCCTCGCCGCCGGCGAGCGTGTGGGCACCCTGTTTCCGGCGCTGGCCTCGCCGCTGGAAGGGCGCAAGAGCTGGATCCTGGCAGGGCCCCCCCCCCATGGGGAAGTCCAGGTGGATCAGGGGGCCGTGGCAGCCATGCAGGAGAAGGGCTCCAGCCTGCTGCCCAAGGGCATAGTCGCGGTCAAGGGAGACTTCGTCCGTGGCGACGTGGTGCGGATCCTGGGCCCTCAGGGAAGCGAGCTGGCCCGCGGCATCTGCCGTTACGATCATCTGGAGCTTGAGAAGCTGCGGGGCCTACACTCGGATCAGATAGAGGCCGTGCTGGGTTACGGCTATGGCGCCGTTGCTATCCACAGAGACGACATGGTGCTGCTGTAAAGCAGCCGGCTCGATAGAAACTGCGGCCATGGCTACGGGAGCATGGACCATCCACAGAGACGATATGGTGCTGCTGTAAAGCAGCTGGCTCGATAGAAACTGCGGCCATGGCTACGGGATCATGGGCCATCCACAGAGACGACATGGTGCTGCTGTAAGCGACACCTATGAAAGAGAAAAAGGATGACGTTATGAGTCTGGAGAAAATGGGGCAGGCGGCCCGCGAGGCCGCCTATCAGCTGGCGACCATCAGTACGGCGCAGAAAAACCGGGCGCTGGCCGCCATCGCCGATGAATTGGAGGCGCACAGTGCGCAGATCCTGGCTGCCAATGAGAAGGATATAGCGGCTGGCCGCGACGCCGGCTTGTCGGAAGCCATGCTGGATCGCCTGCTGCTCAACCCCGCCCGCCTCGCCGGCATAGTGGCGGACGTGCGCAAGGTGATCTCCCTGGATGATCCGGTGGGCGCTGAGATCGACAGCCGGGTGCTGGAGAATGGCCTGCGCCTCTCCCGTCGCCGGGTGCCCATCGGGGTCATAGGCGTCATCTACGAGGCGCGCCCCAACGTCACCATCGACATCGCCAGCCTCTGCCTCAAGACCGGCAACGCCAGCATCTTGCGCGGTGGCCGCGAGACCTTCCACTCCAATCTGGAGCTGGTGCGGGTGATCCAGAGCGCGCTGGCCGCCTCCGGCCTGCCTGGGGATGCGGTGCAGTACATCGACAATCCGGACCGGGCCCTGGTGGGCGAGCTGCTGCGCCTCGACCGCTATGTGGACATGATCATCCCCCGCGGCGGTGCCGGGCTGCACAAGATGTGCAAGGAGAACAGCTCCATCCCCGTCATCATCGGCGGCTTTGGCATCAGCCACATCTTCGTGGACGAGAGCGCCGATCTGGAACGCTCCCTGGCGGTCATCGACAACGCCAAGGTGCAGCGCCCCTCCGCCTGCAACGCCCTCGATACCCTGCTGGTTCACGAGCAGATCGCCGCCCGCTTCCTGCCGCAGCTGGTCTCCCTGATGAACGAGCGCAAGGTGACCCTGGTGGGCGCCGCCAACGCCATGCCACTGCTGGCAGGGGCCGACAACCTGTGCGAGGCGGGAGCGGAAGATTTCGACACCGAATGGCTGGGACTGACCCTGGGGGTCAAGCTGGTGGCTGACGTCAACGAGGCGCTGGCCCACATGCGCGAGCACAACGCCGGCCACTCAGATGCCATCCTGACCAACGATCTGGCCAATGCGGAGCGCTTCGTCAACGGCGCCGGCTCTGCGGCTGTCTACGTCAACGCCTCCACCCGCTTCACCGACGGCGGCCAGTTTGGCCTGGGGGCGGAAGTCGCTGTCTCGACCCAGATGCTGCACGCCCGTGGCCCCATGGGACTGACCGAGCTGACCAGCTACAAGTGGGTTGGTCAGGCGGACTACCTGATCCGTGCCTGAGCAAGGTCGTCAACATATTGCCGTCAATGCCGACTCAGGTCGGCATTTTTGTGGTTTTTTATTGCGCACTATCAGTGGCTTGCATATAACTATCCAGCGAGACATGGCGTCATTCAGAACGTCAGTTCAGGAAGGGGAGCGACTTCAGGATGAAGCGACAGTATTGGATGTCGCGGCTGGCCAGCCTCTGGCTGGGGCTGCCGCTGCTGCTGGGGGCGCTCTGCTTCAGCAGCCAGGGCCACGCCAGCTGGGATCAGGATCTCTATCGCCAGCTGGGTCTGGCGGGCAAGCTGGACAAGCAGGTATTTCGCAAGGCCCTGCAGGGCTATCAAGATGTGCGCCACAAGCGCAAACCCATACTCACCATCATCGACTACAGCAAACCCTCGACCATGCGCCGCCTCTTCGTCATCGACGTGAAGCGTCACAAGCTGCTCTACCACACCTGGGTCAGCCACGGTCGCAATTCGGGGGAGCTGGCCGCGCGCCAGTTCTCCAACCAGCTCAACTCCCGCCAGAGCTCCCTCGGGGTCTATCGCACCGCCGAGACCTATCAGGGCAAGCACGGCTACTCACTGCGCCTGGACGGACTCAGTCCCGGCAAGAACAGCAATGCCCGCAAGCGCGCCATAGTGGTGCACGGGGCTGACTATGCGAGCCCGAGGCATTTGCAAAAATATGACAAGCTGGGCCGCAGCTGGGGTTGCCCGGCCCTGCCGCGAGAGCAGTCCAGGGCCATCATAGACACCATCAAGGGGGGCAGCGTCATCTATGCCCACGGTTGAGGGGGCATAGAGAGCAAAAAGGCCAGCTCGTGCTGGCCTTCCGGTCGGGGGCTGGGGTTACTTGCGCACCACCAGCACGGGGCAGGGGGCGTGGCGCACCACGGATTCCGCCACGCTGCCCACCAGCAGGTGGCTGATGCCGGAGCGACCGTGGCTGCCCATGACCAGCAGATCCACCTTGTCTTCCTTCGCCTGGATCACTATCTCGTCGGCGGCGCGGCCGAAGCGCACCTCGAACTTGGCTGGGATGGGCAGGCTGGCGACCAGCTCCTTGAGCTGGCTCTTGGCCTGACGCTCCATCTCATGGGTGATCTCGATGGCGGTCATGTGCAGGATCTTGTAGCTGTCGAAACCGTGCAGCTGATCCACCACGTGGACCAGCTTGAGCTCGGCCTGATGGCTCTGGGCCATGAAGACGGCGTAGTCGAGCACGGCCTTGGACATCTCGGAAAAATCGACGGGACAGAGCAGGGATTTGATGGTTGGCATGAGAAGGCTCCCCTCAGTTAGGTCACTAATGAATCTTATGCTTCATGATACCGATCGAGGGGGCAATAACCCTCGACCCGCTCGCAAAATCGGGAAAAATGTAACAGGGCAGGCTGGCTTTCTATGCTATCTGTATGCCTGAACGGGCCGTCTGGCGGTGAGCGCCTGCCGACGGTCATACCACCGAGGAAACCCATGGTTCGTCTTTTTCTGTTCTGCTGCCTGCTGCTCATCTGGCCCGTGCGGGCCGATACCCTGGATGTCTATTGCGATGACTGGCCCGGCTTCTGCCAGAAGGATGGCGAAGGTGTCTATCTGGACATAGTGCGCGCCATCTATGAGCCCGAGGGCTATGTGGTGCGCCCGCACCTGGTGCCTTACAAGCGGGCGCTGGCGGTGGTGTCGCAGAAGGCGGGGGACATGGCGATGGGGGTCTATCGGGGAGAGGTGAAGGGCGCCCATCAGCCCGATTACCCCGACTCGGCGGACTACGTGAGCGTGGTGATGCAAAAGCACTGGTTGCCACACTGGGCCGGCGAGCACAGCCTGAAGGAGCAGGAGGTGCTCTGGCTGCGGGGCTGGGCCTTCGACAAGTTCATCCCGCTGCCGATGCGCTGGTACGAGATAGACAGCCATGAGATGGCGCTGCAATTGCTGCTCAAGGGGCGCTATCGCTACTACCTGACCGACGGCGCCCTCTACCCCAAGGATGCCCTCCCGCCCGAGCTGGCGCAGGTGTTCCTGCGCTGGATCCCGACCTACCCCATCTTCGCCAATAACGAGAAGGGCAGGCAGTTGCATGGGCTCTGGGATCCCGGCATGCGCACCCTGATAAGGGAGGGGACACTGGCACGGATCTACCGGGAAAACCGGCTCTACGACGACTACCTGGACTTTATCAGGGAGCAGGAGGCGAGGGTGCGCAGGGAGGCGCCATCACAGGATTGAGGCGGCCTGCTGTCCGGTCACCTGGATCATCGTCTTGCTCTGCCTTCTGCCTTCAGCCTTCAGCCCTTAGCTTCTTGGCCAGCCGATCGTAGAGGATCACGTTGACCGAGGCGGCCAGGTTCATGCAACCCTGAGTCGGCACATAGACAACCTCCTTCACCGCCTCGAAGCGGGCGGGCTCCAGGGTGCCATCCTCAGGGCCGAAGATGTAGAAGGCCCGCTCGGGGTGCTCGTAGTCCGGCAGCGAGGTGGCTCCCTCGATGAGATCCACCAGCACAGGGGTACAGCCTTCGGGGACGAAGGCCAGCAGATCCTCGACCCCGAGCAGGGGGATCTTCTCCACCATCTGCTTGGTGTCGGTGGCAAAACGCCGCGCCAGCTCGAAGCGTTGACCCGTGTAGTAGACCTCTTCTGCCCCGTAGCAGCCGGCGGCCCGCATCACGGCCCCCACGTTCTCCGGTGACTTGGGGTTGACCAGCCCGATGGCGCAATACTCGGGGGCCGCATCCGGCCGCGCATCGACCCGCTCTGCGGCGCCGTAACCTGACTCTTTCATCTCGTTCTCCTCTGTGGCGGCGCATTATACCCCCGGTGAGCCCCTTGCCCAGCCTGTGGCGCAGACTCCCGTCCGGCGGGCCCAACAAGGGAGCAGTTGCACCGCCCTGGCGCAGCCCTGCGCCCTGGCGCCCAATGGCGACGCACCTTGCATACTGGCGCGGGCTTTGCAGTCACTTCCCCATACAAGATGACTGAGGCTCATCCGGACAAAGGCGTCCGTCCCCGCAGGGGGGCGGACGCTTTTTTATGGGCCCGTCATCAAACAGGACAAGGAGGCGGCCCCGGGGGCCGCCGGCGACAAGGAGCGAGGGAATGAAGACCACCTGTGCCTATTGTGGAGTGGGGTGTGGCATCCGGTTGAGCCGGGAGGGGGAGAGCTGGCAACTGCAGGGGGATGAAGAGCATCCGGCCAACGGCGGCGCCCTGTGCGTCAAGGGGGCCAGCCTGCTGGAGAGCCTGGCCTTCCCCGACCGCCTGCTCTATCCGCGCTGGATGGGGCAGCGCATCGGCTGGGAGGAGGCGCTCGATACCCTGGCCAGTCGTTTTACCGCCATATTGGCCGAATCCGGGCCCGAGGCCATCGGCATCTACCTGTCGGGCCAGCTCACCACAGAGGATTACTACGTCGCCAACAAGCTGATGAAGGGGTATCTGGGCAGCGCCAACGTGGACACCAACTCCCGGCTCTGCATGTCGTCGGCTGTGGTGGCCCATCAGCGCGCCTTCGGGGAGGATCTGGTGCCCGCCTGCTACGAGGATCTGGAGCTCGCGGATCTGGTGGTGCTGACCGGTGCCAATACCGCCTGGACCCACCCCGTGCTGTTTCGTCGCCTGCAGCAGGCGCGGGCGCGGCGTCCCGAGCTCAGGCTGGTGGTGCTGGATCCCCGCCGCACCATGACGGCGGAGCAGGGGGATCTGCATCTGGCCCTCAAGCCCGGCAGCGACGTGGCGCTGTGGAACGGCCTGTGCCGTTATCTGCTCGACAGCGACGGCTGGGACAAGGCCTATGTGGCGCAGCATGTGAGCGGCTTCGAGGCGCTGGCGGCGGCGCTGGACGACCCCGCCTGGCAACTGGACGAGGTGGCCCGCTGCTGCGGCCTCTCCCGCAGCGATCTGCTCGGCTTCTACCAGCTGTTTGCCCGCACCCCCAGGACAGTCACCCTGTTCTGCCAGGGAATAAACCAGTCCAACCAGGGGGTGGACAAGGCCAACGCCATCATCAATGCCCACTTGCTGTGTGGCCGCATCGGCAAGCCGGGGGCTGCCCCCTTCTCCATGACGGGGCAACCCAACGCCATGGGGGGGCGCGAGGTTGGGGGACTTGCGACCCAGCTCGCCGCCCACATGGGCTTTGGCGAGGAGGAGTGTGATAGGGTGCAGCGCTTCTGGGGAAGCCCGACCATAGTGCGCGGGCCTGGGCACAAGGCGGTGGCCTTGTTCGAGGCGGTGCACAGGGGGGAGATCCGCGCCCTCTGGGTGCTCGGCACCAACCCGGCTGTCTCCCTGCCGGACGGCAACCGGGTGCGCGAAGCCCTGAGCCGCTGCGAGCTGCTGGTGGTCTCCGAGGTGACGGCCAATACCGACACGGCGCGCCTCGCCCACCTGCTGCTGCCCGCCGCCGCCTGGGGTGAGAAGGGCGGCACAGTCACCAACTCCGAGCGCACCATCAGCCGTCAGCGCGCCTTCCTGCCCCTGCCGGGGGAGGCCAGGCCTGACTGGTGGGCCCTGACCCAGCTCGCCCGCCGGCTCGGCTTTGGCGAGGGGTTCGCCTATGAGCACGAGCACGAGATCTTCTGTGAACACGCCGCCCTCTCCGGCTTCGAGAACGAAGGGGCCCGCCAGTTCGACATCTCTGGGCTGGCGGATCTTAGCCGCGCCGAGTTCGAGGCGCTCGCCCCCCTGAGCTGGCCCGTCAACGGCGACTGGCCAAAGGGGCGAGCCCGATTGTTCGAGGACGGGCGCTTTGCCACCCCGGATGGCCGGGCCCGCCTGCAGCCCCTGGCCCAGCACTTCCCCCCGCAGCCGAAGGCCGCCCCCCGGGGGGAGGATCTCTCCCTGCTCCTCAACAGCGGGCGGCTGCGGGATCAGTGGCACACCATGACCCGCACAGGTCACGTGCCCAGGTTGCAGGAGGCCGAGCCCTGGCCCAGGGTGCGGGTGGGGGCCGCCAGCCTGCTGGCGCTCGGCGTCAGGGAGGGGGAGCTGGTGCGTCTCTACAACGAGCTCGGGGAGGCCCTGCTGCTGGTCGGGCTGGACGAGGGGCTGAGGGAGGGGGAGGCCTTCCTGCCCATGCACTGGACCGACAGCCAGTGCAGCCAGGGGGCGGTCAACCGCCTCATCGCCGCCGTGGTGGATCCCCTCTCGGGCCAGCCCATGTTCAAGCAGGGGCGGGTGCAGGCCAGGGCGCAGGCCACCCGCTGGCAGGGGCTCTGGTGCGGCCGCCATGAGTGGCGCGAGCCGGTGGACTGGTGGGCAAGGCGCCCCCTGCCCGAGGGCAACTGCACCCTGCTGGCCTCCTGGTCCGACAGCCCCCAGGGGCTGTGGCAGCGGCTGGGGGCCGAGGGGCACTGGCTGCGGCTGCCCATGAAGGAGGGCTGGCTCGCCCTGGCCCTGGCCGGGGATCGCATCGAGGGCATCTTGCTGGTGGGGGAGCGGCGCCCTGACATCAAGGTCGATCTGCTGGCCAGCCTGCTCGGCACGCCGCTGCAGGCGGGGGCCCTGAGCCAAACCCTGAGCCTGGCCCTGGCCGGGGAGAGCCGGCTGGTCTGCTCCTGCCTGCGGGTGTCGGAGCAGCGCATCGTCGATGCCATCACCCGGCAGGGTGTGAGCGAACTGGCGGGGCTGCAGGCCCTGCTCGGCTGCGGCAGCAACTGCGGCACCTGCCTGCCCGAGATCGACAAGCTGTTGATCAAGCATGTCTATATCGCCCAGGCCTGAGGCCTGGGCAGCAACACAAGGAGTGTGCGATGAGCCAAATCAGTCTGGTAGGAGCGGGCCCCGGGCCCCTCGAATTGTTGACCCTGCGCGCCCTGCACCGCATAGAGGCGGCTGAGGTGGTGGTCTATGACCGCCTGGTGGGGAGCGAGATCCTGGCCCGGATCCCCCAGGGGGCGGCCCGCTTCGACGTGGGCAAGCGCTGCGGCGAGCCGAGCCCGACCCAGGAGGAGATCAACGCCCTGCTGCTGGCCCTGGCTCGCACCGGCAAGCGGGTGGTGCGCCTCAAGGGGGGGGATCCCCTGGTGTTCGGCCGGGGCGGGGAGGAGGCGCTGCACCTGGCCCGCCACGGCATAGAGGCCGAGCTGGTGCCCGGCATCACGGCGGCCCTGGGCTGCGCCGCCAGCACCCTGATCCCCCTGACCCACAGGGGACTGGCGCGCTCCCTGACCCTGGTGACGGGCCACCTGATGGACGAGGGGGACTATCGAGGCTGGCAGGGACTGACCCGGGCCGGCCACACCCTGGTGTTCTACATGGGGCTGGAGCGGGCGGCCCAGATCCGGCAGGGGCTGCTGGCGGCAGGGGCATCCGGGGATCTGCCGGTGGCCCTGGTGGTGGCCGGGTGCAGTGCGCGCCAGCAGGTCCATCACGCCCGGCTGGAGGGGCTGGAGCTGGCCGCCCGGGCCCTGCTCGGCCAGAGCCCTGTGCTGATGATCATGGGGGAGGTGGTGAACCTGGGCGCCGAGCTGCAGGCCCTGCTGAACCAGACCATGGAGCGGGTGGCCTGAGCCGGGGTTTCCCCTCTACCCCCACTACCTCTGGATAGATAAAAAGGAGGTAGATTCAAATAGTTGGCCTTCATGTTGCGGCATGTTCAGCAGACACGTTGCGATAGCCGTTGGCAAGGAGCGCCATGACTACTCTTCCCCGGGGCCAGGATGGCCCCCCCTCCCGCCTGCTGATCCACGCCGATGATCCGGGTCAGGCCAATCGCCTGGCCCTGCTGGTGAGCCACTACGGCCATCAGCCCAGGATACTCGACACCCGTCAGTTGCTGACCCCTATGGATCAGGGGGATGCCCTGCTGGTCAGTTGCCGCCAGTTCGGCGCCGAGGTGCGCCTCGGCCTCTCCCTCTGGTCGGGCTTGCCGCGCCTGCTGTTCTGCGAGCGGCTCGGGGGCGACACCCAGCTCGCCCTGCTGCAGCAGGGGGTGCTGCTGGTGCCCCACCCTTGCGGCGAGCGGGAGCCGGTGGAGCAGTGGTTGCGCCTCGCCCGCAGCCAGCTGGCCATGGTGCAGGCCCTGATGCAGACCGAGAGCGAGCTGCGCCAGAAGCTGGAGGAGCGGCGGCTCGTCGAGCAGGCCAAGGGGCGCCTGATGCGCCATCAGGGGCTGGACGAGGAGCAGGCCTACCGCCTGATGCGCAGCACCGCCATGAGCCGGCACCTGAGCCTGGGGGAGCTGGCGCGGCAACTGCTGCAGGCATTGCCCGCCTGAGCGCCCCGCTGGCAAACCGTTTTGGTGCAATTGCGCCTAATTGAGGCAAACGAGGGGAGAAACAGGGAGGAAAGAGGCGGGATAGGGCCAGTTTCTATGGATTAGCCAATTTGGCACGGAAAGTGAATTAGTCAACATACAAGGAGTGATGGTGCCCATGGGCCCGTCACTCGCAACAGGGCAAAGAGGCCTCACCGATCCCGGATCGGTGAGGTTTTTTTTTGGCCGCAACTCTGCAACGGCGCAGGGGAACGGCTGCCCATGACTGTGATGTGAGCGAGGAAGGCGAATGAACAAGAGACAAGGATGTACGGGCTTGCTGCTGGCGACGCTGTCGCTGCCGGTACTGGCGCTGGGGGCACCTGAACAGGAGGAGCTGAGGCTCGGCTTCATCAAGCTGACCGACATGGCGCCGCTGGCGGTGGCCTACGAGCGGGGCTACTTCGAGGACGAGGGGCTCTACGTGACCCTGGAAGCTCAGGCGAACTGGAAGATACTGCTGGATCGGGTGATAGACGGCGAGCTGGACGGCGCCCAGATGCTGGCGGGCCAGCCTCTGGCGGCCCACATCGGCATAGGCACCCAGGCCGAGCTGGTGACGGCTTTTGCCATGGATCTCAACGGCAACGCCATCACGATGGCGAACAGCGTCTGGGCCGCCATGGCGCCCCAGCTGCCCAAGGCGAAGGCGGGCCAGGTGCCGCCACCTGTGAGCGCCGCGGCCCTCAAGCCCGTGGTGGCCGAGTACCGTCAGGGGGGCAAGCCGTTCAACATGGGGATGGTGTTCCCCGTCTCCCCCCACAACTACGAGCTCAGGTATTGGCTGGCGGCGGGCGGCCTGCACCCCGGCTTCTATGCGCCCAAGCTCGGCGACAACTCGGGCCAGCGTCAGGCTGACGTGCTGCTCTCGGTGACGCCGCCGCCCCAGATGCCCGCCACCCTGGAGGCGGGCACCATAGCCGGCTACAGCGTGGGTGAGCCCTGGAACCAGCAGGCGGTCGCCAGAGGCATAGGGGTGCCCGTCATCACCGACCTTGAGATCTGGCGCAACAACCCGGAGAAGGTGTTCGGCGTCACCCGGCAGTGGGCAGAGCGCCACCCCAACACCCATGTCCGGCTGGTGAAGGCGCTGCTGCGGGCGGCCTGGTGGCTGGATGCGGAGCAGAACGGCAACAGGCGCGAGGCGGCCAAGCTGCTGGCAAGGCCGGAGTACGTGGGGGCCGACGAGCAGGTGATTGCGAACTCCATGACCGGCACCTTCGAGTACGCCAAGGGGGACAAGCGCCAGCTGCCTGATTTCAACGTCTTCTTCCGCCACCACGCCACCTATCCCTACTACTCGGACGCCATCTGGTATCTGACCCAGATGCGGCGCTGGGGCCAGATCCCCGAGGCCAAGCCGGACGCCTGGTTCGAGCAGGTGGCCAAGGCGGTGTATCAGCCGGGCGTCTATCGCCAGGCCGCCGAGGCACTGATCGCCGAGGGCAAGCTCAAGGCCACCGACTTCCCGGATTTTGCCCGCGAGCAGGGCTATCGCGGCCCCCAGGATGGCTTCATCGACGGCTTGCTCTACGACGGCCGCCACCCCAACGCCTATCTGCAGCAGTTTGCCATCGGCCTCAAGGGCGATGAGCGAGTGCAATGAGCAAGGAGAACCCGATGAAACGACACAAGTGGCTATCCATCCATTGGAAAGCCGTCAACTGGAAAGTCATGGTGCAGCCCCTGCTGGGCGTGCTGCTCTTCCTCGGCCTCTGGCAGTGGGGAGCTAGCCAGGTGCAGACCAGTCTGGGCACCCTGCCCGGGCCGGTGGCCACCGCCAGCCAGTTCTGGTCCCTGGGTCAGGATCACCTTGCCGAGCGGGAGAGGGCGAGCGCCTTCCTCGAGCGCCAGCAGGCGCGCAACGCTGCAAGGCTGGCGCAGGATCCGGCGGCCGAGGTGAAGCTGCGCCCCTATACAGGGCGTCCCACCTTCTTCGATCAGATCGCCACCAGCCTGCTCACTGTGTTGTGCGGCTTTGGGCTGGCGACCCTGATCGCCATCCCGTGCGGGGTGCTGCTCGGCATGAACCAGGGGCTCTATCGCGCCGCCAACCCGGTGATCCAGCTGCTCAAGCCGGTGTCACCCCTGGCCTGGCTGCCCCTCATCACGCTGGTGGTGAGTGCCCTCTACGCCAACCCCAGCCCCTGGCTCGCCAAGTCCTTCCTCACCTCGGCCCTGACGGTGACCCTCTGCTCCCTCTGGCCGACCCTGATCAACACGGCGGTGGGGGTGGCGGGGCTGGACAGGGATCTGCACAACGTCAGCCGGGTGCTGCGGCTCTCCTTTGTGACCCATGTGCGGCGCATAGTGCTGCCCGGCGCCCTGCCCATGATCTTCACCGGGTTGCGGCTCTCCCTGGGGGTGGCCTGGATGGTGCTGATCGCGGCCGAGATGCTGGCCCAGAACCCGGGGCTCGGCAAGTTCGTGTGGGACGAGTTTCAGAGCGGCGGATCGGCCTCCTTGGCCCGGATCATGGTGGCGGTGATCACCATAGGCCTCATCGGCTGTGCCCTGGACAGGGGCATGCTTGCCCTGCAGCAGTGGTTGTCCTGGGACAAGCGCCAAGTGCTGCGTTAATCACATTCCTATTCAGGCAGGAGAAGAGCCAATGAAGAGTTATCTGGAGATAAGCGACGTCGGCATCTCGTTCGAGACGGAGCAGGGCAGCTTCGAGGCCCTCAGCCGGGTCAACCTGCGCATCGAGAAGGGAGAGTTCGTCTCCCTCATAGGTCACTCGGGCTGCGGCAAGAGCACGGTGCTCAACCTGGTGGCCGGGCTGCTGGAGCCGACCCTCGGCGGCATCATACTCGATGGCCGCGAGGTGGCGGGGCCGGGGCCCGAGCGGGCCATGGTGTTCCAGAACCACGCCCTGCTGCCCTGGCTCAGCGTCCAGCAGAACGTGGCGCTGGCGGTGGGGCAGGTTGAGCCGAACCGGCGGGCGGTGGCGGAGCGGGTGGATTACTACCTCTCCCTGGTGCAGATGGATCACGCCAGCCGGAAGATGCCCCATGAGCTGTCGGGGGGCATGAAGCAGCGTGTCGGCATAGCCCGCGCCCTGTCGCTCTCCCCCAAGGTGCTGCTGATGGACGAGCCGTTCGGCGCCCTCGATGCCCTGACCCGGGCCCATCTGCAGGATGCCCTGATGGCTATTCAGGCGGAGCTTGGCAACACCGTCATCATGATCACCCACGACGTGGACGAGGCGGTGCTGCTCTCCGATCGCATCTGCATGATGACCAACGGCCCCAGCGCCACCGTCGGGGAGATCCTGACAGTGGATCTGCCAAGGCCGAGGGACAGGGTCGCCCTGGCGGACGATCCCCACTACCACAAGCTGCGCCAGCAGGTGCTGCGCTTCCTCTACGAGAAGCAGCGCAAGGTGACCCCCCTCAAGACGGCCGAGAACGTGCGCAGCAAGCTGCGTGCCTGAGCCCAAACGGATTCAAGGAAGAGAGATATGGCTGACAAAGAGCAACAGTGGGTGGTAGGCGACGGCATGGATCTTAACGATCGCCAGAGCGCCGGATCCCCCGAAAAGGCTGGTAAGCAGCGTCTGCTGGTGATCGGCAACGGCATGGTGGGTCACCACTTCGTCGAACAGCTGGTGGCGGCCGGCGGGCTGGCGCGCTTCGAGGTGACGGTATTCGGGGCCGAGCCGGACTCCGCCTACGACAGGGTGCACCTCTCCGAGGTATTCGGCGGCAAGGCCCCGGAGGCGCTGCGCATGGCGGATCCCGCCTGGTATGAAGAGAGCGGCATTGCGCTGCGGCTGGGGGCCGAGGTGGAGGTGCTCGACAGAGCTGCCCGCACCCTGACGCTCGCCAACGGCGAGCAGTTCCCTTACGACCGTCTGGTGCTTGCGACCGGCTCTGTGCCCTTCGTGCCCCCCATCCCCGGCCATCAGCGGGAGGGCTGCTTCGTCTACCGCACCCTGGGGGATCTTGCCGCCATCCGCGATGCCTGCGCCCAGGCCCGCAGCGGCGTGGTCATAGGTGGCGGCCTGCTGGGGCTGGAGGCGGCCAACGCCCTGCGCCTGCTCGGGCTCAAGACGCAAGTGGTGGAGTTTGCCCCCAGGCTGATGCCGGTGCAGCTCGACGAGAGCGGCGGCGCCGTGCTGCGAGACAAAATTCAGGCCCTCGGGGTCGAGGTGCTGGTGGAGAAGGCCACCGAGTGCATAGAGCAGGGGGAGCAGGCCCGCCACCGACTGTGCTTCAAGGACGGCTCTCATCTTGAGACCGATGTCCTGCTGTTCTCGGCGGGCATCCGTCCCGCCGACGCCCTGGCCCGGCAATCGGGGCTGGCGGTCGGGGAGCGCGGCGGCATCTGCATCGACGACGGCTGCCACAGCTCGGATCCCGCCATCCTCGCCATCGGCGAGTGCGCGCTCTGGCAGGGGCGCATCTTCGGCCTGGTGGCCCCCGGCTACCAGATGGCGCGGGCCGCCGTGGCCAGTCTGTGCGGCGGCGAGAGCCGTTTTGTCGGGGCGGACATGTCCACCAAGCTCAAGCTGATGGGGGTGGACGTGGGCTCCATCGGCGACGCTCACGCCAGCACCGCCGGCGCCCAGGAGCTGCTGCTGCTGGACAGGGTCAAGGGCATCTACAAGAAGCTGGTGACCGACGGCGAGGGCAATCGGCTGCTCGGTGCCATCCTGGTGGGGGACGGCAGTGATTATGAGCGGCTGCTGCAGTACTACCAGAACGGGGTGGCGCTGCCCCAGCCGCCCCTCTCCCTGCTGGTGGGGGAGGCGGGCGGCGCGGCGGCGCCTCTGGTGCTGCCGGACAGCGCCATCCTCTGCTCCTGCCACAACGTCAGCAAGGGGGAGGTGGTGGCCGCCGTTCGGGCGGGCAATCACGAGCTGGGGGCAGTGAAGAGCTGCACCAGGGCGGGCACCGGCTGCGGCGGCTGTGGCAACCTGCTCAAGCAGGTGGTGGATCAGACTCTGGCAGACCTTGGGGTGGAGGCGGACAAGGGGCTGTGCGAGCACTTCACCTACGGCCGCCAGGAGCTCTACCACCTGGCCCGGGTCGGTGAACTGAAGAGCTTCGAGGCGCTGCGGGACAAGCACGGTCAGGGGCTGGGGTGCGACATCTGCAAGCCGACGGTCGCCTCCATACTGGCGTCCCTCTGGAACGAGCACGTGCTGGAGAAGCCACACCGCACCCTGCAGGACACCAACGACGCCTTCCTTGCCAACCTGCAAAAGGACGGCACCTACTCAGTAGTGCCGCGCATCCCGGGTGGGGAGATCACCCCGGACGGCCTCATCACCATAGGGGAGGTGGCGCGCAAGTACGGCCTCTACACCAAGATCACCGGCGGCCAGCGCATCGATCTCTTCGGTGCCCGGGTCGACCAGCTGCCCGCCATCTGGGGCGAGCTGGTGGCGGTGGGCTTCGAGACTGGCCAGGCCTACGGCAAGTCGGTGCGCACCGTGAAGTCCTGCGTCGGTTCGACCTGGTGTCGCTACGGGGTGCAGGACTCCATGACCCTGACCCAGACCCTGGAGCACCGCTACAAGGGGCTGCGGGCCCCCCACAAGCTGAAGTTTGCTGTCTCCGGCTGCACCCGGGAGTGCGCCGAGGCCCAGAGCAAGGACATAGGCGTCATCGCCACCGAGCGCGGCTGGAACCTCTATGTGTGCGGCAACGGCGGCATGCGGCCGCGCCACGCCGATCTCTTTGCCACCGATCTCGACGAGCAGACCCTGATCCGCTACATAGACCGGCTGCTGATGTTCTACGTGCGCACAGGGGATCGGCTGCAGCGCACCTCGGTCTGGATGGAGAGCATGGAGGGGGGGCTCGACTACCTCAAGTCGGTGATCATCGAGGACAGGCTCGGCATCGGCGCCGAGCTGGAGGCCATGATGGGGGAGATAGTCGGCACCTGGCAGTGCGAGTGGAAGAGCACATTGGCGGATCCGGACAAGCTGAAGCTGTTCGAGGCCTTCGTCAACCGGCCCGAAGACGAGACGCCGCCGCGCCGTGAGGAGCGGGGCCAGTGGGTGCCGGATATCAGTATCAAGGAGGTGGTATGAAGGATTTCAAGGAAGGCACAGCGCACCCCGAGCATGGGCAGTGGCATAGGGTGTGCGAGCTGTCCGCCCTGCCGGAGCAGGCCGGGCGCAGCGCCTGGCTGGAGGGGCGGGTGCTGGCGCTGTTTCGCCTCGGGGGGCGGGTCTATGCCCTGGATGGGGTGGACCCTCTGGCCGGCGTGGCCGTGCTGGGGCGCGGCCTGGTGGGAGACGCCGGGGGCGAACCCGTGGTTGCCTCCCCCCTCTACAAGCAGCGCTACGCCCTGATGGATGGCCGCTGTCTGGACGATCCGGCCCTGAGTGTCGCCTGCTGGCCGGTGCGGCTGGAGGGGAGCGAGGTCTGGGTACAGTTGGGTTGAGTGGCATCATCTGAAAACCATTTTTTGATCGCCGGGCACTGCCCGGTGATTTTTTGTGGCTGACCCGACATTTCTTGCACGAGAGGATGGCGGGAAAACGTTTTTCGGAAATAATGGACAAACGTTTGTAACTGGATGTTTGTCTATGACGGAACGTGAACAAGAGATCCTCGCCCTGCTGCGCCAGGATCCCATGATTGCCCAGCAGGAGCTGGCAGACAGGCTGGGTATCAGCCGCTCGGCGCTGGCGAGTCACATCTCCAGCCTGATGCGCCAGGGCTATGTGCAGGGGCGCGGCTATGTGCTGCGGGAAGGGCCCTACGCCGTGGTGATCGGCGGTGCCAACATGGATATCTGCGGCTGCAGCCACGACAACCTGCGCATCGGCGACTCCAACCCCGGCCGGGTCCGCACCTCCGCCGGCGGGGTGGGGCGCAACATAGCCGAGAACCTGGCGCGGCTCGGCACAGACACCCGGCTGCTGACGGCTGTGGGCAACGATCAATACGGTCATCACCTGCTGGAGGTGAGCCAGCGCGCCGGCGTCGATGTGCGCCAGGCGTTGGTGCTGGAGGGGCAGGCGACCTCCTGTTACCTCAGCCTGCACGATGGCAGCGGCGAGATGAGCTGCGCCGTCAACGACATGGGCATCATAGACGAACTCACCCCGGCCCGGCTTACCCCGCTCACCGGTTTCCTTGGCGCGGCCCGGCTCTGGGTGCTGGACACCAATCTCGCCACCCACACCCTGGACTGGCTGTTCGAGCGCCAGGGTGAACACATCATCTTCGTCGACACCGTCTCTGTGGCCAAGGTGGAGAAGATCCGCCCCTGGCTGCATCGGATCCACACCCTCAAACCGAACCGCAGCGAGGCGGAGCAGCTGTGCGGCTTCACCATAGCCGGGCCAGATACCTGGCCCATGGCGGCAGCCTGGTTCCACCGCGCCGGGGTGCAGCGGCTGTTCCTGAGCCTCGGCGATCAGGGGATTTTCTATAGCGACGGGGAGTGCCAGGGCCATCTGCCTGTGCTCGGCAGCCCTGTCGTCAACGTGACCGGCGGTGGCGATGCCTTCATGGCAGGGCTGGCCCACGCCTGGTTGCAGGAGCAGGGCATCATGGAGACGACCCGTTTCGCTCTCGGCTGCGCCGCCCTCACCGTCAATTGTTCCGATACCGTCTTTTCCGGCCTATCCAAGGCCGCCGTTGAACGCATGCTGGAGGAGTACCCATGTTGAACGCTTACCTCGATATCCAACCTGAAGTCGCTGCTGCCCTGGCCGCCGGCAAACCCGTCGTAGCCCTGGAGTCCACCATCATCTCCCACGGCATGCCCTATCCGCAGAACGTGGAGACGGCGCGCCAGGTGGAGCAGGTGGTGCGCGACAACGGCGCCGTGCCGGCTACCATCGCCATTCTGGATGGCCGCCTCAAGGTGGGTCTGGATGCGGGGGCGCTGGAGGCGCTGGGCAAGGCCGGTCACGCCGCCACCAAGTGCAGCCGCCGTGACATCCCCTTCGTGCTGGCCAACAAGGGGCTGGGGGCCACCACGGTCGCCTCCACCATGATCATCGCCGCCATGGCGGGGATCCGGGTGTTCGCCACCGGCGGCATCGGCGGCGTGCACCGCGGCGCCCAGGAGACCTTCGACATCTCGGCGGATCTGCAGGAGTTCGCCCAGACCCCGGTGGCCGTGGTCTGCGCCGGTGCCAAGTCGATACTCGACATCGGCCTGACCCTGGAATATCTGGAGACCCAGGGGGTGCCCGTCATCGGCTACCAGACCGAGGAGCTGCCCGCCTTCTACACCCGCGAGAGTGGCTTCAAGGTGGATTACCGCCTCGACACCCCGGCGGCCATTGCCGAGGCGCTGCGCCTGAAATGGGAGCTGGGGCTGGCCGGTGGTGCCGTGGTCACCAACCCGATCCCGACCGAGTTTGCCATGCCCAAGGCCGACATAGATGCGGCTATTGCCCAGGCACTGCGTGAGGCGGACGAGCAGGGCGTCAAGGGCAAGGCATCCACCCCCTTCCTGCTGGCCCGGGTGTGCGAGCTGACCGGCGGCAACTCCCTGGCGGCCAACATCCAGCTGGTGCTGAACAACGCCGCCCTGGGGGCGCGCATCGCCGCTAGCCTCTAACGACTCGCGGTGAATGCAAAAGAGGGCCTGTTGGCCCTCTTTCTATTGCGAAAATCGCTTACATAAAACCCTATTGCAGCACCTGGCGCCCGTTGAGGGGCTGGACGGGTCTGTTGTTGGGGTGGTGCATCACCGCCTTGAAGGCGTCGATCTGGGCCTGACTCACCTGCACCGGCTGCTTCATCACCAGCCAGCGTACCCCTTCCGAGCAGGGCGGTGTGGTCAGCGAGCCGCTGAAGCGGTAGTAGTCGCGCTGGGTGGGCAGCAGTTGCTCTGCCGAGAGCGGCACCTTGAGGGC
Organism: Aeromonas ichthyocola; assembly: GCF_046087985.1. Classification (NCBI taxonomy): domain Bacteria; kingdom Pseudomonadati; phylum Pseudomonadota; class Gammaproteobacteria; order Aeromonadales; family Aeromonadaceae; genus Aeromonas; species Aeromonas ichthyocola. Next base: position 110,060 of record NZ_JBJSWH010000005.1, read on the forward strand.
ACGAGTTTCCCCCGCCTTGGTCGGCAGCGCCTGCCAGGCCTGGCTCAGGGCCGGGTTGGCGCGGCCCGCCTCGAACATCACCGCCACCACCGCCAGCTCCCCCTTGCCATTGGCATGGACTAGGTGCCCCTCCAGGGGGTAGGACTTGCCCTCGATGAGGTTCTCGCTGGGAGCGTGGAAGTGGAACTGCTTGAGCTCGAAGGCCATGCCGTCGAGTTGCAGCGTGCTGCCGGGGGCATAGTTGACCTGTACCGTGTGGCCGTTATTGACCAGCGTCTTGCCACCTGGCAGGTAGTGGAACTGCAGCGGCGCCAGCTCGGCCTCCACCAGAGCCGTGAGGTTGACCGGCGACTGGTTGCTGCCGGCGCACTGGCCAAACTCCGGGGTCAGCCTTGCCCATTTCGCCGGGCCGGCCTCACCACTGTATTCCCAGTGCACAGTAGCGGCGAAGGCAGTGGGGCAGAGCAGCAGGGCGCCGGCCAGCAGGGACTTTCTCATCATATATCCTTATCTTGATTGAAAAGCACAACCATTCGCCTCCTTGATTTAGTGAAGGAATAACAAATGGCATCGTCTGAAATAATGGGAACAACGGCTCAGACCGGCTTCTTTATTATTGATGGCGACAGCTGACCATATTTATGATGCATATTAAATGAATCTAATTAACGGGCGGTCGCCACTGCATATTGAATAATCGCTTTATTCAATGACAGCAATCTAATTAATAGGCTGTCGTTGCTGATGAATTAGCTCATAATTCACGCATCGAAATTCAGCTTGTTTTTACCTCGCAAGTCCCCGCCGTTACTCCGCCTGAAATAAATCAATCCATTGTTTTTATTGTGGTTTTTTGTAACCTATATTGATCTTGGGCAAATAAAAGACAACCTTTCCCGGGCAGGCTGAGGCTGCGATTGTTCGCAGACTCAAGGGAGAGAAAAAAGATGAATAAATATTGTCTGCTGCTGGCACTGGCCTTGCCCGGGATGGGGTGGGCGAGTGAGCCGATACAAGCGGTCGAGGCCGCCAAGGTGAAAGACCCGGCGAAAGTCGAGCTGGGCAAGATGCTGTTCTTCGAGCCCAGACTGTCAAAATCCAATGCCATCTCCTGCAACTCCTGCCACAACCTGGCAACCGGCGGGGTGGACAATCAGGTCAGCTCCCTCGGCCACAAGTGGAAGGAGGGGCCGATCAACTCCCCGACCGTGCTCAACTCCAGCCTCAACTTCGTGCAGTTCTGGGATGGTCGCGCCAAGGATCTCAAGGAGCAGGCGGCCGGGCCCATAGAAAACCCGCTTGAGATGGCCTTCACCCACAAGCTGGCGGTGGGCACCCTGCACACCCTGCCCGAGTACCGCGCCCGCTTCGATGCTGTCTACGGCAAGGCGGACTTCGGCATAGATGAAGTCACCGATGCCATCGCCGCCTTCGAGGAGACCCTGATCACCCCCAATGCCCCCTTCGATCGCTGGCTGAAGGGGGACGGCAAGGCGCTGACGGCGCAGCAACTGAAGGGGTACCAGCTGTTCAAGGAGAAGGGCTGCACCGCCTGCCACAACGGGGTCGCCATAGGTGGCAACTCCTTCCAGAAGATGGGGCTGGTCAAGCACTACCAGACCGACAACCCGGCCCAGGGACGCGGCGCCGTGACCGGCGAGCCGCAGCTCATCGGCTGGTTCAAGGTGCCCACCCTGCGCAACATAGAGCTGACCTACCCCTACTTCCACGACGGCGCCGTCTGGGATCTCAAGGAGGCGGTGCAGATCATGGCGGACATCCAGCTCGGCCAGCGCCTGAGCGAGCAGGAGGCCGACGACATGACCGCCTACCTCAAGAGCCTGACCGGGGAGCAGCCGCAGATAGTGCTGCCCATACTGCCGCCGTCCCGGCCCGATACCCCCAGGCCTGAGGTGAAGAGCTGAGCTACATGAGGAGAGTGGCGGAGCCGGTGGCTCCGCTTTTTGTCTGCCTATCTATCTGATAACCAAGTCAAAGTGCCGTTCCTGTCACAGCGAGGACGGGATGGCAATCCCCCAGCTGGCGACAGGGATTTCACCGATCTGCCGTCCCCCTCACATTTCCGCACTGCTCGCTATTTGTGCGATTGCCTTGCTCATCCGACCTGGTGTCAAATCACTCCGCCTAACACAAGGAGTGGCATAATAATGAATAATATCAATAAATTAGTTCTGGCTATCGGATTTACTCTCACCACTTTCCCGACCCTGGCGGCGGGCTTCCAGTGCAAGGATCACGTTGCCCTGGGAGTGCCTGGTCAATCCAGTCAGCTGCTGTGCCGGGAGGGCTATGCCGCCGGTTACAACTACGACACCAAGGTCTCTGACTGGGTCTCTTACCGGATGACGGTGGCCAGCGCCCAGGGGCAGGTGCCGCGCAAGGATGCCTTCGCCGAAGACAAGGAGGTGCCGGTGCAGTACCGCGCCACCCTGGCGGACTACAAGGGCTCGGGCTTTGACCGCGGCCATCAGGCGCCCGCGGCGGACATGCGCACCAGCGCCACCACCATGAAGCAGAGCTTCCTGCTGACCAACATGACGCCGCAGTTGCCGGCCCTCAATCAGGGGGCCTGGCGCATTCTGGAGGAGAAGACCCGGCAGTGGGCCATCGCCTATGAGAATGTCCAGGTGATCACGGGCCCCATCTTCACCAACTCCGATGGCGCCATCGGCAATGGCGTGACTGTGCCCCATGCCTATTACAGGGTGGTGATGGACGTGGCCAACCAGGAAGCCATCGCCTTCATCCTGCCCCAGGAGAATGTGTCGGCCAGCCGGCTTGCGGACTACATAGTGACTGTGGATGCGGTGGAGGAGCAGACCGGGCTCGATTTCTTCGCCGCGCTGCCGGATGAGCCGGAAGAGGCCATGGAATCCCAGCTGATGAACATGTGGGGCAACTAGTCTCCCCAGAGGTGATGACGGGGGCCTGAGTCCCTGTCATCACAGGTCCCGGGCGTGAGGTGCCATCATCGGAATGAGCCTCGCCTGGCTATTGCCTTGCCCACTGGTACAGCTCCAGTACAGCTTGGGTTTGGCTATGGGCCCTTATCATGCCCCTTTTTTCAGGAGGCATAATGTCAGCTCTGTTTTCTCTTCATCTCTCATCCCCCTTTACCCGCGCCTTGCGCATCCTGGTGCCGATGGCGCTGCTCGGCGGGGTTGTGTCCCCGGCCATGGCCGATGATGAATTTCGGCTGGGCAATACCATGCTGCTGGGGGTGGGCGACCATGCTGCCATCATTCCCGTCATCATCTGTCGTCCGGCCAAGTCCATCATGGTCAAGGCGGGGCGGGAGCTGACCCTGGACAGGGTCAAGGTGATCTACGGCAATGACCGCAGCAAGACACTGCATTTTGACAAGAACCTGAAAGAGGATCAGGAGTCCGGCTGGAAGTCCCTCGGCAGCCGGGTCTGCATCAAGCGGATCGAGGTTTATGGCAATTCGGAAGGGAGCAAGGCGGGGGTCAAGGTGTACGGCCGTAAATAAGAGAGGGACGGGGGCTTAACATCCCCCGTCCATTTAGCTATTTCTTGGGGCGGAATGGCTTGATGACGGCTTCATCGCACTCGAGATAGGGCCCGTCCATCAGGTCGATGCAGTAGGGGATGGCGGGGAAGACCGCATCCAGGCACTCGCGGATGGACTTGGGCTTGCCCGGCAGGTTGACGATGAGGGAGCTGCCGCGCAGGCCGGCGGTCTGGCGTGACAAAATGGCGGTGGGCACGAACTTGAGTGACTCGGCCCGCATCAGTTCGCCAAAGCCCGGCATCATGCGATCGCACACGGCTTCGGTGGCTTCCGGCGTCACATCCCGCTTGGCCGGTCCTGTGCCGCCCGTGGTGACGATGAGGCAGCATGACTCCTCATCCGCCAGCCGAACCAGGGTCGCCTCAATCTGATCCTGCTCATCCGGGATTACCTGATAGACGGGTTCCCACTCCGAGGTCAGATAGGCGTCAAGGGTGTCGATGATGGCCTTGCCGGAGAGATCTTCATAGATGCCCGCGCTGGCGCGATCGCTGACGGTGACTATACCGATTCTTGCCTTGCTCATGCTCAACCCTTGGTCATTGGAAAAAGTGGTAAATAAAATAACATAATCAGTGAGATATGTTAAACCACCGGCTTGGGTGCGAGATGGAAAGGCTTGAATTGAGAGTCGAACGAAAAGCAGATCTATTCGCTATCGACGAATAGGGAATAAGAAGAGCCATAAAAGCCTTTAAAATTTATAAAAAAAGTGACGCATGGGGCATCACTATAATTTCATGAATCCTAAAGAATTAATTTTTCCTCTCGCCCAATATCCGCCCACTGGATGAAAAAGCGGACTCCTGTGACTCGGAGCCGGCAGACCCAAAATCCTCACCATCTTATATAACCTTCCTATGGACAGCGAAATGATGTGCCGGGCGTGGTCGCACTTGGATGTGGGAGGAGTCTGGCCAGGAGGGGATATGGAGCTGCCAGATTTTGATACGCTCAAACACTGGGCCCTGGCCGAGCCGGAGCGGCTCGATGCCTTGTTGCATCAGCAGATAGAGGCCCTGATAGCGCAGGTGGGGCCGGATCGGCAGCGGCGGTTGCGGGGCCTGCAGTTTCGCATCGATTGCCAGCGACGTCTGGCCAGGAACAATCTCGACAGCTGCATCCGGATTGCCAACATGATGCACGACTCCGTGTATGCCATGCGCCGCCACATCATCCAGTTGCAGGAGACGTCTCTGGCGCAAGCCGAAGAGAGGCTGCCGCCAGACAATGTGATAGTGCTGGCGGATCATCCGAGGAATAAATAATTTATTGGTCGCCACCCTGCTCCGCTATTTTCAATATTTTCTTCAGCGAAAACCACCCAATGTTAATAAACAGGGTGGTTTGTTTTTTATTTGCTGCAAATTCATATTGCACACTCATTTAATAACATGGCGGCCCGCTAAATTCGCAGATATGGATGAAGGAATATAACGCTTGGGGTAATATCTCGGCACATTTCATCTTGCTACGACTCTAAGGGATTATGAGAAGTATCACACCAAGAAGGGTGCTGTCGCGGGAGCAACAGACAGAGATCACCCGGATCATCGTCAAGGTGGGTCAGTTGCTGGCCCAGCATGGTGCCGAGGGGCGCATCATAGAGCAGACCACGGTCCGGCTCGGGTTGGCGCTGGGGCTGGAGAGCGTCGAGATGGCCATCTCTGCCAGTGCCATAGTGCTCACCAGCCTCTATCAGGGGAGCTGCGTCACCACCACCCGCCGGGTACGGGATCAGGGGATCAACATGCAGGTGGTGTGCGAGGTCCAGCGCATCTGCATCCTGGCGGAGAAGGAGCTGATCGGTGTGCGGGAGGTGCGCCAGCGGCTCGACGGCATAGTGCCGTTCCATTATCACCCCTGGCTGGTGGTGCCCATGGTGGGGCTCTCCTGCGGCGCCTTCAGTCTGCTGTTCGGCGGCGACTGGCCCATCTTCCTGGTGACCTTCATCGCCGCTGCGGTGGCGATGCGAGTGCGCCAGCTGATGGCTCGCCATCACCACAGTCCGCTCATCAACTTCGCCGCGACCGGCTTCGTCGCCACCCTGATCGCCTCCTGCGCCACCTACTTCCAGTGGGGAGACCAACCCTATCTCGCCATGGCGGCCAGCGTCTTGCTGCTGGTGCCGGGTTTCCCGCTCATCAATGCGGTCTCCGACATGGTGAAGGGCTACTTCAACCTGGGGCTGGCCCGCTGGGGCATGGCGACCCTGCTCACCATCAGCGCCGTCATCGGCATAGTGCTGGCCATGTCGGTCACCGGGATCTGGGGCTGGAAACTGTGGTGGAACTCCATATGAGATGCAATGACGCTATCCGCGCTCGAAGCGGGACAATAGCGCGCCGTTTCGGTGCCACTAGTGTGAGTGTTGGGCCAGGACCTCGTCTGGTGGTCTTGGCGGGAGGGACGCGGCCATGATGGAACTGCTCTTGCTGCTCGCCAGGGATGCGTTCTGGTCTGCCATACCGGCGGTCGGCTTCGCCATGCTGTTCAATGTGCCGCCTAGGATGCTGAAGTATTGCGCCATGGGAGGCGCCCTGGCCCACAGCCTGCGCACCCTGCTCATTCATTACGGCATGCCCATAGAGTGGGCCACCCTGGCGGCGTCTACTACGGTGGGCTTTGTCTGCGTCTACTGGTCGAAGCGCCTGCTGGCACCGCGCCCCGTGTTCAGCGTTGCCTCCATCATCCCCATGATCCCGGGTGTTTATGCGTTCAAGACCATGATTGCCGTGGTGGAGCTCAATATCTCGGGGGTGACCACGGAGCTTATCCATCACGCCGTGACCAACGGCCTCAAGGTGCTCTTTATCGTGGGGGCCCTCAGTTTCGGTTTGGCGATCCCCTCCCTGGTCGTGTACCGTAACCGGCCCATTGTCTGAGACAGGCTGCAAGAGGCTGAACCCATGCACATTTCCATGATTGCCGCCATGGCGCACGATCGCGTGATTGGCCTGGACAACCAGATGCCCTGGCATCTGCCCGCCGATCTGGCCCACTTCAAGCGGGTGACGCTCGGCAAGCCGGTGCTGATGGGGCGCAAGACCTTCGAGTCCATAGGTCGCCCGCTGCCCGGGCGCCGCAACCTGGTGATCAGCCGCAACCCTGACTATTGCGCAGAAGGGGTGGAGGTGGTCGATTCGGTCGAGGCCGCGCTCACCTTGCTGGCAAGGGGCGAGAAAGTGGATGAGCTGATGGTGATAGGGGGGGGGCATCTCTATGGCCAGCTGCTGCCCCGGGCCGACAGGCTCTATCTGACCCGGATCGATCTGGCGGTGGCAGGGGATACCCGCTTCCCCGCCTTCGATGAGGGGGACTGGGTGCGCACCGAGAGCGATCCCCATCAGCCCGACGAGAAGAACCCTCATCCTTACTGCTTCGAAACCTGGCAGCGACGCTAATCCCTCCCGTCAGCAAGGCCCCTCCACTGCGAGGGGCTTTTTTTTTCGACTTCGCCGCCGCGCCCCGCATAGGCTCCTCTCCTGCTCAATCCTCCCCTTAATGCCCTCCCTTCACAGGGACTAAATATAATTAATGTTGTAATTGTTTTGTGGGTCTTGATGAAAGGGGGGCCTCAGTCCGGGGGTTACCCTCATTTATGCCCCTCACCCCTTGATTCTATTCATGGCATGGATAATAAACAGACTATTTATGCAGCCATCTCATATTTTTCCGATCCATCTCGGTCATCTGTTGAATTTTTGTTGCCTTAAATAAATTATAAAAATCAGTTATTTATGTCTCGACTTGTTTTTATGGACTCTTATGGTTCTTTTGTTAATTTGGTTTAATTGTTTAGTGTTGAAAGTAATTGATGCGCGTTCGGCAGCAGGAACAGCAATATGCCGGCCATAAAAAAAGGACAGTATGACAGTCAAACTCGAAGTGAAATCGCTCTATAAAATCTTCGGAGAACATCCGGAAAAAGCGTTCAAATTGCTGGCGAAAGGGCACGACCGCGCCAGCATACTGCAAAAGACCGGGCAGACCCTGGGGGTCCAGGATGTCAATCTGGCCATCAACGAGGGGGAGATTTTCGTGGTGATGGGCCTCTCCGGCTCGGGCAAGTCCACCCTGGTGCGTCTCTTCAACCGGCTGATCGAGCCGACCCGTGGCCAGGTGCTGATCGATGGCGAGGACATAGCCGCCATCTCGGAGCGCGAACTGCGCCAGGTGCGCCGCAAGAAGATCAGCATGGTGTTCCAGTCCTTCGCCCTGATGCCCCACCTGAGCGTGCTGGAAAACACCGCCTTCGGCCTGGAGCTGGCCGGGGTGCCGCTGGCGGAGCGCCAGCAGAGTGCCCGTCAGGCGCTCCACCAGGTGGGGTTGGGACAGTGGATTGACGCCTTCCCCGACGCCCTCTCCGGCGGCATGAAGCAGCGGGTCGGCTTGGCCCGGGCGCTGGCCAATGACCCGGACATTTTGCTGATGGACGAGGCCTTCTCGGCGCTGGATCCCCTGATCCGCACCGAGATGCAGGACGAGTTGCTCAAGCTGCAGGCGAGCCAGCAGCGCACCATAGTCTTCATCTCCCACGATCTGGACGAGGCGATGCGCATCGGCGATCGCATCGCCATCATGCAGGATGGCCAGCTGGTGCAGGTGGGCACCCCGGACGAGATCCTGAACCAGCCCGCCAACGACTATGTGCGCGCCTTCTTTCGCGGGGTGGATCTCGCCAACGTCTTCAGCGCCCGGGATGTGGCCAGCCGCAAGCAGATGCCGCTTATCAAGAAACACACCACGGACGGGCCGGGCAATGCCCTGCGCCAGCTCAAGGAGCTGGAGCGGGAATACGGCTACGTGGTGGATCGCAGCCGCCGCTTCCTCGGGGTCGTCTCGGTCGAGTCGCTCGGTCAGGCGGTCCGTGACAAGGGGAGCCTGGAGCAGGCGCTGCTGGCGGACATCCAGCCCATTCTGGCCGACACCTCCCTCAACGAACTCATCAGCCAGGTGGCCGCCGCACCCTGTCAGGTGCCCGTGGTCGAGGAGGATGGCACCTATCTGGGACTCATCTCCAAGGCCAATCTGCTCAACACCCTGGACAGGAGTACCCCGGTATGAATCTCAACCCCTTTAACCGTCTGCTGACCGGCTTGCTGGCGCTGTTGTTATTGACGAGCGCTCCCGCCTGGGCCGACGAGGCGCAGGCCGATCCCTGGGGCGCTGCGACCACCACCACCACTGTCGAGGATCCCTGGGGCAGTACGGCCACAGAGGCGGCAGACTGGCAGAGCCAGATCGCAATGGTCGATAACAGTGCCGCCGTCGACTGGCTGGATCCCTTCCAGCAGGCCCTGGTGCCGCTGGATACCTGGGTCGAGGGGGGCATCGGCTGGCTGGTGGAGAACCTGCGGCCCTTGTTCCAGCTGGTCCGCGCGCCGGTGGAGCTGGCCCTGGGGGCCATGACCCAGCTGCTGCAGACGGTGCCCTCCACCCTGATGATGGGGCTCTTGACCCTGATCGCCTGGCAGCTGGTGGGCGGCCGCATGGCGCTCGGCACCCTCGTTTCTCTGGTGATGATTGGCCTTATCGGCGCCTGGTCCGATGCCATGGTGACCCTGTCCCTGGTGCTGACCTCCCTCTTCTTCTGCGTGTTGATAGGCTTGCCGGTCGGCATTTTGCTGGCCCGTAGCGAGCGGCTCTCCACCTGGACCCGGCCGCTGCTGGATGCCATGCAGACCACCCCGGCCTTCGTCTATCTCATCCCCATCGTCATGCTGTTTGGCATAGGCAATGTGCCCGGGGTGGTGGTGACCGTCATCTTCGCCCTGCCGCCCATGATCCGGCTGACCATGCTGGGCATCCGCCAGGTGCCCGCCGATCTGGTGGAGGCGGCCCACTCGTTCGGTGCCAGCCCCTCCCAGCTGCTGTTCAAGGTACAGCTGCCGCTCGCCATGCCCACCATCATGGCCGGGGTCAACCAGACCCTGATGCTGGCGCTCTCCATGGTGGTGATCGCCTCCATGATAGCGGTCGGCGGCCTCGGCCAGATGGTGCTGCGCGGCATAGGCCGCCTCGACATGGGGCTCGCCTCCATCGGCGGCCTCGGCATAGTGCTGCTGGCCATAGTCCTCGACCGCCTGACCCAGGCGATGGGGCAGCCGGATCGCAGCCGGGTCGGCCGCTGGTATCAGCGTGGTCCCGTCGCCCTGCTGCTGCGCCTGTGCGGCCGCGGCAAATCCCTCGATTACAAAGGAGTAAATGCATGAAACAGATTACCAAAGGATTGACCCTGAGCGCCCTGCTGCTGAGTTCCCTCGCCATGGCCAATACAGCGCTGCCGGGGGAGGGGGTCAAGGTGCAGCCCCTGCAGAGCTCCTTGCCGGAGGAGGCCTTCCAGAGCCTGCTGGTCAGCAAGCTGATGGGTAGTCTCGGCTACGAGGTGCAGCCCGCCCAGGAGGTGGACTACAACGTGGCCTACGCCTCGGTGGCGCAGGGGGACGGCACCTTCCTCGCCTTCAACTGGATACCGCTGCAGGACAACAAGTACGAGCAGGCGGGGGGCGACAAGGTGTTCTTCCGTCAGGGCACCTATGTGGCCGGCGCCGCCCAGGGTTACCTCATCGACAAGAAGACAGCGGCCCGGTACGGCATCACCAACCTGGGCCAGCTCAAGGATCCCAAGCTGGCGGCGCTGTTTGACGGCGATGGCGACGGCAAGGCCGATCTGGTGGGCTGCAACCCGGGCTGGGGCTGCGAAGGGGCCATCAACCATCATCTGGACGAGTTCGGCCTGACCCCGACAGTCACCCACAAGCAGGGCAACTACGCTGCCCTGATCGCCGATACCCTGGCCCGTTATCAGGCCGGCAAGCCGGTGCTCTACTACACCTGGACCCCTTACTGGCTCAGCAGCGAGCTGGTGCCGGGCAAGGATGTGGTCTGGCTGGAGGTGCCCGCCGATGCCCCTGATGGGGACAAGACTCGGCTGCCGAGCGGCAAGAACTACGGCTTTGCCGTCAACACCATGCACATAGTCGCCAACAAGGCCTTCACCGATGCCAACCCGGCGGCGGCCAAGCTGTTTGCCATCGTCAAGCTGCCGTTGAACGACATCAACATCCAGAACGGCCTGATGAACAAGGGACAGAACAAGCCGGCGGATGTGGAGCGCCACGCCGATGCCTGGCTAAAGGGACACGAGGCCCTGGTCAATGACTGGCTGACCCAGGCGCGTGCCGCCGCCGCCGCGCAAGACAAGTCTGCGGGCTAAGGCCCCCTCGGCGCGGCCCAGCCCATGGATGTCAGCAAGCAAAACGCCCGGCCATTGCCGGGCGTTTTTTATGGTCAGCCGCTTGCACCCGGGATCAGATGCCGGATCCGTCGTGCTCACCGCTCTCTTCGTGCAGGCCGCACTCGCGCTTGAGGCCGAAGAAGCGGGTCTGCTCCTCGCTCATGCCCGGCTCCCACTTGGTGGTGGTGTGCACGTCGCCCACCGAGAGGTAGCCCTGCTCCCACAGGGGGTGGTAGGGCAGATCGTGTTCCTTGAAGTAGTAGAAGACGTCCTTGTTGCTCCAGTCGATCACCGGCAGGAACTTGAAGCGGCCGCGCTGTATGGCAAGCACCGGCAGCTTGCCGCGGCTGCCCGCCTGCTCCCGGCGCAGGCCGGAGAACCAGGTACGGGCGCCGAGCTCCCTCAGGGCGCGGTCCATGGGCTCCACCTTGTTGAGCTGGTTGTAGCGGGTGATCCCCTCCACCCCCTGCTCCCACAAGAGGCCGAAGCGGGCCTCCTGCCAGGCCGGGCTGAGCTCGGCCCGGTAGATCTTCAGGTTGAGGCTGAGGCGCTCGGTCAGCTGGTCGATGAAGTGGTAGGTCTCGGGGAAGAGATAGCCGGTATCGGTCAGCACCACGGGCACGTCGGCCCGCTCGCGGCTCACCAGGTGCAGCATCAGCGCCGCCTGGATGCCGAAGCTCGACGACAGCACATGTTCCCCCGGCAGATTCGCCAGCGCCCAGCGCACCCGCTCGGAGGCGCTCATGGCGTCCAGCTCCCGGTTTAGGGGGGCCAGCGCCTCGCTCTGCTCCTCCCGGCCGAGGGAGAGCAGGGCGTCGAGGTCGAGCCTGCCATCGGCGGTCAGTGTCAGCCGCCCGCTATCAATGAGTTCAGGCTGCATAGAAGTCCCTCGCGGAGTCGATGACGGGGGCAATCACCCCAACCCGGATCACGAAGTCGCCGAAGCACTCGTTCCCGTCGCGCTCCTTGGCCCAGCGGCCGATCAGGGCATCGAGCTCCGCCAGGATCTGCGGCTCCGTGATGTTCTCCTGATAGAGGCGCGGGATCCGGGTCCCCTCCAGGTTGCCCCCCAGGTGCAGGTTGTAGCGGCCGGGGGCCTTGCCCACCAGACCCACTTCCGCCAGCATGGCGCGGCCGCAGCCGTTGGGGCAGCCGGTGACCCGGAAGATGATGGCGTCATCCGCCAGGGCGTGCTTGGCCAGCAGACCTTCGATGTCGGTGACGAAGGCCGGCAGCATACGCTCGGCCTCGGCCATCGCCAGCGGGCAGGTGGGCAGGGCTACGCAGGCCATGGACTGCTTGCGTTGCTCGCTCACGCCGTCGTCCAGCAGACCGTACTGGCGCGCCAGGGCTTCGATGCGCGCCTTCTCGCTGGCAGGGACACCCGCGATGATCAGGTTCTGGTTGGCGGTGAGACGAAAGTCCCCCTGGTGGATCTTGGCGATCTCCAGCATGCCGGTCTTGAGGGGCTTGCCCGGGAAGTCCAGCAGGCGGCCGTTCTCGATGAAGAGGGTGAGGTGGTGTTTGCCATCTATCCCCTCCACCCAGCCGAAGCGATCCCCACGGCTGGTGAACTCATAGGGGCGAACCTCGCCAAACTTGATGCCGGCGCGGCTCTCCACCTCGGCCTTAAAGGCCTCCACCCCCACGCGTTCAAGAGTGTACTTGGTCTTGGCGTTCTTGCGGTTGACCCTGTTGCCCCAGTCGCGCTGGGTGCTGACCACGGCGGCAGCCACCTCCAGCACGTGGGAGAGCGGGATGAAACCGAAATCGCTCGCCTTGCGCGGGTAGGTGCTGGTGTCGCCGTGGGTCATGGCCAGACCCCCGCCCACCAGTACGTTGAAGCCCACCAGCTTGCCGCCATCTGCGATGGCCACGAAGTTGAGATCGTTGGCGTGGATGTCCACGTCGTTGTGGGGCGGGATCACCACGGTCGTCTTGAATTTGCGCGGCAGGTAGTTGGAGCCCAGGATCGGCTCCTCGTCACCCCCCAGCTTCTCGCCATCCAGCCAGATCTCCACGTAGGCGCGGGTCTTGGGCAGCAGGTGCTCGGAGATCTTCTTGGCCCACTCGTAGGCCTCCTGGTGGAGCTCGGACTCCACCGGGTTGCTGGTGCACAGCACGTTGCGGTTCACGTCGCCGGCGGTGGCGATGGAATCTATGCCCGTGCTGTTGAGGGTCTGGTGCATCAGCTTGATGTCGCGCTTGAGCACCCCGTGGAACTGGAAGGTCTGGCGGGTGGTCAGGCGGATGCTGCCGTAGAGGCTGTGATCCTCGGCGAACTTGTCGATCACCTGCCACTGGGCCGGGGTGATGATGCCGCCGGGCAGGCGGGCGCGCAACATGACGTTGTGCAGGGGCTCCAGCTTCTGGGCGGTGCGCTCGGGGCGGATGTCTCTGTCATCCTGCTGATACATGCCGTGGAAGCGGATCAGCTGGAAGTTGTCGCCGTTAAAGCCACCGGTGAGGGGATCCTGCAGATCCTGCTCTATGGTGCCGCGCAGGAAATTGCTCTCGCGCTTGAGGCGTTCGTTGTCGGACAGTGGTCCTTCAACCGGTCCTGCTGCTTGTTTCGAGATTGGTTGCTTGCTCATCAGTAGACATCCCTTTGATAACGTTTGGCACGACGCAATTCGCTCAAATACTCTTCTGCTTCTTCACGGCTCTTGTGGCCATGATCGCTGATCACATCCAGCAGGGCCTCCTGCACATCCTTCGCCATGTGGTTGGCGTCGCCGCACACATAGAAGTGAGCACCTGCTTCCAGCCACTGGTAGAGCTCAAGCCCCGCTTCGCGCAGGCGGTCCTGCACATAGATCTTGTTGGCCTGATCCCGGCTGAAAGCCAGGGAAATCTTCGACAGCAGGCCGGATTTCACATAACGCTGCCACTCCACCTGATAGAGGAAATCCTGGGTGAAGTGAGGGTTGCCGAAGATGAGCCAGTTCTTGCCCTCGGCCCCTTGTGCCTCACGCTCCTGCATAAAGGCGCGGAAGGGGGCTATGCCGGTGCCCGGACCCACCATGATGACGGGGGTATCGGGATTGACCGGCAGGCGGAAGTTGTCGTTGTGCTCGACGAACACCCTGACCTCGGCGTCCTCGGCCAGGCGGTCCGCCAGATAGGAGGAGGCGCCGCCAGATCGCACTGTGCCATCTTCCTGGGGATAGCGCACCACGCCGACTGTCAGGTGTACCTCTTCCTCCACCTCGCTCTGGGCGGAGGCGATGGAGTAGAGGCGCGGAGTCAGCGGGCGCAGCAGTTTGACAAGCTGATCCGCGCTCAGGGAGGAGGGGAAGCGCTTGAGCACATCCACCACCTGGGCGCTGGCCACCAGGGCGTTGACCTGGGCCTTGTCGCCGGCCAGATCCTTGAGCGCCGGATTGCCCGATATGTCAGCGAATCCTGTGATAAAGCCGCCGTGCAAGCGGGTCAGCTCGAAGTGGCGGGTCAGGGCCGCGCGCAGGGGGCCCTGTGCGGTGGTTTCATCGCCAAAGAGGCCGGTCAGGGCCAGCACTTCGCCCACCAGATCGGCGTCATTGTCGAACCAGATGCCCAAGGCATCCCCCGGCTGATAAGTGATGCCGGACTCTTCCAGGTTGATCTCGATGTGGCGGATGTCCTTGGTGGAGTCGCGGCCGGTGATCTTCTGATTGACCGAGAGCTTGGCCGGGAAGGGATTCTCCTTGTGATACTGGCTGTGGCCGACGGCTTGCTGCACCGAGCCCGCTACGCTGGCGGTCGCGGCCCCTGCGGACAGGGTGGCGGCGACGGCATTGACTGCCTGCTCGCCCCAGGCCTTGGCCGCGTCCTGATAGTCCACGTCCAGGCTCGCGAGTTCATGAATGCGCTCGGCACCCGCTTTTGACAGGAAGTCGTCGAAGTCCTTGCCGGTCTGGCAGAAGAATTCGTAGGAGCTGTCACCCAGCCCCAGCACGGCGAACTTGAGTCCTTCGAGTTTGCCTATCTTGCCTTTTTTCAGCTGCTCGAACAGATCCACCGCGCTCTCCGGCGGCTCCCCCTCCCCGTAAGTGCTCACTACCACCAGCAGATGGCTCTCTTTCTTGAGCTGCTTGGGTTTGTAGTCCGCCATCGAGGTCAGGTTCACCGGCAGGCCGCGGGCTTTCGCCTGAGCCTGGATGGCGCTGGCGACACCCTTGGCGTTGCCGGTCTGGGAGCCGTAGAGAATGGTCAGGCTGCCACCTGGGGCGGCCACGGCGGCGCTGGTGGCGACGCTCTGGACGCCTGACTGGGAGAGGCCGTAGAGATAACCGCTTACCCAGGCGAGTTGCTGGGTATTGAGGGTCGACAAGACCTGATTCAGCTGGCGCTGCTGCTCGTCAGAGAGCGGGCTTATGGTGGGTATTGGGGCTGTCAATTGCATCACACACGTCTTCCATGGTCTGATTTTTGGTCAGGTTAAGGGGTGCAATGAATAACAACAAAGAATAAAAATATCTTCTTTATGCGATTTATGAATTTATAAAGCCGAAATCCGCCTCAGCGGCTCCCCGGCTGTGGTATAAAAATCGCAATATTGAGTCCCCCTTCGCCTCTCAGGATCTGCCGATGTCCAGACTGTTCCATGTCAATGCCTTCAGCCAGCACCCCTTCGGGGGCAACCCCGCCATCGTCGTATTGGGGCAGGAGCGCAGCGATGCCGAGCTGCAGGCCATGGCGGCGGAGTTCAACCTCTCGGAGACAGCCTTCCTTTCTCCCCTGGGGGAGGCGCACTATCGGTTGCGCTGGTTTACCCCGACGGTCGAGGTGGATCTCTGCGGTCACGGCACCCTGGCGGCCGCCCATGTGCTGTGGCAGACCGGGGCTGTGGCTCGCTCTCAGGTGCTGCGCTTCGAGACCCGCAGCGGCCTGCTGGAGGCTAGCGCCGAGGGGGAGTGGATCCGGCTCGACTTTCCGCGTATCCCCCTTGCCCCGCTGACATTGGATCCCGCCTATGCCGAGGCCCTCGGCTGCACGCCGCTGCAGACCCTGGCCGCCGGCGCCAAGTTCCTGCTGGTGCTCGGCAGCGAAGAAGAGGTGCAGGGGCTCAGGCCGGACTTCCACGCCCTGCGGGCCCTGCCCGGCCGCGGTCTGATGGTGACGGCGCCGTCGAGGGATCCGGACCATGACTTTGTCTCCCGCTATTTCGCCCCCTGGGTCGGGGTGGAGGAGGATCCCGTCACCGGCTCCAACCACTGCGCCCTGGTGCCCTTCTGGGCCGAGCGACTCGGCAGGACGCAGTTGCGGGCGCGCCAGATCTCCGCGCGGGGCGGGGAGCTGGTGCTCGAATTGCAGGGGGATAGGGTGTGGATGTCGGGTCAGGCGCTGACCCTGTGGCAGGGGGAGTGGTTGCTGCCGCCCGCCCCATAAGTCGCCAGCCGGGCGTACCCTGCTCGCAGCTTTGGTCTTTGCCATAAAAAACGCCCCGCAGTTGCGGGGCGTTTTCAGTGCCATCGGGCATCAGGCCAGGCCTGAGGCGATCGCTTATTTCTGTTGCGGGCGCAGGGCCGGGAACAGGATGACATCGCGGATGGTGTGGCTGTTGGTGAACAGCATCACCAGACGGTCGATGCCAATGCCCTGACCGGCAGTGGGCGGCAGGCCGTGTTCCAGCGCGGTGACGAAGTCGGCGTCGTAAAACATGGCTTCGTCGTCGCCCGCTTCTTTCTGGTTCACCTGATCCTGGAAGCGCTTGGCCTGATCTTCCGCATCGTTCAGCTCGGAGAAGCCGTTGGCCAGCTCGCGGCCGCCGATGAAGAACTCGAAGCGATCGGTCACGTCCGGGTTCTTGTCGTTGCGGCGGGCCAGGGGGGAGACGGCAGCCGGGTACTCGGTGATGAAGGTCGGTTGCAGCAGCATGTGCTCAACTGTCTCTTCGAAGATGGCGGTGATCACATGGCCCAGCTCCCAGCCCTTCATCAGCTCGATGTGCAGACGCTTGGCGACGGCCTTGGCGCTCTCCAGGGTGGCCAGATCGTCCTGGGTCACATCCGGGTTGAACTTGAGGATGGACTCGACCATGGTGAGGCGCTGGAACGGCTGACCGAAGTCGATGGTCAGGCCCTCTTCGCCCTCTTTGGCGTAACGGATCTTGGTGTCACCCAGGATGTCCTGGGCCAGGGTGCGCAGCAGCTCCTCAGTCAGGTCCATCAGATCGATGTAGTCGGCATAGGCCATGTAGAACTCGATCATGGTGAACTCGGGGTTGTGACGCACCGAGATCCCTTCGTTACGGAAGTTGCGGTTGATCTCGTACACGCGCTCGAAACCACCGACCACCAGACGCTTCAGATAGAGCTCGGGGGCGATACGCAGGTACATGTCGATGTCCAGCGCATTGTGGTGGGTGACGAAGGGACGCGCGGAGGCACCGCCCGGGATGACCTGCATCATGGGGGTTTCCACTTCCATGAAGCGCTTCTCGTTGAAGAACTTGCGGATGCCGGCAACCACCTGGGTGCGGATCATGAAGGTCTTGCGGGACTCTTCGTTGGCGATCAGATCCAGGTAGCGCTGACGGCAGCGGGCTTCCTGGTCGGTCAGGCCTTTGTGCTTCTCGGGCAGCGGACGCAGTGCCTTGGTCAGCAGGCGGATTTCGCCCACATGGACGGAGAGCTCGCCGGTGTTGGTGCGGAACAGGGTCCCTTCCACGCCGACAATGTCCCCCAGATCCCACTTCTTGAACTGCTCGTTGTAGAAGCCTTCCGGCAGGTCGTCACGGGTCACGTAGATCTGGATCTTGCCAGCCATGTCCTGCAGGGTAGCGAAGGAAGCCTTGCCCATGATCCGGCGGGTCATGATACGACCGGCAATCTTCACCCGTTTATTCAAGGCCACCAGCTCGTCGGCGCTCTTGTCGCCAAACTCGGCGTGCAGATCGCCGGACAGGCTGTCACGACGGAAGTCGTTGGGGAAAGGGTTGCCCTGGGCGCGCAAGGCGGCCAGCTTGGAGCGACGCTCAGTCATCTCGTTGTTCAGTTCGAGAGTCTGGTCGACTTCCGGAGTAGTGGTTTGTTCAGACATGGTGATTCCTGCTGCTCTGTTTACAGGCCTGATTTCAGGCTGGCTTCGATAAACTTGTCCAAGTCGCCGTCGAGTACCGATTGGGTATTGCGGGTCTCGACGCCGGTGCGCAGATCCTTGATACGGGAGTCATCCAGTACGTAGGAGCGGATCTGGCTGCCCCAGCCGATGTCGGACTTGGTCTCTTCGAGGGCTTGCTTCTCAGCGTTCTGCTTCTGAATTTCCAGCTCGTAGAGCTTGGCCTTCAGCTGCTTCATACACTGATCTTTGTTCTTGTGCTGGGAACGGTCGTTCTGGCACTGCACCACCACACCGGTGGGGACGTGGGTGATACGCACCGCGGACTCGGTCCGGTTGACGTGCTGACCACCGGCACCGGAGGCGCGGTAGACGTCGATGCGCAGATCCGCCGGGTTGATCTCGATCTCGATGTCGTCATCGATTTCGGGATAGACGAAGACGGAGCAGAACGAGGTGTGGCGACGGCCACCGGAATCGAACGGCGACTTGCGAACCAGACGGTGTACGCCGGTCTCGGTGCGCAGCCAGCCGAAGGCATACTCGCCGGTGAACTTGATGGTGGCGGACTTGATGCCGGCCACGTCACCCTCCGAGCACTCGATGAGCTCGGGCTTGTAGCCGTGGGCATCGCCCCAGCGCAGGTACATGCGCAGCACCATGTTGGCCCAGTCCTGGGCCTCGGTGCCGCCGGAACCGGACTGGATGTCGATGTAGCAGTCGGAGCCGTCGTGCTGACCGGAGAACATGCGACGGAATTCGAGATCCACCAGCTTGGCTTCCAGCTGATCGGCTTCGACGATGGCCTCGTTGAAGGTTTCCTCGTCTTCGCCTTCGACCGCCAGGCTGACCAGCATCTCGACGTCATCGACGCCCTGGGTCAGGGTATCGATGGTGTTGACCACGTTGTCCAGCGACACGCGCTCCTTGCCCAGCGCCTGTGCGCGCTCCGGCTCGTTCCAGACATCCGGCTGTTCCAGCTCGGCATTGACCTCTTCTAGACGCTCTTTCTTGGCGTCATAGTCAAAGGTACCCCCTAAGCAGCTCGGTCCTCTCAGACAGCTCCTTAAGCTTGTTTAATACAGGATTGACTTCAAACATCGTGAAAACTCTCGGGGTCGATGTGATTTAAAAACGGGATATTCTAGCCAATTGCGGAAGGAATAAACAGGGTTGGCTGGTCCCGGCCGCCTTCTGTCACCGATTTCGGAGGCCATTTTGTGCTTTCTTGCGGAAAATATCGCCAGCCGCACCATTCTCCGCTTCAGTTTTGTGCGCCTTGGCCGCTAACAACAACATGGAGTGCCGCGCACTTTTCGAGTAATCCTGTTCCTGACCCCACAAGAAGAAAGCACGATGAAAAACCTATCACTCAAGCAGAAGATACTGTTGTCTGTGGTGATCGCCCTCTCCCTGGTGATCCTGCTGCTCTCCTGGCAGAGCTACAGCAGCCAGAAGTCCCTGTTGCTGCAAGGCAGTCAGGAACAGGTGCAGCGCCTCGGCAGCCAGCAGGCCGCCAGCGTCAGTGACTGGCTCGCCGCCCGTCGCGATGTCATCCAGGCCCTTGGCAACAAGGCCGGCCCCGACCCCCTCAACGCCCTGCAACAGGCCCAGGTGTCCGGCCGTTTCCAGCTCACCTATTTCGGTGAGGGCAGCGGCAAGATGAACGACTCTGACCCTTCCATCAACCGTGATGGCTATGATCCCCGCTCCCGTGGCTGGTATCAGGAAGCCATGGCCAAGGGCGGCATGATAGTGACCAAGCCCTACCTGGACGTAGCCTACAACGTCATGGTGGTGACCCTGGCCCAACCGGCCCAGGGCGGCGTGGTCGGCGGCGATCTCTCCATCGCCTCCCTGGTGGAGGATGTCACCAAGATGGCCCTGCCGGCGGACGGTGTCGCCATCCTGATGCACAAGGACGGCACCGTCATCGCCTACAAAGATGCGGCCAAGGCGATGAAGCCTGGCAGCGAGATCGACAACGATCTCTCCAATGCCCTGATCGATCAGAGCAAGAGCAGCAACAGCCTGCTCCCCGTCTATTTTGACAACGAAGGCCGCGACAAGCTGCTGTGGGCGACCGACATCCCGAACACCGACTGGGAGCTGGTGCTGGTGCTGGACAAGGCGACCCTGGAGGCGCCGCTCTCCTCCCTGCTGATGACCCAGCTCGGCCTGGCCCTGCTGGTGCTGGTGGGCAGCATCATCGCTATCTCCTGGCTGGTCAGCCTGCTGCTTGGCCCGCTTGGCAAGGTTTCCCAGGCCCTGGCCCGCATTGCCGATGGTAACGGCGATCTGACCCAGCGCATCAAGATCGATGCCAATGACGAGGTGGGTCAGCTGGCCAACAGCTTCAACCGTTTCGTTGGCAGCCAGCACCAGCTGATCGGCAATATCCGCCAGCTGGCCAACGAGCTGAATGCCGATGCGGAGCGCAGCCTGGTGACCAACCAGGCCGCGGTGGAAGAGCTGCAGCGTCAACAGCAGGAGGTGACCATGGTCGCCACCGCGGTCACCGAGATGGCGAGCGCCACCATGGAGATCGCCGGCAACGCCGAGAACACAGCCGCCGCCGCCCAGCAATCTGCCCAGAGCAGCGAGCAGGGCAAGATGTTGGTGAACCAGACTCGTCAGTCCATCAACAACCTGGCCGAGGAGGTGGGTCAGGCCACCGGCGTCATCGGCGAGCTGAGCCGCCACGCCCAGGCCATCTCCGGCATCCTCTCCACCATTCAGGGCATCGCCGAGCAGACCAACCTGCTGGCGCTGAACGCGGCCATCGAAGCGGCCCGTGCCGGTGAACAGGGTCGCGGTTTCGCCGTGGTGGCGGACGAGGTGCGGGTACTGTCGCGCCGTACTCAGGACTCCACCCAGGAGATCCAGTCCACCATAGAGACCCTGCAGCAGACCACGGCCCGAGCGGTCAGCCTGATGCAGACCAGCCAGGGGCTGGCGGACAACAGCGTCAAGGATGCCGATGCCGCGGCCGCCGCGCTGGAAGAGATCACCCAGGCCGTCTCCCTCATCTCCGACATGGCGGGTCAGATCGCCACCGCCGCCGAGGAGCAGACCCAGGTGACCGGCGAGATCACCCAGAACACCACCGCCATCAAGGATGTGAGCGACGAGATCACCGCCGCCGCCATGCGGGACCTGGATCAGGCGCACCACCTCAAGGGGCGTGCCACCAATCTGAACCAGCAGGTCTCGACCTTTATCCTGTAAGAAAGGGCCTGGAAGCGGCGCCACTGCGGCGCCCGATGTAAAAAGCCCCGCACTGGAGTGCGGGGCTTTTTGTTGTCCGTCATCCGGCCAGGGCTGTGATGCGCCCTGGCTGACTGTCGCCGCGTGGGGCAGAGTCCCCGACCCGATGAGAACCAATGGTGGCGGGAGAGCGCCAGCAAAGAGCCCACCAAAAGGTGGGCTCTTTCATATGGGGTCTGGCGCCCGGGCTTACAGGAAGGGCAGGGCCAGGAACAGTTTGATCACCACGGCGTTGATGATGTCGATGAAGAAGGCGCCCACCATGGGCACCACCAGGAACGCCAGGTGGGAGGGGCCGAAGCGCTGGGTGATGGCCTGCATGTTGGCGATGGCGGTGGGGGTGGCCCCCAGACCGAAACCGCAGTGGCCTGCCGCCAGCACGGCCGCGTCATAGTTGCTGCCCATGACCCTGAAGGTGACGAAGATGGCGTAGAGCGCCATCGCCACCGTCTGGGCGGCCAGCAGGATGAAGATGGGCAGGGCCAGGCTGGCGAGATCCCACAGCTTCAGGCTCATCAGCGCCATGGCGAGGAAGAGCGACAGGCTGACGTTGCCGAGCAGAGAAACCTCGCGGTCGCTCACCTCATGCCAGTTGAGCAGGGTCAGCAGGTTGCGCAGCAGCACGCCGACGAAGAGCACGCAGACGAAGACCGGGAGCTCCAGGGCACTGCCCTTGAGGTAGAGGGAGAACATCTCGCCCCCCTTGAGGCTGATGGCGATCAGGGCCAGGGTCTCGATCAGGCTGAAGGTGGTCAGCGGCCGCTCCATGTCCGGCATCTCGAAGCCCTGGGGGGCACCGTCACGGTTGTGCTCCTCGCCGGGCACCTGCACCTTCTTCACCAGGTAGCGGGCGACAGGCCCGCCGATCAGGCCTCCCAGCACCAGGCCGAAGGTGGCGCAGGCGATGGCGAGCTCGGCGGCAGATTGCACCCCGTACTTCTCGGTGAAGATGGAGCCCCAGGCCGCGCCTGTGCCGTGGCCGCCGGAGAGGGTGATGGAGCCGGCCAGCAGCCCCATGTGCGGGTCCAGACCCAGCAGGGTGGCCAGACCGACCCCCAGGCTGTTTTGCACCAGCAGCAGGCCGGTGACCACCAGCAGGAAGGTGATCACCGCCTTGCCGCCGCGCTTGAGGCTGCCCAGATCGGCGGAGAGACCGATGGAGGCGAAGAAGGCCAGCATCAGCGGGGTTTGCAGTGTGGTGTCAAATTGCAGTTCAAGCTGCATGGTGGAGCGCAGCAGCAGCAGCACCAGGGCGACCACCAGGCCGCCTGCCACCGGTTTGGGAATGTTGAAGGTACGCAGGGGGCCAATCCGGTTGACCAGCAGACGGCCGAGCAGCAGCACCAGGGTGGCGGCGACCAGGGTGGCGTAGGAATCAAGTTGTATCATGCGGTACTCCCATGTTGATCGGCTGTGTCTTTGGCGAGAAAGACTCACAGATTCAGCCGGGATAAAAACAGAGTGGCGCAGGCGCCAGTTCAAGAGGGGGCCACAGCCCCAGTCCCAGGCAAAAATGGGATCGATGCGAGCCCGATTGCATCAGGCATCCAGATGACATTTATGAAAAATCCGCCGGATACTAGCAAAAAACACCGTTTATATCCATGTTCATCATATTAATGCTCAAAACTGTGCGTTAACCTGGCATTTAACACTATGCCCTGAGGGGGCTCCGGCCCGCAACAATGCTGCTGTCATTTGCAGCGGCAGTCTCTATAATTCGCCAGTTTCCCGCCCATGAGCGGAACCGGAATAGGAAGTGAAGGAACCGGTTGAACCTTGAATTGTCCGCCGGTTGTCAGTCCAGAGAGAGGAGAGGGTGTGAAGAAGTCTATCTATATCGCCTACACGGGCGGCACCATAGGGATGCAGCGTTCCGACCACGGTTATGTGCCGATGGCGGGTTTCATGGAAGATTGTCTGGCCCGGATGCCCGAGTTTCACCGGCCCGAGATGCCGGATTATCATATCCACGAATATGCCCCCCTCATCGACTCCTCCGACATGACCCCGGCGGACTGGCAGCGCATCGCCGAGGACATTCGTGACAACTACGAGCAGTACGACGGCTTCGTGATCCTGCACGGTACCGACACCATGTCGTTCACCGCCTCGGCTCTCTCCTTCATGCTCGAAGATCTGCACAAGCCGGTCATCATCACCGGCTCCCAGATCCCGCTCGCCGAGCTGCGCTCCGACGGCCAGCAAAACCTGCTCAATGCCCTCTATATCGCGGCCAACTACCCGATCCACGAGGTGACGCTGTTTTTCAACAATCAGCTCTATCGCGGCAACCGAAGCAAGAAGGTGCACGCGGACGGCTTCCACGCCTTCGATTCGCCGAACTACCCGCCGCTGCTCAATGCCGGCATCGCCATCTCCCTGGAAGCGGGGGAGCTGGGCGTGCCGTCCGAGCGTCCGCTGGTGCTGCACGACATCACCCCCCAGCCCATCGGTGTGGTGACCCTCTATCCCGGCATCTCGGCCGAGGTGATCGCCAACATCTTGCAGCAACCGGTGCGGGCGCTGATCCTGCTCTCCTTCGGGGTGGGCAATGCGCCGCAGAACCCGGCCATGCTGGCGCTGCTCTCCGAGGCATCCGCCCGGGGCGTCATCATAGTCAACCTGAGCCAGTGCCTGCACGGCAAGGTCAACATGGGGGGCTATGCCACCGGCAACGCCCTCTCCCGGGCCGGTGTCATCTCGGGCTTCGACATGACAGCCGAGGCGGCGCTCACCAAGCTGCACTTCCTGCTGAGCCAGGATCTGCCCGCCCCGCGCATCCGCGAGCTGATGCAGCAGTCCCTGCGCGGCGAGCTGACCCCCTGAGAAACTGTTCACGATCTTACTGCGAAGCCGTGATCAAGGCTCATGTGCTGCTCGGAATCCTCACGTATATCTATACGCTCCGGTTCCTGCGCTGCTCTTCACCTTGCTGACGCCTTCTCGCGACAGGTCGTGAACAGCTTCTGGCCTCCTCACCATGAGGGGGAGAGGAAAAGAGAGGGGAGCCATATTGGCTCCCCTTTTGTTGTAGCTGTCCCGTCCTGAATATGGTTTACACCTTTCCCCCCAATCAATGGAGAACCCGATGGGACAAGGTGTGAAACGGACACAGCGCGATTACTCGCTGACTTTTAAATTAGCCGTGGTCGAGCAGATTGAAAAAGGTGAGCTCACCTGCCAACAGGCACAAGCCCGATACGGCATTCAGGGCAACTCCACCGTTCTGGTATGGTTGCGTAAACATGGTCGGCAGGATTGGAGCCAGGGGGCTTCTGTGCGCGCCGGCAGGAGTATCACCATGCCTAACCCCGACAACCAGACGCCCGAACAGCGCATCAAGGAACTCGAGCAGCAGCTGGCGCTGATGAGCCAGAAGGCCCAGTTCTTTGAGGCCGTCGTCGATGTATTGAAGAACGACTACGGCGTCTCCATCGTAAAAAAGCGACCCGGCAAGTCCTCTCGCAGCGGCAAGTCCAGAGGCTGACCATCGTCAGGGCTTGCCTGTTTCTGGGGATAAGCCGTCAGGCTTACTACAAGCGCAATCGGGTTGCAGACCTGCGCCATGCACAGGGGCTGCAGGTGGTGCGTTACGTGCGTCAGGTACGGTTACGCCAGCCGCGGGTGGGCGCCCGCAAGCTGCATTATCTGCTTCAGGGTCAGGATGATGGCGGGCTGAAGGTCGGGCGGGACAGGCTGTTTCAGATATTGGCCGAGCACCGCCTGCTGGTGCAGCCCAGGCGGGCGTATCACAAGACTACTCACAGTTTTCACCGCTTCTACCGTCATCCCAACTTGCTCAAGGCAGGGCCTGAGCAGGTCACGCCGGTGGCTCCAGAGCAAGTCTGGGTCGCCGACATTACTTATCTGCCAGCCAGGAGCGGGCCGCTGTACCTGAGCCTGGTGACGGATGCTTACTCACGCAAGATAGTGGGTCATCACGTGCACGAAGGGATGCACGCCGAGTCGGTGGCGATGGCGTTCAGACAGGCGCTGAAGCAACGGCGTGGCGGCGGGGAGCTTATCCATCACTCGGACCGCGGCGTGCAGTATTGCTCGGGCCTGTATCAGTCATTGCATGAGCGGCATGGTGTGCGGTGCTCGATGACGGATGGCTATGACTGTTACCAGAATGCGTTGGCGGAGCGGGTGAACGGGATTTTGAAAGGAGAGTTGTTGTTGCAAAGCCCGCAGGACCTGGCGCAAGCGCGGGAGATGGTGCGTGAGGCGGTGGATATTTACAACCTGGAGCGGCCACATCATGCGTTGAAATACAGAACCCCCGATGCGGTGCATCGGGGGTTCTGAGTCACGTGAAGCTAGACGAAAATGTGTAAACCTATTTCAGGACTAGACATGACGGCGGATCAGGAGGGGGGATTGTGCTCCCTGTGCTCTTGCAGCAACTGCTCCAGCTCGCGATACAGCAGCTGCTCCTCACCTATGTTCAGTTCTATCATCCGCTTGAGGTGAGTGGCGCTGTCGATGTCGATGTGGTGGCAGTAGAAGCCCAGCTTCTTGCTGGCCTCGTGGGTCAGTTCGACCTGCATCTTGATCTCGATGTCACTGCCGCCCAGCATGAAACAGATCTCGTACTCCTTGTCGTCGCTGCCGACCCAATCCTCGGGCCTGATGAGCAGGGCGCCCTGCAGGGAGACATCCACCAGCTGGGTACGCCACTGGTGCACCCCTTGCGTCAGCTTGGCGGCGGTCAAATAGAAGATTCGGGTAAAGTGGCGGCGCTCGGCCATGTTCATCTCCGGTCTGCGTGCGAGCACAGTGCTAACCATCCATGCCCAGAGTGTAATCTAGCCGGTGCATCAGGATGTTGAACTGGCTCCGATATTGAGCATCAGACCCGCTAGCGGCTGAGGGATTCGACCACCTGAAGCGCCTTGACCAGCCTGTCCTCCTGCTTGAATCTGTCCTCCAGCACCGGACCCAGCTGATTCAGATCTTCATCGAGCTGCAACAGCTGGGCCTCGTCGGCATTGCTGTATTTGTCGTTGAACTCCAGGGCAAACTCGGTGCAGGCGCGGATATGGGGATAGATGCGTTTGGCCAGCTCCAGCTTGTCACCGCTGGCTTGCTCGAAGGCGGTGACCACGTGGTTGTAGATCTCGAAATGACCGGCGCTGACATAGTCGACCAGCTGCTCGCAGAAGCGTTGCAGTTCGACATGACCGGGAAGGGAGCGTTGCTTGGACTTGGTGGGCATGAGCCCGGCCAGCCGCATGTACTCGACCAGCAATGCCTGCCTGGCATCCAGCCAGTCATCGATTGCCCTGTGCTTGCCTGCCAACGCGCGCTTGGTTTGTTCCAGTTCAGTTAACATAGTCCCTCCATGGGCATGGCATGAAGCGCGATGGCTGCAGGCCTTCGGTCATTCTCAGCGACTGACGACACTCCTATAACTAGGGAAAATCCTGTTGACCGTCAATAGGAGTGTGGGGATATTGTTACATCAGGCGGGGGTTTGCATACAAGTCTCCGTCGGTTTCTGGTCCCGTGTCGCTTGTCAGGAGGACGCAGGGGCGAGATATGTGACTATTTCCGCAGATCTTGATGAAAACCCCAGCATTCAAGCCAATCCGGCTGATAAAGCCTTTGCCTGAGTGTTTTTTTTTGAATAGAGTGGCCCGGTGCTAAATGCCCGATCATAAAGGAAATGTTATGAACAAAGCTCAACTTGTCGATGCAATTGCCGCCAAAGCAGACCTGAGCAAAGCTCAGGCCAAAGTTGCTCTGGAAGAGATCATCAATGGTATTACCCAGAGCCTGAAAGAGGGCGATGCCGTTCAGTTGGTGGGTTTTGGTACCTTCAAGGTCAACCATCGCGCGGGCCGCACCGGTCGCAACCCGCAAACTGGTAAAGAGATCCAGATTGCAGCCGCCAATGTGCCGTCCTTTGTGGCAGGCAAGGCGCTGAAAGACGCCGTCAAGTAATCGCGTAAAGTAATCAAATGAAACCCGGCGCCTGCCGGGTTTTTTCTTGCCATCTTCGTTAAAATTTGTTTCAGATACACTCAGGATATGGCATGCGCTGTAGTGAGGTGGATATGGAACAGAAGAATGCCATCCGGCAGGTGGCTGTGCCCTGGGCACCCTCCCGCCAACTTCCCCCCGGCCTGGTTGTGGCCGAACTGCATCAGGATATCTGGAGTGACAATCTGACGGTTGTGTTGGGGCGTGCCCGCAGCATAGATCTGCCGCCGCAGCCGCTGTGCCGGGTCAGTTTCCGCCATATCTTCGCCGTAAGGGTGATGGAGGATTGCGATCTGGCGGAAGGGCGGGACAGCCACGTCATCGAGGAGCAGATCCAGCTGATCACACCGTCCCGCTTCGCCAGCTGGTTCCATCAGGAGTCCGATGGACTGCACCTGGACGAGGACTTGCAGCACTATCGCATCTCGACCTGGGATTACTGCGCCGATGTGCTGACCTCTTCCCCTCCGGAATTGCAGTTTGTGGCGCTGGAGGAGTGAGCGGGCGCCACCATCCCGATAAAAAAGCCGGAACATCGCTGTTCCGGCTTTTTCTTGCCTGAGGGCCGACGGGGTCAGCCGAGCAACTGCTCCCTGTGCAGACCGAGCACTATCAGGAGCCCGAGCAGGTAGAAGGCGCTGAGCTTGATGCCGAGGATGGCCAGCATGCCGGCACAGAGGCGAACCAGCGCCTTGTGCAGCCAGGAACCGGTGAAGCGATACATGTTTACTCCACCGATTCGGCCGGGGCGAACTCGGGCACCTTGGCCATGGCGTCCAGCACCACCTGGATGCCGGCCCCGGGTTTGCAGGCGTTCTCGCTCAGGTGGCGGCGCCAGGCGCGGGCCCCCTGCATGTTCTGGAACAGGCCCAGCATATGACGGGTCATGTGGGAGAGGTAGTTGCCCTTGGCCAGCTCCTGCTCCATGTAGGGCAGCATCATGCGCACCACCTCGTGGCGGCTCGGCACCTCGCCCCCCAGACCGAATATCCGACTGTCGACTTCGGCCAGGATATAGGGGTTCTGGTACGCCTCGCGCCCCATCATGACCCCGTCCACCTGTTGCAGGTGCTCCAGGGTCCGTTCGAGGGAGTTGACCCCGCCGTTGAGGGCTATGGTCAGCTCGGGATAGTCCTGCTTGACCTGATAGACGCGCGGGTAGTCCAGCGGCGGGATCTCGCGGTTCTCTTTCGGGCTCAGGCCGCTCAGCCAGGCCTTGCGGGCGTGGACGATGAAGGTCTCGCAGCCGGCATCGCGCACCTGCTCGATGAAGGCCTGCAAGAATTTGTAGGAGTCCTGATCATCGATGCCGATGCGGGTCTTCACTGTCACCGGAATGCCCACCACATCGCGCATCGCCTTGACGCAGTCGGCCACCAGGGCGGGCTCCCCCATCAGACAGGCGCCGAAACGGCCGTTCTGGACGCGATCGGAGGGGCAACCCACGTTGAGGTTGATCTCGTCATAGCCGCGCTCCTCGGCCAGCTTGGCACAACGGGCCAGGTCCGCCGGATTGCTGCCACCCAGCTGCAGGGCGAGGGGATGTTCCTGTTCGCTGTAACCCAGATAGTCCCCTTTGCCATGGATGATGGCGCCCGTGGTCACCATCTCGGTATAGAGCAGTGTCTGGCGGGTCATCAGACGGTGGAAATAACGGCAATGCCGATCGGTCCAGTCCAGCATGGGGGCAATCGAGAATGTCTGGCGGTGGGCAGGCTTGCCAGATATGGCCTCAGAGCCTGATTTAACGGGGTTTTCACTGATTTGTTTCTGAGTCATTTGCGGGTGTTTCCAGACATTTGTTGATTGATCCTGCCCCATATCTGCCCCACCATTTCATGGGGCAGGTGTACTCCACGAGGTATCTATGGCCGGCTACACAATAGAAAAACGTAAGACCAGCAAAGGCGAGTTACGCTATCGCTGTACCGTCAGGGAACATAAAGGCGAAGAGGTAGTATACCGAGAATCCCGTACCTTTGGCAGACAGTCAGACGCCAAGAGCTGGGGGATGCAGATGGTGACGATGATCGAGCGGGATGGTTTGCCTGGCCTGGTGCAACCCGTCCCCACTATCCGCGAGCTTATCGCCCTCTACCGCGATCACCCAGCCATCAGCCCCACCATAGGCAGAACCAAAGCCTACTGCCTCGATCTGGTAGCCGATTGCGATATCGCTAAGCTCAACGCTGATCAGCTCACCATCAAGGATCTGGTCGACCACTGTCAGGCCAGAAGGGATGCGGGAGCCTCGCCTGCCACCATAGCCCACGATATCAGCTACCTTGGCTCCGTATTTGCTGCCGCCAACCCCGTCTTCAATATCCCGGTCGACAACAAGCTCATCCTTGAAGCTCGTAAGACCCTTAACAACCTGAAACTGGTGGGGAAAGCCCAGAAGCGCACCCGACGTCCGGTGAGCGATGAACTCGATCGGATTATTCTGGGACTGGAAAAACGACAGAGCCGCGGCATGGCCAAGATCCCCTACACCGCTCTTCTCAACTTCGCCATCCTGAGCTGCATGCGGATAAGCGAGGTATGCAAGATCAAGTGGTCTGGCGTGGATGAGAAAAACCGGGCTGTGTTGGTTGAAGACCGCAAAGACCCGAGAAAAAAGATAGGGAACCATATGCTGGTGCCCCTGCTCGGCGAGGCTTGGGAGATCCTCAAACGTCAGCCCAGAGCCGACGATCGCATCTTCCCCTACAACAGCAAGAGCGTCACCGCAGGTTTTCAGCGAGTCAGAACGGAGCTTGGTATTGAAGACTTACGCTGGCACGACCTACGCCGCGAAGGAGCCTGCCGTCTGTTTGAGGCTGGCTTCGTCATTGATGAAGTCGCCCAAGTCACCGGCCATAGAAACATCAACATCCTCTGGCAGATCTACACCGACCTCTACCCAAACCGGGTACACGCCAAGTTTGAACGGCTACAACAGGCCAAGGTGGTGGAAGAGGCCAGATAAAGTGGGAAAAGTGGGATGTAGATTACAGCTAAGGTGTTGCTCTTGTCAGATTAATTCAAGATGATCAACTGCATCAACGATTTGCTGCGAGCCAAGCTAATGCTTGGTGAACCCATAATCTCAATCAAGGAACGATAATGATTCGAGCTCAAGCCCAACAATTACTGCAAGCGGCGTTGGCCAATCCTTCAGCAGAATTCCGTGAAGGCCAATGGGAAGCCATTGATGCGCTGGTGAACCATCGTCAGAAACTGTTAGTGGTGCAGCGCACAGGTTGGGGTAAAAGCTCGGTTTACTTTATCAGCACAAGAATTTTCCGCGATCGTGGCATGGGGCCGACAATAATCGTCTCGCCTTTGTTGGCGTTAATGCGTAACCAGATTGAATCGGCCCAACGTTTAGGCATTGTCGCAGAAACCATGAACTCGACCAATAGTGCCGATTGGCAAGAGGTTACCCGGCGTATTCTTACTAATCAGATCGACTGTTTACTAATTTCCCCTGAGCGATTAGCTAACGATGGTTTTATTGACACCGTGTTGCAGCCTATCGCCGACCGTATTGCATTGATGGTTATTGATGAGGCCCATTGTATCTCCGACTGGGGCCATGACTTTCGCCCGGATTATCGACGTATCGTCAATATACTGCGTCAGTTACCCGCCAATACGCCAGTACTTGGTACCACTGCAACAGCTAATGACCGGGTGGTTGACGATATTCAAATCCAACTGGGCGACATTCAGATCCATCGAGGTCCACTAACCCGTGAAAGCCTCGCGTTGCAAGCTATGATACTGCCAGATCAAGCATCTCGCTTGGCCTGGTTAGCGCAAGTCATCCCCACTTTGCCTGGTACTGGCATTATATATACCTTAACAGTACGGGATGCCGAGCAAGTCGCTAAGTGGTTAGGGTTAAACGGAATCGACGCCAGAGCTTACTACGGTAGCGTTGAGAATGAGGATTTTGAAAACAGTGATACATACCGTCAGCATCTGGAGGGGCTGCTACTCAACAATCAATTAAAAGTATTAGTAGCAACAACAGCCTTAGGTATGGGCTACGACAAGCCAGACTTAAGCTTCGTTATTCACTATCAAGCACCTGGTTCTATCGTCGCTTATTACCAGCAGGTCGGCCGTGCAGGGCGTGGCATCGATCATGCGGTAGGTGTATTGATGTCCGGAGTGGAAGATCAGGACATCCATGAGTTTTTTCGGGCTTCAGCATTTCCGTCAGAGGGCCAAGTTAATGAAATTCTGCAGTTACTGGAGCAGAGTGATGGCTTAACCCTTCGAAGTATTGAAGAGCACACGAACCTGCGTCATAGCCAGATTGAAAAAGTGCTTAAGCTGCTCAGCGTGGAAAACCCGGCACCTGTTATCAAAGACGGTAGCCGGTGGCTCAGAACGCCAGTTCATTACCGAATGGACCATAATCGTATCGCCCATCTTACTAGACAACGTGTCCAAGAATGGCTGGAGGTTCAGGCATACATTACAGATATCGGTTGCAAAATGACGTTTCTGCGTCGAGCTCTAGATGATTTCGATCCAACATCTTGCGGTAAATGCTCATCTTGCCTTGGCCACCCGGAGATCAATGTATATGTTGATCCTATTTTGGCTCATCGTGCGGGTACATTCCTTAAGCACGCAGAAATGGTGATTGAGCCCAAAGCCCAAGTCGCATCTAATGCGTTTCTGGAATACGGATTTCGCGGTAATTTACCTCAACATCTTCGCGCACAAGAGGGGCGTGTTTTGTCTCGCTGGGGGGATGCTGGCTGGGGGCGTTTAGTTGCTGACAACAAGCACGCTGGACGTTTCAACGATGAACTGGTTGATGCCATGGTGGAAATGATCCAGCAGCGTTGGCAGCCTAACCCAGCGCCACTGTGGGTGTGTTGTGTTCCATCCCGTAACCACCCTGAATTGGTGCCGGACTTTGCTCGTCGCTTGGCTGTTCGCTTGGGCTTACCATTCATAGATGCAATCAGCAAGGTGAAAGACAACCAACCACAAAAAGTTCAGCAAAATCGCTTCCATCAATGCCGAAATCTAGATGGTGCATTTGAAGTTTCTCAGCGTTATCCGGGACAACCGGTTCTTCTGGTTGATGATGTTGTAGATTCCGGCTGGACATTAACAGTCATCGCAGCACTATTACAGCAGGCAGGAAGTGGTCCAGTTTATCCCGTAGCCCTTGCCTCTTCATCGGTAAAAGATTCATGAATATTTCAAGCTTATTGTCACCTACAGCACAAGCTACGCTGCTATTGACAAGTTACTTCTCAAAAGCCAGTAGCGAAACCGCCAAGCCACTTACCAATGCGGAATGGGGAAGATTTGCGTTGTGGCTGAAAGAGAAATCTGCCACGCCAGCCGATCTGTTGGTGACGGACCCTAAGACTTTACTAAATGGTTGGCATGATACGCGTATCAGTACCGAGCGAATTATTGAGTTGCTGAATCGTGGGCATAGTCTTGCACTTGCGATGGAAAAGTGGCAACGGGCTGGACTCTGGGTGGTTACCCGTTCCGACCCCGAGTATCCAAAACGCCTAAAAAAGCGACTAAAAACAGACTCACCAGCAGTGTTATTTGGGTGTGGTAACAAAGCTCTGTTGAATGCCGGCGGATTGGCTGTTATTGGCTCACGCAACGCCAGTGTGTCGGACTTGGCTTTTACAGATCAGGTGGGTTTCAAGGCTGCCTCAGAGGGAGTTGCGATTGTCTCCGGTGGAGCTCGCGGTGTCGATGAGACGGCAATGCAAGGGGCCATCAAACAAGGTGGTGCGGTGATCGGGGTGATGGCAGATAGCCTGCTAAAAGCTGCGACCAGCAGCAAGTGGCGAAAAGGCTTGATGGATGGGCATACCGTCTTGATATCACCTTTTTACCCCGAATCGGGCTTCAATGCCGGTAATGCAATGGCCCGCAATAAATACATCTACTGCTTGGCTGATAGTTCTTTAGTTATTCACTCTGGAAAGAAAGGAGGGACAATAAACGGGGCAGAAGAAAACCTGAAAAAAGCTTGGGTACCACTGTGGGTTAAACATACAACGGACAAAGATGCAGCCAATGCAGACCTGGTAGTCAAAGGTGGCCGTTGGTTGGAGGCTGATGCTTACTCATTCACCATTGCCGATTTAATGAGCCATGAAGGCTGTGGTGTGAATCATGCGAAAGAAGAACAGACCGATCTCTTTTCTATGCTTTCTCAGCCAGAATTGTTTACTGAGACCGAACCAGAGACAGCGGTTTATGATGTTGCACGCGATAGTGAGGTTCCCGAGCAGTGGGTAGATATTGACACCACCAAAGAACGACATATTGAAAATGAGGCTGCACTATCAAACTATATCGATTTTTATCAGTTATTCACCACCGAGCTTCAATGGTTAGCAAAGGTACCAGTCTCCGTTGATGAGTTGGCTGAACGCACACAGTTACACAAAGCACAGCTAACTGATTGGTTGAGGCGCGCCGAAGAAGAAGGGGTAGTTAAAAAGCTAAACCGCCCAGTACGCTATCAAGTTTAGCTCACTTAGGTTTAGTCAACAACGCCCATACCTACCTGTAAATATTATGGCCGTTCATTTCATAGTTTTACATGTGATATCATGCAGTTACTAAAATTTCTTCAAAGAGTTGGCTTCGTTATGGTTGGATCACATGGTCGACAACATTCTAAATGAACCCCAAAGAGAAACGTCTGGAGCGGAGACTTTTGCAAAGTACGAGTTCCAGTTTCACTGGGCACTATGCAAAATTCTGCAAAAGCATCATAAGCAGCAAGACTATGCTTTACTTCTTGAGTATCACGAAGACGTAGTTATAGCTGACTCCATGGATGGTCAGAAGGCGCAGTTTGATTTCTATCAAGTGAAAAATAAGACTGGCGCTCGATACACTGTAGATTCCTTAACAAAACGCTCAGCAGCCAAAAAAGGAGAAAAGAACTCCGTCTTAGGGAAGCTTCTTAGCTCATGCGTTGGAACTAAATATACTGACAGGATAACTGAAATAGGCTTGGTCGCTTCCAACGGTTTTAATCTCGATCAGAATAATAATGAGCTTAAACTTGATGTAATAACTATAGGTGACTTATCAGAAGCTTGTAAAAAAGAACTTACAATAAAAATTGAGTCTGAGTTAGGAGAAAGCCAAATCCCTAACAATCTAAAGTTCATCATACCTACAATTAGGTTAGAGAATCAACGAGAGTATGTAATTACTAAATTTTCAGATCTCGTTGACTCACTATTTCCTAATGGTATGTGTAACGCGGTTTCAATTTATAGAGCCATCATTGATGAAATTCATAGGAAAGGATGCGTGAAGTATGATTTCCCTGATTGGGAAAGACTTGTCGATGAGAAGTCTCTGACATCATATAAAGTCAAAGAAGTCATAGCAGTGAACACCACACATCCTTCCACTGAGCGTATGATAAGCGACTTAAGTAGCTTAAAAGATGATATGGGGTGGAACTTTCCTACTTTCAAAAAGTATCGAAGAAGAATAGAAAAGTTATTACTTCAGAGAACAGGGATGCTGACCGCGTTTGATATTAACAGAATGAAACAGCTTGAGGATTGCATCAAATCCATAGATCCTGATCAATACAGCTCATTAAGGGATGGTTTTGCAGCTCAGGTATCAAAGATCAAAGCTGATTTTCCAGTAGACTCTTTTAATGATGACGAAGAGATTACGGCAGAGGTGCTTTACCTTTACCTAAAGGACTAATCATGAACCAAAGCTATAAATTACTAATTAGGAACTTGAGGAAAAGAAAAAATGAAAAGCTTGCAATTCAAACGATTAGTTCTAGTATCAGATTCGAAAAGACTTGCGAATCAGTTCGAATTTCCCAAGAGATTGAATCTAGTTACAGGAAAAGACAATAGTATTGGTAAGTCTACATTAGTAAAAAACATATTCTGGGCGCTAGGCTGTGAGCCAGCGCTGGATGAGGAGTGGAAGTCTAATGATGTAAAAGCACTGCTTTACTTCAACGTTAACGGCGTTGAGCACTATGTGATTCGTTACCAAAATACTATAGTGCTTAATGGAGTAAGGTATACCAGTATTGGGGGGCGCTACTCGGAAGAATTTTCACAGCTAGTTGACTTTAAGCTCAAGCTCCCTAATCGGGATGATGAGACTGAATTACAAGTTCCACCACCTGCTTTTTATTTCCTGCCATTCTATATTGATCAGTTGAAGAGCTGGAGCAAGCCATGGGAGTCATTTGAAAGGCTTGGGCAGTATCGTAATTGGAAGCCTACTGTCGTTAAGTATCACTCTGGTTACATTGGTCCTGAGCATTTCGAGATCGAAGAGAACATTTGCGAACAGAAAATAATTGCAAATGAAGCTAATACGCAAATTCAAAGAATAGACTCTGCAATTGAGGTCTTAGAAGAGGTGTCAGCAGAAACTACGATCGCGATGAGTGAAGAGCAATTCGATATTGTTCAGCAAGAAATTCAAGAGGAACTAAGCCAGTTTGTAGCGGATCAGGTGAGGTTGTTTGAAACTCAAACAGATATTAAAACTGAGTTGTATGACCTGGAAAAACAATTAGAGCTAGCAGTTAACTCAGCTAATGAACTAGAAGCAGATTATGCTTTTGCTGTGGAGTCTATTCCCGGGGATGTACTTGAATGCCCATTGTGTGGCACTCACCACGATAACTCACTAGCTAGTAGGGCTGTCTTGCTTGCGGATAAAAGTGCGGTATTGGATCAGGTGTATCTAATTCAAGATGAGATTGCGAAAAGGAAAAGTCAGCTTCATGTGGTTAACTCCGACCTAATAATGGCAAGAGAAGAAGTCACAAGAATCAACAAAAAATACATTGTTTCAGATGATGGGAATGAGGTTGAATCTTCAGCGTTCTCAAGTGTATTAAGTAATATTGCTAAAAAAAATGTAAACAATAATGTGATTCGTTCTAAAGAAACGCAGAAACTTATCTTAATGAATGCAGAACAAAACCAAAAAAGGTTTAAATCAGACCAGCGAAAGTTATTACCTACGGCTACTAGAAAAGAGCTGGGAGAACTTTTCATGGGAAACCTGATAGAAAACATCAAGGTTCTTGGTGCTGAGGGGCTGAATTTAAGCAAGGTTAAACACCCAACAGATTATAACAAGCTGATGGGGGAGGTGCAGCAGAGGGAACTCGAGGTTTGCTTGCATACCAACTAGCGATCCTAAGACAGAGTGAATTTGCTCAGAACTGTGCAACATCTCCTTTTGTAGTCGATACTCCTAACCAGCAAGAACAAGCCGTTCACAGGTATGAAAAAGTAGTTAAAGTGATTATGGAGAATGTACCTAAAAATTCTCAAATCATTATGTGTGGTATGGAGAATCCTGCATTAGATGTGTTTGCATCTGAAGCTCATGTGATCGAGTTAGATGGTCATCGGTTATTACGAGAAGATAACTATAACGCGTATTCTATGGAGATCTCTTTACTTTTAAATATTTAGGTATCACCTGACACCGGCCTCAAGCCGGTGTCTTGCTTACGCTATTTTAAGAACCACTTCCTTCGATATCGATATCAATTTCAGGCCAAGCACGAAGCCTTGAAAAAGGCTGTGTCTAACTACCTCGATGAGCGAGGCTTGAAGGAGGGCAGCCATTGGCGAAATCCTCACGAGCACGGCCGTACCTTGTTCGAGGTGGGCTTTGCCTGGGCGATCTGCAAAGTGCTGGGCGGCTGACTTGGCACAGGCTTGATGAGCTGCGTAATCCTGTGGGCTTGCTCACACCTTTCAGATCGATATAACACGGCGCTGCCGCTATGTTGCCGGCATGCTATGTGATCCGTCGGCAGCAACCTGCTAGGAACTGACCGTAACTGCAGTCCTCCTGCTGGGTTGACTAACTACTTCAATATAACGATTTAGCGAGCCTAGCCAGCGCAGCCTTGTGACCACAACAGGCAGCCACTCACAGAGTATCTAGTTAACTTGAGACAATTCAGACGCCGTTGAGATGTGATTATTTAGTTGCTCTAATATATGTCCGACGTCATAGCTATTCAACACTATTTGATAGTGACCATGTTCTTGGTGGTGAAAAATATCTCTAAGCATTGCGCTAATCTGTGGCTCAATTTCCTTGGTCGGTAATGTTGTTCTTATGCAGAATTGGCTCTGATCTGCGACGATGTTGAATTCAGGCCATCCATCAGCCAGGAGGCAAGTCAGTTTGATATAAGGACTGGAGGCAGTACCAACTGCAGTCACATAGGTTATATGTAAATTGTTAAGAGTTTGCGATTTTGCCCTAAGTCTATGATAGAGGCAGAATGTGAGCAGCTCGGCATGTTCACCATTAAGTTGTCTACGTTTTAGTATGTAAACCTTCTCGCTAGATTCAAAGCGAATAGCTTTAGCTTCACAAAACGCCATGACCTCCGGTGTACCGACGATCAATCGTCGCCAACTTTCACACTCGGACACACTGGAGATGACACGCTCCAGTTGATTGGATAAGTCAATGGCGGGGTCCATTTGGTCCCATAGTTTTTTCAGCAGATCGCGCTTTCCCACCATGCGTAGGAATCGCTTCCAGCTGACTTCATCATCTGAGCGATCCACTAAAAAGGATTTATTTCTTCCCCTTTGCAATAAGCAATCACCAAGACTCAAAAGAGCTCTCTGCCAATAATGCGACCCCAATTCTTTTAAGCCCATATTCGAGAAGGTGACACGAGCCCAGCTCCAGTAGTGTTCAAAAGCATGCTGGAGCTCTCGGTGCTGCTCAGCAGCCCAGTCACTGGGAGCTGCTATTTTGAACTTGTTTGTCACCATTGAGAACTCTAAAAGGAAGTCAATTTGTCCGGCGAAGTACCCATGCGATTCTGCTACTTGGATCAGAGGCTTCCACCCTTCATGGGCCAGCATCAACGCGCACTTGATACGCTCCTCGCCGATTTGAACTCTACTGAAGCCCTCTACGGAGTTGTCCGGATTTGCTAGATGCTCCCGAATGTGGTCCGCATGCATCAACAGTACATTCACACTTTCAACGCTACGCCGGAAGTCATCTATCCGGTTATAAGTGGTGTTCACGGATAGGTTCTTGATGACCCTCATCCAGTGATCGAATGCCTCTGGCTCTGGCTTGCCCTCATGTTTATGGAGATAGCCCACATAGGCCGCGAACTGCACCGCCTCACTGTAGCTGAGTGAAATGTTGTTAGGATTAAGAATTTTTCCCAAGATGGCTGACTCATTGAAGGACTGACCGTTTAGCAATCCCGTGCATAATCTGCCTCCTTCGGCGTGTAACGCATTCAGCAAATAAATGAGCGACGTAGAGAAATGTTCATCCAGCCAATCCTGGCGATAGTAGTCATGGAATGAGAGTGATTGATGCACATTGCGTAACCGCTCGGTATCGTTGTTGAATGCTTCTCTCCCTGAGTCTCGCGTCACCAAAGCCACAGCCCGAAACAAGCGTAGGAAAGTCTGATCAAATAGATTGCTGACTTTGTCTCTGAATTGCCAGAACAAGTCCCCCCATTGTGTGTCCAGTTGGATGGCTACGTATTCATGGACGGGGAATGATTGGTCACTGATATTAAACCTGCGATTTACGAGCTGGGTTTTCAGCAACTGCTCATAACGAGCCTTGAAGTTTTCGAAAGCAGTGAGAGGCTTTCCCCGGGCATTCATCTTGATGTAAAGGTCATCCGATAGGCCGAAGTCATGCAGGCCCAAGAGTTGAAAGGTGACTGCTGGACGAACTTCGTCTATCAGTCTGGCGAATAAGCTCGAATGCGTTGCAAAACGCTTATGGATGGCATTCATCATGCCTAGGACAGACTGGATAGTTGGATCGCGCAGCCAGCTTCGGAAAAACCAAGGTTGATCGCACAATGTGACAGCAAGCGAATCTACTTCGTCCACTACTTCGGTTGGACGATACGCCACCAACTGGTCAAAAAAATCATTGCTACTAGGGCGCACTCCGTAGCAGAAACGGGATTTGCCGTCTGCCACGAATAGTGCTGTGAACACTTCCCAAGCGTCATCGTGCCATGCGAGATACCAGTGAAGTAGAAACAGAGTGGTTAAACGCTGCTGTCCGTCCAAAGGAAGGAAGTGTGTCTTTCCATGGCATGCTTCAACACTGCCATAGATGAAGTCTAAATTCAGCGGCAGACTGGCGTCATGCGCAGGTTTGAGCAAGGCATCTTCCAGTGCGGCAAGGAAGGAATCACGAACCTCTTGCTCATCAGGTCGGCCTTGGGCGTAGTCACGCTGGATAATCGGAATCTGGATGTGTGTGTGCCGCTGCAGCAGTTGAATGTAGCTGATTTGTTGACCTAAGTTCATTGCATTCCTCTCCTGCTACCGCAGAAAAAGCGGGTGAGTGTATCCAACATGACTGTTTCGTATGCTTCTCTGTCCTGTTCGGTCCAAAACAGAGTGTTGCCCACCTGTGGGCTGTAGCACTTAAGGAAGATGTTGCGGGTGCACAGCGGCACGAAGATGCCGGCCTGATCCAGCGACAGCAGTCGTTGACGCTTTAACGCAAATACGGCATTGCCATAGCTGCGGTTGGTATGCTCGTCAAGCAGAGTCAGGTTGCCCAAGCCATGCTCTTCCTCCCACTCCTTAGCTTCGGCAAAAAACTCCAGCACTCTGTCATACAGATCGTCAAACACTTCCGGAGTCTTAGAGAGAGCTTGGTCAGCTAAGTAGGTATCAATCTCTTCGCATAAAACATTGGCTGTGCCTTGCGCAGCGAGAAATCTAAGGCAGTGTTCCAGCCAGGTCTTTTGCGTATCAGGACGGCCAGGCCTGTCGTCGCTAACGGAACGAATGTGCTCGATATCCCAGCACTGGGTCTTGAAACTGTCGAACTGGAAACGCAGGTTGGAGCGCTCGTCTTGCAATAAGGTGGCGAGGTTGAACAGCAGAAGCCATGCACGGATGCGTACGTGGCTAACCTTACGTCCATAGCTGAGTCCATCCATATGTGTTAGCAGTCGTTCCCGTACAACCGCCTCGAGCACAGGAACAGACAGCTCATATCCTGTCACGCGTTTGAAGATCTCGCGACGCAAAGTCAGCTCGAAACCGCTCTTGGTTGTGCCTTGCGCCAGTTGGCGAATGCTGTTGATACCGACGCTTTGATGAACCAGATAACCCACCATATGGAAGAGCATGCGGTCCTCAAACCATTCTTCTAACTGCAGAAAGCTGGACTTAATGCGTCCCCACTCGTCCGTAACGCTGGCACCTGATGCCTTGAGCCGCCCATTGACGTGATGGAAAACGGCATAGGCGTCGTGTTGCCATGCCTGCGGTAAACCGTCTTGTTGCGCTACCAGTTCAAACAATAGGCCGATGCGGTTCTGGGCGGGAGCAGGCTTGTTGCTTATGAAGTACCAAAAAGCATCGTTTTGGAGAGCTTTTTCCAGCACATCCCATTCGTAGGCGATGCGTAACTGAGCGCTTGTGGGATCTGCCCCGGCGCCGGTGCTTCGGCGCAGAAACAGCGCGCGGATCAGTTCGTCTGATGTTAGCGGTATTTTACCTACATTCAGCCGGGTGAAGGCCTCGACTGGATGGTCCCCTTCGGCCAACTCGAACCAGATAAGCTTGACCTGGTTTAGTATCACAGCCTTGATCGCTTCCACCTCGCTTTCGTGCTGGGCGAACCAGCTCTCTATTGTCTGCATGGCCAGATAGAGATGAAAATAGTCAGCGTTAGTATCCGCTAGTGCCGGCGATGGTTCGTCTAGAAAGTCCGCCAGCTTGGGGCGAGTTTCATAATCCAGCTGGTAGACTGGTTGGCGGAAGCGCTCTGCCAATCGTTCGTTGAAATGACGGAGGATCAACAACAGTGTAGTCAGGCGTTGCTGGCCATCGACTACCTCCCAGTCCCCTTGTGGCCGAGCCTTGATTACTAAGGGCTGTAGGCAGTAGAACTCCTGAGGCTGAGGATTAGGTCGTTGGGTGAACTCGCGGAAGTCATCCAACAGTTGGGTTATCTGGAGTGAGGTCCAGCGGTATCCTCTCTGGTAGGCAGGGATGAAGAAGCGTTGCGGCCGTTCATCTACATGGAAGGTGCGTAGCTCATGAACGGTTTTCAATTGAATTTGTTGTGTCGCCATACCAGACGGGACCTCTAGGTCATTAGTTCTTGGCTAGTGTTTTGCTATCTACTAGCTCGATTTTTTATGGTCACATAAGAGCATCCCCATGGTGCTGGAATTTGTAGATACTAGCTAGGGGGAATACTTAACTTGCGACTTTCCTCAACGGAGTGTACCCGTCGCATAGCAGCCCTCGAACAGCTGACACGCGAACGTCTGGATTGGCCGATCTCGCACCTGTGGCCTAACACCAGGAACGACTGCTGTACTTTGCTACCCTAAGGTCAGTTGATGACAGCACCAATGAGCGCTGTGGTCGGTAGTTGCCGATCATCATGAGCGGTGGCGTGCTCACCCACGAAAAGCACAGCGATCTACCACATTACAGGCAGGTCCCACATCATTGGTGGAACGACTTTTCCAAGGTCCTTGCACCATGTTGCAGCGCTTGATTGTTCGTTATTGATGGGTCCCACATCAGATAAGCTATTGGAAAGGAATTGGATAGGTCTTTGGAGCGGGAGTAATCATCTTGGGACCTGCAATATCTCTCAGAACGCCCCAAAAGGGCAGATACAGAGCGTAGGTTTTTGCAGCCTCATGTTTAACATCTGTGGTGTCATAACCAAGATCAGGAGGATGTATGACACAACAGAACATTTCCCGCATGGCGGAGGCATGGCGAATAATCAGTCGCAAACAGACGACTCAAGCAGATCGGGATAACGCCACCCGTATGGCACTACAGCAGTGCGGGGAGTTCCTCATCGCCATCCATGACATGGCGGAGATTGAGCAGAGGCGCTACGAGTTTTTAGCGAATCGACTCTGCGACCATTTTTGGCAACACAATCGAGCACACAGAACCAGGCAGACCCCCGGTTATCCGGGCCATTTCGGTTGCAGGGCACGAGTTCGTCAATTCAAGCTGGAATGCCACTGGTACTACAACCAATTCATTGAACAGCCAAAAGGATCGGGGAAGCACAAGGTTCTTAGCCATTACCTGCCGCGCAATGGTCAGTTTTCGTATTACAAAGCGACATTTACACCTGCACATGACTGGGAAAAACCAGTCATTTTGGCCACAGAGGAAGGCTTTGCCCTGATACGCCAACTCAATGATCAGTTGATGCAGTTGCGTCGGCTTTCTCGCAGCAGCCAACGTCTACTAGGAACACTGATCCAGCACCTCGATGAGATGGGCGTTCTGTCATGACTCGGCTCTTAGCGCAAACGAATTACAAAAACGGCCGCTGTTCCTGAAGGTAGTTTCCCGTACAGCCTCAGGGAGGGATTAATGAGCTATCGGCTACGATGGTATCGGAATGCACCCTGGGGCTATCTATATGAAAAATAATATAAAGCTAGTCAACTGGCGGCCCCTAACACTGAGTTAGGCGGACGAGCGCGTTTTTGTAAAACCCTGCAACTGAACTTTGTTCTGAAAAGACAAAGTTACATAAAAATCAATAACTTATTGATCAACCTAACCGCGTGATGCATAGTTTTCCATACCATTTGGAGGGCGTTTTATGAACAGCATCGTAATTTTGGTCACTCTATTCCTTTTCCTTCTAGGCGTTGCGGTAGCTGCTGCATATCTCTACAGAGAGAAACTTAAAATTTCACAGGTGAAAGATGCGGATCGAAAAAACCAGTAGAACATCCAAATCAAAGCTCCTATGTAGCTCACTGTGGGCTGCTACAACACCCTAGGTCATTAATGTTGCAACCCAGCTTAGGCGTTCTATCCAGCAACAGTAAAAATGTTCGCTATGTACATATATTTAATAATTTCAATTAGATAGATGCATTTCGTTGCTTTTTATAGGATTCATGCCACCCTATGGCAAGCTCCACACGAGACATAACAATGATGAAAAAACTAACCACCATAATCGTTGCAACCGGGCTGGGGTTGGCCTCTGGTTGTGCCATGACACCAAATAGCTACCGGTACAAGACAGAGCACAGTCGCGCCTACAATATTGCCGAGGCTGGTGGTTTGATTACTGGAATTAAGGATGCTGCTGTACCAAGTGATCAGTTGGAACGCATGACAGATACCAAAACCTTTGGTGCAGCTTATGTGATGTCCGGCTATATCGCTCCCAGTGTGGGAGGCCTATCAAACTGGCAAGGTGGGGTAGTCAACATGGCTAATTGGGCGTTTGGCCCCAAGCAGCATGGTGCCCGGAATAGCTTGATAGCTTGGATGCCTGTAATTAAGGCGGCATCGTCAGCCGATGCTCAGACCAAATTGATTTCTCATGTGAAACTTTCTATCGAGTCATCGTTAACCGATCTGGGTGTTCAATTCGACCTGCTGTACGAAAAAGATGGCAACCTGACATATCATTTTTACAGCAACGAATGGGATTGTCCGACTTGGACCAACGGTAAAAGCAAGGTCTCGGACATGTGCTCTATTAAGGTACGAATCGTAGAGCCGAATCAAGACAAGGCACCAGCCTTTATTACTGGAGCTCAAGGGGATGCTTATGCATTCACTTCCGGCCATGACACGGATTTTAATTTTATTAATGTTACGAATGGAGCGGCTAGCCACGCACCAGAACAAGCCGTATACAGCAAGATCAGTGAGAAGCTACCAGTTTGGGCCTTCCTGTACCTAGCTCCTCAACAAGTCAAAATAAATAATAGCGACAAGATCGTATTTCCCTACCTGCTTGAACAAGGGAAACCAGAGATCTTTGTCTACCCATTCTGATAAAACATCGCACCACTGGCCGCCTCCGTGCGGCTTTTTGTTCGTTTTCAAATGCTGTAGTACTCAATAAATATGCTCTCTCTTTAGGCAGCAGCCATGACGGCTCAGATAATTTCATACGTGAAACTTTTTAGCTCTGATGGCGAATGTTGCCGACTCTACTAATGAACATTACCCTATGCCTTCACTCATTAATTATTTAATCATAGCCTTCTTAAGGTTGCATTTTATGAAATCGCGATAATATGGATGTGAAATATTAAGGGAGGTCACCGTGAAAGATTTAATTAATATATTTTTGATGACTGTTGTCGTCCTTGGCTGGGCAATGCTTGAGGTCACTGGCTGTGGTTATGCCGTTTTAGCCATCCCAGTTGTTTACTGGCTCAAACCCGTGCTGGATCTGCTCCACAAGAACTACTGGGTGGGCCTTGCCTTCTGGGGGCTGATGGCCTT
Source organism: Aeromonas ichthyocola (assembly GCF_046087985.1). NCBI lineage: Bacteria > Pseudomonadati > Pseudomonadota > Gammaproteobacteria > Aeromonadales > Aeromonadaceae > Aeromonas > Aeromonas ichthyocola. The sequence continues at coordinate 154,452 of NZ_JBJSWH010000005.1, forward strand.
GTTTGCCTGGCAGGGAGCTCTTATTGGAGGGATGTTCTATGGCTTGCTCGCTGCACCAAAGAACGAGGCTACGGGCAATGTAGCCAGAAAAAAAAGCCCGATCCGGCTTGTTTCCAATGGCTATGACATACAGACCGGAGAGTACGTTGGCTCACCTTTTTGGTAATGCGTCGGTCAGTTGAAGGAGAGCAGCCTGACTGGATTTCCCCTTAGGACTGTCTCTTATATATCGGTCCCCGGGCATCGCTCGGGGATTTTTTTAACTATTGTGCCGTCCGTGATTTCACCTAGAGCTACAAGCTAAGTCGACGCAAAAAATTTCACATGTGAAATTTCTGACAAATTAGCGAATCAAAAAATAATACGGTAATAGCCAAGAGATGGGGGAATAGTCTATATCAAGCAAGTTCATGTCATAACTGATTGTTTTTATAGGAAAAATTGTTTTTTCGCTTTACCCGAAAAAGGCACTTCCAGCGACGAAGTTTTCTACATACAACATTCAGAATGCTCCTGCCAACACATGAAAAACCAGGAGGATGTATGGCTGAAACACAAAATAGAACATTGCTAACGATGGCTGAGGTCACTGAACTGACTTCCCTTTCACAGTCGACAGTACGGCGCCTTGTAAAATCAGGAATCTTGCCTGCCCCCATCAGATTAGGCCCCACCGGACGTTCAATTAGATTCAAGCTGTCAGACATTCAGCGGTATCTAAATAACATTTGAGGGAGGTGCTTATGGAATTTCGATTACTGCCGGATGCACTGGAAGTCCAAGAGTCGGAACGCTGGGTAAAAATCGGAGGACACATCAAGGTCCTCGCTCGAACCCGCTCTTCGGATCAAAAACGTAGCTACGGCGTTTTACTTGAGTGGAAAAACCTGGACGGTGTTCACTTGCAAGACATCGTCTTAATTAGGCATCTTCAGGGTGATAATAGCAGGTTGGTTCGGGAGATGTTGATCGATTCTGGCTATCAACTGGAGCCAAGCCCTCAAGCCTGGCAACGCCTTCAACGTTACCTGCTCAATGAGCTACAGCGTGCAGAACCAGCAACCTGTGTGGAACGAACCGGTTGGCATGCAGAGGGCTTTGTCAGTCCTGGCTGGATTGCCCCCAGGGGTAATGCAAAAGTACATCTTCTGCGCAAGGGACTGGATGTGGAGCTGAGGTCATCTGGCACGCTGGAACAGTGGCAGGAAGAGATTGGCAAAGTCTGTATTGGTAATCCACTACTGATTTTTTGCTGTGGAGTCGCTCTGAGTGCGCCTCTGCTCAGTAGCTCAGGCGTCGAAAACGTGATCTTCCATCTCTATGGCGACTCGGGCTCTGGTAAATCCACAGCAATGAAGGTAGCGACTTCGGTCTTAGGCGATGAGTCACTCATGCGAACCTGGTTGAGCACAGCCAATGGCCTGGCTGCAGCCGCGGCACTACACCACGACGTCCCGCTTTTTCTGGATGAATTATCTCAGGCCAAACCTGAAGATGCGGATGTAGCTGTCTACTCAATTTGTAATGGTAGACCCAAGCTGAGATCCAACGAAACGGGGCAGTTAGCCATAGGCGAATCTTGGCGAACCATTGCCCTGTCAAACGGGGAGGTAACGCTGGCTGAACACTTGGCACAACTAGGTAAAGAACCATTGGCAGGACAGCTGAGCCGAGTGATTGAAATCCCGATAACAGGTCAGTATGGCATGTTTGATACACTCCACGGCTTCAAACGGGGAGATCTGCTGTCAGACGAGTTAAAGCGACGCTGTAAAAACTACTACGGTACCTTGTTCCCGGCATGGGTAGACCGATTGGTCAGCTATGAAGAGGCGGAGCTAGCAAGAAAAGTTACAGGTCTACTCAATTATCACAGCGAACTGATGAAAGAGGACGCGGAGGTCACCCTAGACTATTCCGTCAGCCCCCAAGTAATGCGTGTAATCAGGCATTTTGCCATAGTCCAAGTTGCGCTGATCATGGCCAACCATTTCAACCTGTTGCCCTGGCTCGAGCATCATTCAGTGAATGCTATTAACCATTGCTTCAGCCTATGGCTAAAGAACCGCGGTCATGGTCTGGACACTGAGGATTATCGGCTGTTCTGTATGCTGAAAGCAGCCATACAGGGCTGGGGTCCGTATATAAGACCCCTGGAAGGTCGGCTGAAGTCGAGCGTTGGTTACAGCCGAACGTATCAGGGAGAGCCGCAATGGCTAGTCAAAACTGATGTGTTGAAACAGGCATTGAATTTACGTCCACAATATCGCTCACAGATGCTGCGACTAGTCAAAAGAGATTGGCTGCAATTCAATGAGGAAGAGCGACTGACTCTCAAAGTGGTACAAGAAAAAAAGTCGGCCCGGTTTTTTGCAATCTGGCCTGAGCGAATCAAAAAAGCTCTGGCCGAGCTGGAGGTGGATTAATGGATTTCCCGGTTTTCCCAGTTCCACCGGCTCTGTTGTGAGGTGACAGCATGCAAACCGTTTTTATGCTCTTGGCGCAATACGAGAAACCTGTCGTGCCGCTTAAAGACATCTGTAGTGACTATTTTGGTCTGTCATATCAAACAGCCAGACAGCGTGCAAATGCCGGGATGTTACCCATCCCGACGTTCAGAACCAGCCAAAAGAGTGACTATCTGGTGCACCTGACTGACCTGGCCTGCTATATAGATCAGCAGAGAGAGAAAGAAGTGCGCAGGCTAACTGCGATCACGAAGATGGAGGCTCGAAGATAATCTTCTGGAAGGGCAAGCCCGCGAATCGCGGGCTTTTTTCATTTTTTGTCTTTGTCAGTGGTCTGGGTCAGGTGGTAGGCGCTCCTGCTAGCACAGCAAACAGCTCAAGGAAGGCATATAGGCAGAACCGTATGACGATGCTCCTACCCATGTTCCCTCTTATTCGCTCTTAAGATCTCGAGTGGGTATAATCAAATGGTCACCGAAATCAACATAACCTGTTGATGATGCTGACTTTTGTATTTAACGAACAAAGTTGTTGGGACATATTCTCAGAGTAGACAAGAAGAGCTGAAAGGCTTGAGAAAACCCCTGAGTAAAGCCGTTTTGGCAACCACCTGCCCCATATCTGCCCCATGGAAAATGAAGGCCACGCCAGATAAGGGCTAGAGAGAAAATCTCACCAATCCAGCATGGGGGCGATGGAGAAGCGCTGCGCCTGCATAAAAATCATCCGGGTTGGCAAAATAAGGGGCCGGATTCTACCACAAGGTGAGACGGCCTCAGAAAATGAATTTTGTCGCCGCGCACAGGGGGCCCTGTGATAGTATCCGGCTAATTGACAGGGTATCTGCGTGATCATGAATCAAGACCTACTTCTACAACGAGCGGAACGTCTCTGCGACCAGCGGGGGATCCGTTTCACCCCGACCCGGCGCCAGGTGTTCCGGCTGCTTGCCGCCCATGGCAATGCCATCAGCGCCTACGATCTGCTGGCCCAGTTGCAGCAGACCGAGGCACATGCCAAACCCCCCACCGTCTACCGGGCGCTCGACTTTCTGCTCGAGCAGGGGTTTGCCCACAAGGTGGAGTCGCTCAACGCCTTCATCTTCTGCTGCCACTTTGACCATGCCCATCCCATGCAGCTGCTGATCTGCGATCGCTGCAAGGAGGTGGTGGAGCTGCACGATCCGGCCATCGACAGCGCCTTTTCCGAGCAGGCTCACCAGCATGGTTTTACTATTACCAACAAGACCATAGAGGCCCATGGTCAATGTGCTCGTTGCTCTGACACCCTAGGAAGTGAAGATGAAGGCTGATTTTGTAAACCCGTTCTTGCTCTCCCTGCTCAATGTGCTCTCTACCATGGCACAGCTGGAGCTCAAACCCGGCGCGCCCAAGCGCAAGACGGACGAGCTGGCGCGGGGGGATGTCTCCGGCCTCATCGGCATGGTGGGTCCGCAGACCCGGGGATCGCTCTCCATCAGCTTCGAGAAGGGGCTGGCGCTGGAGATCATGCGCCGCATGCTGGGGGAGGCACCGGCCACCATCAACGAAGAGGTGACCGACATGGTGGGCGAGATCACCAACATGGTGACCGGCGGCGCCAAGCGCATGCTGGGGGAGAAGGGCTATGAGTTCGACATGGCGACCCCCATCATAGTCTCCGGCCCCAATCACACCATCACCCACAGGGCTGACGGTGCCAAGATCATGATGCCGTTCGATTCCGAATACGGCCGTGCCACCATAGAGATCTGCTTCGAGTAACCGCCATGTGGACGATGCTGAAATGGACTGTCATCTGTGGGGTGCTGCTGCTTATCCTGTCGGATATCCAGATCAGCACTTCCCTCTACAAGTACGAAGACAACAGCGTGCAGATCAACTTCCCGCGCTGGCAGAGTGAGCAGCCCTGGGGCACCCTGCGCTGGCATGCCGGCCAGGTCGAGAGCCACTGGTACGGCCTGGCCGGCAAGCCCAAGCCAGCATCCGTGCTCTGAGCACAAACCCGATTTGCCATGCACAGTTGCACAAATGAAAGAGGCCAGCGAAAGCTGGCCTCTTTTTCATGTCGTTGGGATGAGGATCAGGCGGCTTCGGCGGCCAGCTTGTCACCACCGCGCACCAGGGTGCCCAGGCCGCAGGCCAGCAGGGTGGGCAGCAACCAGGCCAGGCCCTTGTCGAACAGCGGCAGGAAGGCGAACGCATCCATCTTCATGCCGGCGGCACCCAGACCGTCCAGGCAGCCGAACAGGAAGGCAACCAGCAGCACGGAGCGGAACACCAGGCGGGGACGTCCGAAGTAACCCTTCAGGAAGGTGACCAGCACCAGGGCCACGGCCACCGGATAGATGGCGACCAGCACAGGGATGGAGAGGCTGATGAGCTGGCTCAGGCCGACGTTGGCCACTACGGCACAGACGACACCCAGCAGTACCACCAGCTTCTGGTAGCTCACGCCGGTGAGATTGTGGAAGAAGTCGGAGCAGGCGGAGATCAGGCCCACGGCCGTGGTGAAGCAGGCCAGGGTGATGATGGCTGCCAGGATGAACTGACCCGGCTGGCCGAACAGGCTCAGCACGTAGGCGTTGACGATGGCGCCGCCATTGCTGACGTCGGTGGCGACACCGGCCGCGGTGTTACCCAGCTGGAACAGGGAGACATAGACCACGGACAGGCCGATGGCGGAGATGATGCCGGCGATGGCCAGGTACTTGAACTGGCTCTGATAGTCGTGAATGCCTTTCTTGCGCAGCAGATCGACGATCAGGGCGCCAAACATCAGGGACGCCAGGGTATCCATGGTGTTGTAGCCTTCCAGGATCCCTTTCACCAGGGGGCTGTGCTGATAGTCGCCGGACGAGGCGGGCATGGTGCCCTGCGGCGCGACGAAGACGCCGACGGCCAGGGTCAGCAGCAGCAGCATCAGCACGGGGGTCAGGTATTTGCCGATGGCATCCATCAGCTTGCCCTGATTGAGGGAGACCAGGATGGCGATACCGAAGAAGACCACAGTGTAGGCGGCCAGACCGGATTGACCCATGTCGCCGAGGAAGGGTTTCAGACCCATCTCGTAGGCCACCAGGCCGGTACGGGGAGCGGCGAAGGCCGGGCCTATGATGATGTAGATGGCGACGGCCAGCGCGGTGGCAACGCCTGTTGGCAGCAACTTGGTCATGCCGGCCCAGCCGTTGCCGGCCTTGGCGACGGCGAGAATAGTGATGAGGGGCAGGCCCACGGCGGTCACCAGGAAGCCCAGCATGGCCAGGGAGAGGTGCTCACCCGCCATGTAACCGGCCAGGGGCGGGAAGATGATGTTGCCTGCGCCCAGATAGAAGGCGAAGGTCATGAAGCCCAATCCGAGTACATCGGACAATGTGAGTGATTTCGTCAAGTTCAACCTCGTCTGTCTTGTAAACTATTGCTTGTTATAGTTTTTTATTGGTCAGTGACCGGCGTTGTTCAGGGGTAAAAAAAAGGAGCCCCGCTGCTTTTTTCATCGCCACCAGTGGTTTGAGCTGGTCTTGAGCGGGCGCTCGTTTGCTAGTCAGCATAATGATGTGAAAAAATAGTTCAAGGCGAAATTTACATCTTCAAATAGAAGGGGTGGGTTAGTTGGATGTATCTGTCGGAATAGCCTCCGGCAGTAGAATGGATCACAATCTCACCCTGCTCACACCTGCTTAATCCTCTGCCAAGTAGCAATAAAACGCGATTTGCCTCTTTCCCCTCCCTGGTGATAACAGCTGTATAACAAAGGCTGTACAGATCATAATCTGCCGAGATGCATAAAATTTCATCTGCCATGGCGGTGGGCAGCACCAGCGCCAACCGTCCATTCTGACTCAGCAGACGACGGCTTGCCGCCAGCAGCGCATGGGGATCGAGCGCGCCAGTGTGACGGGCGAGCGCCCTGGCCGGATCGCTAAATACCTGACCTGCGACGAAATAGGGAGGGTTGGAGACGATGAGATCGTAAGGGGCCGCCTGATAATCCTGAATGGCGCTCTCTATAATGCTGACCCGGGTGGCCCAGGGGGAGGCCGCCACGTTATCCCTGGCCTGGTCCGCTGCATCCTTATCCAGCTCCACCCCGTCGATCCGGCAGTCGTTCGTGCTGCGCTGGGCCAGCATCAGGGCGATCAGGCCGCTGCCGGTGCCGATATCGAGCACCCGGTGCGCTTGTTCGACTGGCGCCCAGGCCCCCAGCAGTATGCCGTCGGTGCCCACCTTCATGGCACAGCGGTCATGGTCGATGTGAAATTGTTTGAAGGTAAAACCGCTGCTACGTCCCATCTGACCCTCGTTGCTCGTCTGCCATGGCGAAAATGGTCGGCGATTATAGCGGCTAAGCCACAGTCGCCATAGGAGCCGGCGGCATAATCGCCTATAATCAGCCGCTTCCTTAATGACCGAGTATTGCCATGAGCCAGTCCTTTGATGATTTCGACCTGAATCCAGCCCTCAACCGGGCCTTGGCCGAGATGGGTTTCACCCGCCCCACCACCATTCAGCAGATGGTGCTGGAGCCAGCCCTGGACGGCCGCGATATTCTGGCATCAGCACCGACCGGTACCGGCAAGACAGCCGCCTTCCTGCTGCCCGCCATGCAGCACCTGCTGGACTTCCCGCGTCGCAAGCCGGGCCCGTGCCGCATGCTTATCCTGACTCCGACCCGCGAGCTGGCGCTGCAGGTCAGTGCCCATGCCAGGGCGCTGGCGGTGCATACCCATCTCAGCATCGAGACCATCATCGGCGGCGTCAGCCATGAAGAGCAGCTGCCGGCCCTGACCAAGACCACCGACATAGTCGTGGCCACCCCGGGTCGCCTGCTGGAGTACATAGAAAAGGAAGAGTTCGAGAGCCACGACATCGAGGTGCTGGTGCTGGATGAAGCGGACCGCATGCTGGACATGGGCTTCATCAAGGATGTGAACCGCATAGTGGCCGAGGCGCGCTACCGCAAGCACACCATGTTGTTCTCCGCCACCCTGGAAGGGGCCGGTCTCGAGAAGTTCGCGAGCGAGATCCTCAAAGATCCGGTGGAGCTGCATGCCGAGCCGCCCCGCAGCGAGCGCCGCCCCATCACCCAGTGGGTGCACCTGGCCGATGACGCCGCCCACAAGCTGGCGCTGCTGATCCACATTCTGAAGGATCCCCAGACCCAGAAGGCCATCGTCTTCGTCAAGACCCGCGAGCGGCTGGCGGAGCTCTCCGGCCAGTTGCAGGCGGCCGGTGTCTCCTGTGCCTGGATCCGTGGCGAGATGGAGCAGAGCAAGCGCGTCGAGTCGATTCGCAAGTTCCATGAAGGGGAGGTGCCCTTCCTCATCGCCACCGATGTGGCCGCCCGGGGCATCGACCTGCCCAACGTCAGCCACGTCATCAACTACGACATGCCCTACGGCACCGACGTCTACGTCCACCGCATCGGCCGTACCGGCCGCGCCGGCAACCGTGGCTGTGCCATCAGTCTGGTAGAAGCCCACGACATGGCCATGGTGGCCAAGATAGAGCGCTACACCGAGGAGCGCCTCAAGCGCCGGGTGATCGATGAGCTGCGCCCCAGGCACAAGGAGGCGCGGGTGCCGGTGAAGAAGAAAAAGCCGAAGGATGGCAAGAAAAAGAGCGCCAAGAAGAAAAAGAAGTAATGCCCCATTGACGCTGCAACGGCCATCCTCGGATGGCCGTTTTGCTGCCTGTCACCCGGGCCCGTGGGGATAGACGCGCAGAAAAAAGCCGACGCATGAACGTCGGCCAACAAAAAGTGCTTACAACAGAGGATTCATAGGTTCAGACCCGGGGATCCCGAACTTGGTTCCCTCCATCTGTAATTAATTTTCGGCGCGCTTGAACATCAGGGTGCGATCGTCGGACTCTTCTGGCACGAAATAGTAGCCAGCCTCATTGAACCCGGTCAGCTGGGTCACCTCGGTCAGCCTGTGCTTGATGATGTGGCGGGCCATCATGCCGCGGGCCTTCTTGGCGTAGAAGCTGATGATCTTGAACTGGCCGTTTTTCTCGTCCTTGAACACCGGAGTCACTATGCGGCCCTTCAGGGCGCCCAGGCGAACCGACTTGAAGTATTCGTCAGACGCCAGATTGACCATCACCTCGCTGCCCTGTGCGGCCAGCACCTTGTTCAGGTGCTCTGTGATGATGTCACCCCAGAACTGATAGAGATCCTTGCCGCGCTCGTTGTCGAGGCGGATCCCCATCTCCAGCCGGTAGGGCATCATCAGATCCAGCGGTCGCAACACCCCGTAGAGGCCGGACAGCATGCGCAGGTGCGCCTGGGCAAAGTCGAGGTCGGCCTCGCTGAAATCCTCAACGGCAAGACCGGTGTAGACATCACCCTTGAAGGCCAGCAGCGCCTGGCGGGCATTGCTCGGGGTGAAATCCGGCTGCCACTGGGCAAAACGGGCGGCGTTGAGTCCCGCCAGCTTGTCGCTGATCTTCATCAGGCTGGCGATCTGATCCGGTGCCAGCTGCCTGGCCCTGTGGATCAGCCGGGCGGAGTGATCCAGCAGCTCGGGCAGGGTGAAACGGGAGGTCACCAGCGGCGACTCGTAATCCAGCGTCTTGGCCGGGGAAACCACAATCAGCATAACTGTCCTTTACTAGCGGTGACGCACGCCCCTCATTCATCCAGGGTCACGTTGTCGAGTGTGCCTGCACCCAGCTGCTCGCGACCCGACAGCTTGATCAGCAGTCGCAGGTCGTTGGCGGAGTCGGCATGGGCAAGGGCCTCACTGTAGCCAATTTGGCCGGCGCAGAACAGGGCGAACAGCGCCTGATCGAAGGTCTGCATGCCGAGTTCGCCGGATTTGGTCATCACCTCCTTGAGCCTGTGCACCTCTCCCTTGCGGACTATGTCGGTGATGAGCGGGGTGTTGAGCAGTATCTCGAAGGCGGCGACACGGCGCTGCCCGTGAAGGGAGGGCAGCAGTTGCTGTGCGACTATGGCGCGCAGGTTGAAGGAGAGATCGAACAGGAACTGGCGATGCTTCTCCTGCGGCACCAGATGGAGGATGCGATCCAGCGCCTGGTTGGCATTGTTGGCGTGCAGGGTGGCGAGGCAGAGGTGGCCCGTCTCGGCAAACTGGATGGCCAGCTCCATGGTCTCCTGGGTGCGGATCTCGCCGATGAGGATGACGTCCGGCGCCTGGCGCATGGAATTCTTGAGTGCCACGTTGAAGGATTCGGTGTCGATCCCCACTTCCCGTTGGGTCACCAGGCTGCGCCCATGCTGGTGGACGAACTCCACCGGATCCTCCACCGTCAGTATGTGGCCGTCGCCGTGCTGGTTGCGGTAGCCTATCATGGCCGCCTGGGTGGTGGACTTGCCGGCCCCGGTGGCGCCGACGAACAGCACCAGGCCGCGCTTGGCCATGGCGACCTCCTGCAGTATGAGGGGCAGCGTCAGTTCCTCGAAGGTGGGAATGCGGGTCTCGATGCGGCGCAGCACCATGCCCGGCAGATCCTGCTGCCAGAAGGCGCTGACCCGAAATCGCCCCAGCCCCTCGCGGTGAATGGCGTAGTTGGCCTCCCGGGTGTGCAGGTAGCGCTCGAAGTGCGCCTCATCCAGGCTCTCCCTGACCAGCGCCAGTGCCGCCTGCCTGTCCAGGGGCTTATCGCCGAGTGGTACCAGTCGTCCGTTGACCTTGAGGGTGGGAGGGGCATCGACCGTGATGAAGAGATCCGAGCCCTTTTGTTCAACCAGTGCAGCGAGCAGAACATCCATGTTCATAGCGACTCCTTGGGTGTGAAAGCGTTTTAAATGCTGTTGGGATCGGCCGCCTTGGCCTTGGCATCGAGGGCGGCAACGACACCCCGGTTGACGAGCTGCTTGAGGCTCTGATCCATGGTCTGCATGCCGTGGGTCATCCCGGTCTGGATGATGGAGTAGAGCTGGGCGACCTTGTCTTCCCGGATCAGGTTTCGCACCGCCGGGATCCCCAGCATGATCTCGTGGGCCGCCACCCGGCCGCCGCCGATCCGCTTGAGCAGGGTCTGGGAGATGACAGCCCGCAGGGACTCGGAGAGCATGGATCTCACCATGTCCTTCTCCGAGCCGGGGAAGACGTCGATGATCCTGTCTATTGTCTTGGCCGCCGACGAGGTGTGCAGGGTGCCGAACACCAGATGGCCCGTCTCCGCCGCCGTCATGGCCAGGCGTATGGTCTCCAGATCGCGCATTTCCCCCACCAGTATGATGTCCGGGTCTTCACGCAGGGCCGAGCGCAGGGCGTTGGCGAAACTCTTGGTATCGCGATGCACCTCGCGCTGGTTGACCAGGCAACGCTTGTTCTCGTGCACGAACTCGATGGGATCCTCGATGGTGAGGATGTGGTGGTGGAAGTTGTCGTTGATGTAATCGACCATGGCCGCCAGGGTGGTGGACTTGCCCGAACCGGTCGGGCCCGTGACCAGCACCAGGCCGCGGGGAAACTCCGCTATCTTGCGAAACATCTCCGGTGCCCCCAGATCTTCCAGGGTCAGAACTGTGCTCGGTATGGTACGAAACACGGCGCCAGAGCCCCGCGACTGCTGGAAGGCGTTGACCCGGAAGCGCGCCATGCCGGGCACCTCGAAGGAGAAGTCCACCTCGAAATTCTCCTCCAGCTCCTTGCGCTGGTGGTCGTTCATGATGTCGTAGATGAGGGCGTGTACTTCACGGTGATCCAGGGCGGGCAAATTGATCTTGCGAACCTCCCCATCAACCCTGATCATCGGGGGAACCCCGGCCGAGAGGTGTAGATCCGAGGCCTTATGCTTTACACTGAAAGCCAATAACTCTGTGATATCCATAGATTTGTTATTCTCCCATCACAAGATCACGAACGAAATATGAGCCAGATTGCCCAGCACCTGCTTCAGGTAAAGGAACGTATTGTACAGGCCGCCAGGCGAGTTGGCCGTGGCGCCGATCATATCCAGCTGCTTGCGGTCAGCAAGACCAAGCCGCTTGAAGACATCCAGGCCGCCTATGCCGCCGGTCAGCGCCGCTTTGGCGAATCCTATGCCCAGGAGGCCGCGCTCAAGATAGATACCCTGCGTGAGCAGGCGGCCTGCCAAGACATAGAGTGGCACTTTATCGGCCCGCTGCAATCGAACAAATCCAGGCTGGTGGCGGAGCGATTCGATTGGGTGCAAAGTGTCGATCGTGACAAACTCATCGAGCGCCTCAACAACCAGCGTCCAGCCGGGTTGTCACCGCTAAATGTCTGTCTGCAAATCAATATTAGCGGAGAGAGCAGCAAATCCGGTACGTCGGAGCAAGAGATTTTCCGGCTGGCCGCCCTGGTTGACCAGAGCGAGCGACTGGTGCTGCGTGGCCTGATGGCCATCCCGGAGCACACCAGCGACGAGGCGGTTCTGGCCGCGCAGATGCGGCGCATGCAGGCTTTGTTCACCGAGCTTGCGCAACAATACCCGAGCGTCGACACCCTTTCGATGGGCATGACCGAGGATCTCGAGGCCGCCGTCGCCCATGGCAGCACCATGGTCCGGGTCGGCACCGCCATCTTCGGTGCCCGCGATTACTCATAAACAGAAGCACGCGGTGCAGCCTGCCCTCGCCTTCGTCGGCGCAGGTGAACCGCCGTGTTGGCAGCCAATAACAGGAGTGTTTGATGCAGCAGAGAACCCTCGCCTTTATCGGGGCAGGTAACATGAGCCGCAGTATCATTGCCGGCCTCATCCAGGCCGGTTATCCGGCCGAGCGGATCACCGCCGCCAACCCCAGCCGGCCCAAGCTGGACGAGCTGGCTGACCAGTTCGGCATTCGCATCACCCAGAACAACGCCGAGGCGGCCAGGGCGAGCGATGTCATCGTACTGGCGGTCAAACCCCAGTTGATGGCGGCCATGCTGGAGGCGCTGGTGGCCGAGCTGGGCTCCCTTGAAGGCAAGCTGCTCGTCTCCATCGCCGCCGGCATCAAGGTCGAGCGGTTGCAGGAGATGGCGGGGGGACATGGCCGCATCATCCGCACCATGCCCAATACTCCTTCCCTGCTGGGATTGGGGATGACGGGCCTCTATGCCCCGACCGGCATAGCGCAGGCGGATCGCGACTTCGCCGAGCAGATGATGCAGGCCGTCGGCAAGACCCTCTGGGTCGCGCAGGAGAGCGGCATCAACGGCGTCATCGCCGCGGCGGGCAGTGCCCCGGCCTACTTCTTCCTGTTCATGCAGGGGATTGCCGAGGAGGCAGAAGCCATGGGCTTCACTCCCGAGCAGGCCCGTCTGCTGGTGCAGCAGACCGCCCTGGGCGCCGCCGCCATGGTGGAGCAGAACCCCGAGCTCTCCCTGCAGGTCCTGCGCGAGCAGGTCACCAGCAAGGGCGGCACCACGGCCGAGGCCGTCAAGACATTCCAGGAGCAGGGGCTGAAGCCGCTGACCGCTCGTGCCATGCAGGCGGCCGTCACCCGGGCCGCCGAGATGGAAACCCTTTTCTGAACCTTTTGTAGCAAGGAGCCCGGATGAACACGGCTTACTTTTTGATTAACACGATTTTTGATCTCTACCTCATGGTGGTGCTGCTGCGAGTCTGGTTGCAGTGGGCCCGCGCCGATTTCTACAACCCCATGAGCCAGATGGTGGTCAAGGTGACCAACCCCCTGGTGATCCCGCTGCGCCGCATCATCCCCGGCTTCGGCGGGCTGGACATGGCCTCGGTGCTGCTGGCGCTCATCATCGCCTTCGCCAAGCTGGCGCTGCTCAAGAGCATGAACGTGCTGCTGACCGACTGGCTGACCCTCAGCCTGTTTGCCGTACTTACCATTCTGAAGAAGACGGGATCCATGATCTTCTGGGTGCTGCTGATCCGCGCCATCCTGAGCTGGGTAAGCCAGGGGCGCAACCCCATCGAGTACGTGATGCATCAGCTGACCGAACCCTTCCTGGCACCTATCCGCCGCATACTGCCGGCGCTGGGTGGCCTGGATCTCTCCGTGCTGGTCGCCTTCATCGCGCTGCAGGCCATAAACTATCTGTTGGGGGATCTGTTTGGTCAGCTGTGGTGGATGATCTGATGCCAGCCGTCCTGCTGGAAGGGGACGCACTGATACTGCACCTGATGATCCAGCCCAAGGCGAGCCGGGATCAGATCGTCGGCTTGCACGGGGACGAACTGAAAGTGGCCATCACGGCGCCGCCGGTGGATGGTCAGGCGAACAGCCATCTGATCAAGTATCTGGCCAAGCAGTGCAAGGTGGCCAAGGGGCAGGTCCGCATAGTGCGGGGGGAGCTGGGACGGCACAAGACGGTCGCCATCGAGGCACCGAGACAGATCCCCGCCGAGATCGCCGCCCTGCTGGAGAGTGGAACAGGAGAAGGATGACATCATGAAAACAGTCTGGATGAGCTGCCTGCTGGCGCTCTTGATGACGCTGCCGGTGCGGGCCGAGCAGATGAAGGAGCTGGGCCCCTGGCAGGTTCACTACAGCGCCTTCAACTCCAGCTTCCTCACCCCTGAGGTGGCCAAGGCCTATGGCCTGGAGCGCAGCCGCTACAACGGCATCGTCAATATTGCGGTGCAGAACAAGCAAGGGGTGGCTCAGGCGGTGGGCATCAGCGGCGAGGCCAAGAACCTCACCGGCACCATACGTACCCTGAGCTTCCAGGAGGTGAAGGAGGGTGACTCCATTTACTACCTGGCGGTGCTGCCCTACCGGAACGAGGACACCTACCAGTTCACCCTGAAGATCATGGGGGAGGGGCAGCAGCAGACGCTGACCTTCCAGCAGACCTTCTACGTCGACTAGCTGTCCGGATGCGATGAAAATGCCCCGAACCCACAGGTTCGGGGCATTTTTTTATCCGGCGAGAGCCTGCCTCCGTATCTAGCGGCTGGCCAGCGGGTAGGTGAACAGGGCCAGGTGGGCGAAGTTGAACAAAAAATGCAGCAGTATGGCGACACTCAGGCGGCCACTCAATTGGAATGCCAGGCCGTAACAGACCCCCGCCAGGGCGGCAAACAGCACCAGCAGCGGACCACCGGCCAGGTGCGCGGCCCCGAACAGCAGGCTGGCGACCAGGAGACCGAACCAGGGTTTGCTTCGGCTAGCCACCCCTTGCTGGATCAGGCCGCGAAACAGCGCCTCTTCGGCCACGCAGGTGAACAGCAGGTTGTTGAAGGCGAACAGCCACCACCAGTGAGGCAGCCCCACGTCGGGCTTGAGGGCCCCCAGTTGCCAGGCGGTGATCAGCAGGGCCGCCAGCGGCAGCATGAGCAGGGCCAGCGGTCGCCAGCGCATCGCGCCGCCCGGGCCGAGCAAGGCGGGCCAGGCCAGCAGCAGGCCGAAGAAGATGAGCGGCTTGTCCAGATTCAGGTACAGGGTGAAAGGGACGCTGGCGGGGCCGGCCTGTACCCGATCCAGCACCTTGAGGTTGTCAAAGCCAGGCACCAGGTGCAGCGTCAGGGCCATGGCCCACAGCAGTACCAGCGTCAGTGCGACGCCACGCCAGGGTTGGGGCAGGCGGGGCGTGCGCCAGGCCAGCAAGAGACCGGCGAGGCTGACCAGCGCGGCGACGGGGCTGAGTCGCTCCAGCCAGAGGGCGGTCAGCAGGGCGACCCCCAGCAGGATCAGACCGCTCCTCTGCTGGCGGGCCAGGCAGAGCAGCACGGCCAGTCCCAGGGCGAGCCAGATGAGGGTATCAGGGAGTGGTAACATTGAGTCTCCTTGTGGGTTGCAAGGGGCGCACCTTAACCAGCCTCTGTCTCTCGCACAAGGCGCAATGGACTGGTCGGAGCCCTGTTGTGCTCCTTTTTGCCGATGGTTCTGGCCGGTCTGGACAATAAAAAAGCCGGAGCAAAGGCTCCGGCTTTGGGGACAGGGGGTGGCCCGGATGAAGGGGCCAAGCCAGATTAACGGCCGGATTCGGCGATGACGCGGGCTATGATGTCGGCGCGCTTGGTCGCTTCCAGCTCGCCCAGGGCGATGAGGCCGGCCTTGAAGATGACGTTCTTCGGCAGGCTGACGTCGTCCAGGGTGGTGATGGCTTCGACGTGCAGGCCGTTCAGGCGGCTGGCATCGCGCGGGCTCAGGTTGACCTGGGTATTCATCACCTGCTTGCCTTTCTTCTTGGCAGGCACGGCGGCTTTCTGGCTGGATTCCTGTTCTTCGTCTTCCGGCAGTTCGTCATCAAAATCGTAAATGGACATAGTCAATCCTGTTGGGTTGCAAGGGGCATGCTCGCCCGAAATGTGGGTATTCAGCCCATATCCTCGTTGCGGATAAAGGCGCGCCAGGAGCCGAGCACCTGGGCAAAGTCTTCCAGTCCGCACATGGCCAGCTGCTCATCATCGTAGTAGGCGAGATCGTCAAGATCCTCATCCAGCTCGATATTGAGGACGTTGGCTTTCACCTCGGCCTCCTCAGGGGTGAGCAGCAGCGAATAGTCACCGCCGTGACGCCTGTACTCCGTACGGGTTCGATTGGAGAGCTGGTCGATGATGGAGAAGAGCTCGTCGAGGGTTTCCTCATCCTTGCCAACTTCATCGATCAGCCACTGACCTATGGCCTCATGGCCCATGGAGAACCGGGCGCGATAGCCACCGAACGGGTCGCGGCGAAATTCATAGTCCATAGCGGAGTCCCTATCGGAAGGGTGGAGCCACCACAACACGGAGCGGCGTGACGCCGGATCCATGATCCAGGGTGGGGCACAGATAGCGTAAAGTGGCCTATTCTAGCGATCCCCCCCGCGCTTGTCTTGATGATGTGGGATCTTTAACGGGTCTGTCCCCCCGATCCAGGCCACCCGGGGGCCCTGTCAACGAATGGTATGGAGAGGCAATGCAGCTCAATGACACCCTTGCCCGTCAGATAGTGAGCCGGGCGATGAAGATATTGTCGTTCTCGGTCAAGGTGATGGACGAAAGGGGTCTTATCATCGCCTCCGGAAACCCTCTGCTATCTATCCGGAGATGTTATGCAGCTCAATGACACCCTTGCTCGTCAGATAGTGAGCCGGGCGATGAAGATACTGTCGTTCTCGGTCAACGTGATGGACGAGCGCGGCCTCATCATCGCCTCCGGCAACCCGGAGCGGCTCCATCAACGTCACGAGGGGGCCGTGCTGGCGCTGACCGAGAATCGGGTGGTGGAAATCAGCGAAGCGACCGCCCAGCAGCTCAAGGGCGTGAGGCCCGGCATCAACCTGCCCATCGCCTATCAGGGGGAGTTGCTCGGGGTCATCGGCATCTCGGGGGATCCGGAGGAAGTGCGTGCTTACGCCGAGCTGGTGCGGATGACGGCCGAGCTCATTCTGGAGCAGGCGGCGCTCACCGAGCAGTTGCAGTGGGACAAGCGCCACAAGGAGGAGCTGGTGCTGCAGCTCATCCGCGGCGAGGGGCGGGCCGATCAGTTGCAGCAAGCGGCCCGCTTCCTCGATCTCGATCTGGCCCAGCCTCGCGTCGTCGCCGTGCTGGCGCTGGAGGAGGCGGATCCCGCCCGGCTGCGGGAGCTTGTGCACTTGCTGGAAAATCCGGAGCGGGACAACCTGGTGGCCATCAACGGCCTGGACGAGATAGTGGTGCTCAAGCCGGCCCAGCTCAGCGACGGCGTCTGGCAATCGGCGCAGGAGCGCAGCCGCATCAAGCTGCTGCTGGCCCGCATTCCCCATTTCAAGGTGCGCATCGGGGTGGGTGATTACTTCGCCGGGACGGGCGGCTTGGCGCGCTCCTACCAGACCGCCCGCGACACCCTGCGCCGCGGCATGAGCCAGGCACCGCGCAAGCAGGTCTACTTCTTCGAGGATTACCGCCTGCCGGTGCTGCTCGGGAGCCTGGCGGACTCCTGGCAGGCGGATCAGCTGCGGGCCCCCCTGCTAAAGCTGGCAAAGGAGGATGCAAAGGGAACGCTGCAAAAGACACTGCGCCAATATTTCTTGCAGGATTGTGATCTGCATCCCTGTGCCGAAACGCTCTTCATCCACCCCAATACCCTGCGTTACCGACTGACCCGGATAGAGCAGATAACGGGCTTAAATTTCAACAAGTTAGATGACAAGTTTCTGCTCTATCTCGGGCTCAATCTCGACGGCTGATTTGTTCATATGAACAAAATAGAAGGCTCCTGAAGCACAAGCTTTGGCTTTTCAGCCAAAGCATTGCGGGCGGGGATCACCATAATGGCCACCACTTACTTCCACTCAAGGTGCCCGTCATGATCCCTGTATCCGCGCTCGGTGCTCTCGCTGCGCTCTCCATCGCCATCTTCCTCATTCTGAAGAAGGTGCCGCCCGCCTACGGCATGATAGTCGGTGCCCTGGCCGGTGGCCTGATCGGCGGCGCCGACCTGACCCAGACCGTCGCCCTGATGATCGGCGGCGCCCAGGGGATCACCACGGCCGTGATGCGGATCCTGGCGGCCGGTGTGCTGGCAGGCGTCTTGATCGAATCGGGGGCCGCCACCACCATCGCCGAGACCATAGTCCGCAAGCTCGGCGAGACCCGTGCCCTGCTGGCGCTGGCGCTGGCCACCCTGATCCTGACCGCGGTCGGCGTCTTCGTGGACGTGGCCGTTATCACTGTCGCCCCCATAGCGCTCGCCATCGCCCGTCGCGCCGATCTCTCCAAGGCCGCCATACTGCTGGCCATGATAGGGGGCGGCAAGGCGGGCAACGTCATGTCCCCCAACCCGAATGCCATAGCCGCGTCAGACGCCTTCCATCTGCCCCTCACCTCAGTGATGGCGGCTGGTATCATCCCGGGCCTGTTCGGTCTGGTGATGGCCTACTGGCTGGCCAAGCGCCTCAATAATCGGGGCAGCAAGGTCGCGGCCGACGAGGTGGTGAACTTTGACGGTGGCAAGCTGCCCGGCTTCTTCGCCGCCATCAGCGCCCCCCTGGTCGCCATACTGCTGCTGGCCCTGCGCCCGGTGGCCGGTATAGTCGTGGATCCCCTCATCGCCCTGCCCCTCGGCGGCCTGGTCGGCGCCCTGATGATGGGCAAGTTCAGCAAGGTGAACCAGTTTGCCGTCTCGGGTCTGGCCCGCATGGCGCCGGTGGCCATCATGCTGCTGGGGACGGGTACCCTGGCGGGCATCATAGCCAACTCGGGTCTGAAGGATGTGCTGATCAGCGGCCTGACCGCCTCAGGTCTGCCTTCCTACCTGCTGGCCCCCATCTCGGGCGCCCTGATGTCGCTCGCGACCGCCTCGACCACGGCCGGCACTGTGGTGGCCTCCAACGTGTTCAGCTCCACCCTGATTGAACTTGGGATCAGCAGTCTGGCGGGGGCCGCCATGATCCATGCCGGTGCCACCGTATTTGACCACATGCCCCACGGCTCCTTCTTCCATGCCACCGGTGGCAGCGTCCACATGGGTGTGGGTGAGCGCCTCAAGCTCATCCCGTACGAAACCGCGGTCGGTCTGACCATTGCAACTGTCTCCACCCTGATGTTTGGCGTGTTTGGCCTCGCCTAAGGAATTGATATGAAAATTGTTATTGCCCCCGATTCATTCAAGGAGAGTCTGAGCGCCATGGCGGTGGCCGATGCCATCGAGGCCGGTTTCAAGCTGGTGCTGCCGGATGCCACCTATGTCAAATTGCCCATGGCCGATGGCGGCGAGGGCACTGTGCAGTCCCTGGTGGATGCCACCGGTGGTCACATACTGCCGGTCGAGGTGACCGCGCCCCTTGGCAACAAGGTGCAGGGTTTCGTCGGTCTGCTGGGGGATGGCAAGCGTGCCGTCATCGAGATGGCGGCGGCCTCCGGTATCCATCTGGTGGCACCGGAGCAGCGCAATCCGCTGCTCACCTCCAGCTTCGGCACTGGCGAGCTGATCCTGGCCGCGCTGGAGATGGGGGTTACTCACCTCATCCTCGGCATCGGCGGCAGTGCCACCAACGACGGCGGTGCCGGCATGATCCAGGCGCTCGGCGGCAAGCTGCTCAAAGCCGATGGCTCTGCCATCGAGTTGGGCGGTGCTGGTCTCGCCGAGCTTGCCACTATAGATCTGAGCGGGCTGGATCCCCGCCTGAGCGAGCTGGTCATCGAGGTGGCCTGCGATGTGAACAACCCGCTGTGCGGCCCGAAAGGCGCCTCCGCGGTGTTCGGCCCGCAGAAGGGGGCGACCCCCGAGATGGTGGCCCAGCTGGACGCCAATTTGGCCCACTATGCCGACTGCATCGAGCAGGCCCTCGGCAAGCAGGTGAAGGAACTGCCGGGGGCGGGCGCCGCTGGTGGCATGGGCGCTGCCCTGGTCGGCCTGCTCGGGGCCGAGCTCAAGCCCGGCATCCAGATAGTGATAGAAGCCTTGAAGCTGGCCGATGAAGTGGCCGACGCGGATCTCGTCATCACAGGGGAAGGGCGCATCGACAGCCAGACCATCCACGGCAAGACGCCAATCGGTGTCGCACGCTGCGCCAAGCAGTTTGGCAAGCCGGTGATCGGCATCGCCGGCTGCCTCACCGACGATTGCGGCGTTGTCCATGACCATGGCATCGACGCCGTGTTCGCCGTGGTCAACCGGGCCATGTCCCTGCCGGAGGCGATCGCAACCGCCACCACCAACCTGCAGCTCACGGCCCGCAACGTCGCCGCCCTCTATCTGCTGCGTCGTTAACCCTCTTCTGGCCGGTGCCCGTCACCGGCCACACCCAGCCCCGTGTAGCGGATGTGGTTGCTCGCCTGAGGGCGGACCCTCTGACGCACCTTGCCGATCCCAGGATCGGCTTTTTTATTATCCTGCTGTCTTTTATATGGTTTTTGTATTCTGCCAGTGGCCTTTGCGGCATAGTGATCCCCCATAGTACAAGGAGCAACCCATGATCTTGCTGACCCTGGGGGTACTGCTATTTACCCTGATCCATCTCTATCCCTGCTTCGCCGCAGCGCACCGTGCCCGAATGCGCGATCGGCTGGGGGAGAACCGTTACAAGGGACTCTTCTCGCTGCTGGTGTTCGTCGCCATCGGCTGCATCCTCGCCGGCTGGCGCAGCGCCAGCCCCATGCCGCTCTACTTCCCGCCCGCCTGGGGGCCCATGCTGGTGATGGCGGTTATGCCGGTTGCGCTGATCCTGCTGTGCGCAGGGCAGGGGGCCAACCACCTGAGGCGGTGGCTGGTACACCCCCAACTGCTCGGCACCCTGCTCTGGGCCTGCGCCCATCTGGCGGTCAACAGCGAGGCACGCTCTCTGGTGCTGTTCGGGGGCTTGGGCGCCTGGGCGCTGGTCAGCATCGTCTGGATTTCGGTGCGGGACTGGCGCACCAAGCCGAGACCGGCGGCCACCTGGCAGGGGACGGGGATCAGCGTGGGCGCCGGTCTGGCGCTCACGGCCCTGCTCATCTTCTGGGGCCACGGCTGGTTGACCGGGATCCCGCTGCACTGATCGCTGAACCTTGTTCGGGGATCTCGCGTATGATGGAGAAAACCCGAGGAGTCATGTCAATGAAATGGTTCACCCTGCTGCTGTTGCTCGGATCTGGCGCGGCATCTGCCGCCTGTCCCGACTACTTCAATGTGGAGATGCGGGAGCTCAACAATACCCAGCGTCACAACCTCTGCCAGCTGACCGAGGGCAAGGTGGTGCTGGTGGTCAATACAGCCTCTTATTGTGGCTACAGCGGCCAGTTCCGGGATCTGGAGGCGCTCTATCAGAGCTACAAGGACAAGGGCTTGATGGTGCTGGGGTTCCCCTCCAACGACTTCTGGCAGGAGGCGGGCAATGAGAACAAGACCGCCGAGGTGTGCCGCCGGGATTACGGTGTGACCTTCCCCATGTTCAACCGGGTCTCGGTGCGTGGCGCCGATGCGGTACCCCTGTTCAAGGGGCTGGCGGCCGCCGCCGATGGGGATGCGCCCAACTGGAACTTCCACAAATACCTGGTGGGCCGCGATGGCAAGCTGATTGCGAGTTATGGCGCCAACCAGAATCCGGCCGATGATCCCCTCAAGGAGCAGTTGATCCAGGCGCTGGGACGCTGACCCTACCCCCTGGCGGGCGGCTCTGGAATAATGGGGGCCCGCCACTCACTCTGGTTATTCCGTGCTGCAACGTCTTCCCCAAATGGTGATCTTCGATGCCCTGGTCCGCGAGCAGGGCATCTCTGCCGCCGCGCGGCGGCTCGGGGTATCCAAGTCCCACATCAGCAAGCAGCTGGCCCAGCTTGAGACCGAGCTCGGGGCCCAGCTGGTGCAACGCACCACCCGCCGCTTCTCCCTGACCGAACTCGGTCAGGAGTATGCCCGTCACTGCCGCGCCCTGGTGGCGGTGGCCCTGGAGGCGGACTCCATGGTGGCGGAGCGGCGTGGCAAGGTGAGCGGCGTGCTGCACCTGGGGGTGGGCCAGTCCTTCGGCCGCTTGCACGTGATCCCGCGGCTCAAGGCATTCCAGGCGCGCTACCCCGATCTGGAGCTGGAAGTCTCCCTGTTTGACCACAGAACCAACCTGGTGGATGAGGGGCTGGATCTCTGGATCACCACCTACGAGGACAAGCCCGAGGGGCTGGTGGGGCAGCGGCTGGCGGACATCGGCTTCGTGCTGGTGGCCTCGCCGGACTATCTGCTGAGCCACGGCACCCCGCTGCACCCCAGGGATCTGGCCAGGCACAACTGCATCACCTACCAGAGCCGGGAGCGGCGCTACCACGAGTGGTCGTTTCGCCAGGGCAAGGAGCGCCAGACGGTGCAGGTGGCCGGCAACTACAGGGTGGATCTGGCGGAGGCGGTGCGGGATGCCGCCCTGGCCGGGCTCGGCATCGCCTATGTTGCCAACTACCTGCTGGACAAGGAGCTGCAATCCGGTCAGCTCATTCCCCTGCTGCCCCCAGTGGCGCCCGAACCAGAAGATGGCGGTGCACGCCGTCTACGCCAGGCGTGAGCACCTGGATCCCAAGATCCGCCTCTTCATCGACTTCCTCAAGGAGAGCTTCGGGCCCGAACCCTATTGGGCGCAGCGGCTGGCCCCCTGGCTTGGGGGCAGATTGTCCGGTGTGGAGGAATAATCGTTTCCATACAAGAACACTGACTTTCGCCTGATACCAAACACGAGCCAAATCAGCCAGTTGGCGCAACCGATATCGTGCAAACGTTTTTGCTAACAGGGTTGTAACCAGGTGGGCTTGCAGTGACGGGGGCAGGGGGAGCAGAATCCGCGCCCATCTTCAGTCCCACTAGATGGAATCCCTATGATCGCCCTGCTCGGCATCTTGAGTATCCTGGCACTAGCCGCACTCTGCTCTGATAATCGTCGTCGTATCCCGCTGAGAACAGTGGGTCTCGCCCTTTGCCTGCAAGTCCTCTTCGCCGCACTGGTGCTCTGGCTGCCCGCCGGTCAGAGCGTGCTCAACGGCGTCAGCGAGAGCGTCAGCAGCGTGATCGGCTACGGTCAGGAGGGGATTGCCTTCCTGTTCGGCGATCTGGCCAAGTTCAAGCTGGGCTTCATCTTCGCGTTCAACGTGCTGCCGGTCATCATCTTCTTCTCCGCGGTGATCGCCATCCTCTACCACATAGGCATCATGCCGCGGGTCATCGCCCTGCTGGGAGGCGGCCTGCAGAAGTTGCTGGGCACCGGCCGTGCCGAGAGTCTCTCCGCCACCGCCAACATCTTCGTCGGTATGGTGGAGGCGCCCCTGGTGGTCAAACCCTACCTCTCCAAGATGTCTGACTCCCAGTTCTTCGCGGTGATGAGCTGTGGTCTCGCTTCAGTGGCCGGTGGCACCCTGGTGGGCTATGCCAGCATAGGGGTCGAGCTGAAATACCTGATCGCCGCCGCCTTCATGTCGGCCCCTGCCGGCCTGGCCATGGCCAAGATCCTGGTGCCGCCCGGTGCCGATGAGGTGGATCACCATCAGGACGTGGAGATCCCCCGCGCCACCAACGTGATCGAAGCGGCGGCCGATGGCGCCATGTCCGGCCTCAATATCGCTGTGGCGGTGGGTGCGACCCTGCTGGCCTTCGTCGGCGTGATTGCCATGCTCAACGGTCTGCTGGGCTGGGCCGGTGATCTGGTGGGGCTGGATCTGAGCTTCCAGATCATCCTGGGCTGGCTGTTCGCCCCCGTCTCCTGGCTCATCGGTGTGCCCTGGGATCAGGCTCAGGCAGCCGGGGCGCTTATCGGCACCAAGATCGTCATCAACGAGTTCGTCGCCTTCATCGCCCTGGTGCAGGATCAGACGCTGAACGAGTCGAGCAAGGCCATAGTCACCTTCGCCCTGTGCGGTTTCGCCAACATCTCCTCCATGGCGATCCTCATCGGCGGCCTGGGGGCCATGGTGCCGGAGCGAAAGTCCTTCATCGCTCGTTACGGCATGCGCGCCATACTGGCGGGGGTGCTGGCAAACCTGATGAGCGCCTCGCTCGCGGGTCTGTTCCTCGCCCTCTGAGTGCCCTCGAGGCTAGCGCCTTCAGATCAAAGCCCGCTTCGGCGGGCTTTCTTGTGGCCGTTGTCGGGCAAAAAAAAGCGCCTCAGAGGAGGCGCGGGGAAAAAGACAGATTGGAAGCGTCACATGGGTGCCACTTGAATGAGGGATGAGCCGTGCCATCCAAGTGTGAGTGCATCATGCCTTTCCCAGTCTGAAGCCCTTCTGAGGCGATTCTTCATACTATGTTCATTTTGCTAAACGCCCGGCGGCGTCAGCTCGAAGCCTCTTTTCCCCAGATCCAGTGCCAGCAACCAGCGTTGTGAACGGGATGCCACCGGCTAACCAGGGGGCAGGGAGTCAGCGTGAAGTGGGCGACAGTCTGTTGTTCCAGCGCCAGCAACCAGTGTTGTGAACGGGATGCCGCCGGCTAATCGGGATGCCATTGTTCCCGCCAGCTAACCAATCAGGGAGTCAGCGTGAAGTTGTCGACAGTCTGTTGTTCCAGCGCCAGCAACCAGTGTTGTGAACGGGATGCCGCCGGCTAACCAGGGGTCAGGGAGTCAGCGTGAAGTGGCCGACAGTCTGTTGCTCCAATGCCAGCAACCAGCGTTTGATGGGAATGCCGCCAGCGTACCCCGTCAGCGCGCCGCTGCTGCCTATCACTCGGTGGCAGGGCACTATGATGCTGAGCGGGTTGCGGCCGTTGGCCGCCCCGACGGCCCGCATCGCCTTGGGGTTGCCGATGGCCTGGGCTATCTCGAGATAGCTGACGGTCTCGCCGTAGGGGATGTCGCACAGGGCGCGCCACACCGACTGCTGGAAGGGGGTGCCTCTGGCGGCGAGCGGCAGCGTGAAGTGCTGCAGCCGGCCGGCAAAATAGGCTTCGAACTGCTCGAGGTAGGGGGCCAGGGCCACATCGTCCCGCTGCCACTGCAGCCTGGGCATGACGGGCCGTTCCCCTGCATGAACTCCACGTGGCGCAGGCCATCCTGGTCGATGGCGACCAGCAGGGGGCCCTGGGCGCTGTCACAAAAACTGTATCTCATGCGTCTCTCTTCCTCGGCCTGAACGGCTCACTCCATCCCGGGCTTGCCACGGGCCGACTTGATCTCGCCCTTGCGCTTCTTGGCGTCGACCCGCTTGCGCTGGGAGCTGCGGGTCGGCTTGGTGGCATGGCGGGCCTTGGGACGCCAGGCGGCCTTTTTCAGCAGCTCGGTCAGGCGGCTCATGGCCTCCTTGCGGTTCATGTCCTGGCTGCGGTGGGTCTCGACCCTGATCTGGATGAAACCATCGTGGACCCGGCTGTCGCTCAGTTTCTCCAGCCCCTCCTTGTAGAGATCCGGCAGGCTGGGAGAGTTGCGGTAATCGAAGCGCAACCAGACGGCGGAGTCGGTCTTGTTGACGTGCTGTCCACCGTTGCCCTGTGCCCGCATGGTCTGAAATTGCAGCTCATGCCAGGGAAGGGTGACGCTGTTGGAGATAACTAACATGCTGTTTTGCTCTTGTTTGGTGCATACCCGCTGGCCGCTGCAGCATGGTGCCTCATTATGGGGCGTGCTGGCCGGTTATGGGGATGTGCCTGGCGAATGGCTCAAGGGTTAATGGCTATCTTTATGAAAATAAACAATAAAAATACTTGGCACAAGAATTGATGACCCATTCGTGACATACCATGGATTGGGAGCAACCAGATGAAGCTGATTACTGCGATTATCAAACCTTTCAAATTGGACGACGTGCGCGAGGCCATCGCCAACCTGGGGGTCGAGGGCCTGACCGTGTCCGAGGTCAAGGGCTTCGGTCGCCAGAAGGGGCACACCGAATTATACCGGGGGGCCGAGTACCAGGTCGACTTCCTGCCGAAGGTAAAGCTGGAGATCGCCACCGCCGACGAGAACGTGGAAGGGGTGATCGAGGCCATCTGCAAGGCGGCTTATACCGGCAAGATAGGGGACGGCAAGATTTTCGTCTATGACCTGCTGCAGGCAGTGCGCATCCGTACCGGCGAGAGCGACGACGAGGCGCTGTGATGAACCGCATCAGTGACGTACAGATCTGTTGACCTCCCGACCTCGGGGAATCCCGATGGAGTGAGCGCTTATTGAAGCCTGATAGCAAAACATAGCGTTTTGGTCAGAAGAGGCCGGATGGGATTCCATCCGGCCCTTTTCATTTATGGGACGATTAAAATGATGTGGCGACGGCGACCGTTCTTGATCCGCTCATCCCGATGCATGCAGAATGCAAACGAAAATAGTTATCACTATATGCACAGACAAGGAATGGATGATGAAAATGAAGATGTTGGCGCTGCTGTTCTCCTCGCTGATCGCCCAGTCGGCCTTTGCCGCCGCTGAAGTGAATGTCTACTCCAATCGGCAGGATGAGCTGATCAAGCCCATCATCCAGCAGTTCGAGAAAGAGACCGGGATCAAGGTCAATGTGGTATTTGCCAAAGAGGGGCTGAACGAGCGCCTGGAGCGCGAAGGCAAGCTCTCCCCGGCGGATCTGATGCTGACCGTCGACATCAGCCGTCTGACCGATCTGGTGGACAGGGATCTGGTGCAGCCGGTGGACAGCAAGACGCTGCAGGAGAACATCCCCTCCATCTATCGTGATCCGGACAACAAGTGGTTCGCCCTGACCACCCGGGTGCGCGCCATCTACTCCAGCAAGGATCGTCTCGGCAAGCTCGACACCATCCGCTACGAAGATCTGGTCAAGCCTGGATTCAAAGGAAAAATTTGTACCCGCAGCGGCAAGCACGAGTACAATGTGGCGCTGGTTTCGTCCATGATTGCCCATCACGGCATGGCGGACACCAAGACCTGGCTGGAAGGGGTCAAGGCCAACCTGGCGCGCAAGCCGCAAGGCAACGACCGGGATCAGGTCAAGGCGATCAAGGACGGTATCTGTGATGTCTCCCTCGGCAACAGCTACTACCTGGGCGCCATGCTGAAAGATCCGGCGCAGAAATCCTGGGCCGAGGCGGTTTACATCAACTTCCCGAACCAGGCTGATCGCGGTGCCCACGTCAACGTGAGCGGCGTGGCCATGACCAAGTACGCCAAGAACAAGGAAGCCGCCCAGAAGCTGATGGAGTTCCTCTCTGGTGACACCGCCCAGCATATGTACGCGGATGTGAATGCCGAGTATCCGGTCAAGGCCGGGGTGGAGCCTTCCTCCATGGTCAAGTCCTGGGGTAGTTTCAAGTCTGACCCCATGCCGGTCAGCGACTATGCCAAGCACCGCAAGGACGCCTTGCAGCTGCTGGATGAAGTGAAATTCGACTTGTAATCAGATGGGGCCTAAGGCCCCATCAATCGCTGTGGTCTCATGAAAAATTTTGGATGGATTGCCGGCAGCTGGGCCACCGCCCTGCTGCTGGGTTTGCCGGTGCTTGCCCTCATCTTCTCTGCCTTCTCGGCAGACGGAGACCTGTTTCGCCACCTCGCCGATACGGTGTTGCTCGATTACCTTGGCAACACCTCAGGGCTGGTGCTGGGGGTAGTGCTGCTCAGCCTGCTGTTCGGGGTGCCCACCGCCTGGCTGGTCGCCATGTGCCAGGTGCCGGGGCGCCGCGCCCTGCAGTGGGCGCTGATGCTGCCCATGGCCATGCCCTCCTACATAGTGGCTTACGTCTATACCGACCTGCTCGACTACTCGGGCCCGTTGCAGGCGGGGCTGAGATCCCTGTTTGACTGGCAAAGCCCGGCCGATTACTGGTTCCCGGCCATCCGCTCCCTCGGCGGTGCCGCCTGGGTGCTGGCGCTGGTGCTCTTCCCCTATGTCTATCTGCTGGCGCGCGCCTCCTTCCTGGAGCAGTCGGTCAGCCTGATCCACTCCAGCCGATTGCTCGGTTGCACCCCCTGGCAGAGCTTTCGTCGCCTCAGCCTGCCCCTGGCCCGTCCTGCCATCATGGTGGGGGCGTCGCTGGTGGCGATGGAGACACTGGCGGACTTCGCCACAGTCCACTTCTTTGCCATCAACACCCTGACGACGGCCATTTACGACACCTGGCTCGGCTATGGCAGCCTGGCCACAGCCGCACGGCTCTCCTGCCTGATGTTGCTGGCTGTGGTGCTGCTCATCGCCCTGGAGCGCCGCTCCCGCCAGCGTCAGCAGGTGTTCCAGAAGTCGATGGGCCATGAGCAGCCCCTGCGCTACCCCCTCAAGGGGGCCAGCCGTCTGCTGGCCGGGCTCTGGTGCTGGGGGCTGGTGCTGGCCGGTTTCGGCCTGCCGTTCGTGATCCTGCTGGACTACGGGGTGCGCTACTTCGAGTTGTCGTGGACGCCGGAGTTCGTGCGTTTCGCTGGCAACAGTCTGCTCATCTCGGCCCTGACTGCCCTGCTCGCCATGGCCATAGCCCTGTTGCTCGGCTTCTTCCGCCGCCTTGATGGCGGCACCCGCAGCCTGCTGCCTCTGCGCATCGCCGCCACCGGCTATGCCATGCCGGGCACAGTGCTGGCCATCGGGGTGCTGGTGCCGCTGACGGCGCTGGATTTTGGTCTCAACGATCTGGCCGAGTGGCTCGGGATGCAGGGGCCCGGCCTGCTGCTGACCGGCACCCTCACCGCCATCGTATTCGGCTACCTGGTGCGCTTCGTGGCCATCGCCATCGGCTCGGTGGAGAGCAGCATGGGCAAGATCTCCCCCAGCCTCGACATGGCGGCCCGCTCCCTGGGGCAGGGGACGGGGGGCATGCTGCGCCGGGTGCATCTGCCCCTGGTGCGACGCGGCCTCTTTGCCGGTGCCATGCTGGTGTTCATCGAATCCATGAAGGAGCTGCCCGCGGCTTTGCTGCTGCGGCCGTTCAACTTCGAGACCCTGGCCACCCACGTCTACCAGTTCGTCTCGGACGAGATGCTGGAGCGGGGGGCGCTCGGCGCCATCGTCATAGTGCTGGTGGGGCTGGTGCCGCTTATCTGGGTCAACCGCAGCCTGGACAGCCCGGGGCATTGAGTCGCCACGTCGGCCAATGAAATTGCATGCGGTGTGCTTGACCGAAAGGCAGCGCACCGCCAGAAACGAGAGGAAGTCTGTCTTGTCTTGCTTGCAAGTAGAGAAGGTAAGCTGCCGTTACAACGGCCAGAACGTGCTGGAACAGCTCTCCCTGACGGTGGCCGACAACGAGATCGTCTGCCTGCTCGGGGCGAGCGGCTGTGGCAAGACCACGCTGCTCAAGGCGGTCGCCGGCCTGCTGCCGCTGGCGGAAGGCAGCATTCGTCTCGGCGAGACCCTGCTGGATGGGCCCGGCGTGACGGTATCGCCTGAGCGTCGCCACATCGGCATGATCTTTCAGGATTACGCCCTCTTCCCCCATCTGACGGTGGCCGAGAACATCGGCTTCGGGCTGACTCGGGTGCCTCGCGACAGCCGCCAGCAGCAGATCGACGAGGCGCTGACCCTGGTCAATCTGCAGGGGCTGGGGGAGCGCTATCCCCATCAGCTCTCCGGTGGCCAGCAGCAGCGGGTTGCCATCGCTCGCGCTTTGGTCTGCAAGCCCAAGTTGATGCTGCTGGACGAGCCCTTCTCCAACATTGATACCCAGGTGAGGATGAAGCTGATCCTCGAGATCCGCGCCCTGCTCAAGCGTCAGGGAATCGGCGCCATCTTCGTCAGCCACAGCAAGGAGGAGGCGTTCGCCTTCGCCGATCGGCTGGCGCTGTTCCGGGCCGGTCATATCGAGCAAGTGGGCCAGCCGGAGCAGCTCTATCGCCGCCCCGGGAACCGCTTCGTGGCGGAGTTTCTCGGCGGGGTCAACTATCTGGCGGCTGAGGTGGTGGACAGCCACTGCGTGCAGACAGCGCTCGGGGTCATCTGTGGCCATGAGCCGCACGGTCGCGCCCCGGGAGAGCGGCTGCAGCTGATGCTCAGGCCCCAGCAGTTGGCGTTGGCAGCCGCCGCTGACGGCGACTTGCTGGTGCGGGAGCAGCAGTTCCTCGGCCATCACTGCCGGGTGCTGGTGGAGTGTGCAGGTCAGGTGCTGGAGGCCAGCATAGGGGAGCCTCTCGAAGGGGAGAGGGCGCGGGTGACCGTGGCCCCCCATGCCCTGGTGCTGTTCGAACAGATGCCCTGATAGTGATGTGAAATCAAGGAATTGACCCGGTTCCGGTTTATAATCGCGCCACGCCCATAGCCAATGTCTTTGGAGAGAGAAATGAAAGCCCAAGCCGGGATCTGCGCAGAGCCGAATCTGCATGCCCTCTATCTGATGTTCAATCGCACCGGTGACGGTGCCGAGCTGGCGGCCCGTCTTGCCAAGCTGCCGGTTCTGTGGGATGCGGTGAGTGCCGATTTCCCCGACGCTGGTTTCAGCGGTCTGGTCGCCGTCGGTGCCGAGGGCTGGGATGCCATCTACCCTGCCGCCCGTCCGCCCCAGTTCCGTGGCTTTATGGCGCAGTCTGCCAACGGCCAGGAGGCCCCGAATACCCCGTTCGATCTCTTCGTGCAACTGCGTGCCGATCGGGTCGACGTGCTCCATCACGCCGGGCAGCGGGTGATGGCGCTGCTGGCCGGCCTGGTGGAGCTGGCCGAAGAAGTGCGTGGTTTCCGCAATCTGGATTGCCGGGATCTGACCGGTTTCGTCGACGGTACCGAGAACCCCCAGGATGAGCACAGGGCCGAGGTGGCACTGCTGGAGGGGGGCGAGTTTGCCGGCGGATCCTATGTCCATGTCCAGCGCTGGGTGCATGCCATGAGCGACTGGGAGAGGTTGGCCCTGAAGGAGCAGGAGGACATCATAGGCCGTACCAAGGCAGACAACATCGAGTACGAGTCGGCCGACAAGCCGCTGACCTCCCACATCAAGCGGGTCAACCTCAAGACCCCGAAGGGGGAGTCCATGGAGATACTGCGCCAGAGCATGCCCTGGGGCACCATGACCGAGCAGGGGCTCTACTTCATCTCCTGCTGCCGCACCCCGCAGCACTTCAATGCCATGCTGGCCAGCATGTACAAGGGGGAGGGCAGCCACTTCGATCACCTGCTGCGCTTCACCAGGGCGGTGACAGGGGCTGCCTTCTTCGCCCCCTCCATCGATTTTCTGGTCGCCCAGGGTAAGTAACGACTTGCCGATCGTGCAGAAACAAAAATCCCGGCCTTGGCCGGGATTTTTCGTTCAGGTGGCGCGAGCGAGACCCGATCAGGGGGTCTGTTCGAACAGCTCGAGGGCGGAGAGGTAGAGCTCTTCGATGTCGGTGTCGCTGGTCGGGGTGATGAAGATGGTGTCATCACCGGCTATGGTGCCGAGGATACCTTCGGCCTTGCCGAGGGAGTCGAGCAGGCGGGCGATGAGCTGGGCCGCACCCGGGCTGGTGTGGATCACCACCAGAGCGCCATTGTGGTCGACATCCAGTACCAGGTTCTTGAGCGGGCTGGAGGTGGTGGGCACACCCAGCTCCACCGGCAGGCAGTAGACCATCTCCATCTTGGCATTGCGGGTGCGTACGGCGCCGAAGCGGCTCAGCATGCGCGAGACCTTGGACTGGTTGATGTTCTCAAAGCCCATCTCTTGCAGGGCAGTGACTATCTCTGCCTGGGAGCCAAATCGCTCCTCTTTCAGCAAGGCTTTAAAGGCCTTGGCCAGTTTTTCTTGCTTGTCGTTATGTTTCATCTTGGACTCACGAATGAGGGAGGTGACCGCTTGTCACGCTCAGGCGGCAGATACGAACAGCGCTGCTATTTTGCATTCATATGCCTGTTTTGGCAAGGAAGCGGCGCTTGTTCTGCATATTGATTCAAATATAGCTTGCATCAACTTATGCTGGCGCTAGAATCAGGACGAAATTTTGAAAACTTATTCAATTGGGCTGTATGGGTATCGAATTAATCGGCATCGAAAAATCCTGGCACAAGGTGCCGGTACTGCAACAGGTCAGCTTCCGGACCGCACCCGGCGAGACCTTGGTATTGCTGGGCCCGAGCGGTGCGGGCAAGAGTTCGCTGCTGCGGATGATGAACCTGCTGGATACCCCGGATGCGGGTGTGCTGCGCATTGCTGACAGTGAATTTTCTTTCCCGTCCAGCCTCTCTGCCGCGGAATTCAACCGTCAGGCCCAGGCCTTGCGCCGCAAGGTGGGCATGGTGTTCCAGCAGTACAATCTGTGGCCCCATCTCACCGTGATGGAGAACCTGATTGAAGCCCCCATCAAGGTGCTGGGCATGAGCCGCGAGGCCGCCATCGAGAAGGGCGCCTACCTGTTGGCCCAGTTGCAGTTGGCCGACAAGCGGGATGCCTGGCCTGCGCGCCTCTCCGGCGGTCAGCAGCAGCGGGTGGCCATTGCCCGTACCCTGATGATGGATCCCCAGGTGCTGCTGTTTGATGAACCAACCGCGGCGCTCGATCCTGAAATAACCAAAGAGGTGGCGGAGATCATCCGCACCCTGAGCCAGACCGGCATCACCCAGGTGGTGGTGACCCACGAGGTGGAGTTCGCCCGCAAGGTGGCCAGTCAGGTGATTTATCTGGAGAAGGGGCGGATCATCGAATCCGGCACCGCCGCCATCTTCCAATCCCCGCAAACCAGCCGGTTTGCCGAATTCTTGATGCATTGATACTGAATCGATAAGGAAGCTGTCATGAAAAAGAGTCTGTTGCTGGTTGCTGCCATGGGTCTGCTGAGCACCTCGGTGCTGGCCAAGGAGATCAAGTTCGCCACCGAGGCCACCTATGCGCCGTTCGAATACCTGGATGACAAGAACGAGTTCCAGGGCTTTGACATCGATCTGGCCCGCGCCGTCTGCGAGCAGGCCAAGCTGGAGTGCAGCTTCCACAACCAGGCCTTCGACAGCCTGATCCCCAGCCTCAAGTTCCGTCGCTATGACGCCGTCATCGCCGCCATGGACGTGACCCCGGAGCGGGCCGCCCAGGTCGACTTCTCCGACATCTATTACGAGAACTCGGCGGTATTCGTGGCCAAGAAGGGTGCCTTCAAGGGGCCTGAAGAGCTGGTGGACAAGA
Organism: Aeromonas ichthyocola; assembly: GCF_046087985.1. Lineage (NCBI taxonomy): Bacteria > Pseudomonadati > Pseudomonadota > Gammaproteobacteria > Aeromonadales > Aeromonadaceae > Aeromonas > Aeromonas ichthyocola. The sequence continues at coordinate 187,193 of NZ_JBJSWH010000005.1, forward strand.
CGGTCGGCGTGCAGAACGGCACCTCCCACCAGTCCTACCTGGTGGACAACTGGGTGAGCAAGGGTCTGCTGACCGTGCCCTACGCCAGCTACCAGAGCGCCTTCCTCGACATGATGAACGGTCGCACCGACGGTGTCTTCGCCGACACCGCCGTCGCCGCCGACTGGCTCAAGCAGCACAAGGAGTACTCTGTCATCGGCACGCCGGTGACCGACGCCAAGTACTTCGGTACCGGCTTTGGCATCGCTGTGGCCAAGGGCAACCAGGAGCTGCTGACTCAGCTGAACAAGGGGCTGGCCGAGATCAAGGCCAACGGCACCTATCAGAAGATCTATGACAAGTACTTCGCGCAGTAAGCCATGCTGAGCCTGTTGTTGGATGCAGCCTGGATGACCCTGGGGCTGGCCTTGGCATCACTGGTCGGGGGCATGGCGCTTGCGCTGGCGTTCAGCGCCGCCGAGCTCAGCAAGCGCAGTTGGCTGGTGTGGCCTGTGGCCACCCTGACCACGCTCATTCGTGGTTTGCCCGAGCTGCTGGTGGTGCTGTTCATCTACTTCGGCTCGACCCAGGTGTTGTTCCTCATCACCGGCGAGTACGTGGAGTTCAGCCCCTTCGCCTGCGGCGTGCTGGCGCTCTCCCTGCTGTTCGCCAGTTACGCCACCCAGACTCTGCGGGCCGCCCTTAATGCGGTGCCCGCCGGGCAGCGGCTGGCGGCGTTGGCGCTGGGCCTTGGCAAGAGCCACATCTTCTTTCGCATCGTGCTGCCCCAGGCCTGGCGTCACGCCCTGCCGGGGCTCGGCAACCAGTGGCTGGTGTTGCTGAAAGACACTGCCCTGGTCTCCCTCATCGGGGTGAACGAGATGATGCGTCAGGCTCAGATGGCTTCGGCCAGCACCTATGAACCCTTCACCTGGTATGCCGCTGCGGCCCTCATCTACCTGGCCATCAGCCTGGTGAGCGAGTTCGGCCTCAAGCAGGCTGCCAACTATACCCGCCGTTACGGAGGCTGATCATGCAGGATTACCTGATGACCCTGCTGGGGGGGCTGGCCATCACCCTGCAGCTCACCGCGCTCAGCTTGCTGCTCGGCGTGCTGCTGGCGGCTGGCATGACCTGGGTGCTGGAGCGCCGCATTCCGGTGGCGACCCAGCTGGTGCAGCTGTGGGTGCTGATCTTCACCGGCACGCCTCTGCTCATCCAGATCTTCCTCATCTACTACGGGCCGGGTCAGTTTGAATGGCTCAAGGCAGGGCCGCTCTGGCCGCTGCTCAAGCAACCCTGGTTCTGCGCCGTGCTGGCGCTTGGCTTCAACACCGCGGCCTACTCCACCCGGCTGTTCAAGGGGGCGCTAGATGCTATCCCCGCCGGCGAGGTGGAAGCCTGCCGGGCGCTCGGTTTCTCGGCCGGCCAGACCCTGTGGATGAAGGCGCGTCACGCTGCCCGTCGGTTGGTGCCCGCCTACTCCAACGAGGTGATCCTGGTGCTCAAGGGCAGTTCCCTCGCCAGCACCATCACCATCATGGACATCATGGGGCTGGCCCAGCGTCTCAACGCCCAGACCTATGACACCCTGGCGGTGTTCACCGTGGCCGGGGGCCTCTACCTGACCATGAATGGTTTGTTAACAATTGGTTTCCGCTGGTGCGAGAAGCGAGCACTGGCATTCCAGTCCTGAAGCAGTCGTATTTACCTCTTAATGGTGAGGGAGACACGGGAAATCTGTGTCTTTCCTCCCATTTATCGCATATTCCTCTCCGATTTCGTCGCCGCTTGTTCCCTGGCTCACAGAACCCGTGATTACAACTGTTATCAGATTGTTTTTTAGCAGGGGATCCTTTAAGGTGAGGCGCACAATAAGAAACAGCGTTAACCCAACTAGAAACAACCTTAAACCTACGCTTAGACATGGAGTTGATCATGAAAGTTGCCGTTCTGGGTGCCGCCGGTGGCATCGGCCAAGCCCTTGCTCTGCTGTTGAAAAATCGCCTGCCTGCCGGTTCCGAATTGAGCCTGTATGATATTGCCCCGGTCACTCCGGGCGTGGCGGCGGACCTGAGCCATATCCCGACTGACGTGAAAGTAAAAGGTTTCTGCGGTGAAGATCCGAGCCCTGCTCTGGTCGGCGCCGATGTCGTGCTGATCTCTGCCGGCGTGGCGCGCAAGCCCGGCATGGATCGTTCAGATCTGTTCAACATCAACGCCGGTATCGTCAAGAACCTGGTGGAGAAGTGTGCCGTCTCCTGCCCCAAGGCACTGATCGGCATCATCACCAACCCGGTCAACACCACGGTCGCCATCGCCGCCGAAGTGTTGAAGAAGGCCGGTGTCTATGACAAGCGTCGCCTGTTCGGCGTGACCACCCTGGACGTCATCCGTGGCGAGACCTTCGTTGCCGAGGCCAAGGGCCTGAACATCGACAAGATCCGCGTCAACGTGATCGGTGGCCACAGTGGCGTGACCATTCTGCCGCTGCTGTCCCAGATCGAAGGGGCCAGCTTCACCGCAGAAGAAGCGGCTGCCATGACCAAGCGCATCCAGAATGCCGGTACCGAAGTGGTGGAAGCCAAGGCCGGTGGCGGTTCTGCCACTCTCTCCATGGGTCAGGCAGCCTGCCGTTTCGGTCTGTCCCTCATCAAGGGTCTGCAGGGTGAAGCCAACGTCATCGAGTGCGCCTATGTGGAAGGCAATGGCGAGCACGCCACCTTCTTCGCGCAGCCGGTCTTGCTGGGCAAGAACGGTGTCGAGAGCGTGCTGGACTACGGCAAGCTGAGCGCCTTCGAGCAAGAGTCCATGGACAGCATGCTGGCTACCCTGAAGGCAGATATCCAGCTGGGTGTCGACTTCGTCAAATAAGCCGCAGCGTCGATCATTAGGGGAGCCCAGGCTCCCCTTTGTCATTTCCGGGGTTTGCCATGGCGGACTAAGGAGATGGACCCGGCTGCCGATAAAGAGGGCAGCAGGAGATCCCTATGATGAAACCCAGTACCCTCATCGGCCTCGTCGGTCTGTGCAGCCTCCCCTTGCAGGGAGCCGAGCCGGTATCCGCGGCCGTGCCAACCCAGTCGGTGGCAGCCGCCTCCTTCCCGGTGCCCTCGGCGGCCTTGCCATCGAGCGCACCAGTGCCGGTTGCGCCAGCGACCCCGGCCACCGCAGCTGTACCGTCAGCCGCGGTGCCTGCTGGTGATCCGGCCCCTGTGCTGTCGACCGTTGCAGCACCTGCCCCCGTGGTATCAGCCCCGGCGGCAGCGCCGCTACCCAAGGCGGTGAATCCTGGCTCCCTGGTCACCGCAGATCTGCAGGCGGTGCCGCTCTATCGCCAGGACGAACTGCTCAACTGGATAGAGCAGGGACGTCATCTGACCCGGGTGAAGCAGGACAGGTGCCAGCTGACCCAGGACATAGAGGCGCGCGCCTCTGTGATGAAGATCCCGGCCTATCAGTTCCTGTGGGGGGACATGCTGGCCTGGGGCGTCTGCATCAAGCCGGACGCCCAGGTCGGCGTGCAATACATGTGGGAGGCGGCCAATCAGGGCCTGGCCCCGGCACTGGAGCAGCTGGGGCGCTATTACTGGAAAGGCATCCTGGTCCAGAAGGATCTGGTGCGGGCCGAGACCCTGATGCGGGAGGCCGCCAGCCTGGGTTTCCAGCGGGCCCAGATAGAGTGGGTCGAGATGCTGCTGCAGGGCATGGGCAGTCCGCTGGATTACGAAGAGGCCTATCATTGGCTGCACGGCGCCGTCATCGGCAACAAGGCGACCCACCAGAAAGCCGCTAGCCTGCTGAGCCGGCTCGGCAATCGCATGCCCGCCAATGCCATCGCCCGCGCCAAGGCGATGCACTAAACCCGCAAGCCAGGTCACTGGATACGACAAGGCCCACGAACCTGCATTCGTGGGCCTTGTGCATTTCTCCGGTCAGGCGGCGGGATCAGAGATCCTGATGGGGGCCGAATACCTCGTAGTGCATTCTGTCTGCGGGGATGCCCAGGGCCAGCAGCTGGGCCTTGATCGCTTTCATGAAACCCAGAGGGCCGCAGAAGTAGTAGTGGGCCTTGGCCGGGATGAGGTCCGTGACTTGTTCCAGCGCCATGGTGCCGCTGAAGTCGTAGTCCTTACCCTGCACGTCCTGCTCGGCAGGCACCCTGTACCAGACCCGGCTCTGCAGACTGGCGTGCTGGCGGCTCTTGGCCTGGATCTCTTCCTTGAAGGCGTGCTGGGTGCCATGCTCGCAGGCATGGAGCCAGCGGATTTCAGTTCCCGCCTGTTCGGCCAGCAACTGGTTGAGCATGCTCAGCATGGGGGTCAGGCCCACCCCGGCGGAGAGCAGCACCACTGGGGTGGTCGTCTCGGTCTGCAGGAAGAAGTCCCCCGCCGGCGGCATCAGCGCCACCTCGTCACCGACATGAAGTTTGTCATGCAGCAGATTGGAGGCCTGGCCCTGGGGCTCGCGCTTGACGCTGATGCGGTAGTCGTGGCCATTGGGGGCATCGGAGAGGGAGTATTGACGGATCTCCTGATACGCCAGCGACGGGTGATTGAGCCTGATGCTGATATATTGCCCCGGCTTGAAGCGCAGCACGGGCTTGCCGTCGACGGGCGCCAGCACGAAGGAGGTGACAAGCTCGCTCTCCTGGCGCTTCTCCTTGATGAGGAAGGGGCGAGCCCCTTGCCAGCCACCGAGCTCGCTCGCCTTCTCCCGGTAGAGCTCCCCCTCCCGACCTATGAAGATGTCGGCCAGCACGCCATAGGCCTTGCCCCAGGCCTCCAGCACCTCGTCCGTCACCGCACTGCCACCCATTTCTTTGAGCGTGGCCAAGAGATGACTACCCACAATGTGATATTGTTCCGGCTGGATCAGGAAACCCGTGTGCTTGTGGGCGATGCGTTCCACGGCTCCGGCCAGGGCCCCCAAGTTGTCGATATTCCTGGCGTAGGCCGCCACGGCACTGAACAGAGCCAGGGGCTGACCGCCACTGCGCTGATGGGCCAGGTTGAACACATCCTTCAACTCGGGGTTGTGGTTGAACATGCGCTGGTAGAAGTGCTGGGTGAGGGCAGGCCCCGCCGATTCGAGCAAAGGAATGGTGCTCTTGATGACGGCGATGGTGGCTTGGTCTAACATAGGAGGTCCTTTCTAATTGAACATCTGGAATGTCACTTAATAAGTTGCATCCTAAATGTTTAATTGATCTGGATCAATCATCAATTCTTTGCGCTATGCGCCACAGGCACTATGAGACTAACAAGCTATACCGATTTTGGATTGAGAGCCCTGCTCTATCTGGCCACCTTGCCGGAGGGGGAATTGTCGAGCGTGGCCAAGGTGTCTGCCTTGTATGACGTCTCTCGCAATCACATGGTGAAGGTGGTTAACCAGCTGGTGAAGCTGGGTTATCTGCAGTCCCAGCGTGGCAAGAATGGCGGGATCCGCATGGCCTGTTCCCCTGAGAGCGTGAACATAGGCCAGGTGATCCGGGCGCTGGAAGGCAACCTGGACGGCATCGACTGCAACTCGCCAGTGTGCCACATCGTCTCTGTCTGTCTGCTCAAGAGTGCCTTGAAGGAGGCGATGAACGCCTTCCTCGCGGTGATGGACGGCTATACGCTGCAAGACCTGCTGGCCAACCGCGACGAGCTGCAGCAGGTGTTCGGCGAGTTGATCCCGACTCTGGTGCTGGAGCCGGATGACGAGAACGAGTGAGACGAAAAAGGCTGCCATCGGCAGCCTTTTTCAATCCTCGTAACCTGACTCGTTCCGGTAGAGATGTGGCATGATCCTCGCCATCTTCACCATGTTGTTCTCGACTTCGATGATCTCGATGGGATAGCCCGCCAGCCTGACGCTGATGTTGGGCTGGGGGATCTCCTCCAGGTACTCCAGGATCACCCCGTTGAGGGTGCGCGGGCCGTCGATGGGCAGGTGCCAGTGCATCTCCTTGTTCAGCTCGCGGATGCTGGCGGAGCCTTCCACCAGGAAGGAGCCGTCCGGCTGGGGGTGGATCTCGTCGCTTGGCGCCGGGGCCATGGAGGTGGTGAAGTCGCCCACTATCTCTTCCAGGATGTCATCCAGGGTGATCAGCCCCTGAATATCGCCATACTCGTCGACAATCAGCCCGATCCTCTCCTTGTTGCGCTGGAACTTGGCCAACTGCACGTTGAGCGGCGTGCCCTGTGGAATGAAGTAGATGGGATCGACTTCCCGCAGCAGGCTGGACTTGCTGAACTGGTCTCTGGCGACCAGCCTGAGGGCGTCACGAGAGTGTAAAAATCCGACGACGTCGTCGATATTGTCGCGATAGAGCAGGATCTTGGTATGGGCGCAGTGAGCCAGCTGGCGCAATATGCTCTTCCAGTCGTCATTGATGTCGATGGCAGAGATCTCGCTGCGCGGCACCATGATGTTTTCCACCGTCATCTTGTCCAGATCCAGAATGCTGATCAGCATCTCCTGATGGCGCTGGGGGATGAGGCTGCCCGCCTCGTTGACTATGGTGCGCAGCTCTTCGGTGTTGAGGGAGTCATCCTTGCGATGTTCCAGTCGCAGCAACTTGAGCAAGAGGTTGGTGATGCTGTTGATGAGCCAGACCAGGGGGGCGAAAGGCACCATCAGCCCCTTGAGGACCCAGGAGGCGGGATAGGCGATGCGTTCGGGAAACATGGCCGCCAGTGTCTTGGGAGTGACTTCCCCGAATACCAGCACCACCAGGGTGAGGCCGAAGGTAGCAACGGCGACGCCGATGTCCCCGAACAGCCGGATGCAGACTATGGTGGCGATGGCGGAGGCCAGGATGTTGACCAGGTTGTTGCCGATGAGGATGAGGCCAAGCAGGCGGTCCGGTCGGGCCAGCAGCTTTTCGACCCGACGGGCCGCCTTGTGCTTGGTTTGGGCCAGATGCCGCAACTTGTAGCGGTTGAGGGACATCAGACCGGTTTCAGAACTGGAGAAGAAGGCTGACAAAACAATCAAGATAACGAGAACAATCAGTAATGTGCTCGTTGAGATACTGTCCAAGAAGGGCTCCTGTTGGGATGGTTTTGGGGTGGCTGAACCGTCAGCTCAGCAAGACTTCCTTGACGAAGCGGCTGCCAAAGTAGGCCAGGGTCAGGATGACGCTGCCGATGAGGCTCAGCATGATGACCTTGCGACCACGCCAGCCACGGGTGTGGTGACCCCACAGCAGCAAGGCATAGACGCACCAGGCCAGGATCGAGAGGATGGCCTTGTGGGATTTGCCCTGGGCGAACATGTCTTCCAGGAAGAACAGGCCCGAGGCGATGGAGAGCGTCAGCAGCAAGAGGCCCGCGGAGATGAGCTGGAACAGCCGCTTCTCCACCGTCATCAGGGGCGGCATAGCGGGCAGATGGCTGATCTTTCTGGACTTTAGCTGCCGATCCAGACAGGCAAGCTGGAGCGCAAACAGGCAGGCGATCATCAGCACCGAATAGGCCATCAAGGCGAGCCCTATGTGCAGCAGCAGTTGGGGATGCGCTTCCAGATGGGTGATGTAGCGACCCGGTATGAGGGCGCTGGCGGCGAGCAGCAAGGCCGAGAAGCTGTAGACCACGGGCAGCAGGATCCAGCCGTTGAAGCGGCGGGTGACGCAGGTCATGAAGCAGCTGATGATGAGGCTGACCAGGGACGCGACGTTCAACATGCTGAGATTCTGGCCGGAATGGGTGACCAGCACCTCGCTTCCCACCGCCACGCCATGGGCGGTCAGGGCCAGGCCGACACAGGCAAACAGCGACACCTGCCCGACGGGCTTGGCGCTGAGCAGCAGGTGCAGAGAGGCGATGATGGCCAGCAGGTAAAACGCCAGGGCCAGAACAGAGATCACGATCATAACCAGGTCGTTGTCGAACAAGCTTTTATGGATAAGAGGGGCAGTATACCTTGCACAAGATATGCTCGCCAGTTGTGCCAGGGGCTAACTGCCCATATATAAGTAGCAGCTGACGGCCCCGTGCGGCGAATAATCGTCCTCCGGCGTTGACTGGGGTATAATGCCCTCCATTTGTTACACCCGCTCATTCGATGGCGGGTCACCGCCGCAAGCGGTGAGTAATCGTCCTCACAGTGCTGACTGGGGTATAATGCCCCACAATGCCCCACTAGTTACGCCAAGAATCGGAATGCGTCATGTTTGAGAATTTGACTGAACGACTCTCGCGCACCCTGCGCAATGTCAGTGGCCGTGGCCGGCTGACCGAAGAGAACATCAAGGATACCTTGCGTGAAGTGCGCATGGCGCTGCTCGAAGCGGACGTGGCCCTGCCGGTGGTGCGTGACTTCGTTGCCCGCGTGAAAGAACGTGCCGTCGGCCAGGAAGTGGCCAAGTCCCTGAGCCCGGGCCAAGCCTTCATCAAGATAGTGCATGGCGAGCTGGTCTCCGTCATGGGGGAGGCGAACGAGCAGCTCAATCTGGCCGCCCAGCCGCCGGCCATCATCCTGATGGCGGGCCTGCAGGGGGCCGGTAAGACCACGACTGTGGGCAAACTCGCCAAGCTGCTCAAAGAGCGCCACAAGAAGAAGGTGCTGGTGGTCAGTGCCGACGTCTATCGCCCCGCGGCGATCAAGCAGCTCGAGACCCTGGCCAACGACATCGCGGTCGATTTCTTCCCGAGCGATGTGACCCAGAAGCCGGTGGCGATCGCCACCGCGGCCATCGATCAGGCGCGCAAGAAGTTCTATGACGTGGTGATCGTCGATACCGCCGGTCGTCTGCACGTGGACACCGAGATGATGGCGGAGATCCAGGATCTTCACGCCACCATCAAGCCGGTCGAGACCCTGTTCGTGGTGGATGCCATGACAGGTCAGGATGCCGCCAATACCGCCAAGGCATTCAACGAAGCGCTGCCGCTCACCGGCGTCATCCTCACCAAGGCGGACGGCGACGCCCGCGGCGGTGCCGCCCTGTCGGTGCGCCATATCACCGGCAAGCCGGTCAAGTTCATCGGTATGGGCGAGAAGACCGACGCCCTTGAGCCCTTCCACCCGGACCGACTCGCATCCCGTATCCTCGGCATGGGCGATGTGCTGTCGCTTATCGAGGAAGTGGAACGTACAGTCGACAAGGAGAAAGCCGCCAAGCTGGCCAGCAAGGTCAAGAGCGGCAAGGGCTTCGATCTGGAAGATTTCCGCGAGCAACTGGCCCAGATGCGCAACATGGGCGGCATGATGGGCATGCTCGACAAGCTGCCCGGCATGTCCGGTCTGCCGGATAATGTGAAAGATCAGATGGATGACAAGATCACAGTGCGGATGGAGGCCATCATCAGCTCCATGACGCCCAAGGAGCGTGCTCATCCCGATCTCATCAAGGGCTCCCGCAAGCGCCGCATCGCCGCGGGTTCCGGCATGCAGGTGCAGGATGTGAACAAGCTGCTCAAGCAGTTCACCGAGATGCAGCGCATGATGAAGAAGATGTCCGGCAAGGGCGGCATGCGCAAGATGATGGGCCAGATGAAGAACATGCTGCCGCCCGGATTCGGTGGCGGACGCGGTCCGTTCTGATTTTCCTGCTTGTCAGGCAAAAAGGCTCACTGCGGTGAGCCTTTTTCATGCCAACTCCTGCGCAAAAAATAGCAGGCTTGGTTGCAATTATTACGAATCCAAGTAGAATTACGCGGCTTATTTTAAGCTAGGGTCTGCGTATTTGCAGGCCTTGTTCATTAGATGTTCATGAGGACGATATGGTAACCATTCGTTTACAACGTGGTGGCGCGAAAAAGCGTCCGTTCTACCAGGTAGTAGTTTCTGACAGCCGTTGCGCCCGTGACGGTCGCTTCATCGAGCGCGTTGGTTTCTTCAACCCGGTTGCTGCTGGTAACGCTGAAAAGCTGAACCTGGACCTGGCTCGTATCGAGCATTGGGTTGCTACTGGTGCCGCTGTTTCTGACCGCGTTGCCAAGCTGATCAAAGACGCTAAAAAAGCTGCTTAATCAGCCAAACGGTAAGGAGTTAAGGTGGAAAAACCTATAGTTCTGGGCACCCTGGGTACCGTCTACGGCATCAAGGGCTGGCTTAAAGTGAACTCCTTCACCGATGTTGCCGAAGCGATTTTCGATTACAACCCCTGGCTGATCAATCAGAACGGGGTGTGGCGTGAGATTCAGGTTTCGGCCTGGAAGCGTCACAACAAGGGTCTGATCTGCAAACTCGATGGTATCGATGTGCGCGAGGATGCCCTGGCATTGACCAATGTCGAGATTGGCGTAGCCGCCGATCTGTTGCCTGCGTTGCCTGAAGGTGAGTTCTACTGGCGTGACCTGATTGGTTGCTCCGTGATGACCACCAAGGGATACGACCTGGGCAAGGTGACCGAATTGATGGAAACCGGCTCCAACGATGTGTTGGTGGTTGAGGCCAATGTAAAAGATGCCTTTGGTGCAAAGGAGCGGCTGATCCCGTTCCTGGAAGAGCAGGTGATCAAGAACATTGATCTGACTGCTCGAACAATCGAAGTTGATTGGGATCCTGGTTTCTAGTTTCCCGCGCTAACACGGGTGCCGGAGGTTTCTTATGTGGATTGGGGTGATTAGCCTCTTCCCGGAAATGTTCCGAGCCATTACCGAGCACGGGGTAACGGGTCGGGCCGTCAAGAGTGGCCTGCTGCAGATTGAGTGCTGGAACCCGCGGGATTTCACCCACGACAAACACCGCACGGTCGATGATCGTCCTTATGGTGGTGGGCCTGGGATGCTGATGATGGTTCAGCCGCTGCGTGATGCTATTCATGCAGCCAAGCAAGCGGCGGGAGACGGGGCGAAAGTCATCTATCTCTCTCCTCAGGGGCGCAAGCTGACTCAAGCGGGCGTAACCGAGTTGGCGACGAATCAGACACTGATTCTGGTCGCCGGTCGATACGAAGGTATCGATGAACGCGTGATACAAACCGAAGTGGACGAAGAGTGGTCTATCGGGGATTACGTGTTAAGTGGTGGCGAGTTGCCTGCCATGACCCTGATCGATGCGGTTTCGCGTCTGGTCCCCGGGGTCCTGGGCGATCAGGCCAGTGCCGAGCAGGACTCCTTCACGGATGGCCTGCTGGATCATCCCCACTACACTCGGCCGGAGTTGTTGGATGGATTGGCGGTGCCCGAGGCGCTGACAAGCGGCAATCACGAAGTGATTCGGCGCTGGCGTCTCAAGCAGTCGCTCGGACGAACCTGGCAGAGAAGGCCGGAACTTATTAACAACCTAGCTCTGACTGACGAGCAAGAATCACTTCTTGCCGAGTATGTCCGCGAAGTGCGTGACAGCGTTAAGTAGAGTTTTCAGTTTATCCTAGGTAAGGAAAGACAATGAGCAAGATTATTCAGCAGCTTGAACAAGAGCAACTGCGTACCGACATCCCGGCTTTTGCCCAGGGCGACACCGTACGTGTTCAAGTTCGTGTTAAAGAAGGTGGTAAAGAGCGTCTGCAGGCTTTCGAAGGCATCGTCATTGCCAAGCGTAACCGCGGTCTGCACTCTGCTTTCACCGTTCGCAAGATCTCCAACGGCGAAGGTGTTGAGCGTGTATTCCAGACTCACTCTCCGCTGATCCACAGTGTAGAACTGAAGCGTCGTGGTGATGTTCGCCGCGCCAAGCTGTACTACCTGCGCAACCTGTCCGGCAAAGCTGCTCGTATCAAAGAGAAGCTCAACTAATTCGATTCGAATTGGTGTCGGTATGTCGGCGAAAAGCTCGACAGGTAGTGAAAAGGCTCGCCAATGGCGAGCCTTTTTTGTGTCTGTAATTCGGGTATCGGTCAGAGGTGTTAGTGTTCTGGTCGTCGTCTACTGACTGACCCGCACCACAGAGTTGTCGCGCCCGAAGGGGCCAGGCACGTAGTCGTCCGCTTCCCAGTCGTTGTCATAACGGGTCTCCCCGTCCGGCTGCACCAGCTGGTAGCAATACTCGAAATGGCTGGGGCCATCGGTGGGAAGGTTGAGGGTCGCCTTGAACTCCCCGCTCTTCATTCTTTTCAATTCAATGGGTTGCCACTGGCTAAACTCCCCCAGAAGCAAGACCTGTTCGGCCTCGCCTGCGGCCTCCTTTTCCACTGCGAAGGTCACCTTGACCTCGGGGCGGGACTTGAGAAATTGCTTGTTGATCGGCATATCGACTCCTTGTCACTGACTGCGAAGAAAGCAGTGCTGTTCATTTTTATATCACTTTATGACAAGGATGTTGATAGCAATCGTCAGGCAGGCAGGGCGAAATGACGCCGAAGCAGCTGGTGAGTGAAGTCAATCTTGAGGTAGAAGCCCCTTGGCTGTGTCTGGATTGGCTGGCCATTGCGGCCGATGGCGCGGGTCAGTGCCTTGCTGTTGGCCGCCTTGGGGCGCAGTTGCATGACCTGGCCGTGGCGGGCACTGATCTGCTCCACCTCCCCCAGCACTATCATGTCCATCAGCTCCTCCCAATCCTGACGCAGTAACCTGTCTTCTTCTTCGTTCGGGCTCCACAGCAACGGCATGCCGACCCGGCGCTCACCGACGGGGATGGTGCGGCTGCCCTCCACCGGGATCCAGAGTACCCGCGACAGCTTGTTGCGCACATTGGACTCCTCCCAGCGCTGGCCACTGATCCCGATGAGGGGCGCGACGCAGACGAAGGTAGTTTCCAGCGGTTTGCCCTGAGGATCGATCGGGATCGTCTTGAGCTCTATGCCGAGATCGGGGAAGTCCTGCTCCGGTCGGCTACCCGCGCTGGCGCCCAGCTGCCACTCGATCAACTGGCCGATCCAGCCCTTGTCCCGCCGGAGATCCCGTGGCACCGGGATGCCGGCCGTCGCGGCGAGTTGAGCCAGGGTGAAGCCCGCCATGGCGTAGGCGCGCGCCAGCAATTCCTGCTCTGACTGTGGGTTGTCGGGCATGAGGGGCTCCTGTTGGCGAGAAGGGGTGGACAAGTGTGATCCTGACAGAGGATCGCTGTTTTTGTAACCGATCCTTGCCCGGCTATACACAGGGGGGGCAGGATTGTGAATTTTAATCTATGGCAATGATTTTAAAGGAATTTGACTTTTTTCTCCAGCCTGGATAACGGGAGGATCCCGGTTGCTGCGAGTTGTCCAAGGGTTTGGCCTGGCTGTTGCACATAGTTATCCACAGAAATCTTGGATAACTGACATAAAGTGGTGATACAGGGCCCGGCATCAGAAATAAATGTGAGAGCACGCCGATTTTTCTCGCCATATCGGTGCAGATAATGCGCCATCCTTGTGGATAAACTAGCCTTGATGGATCTTTGAACAGTCGAACTTGTTCACAATTGACAGCCAGGATCCTCGGGCGCAAAAGACATGGATCTTGATCCAGTCTTTAAATATTAACTGTATGTATTTAAATGAATATTTTGTTTTTATATGAATCGGGTATGATACGGCATGATTTGAAGTCGTAGTATAAAACTACTGTATATACCCGCTTGATCACAGGCTTATGCACAGTCTGGGTGGGCAACTTGCGGAGCTTGTCCTTCCTGTTTGTTTATAACTTTGCTTGAAATGCCAAGTTATTCATGAGTGGAAGATGACAGTCCCTGTTTGCCGCCACGGGGTGAATGTGGAACAATCTCTTTATAGATTCAGCCTTTATAAGGTGATCACGTGATAGATGGCGACGGATTTCGTCCCAATGTCGGCATCGTGATCTGTAACCGTGACGGGCAAGTATTGTGGGCTAAGCGCTATGGGCAGCACTCCTGGCAGTTTCCGCAGGGGGGAGTTGATGATGGTGAATCGCCGGAACAGGCCATGTATCGTGAGCTGTATGAGGAGATAGGCCTCAAGCCCGAGGATGTGACCATACTGGCGACCAGTCGCAACTGGCTGAAGTATCGCTTACCCAAACGACTCGTTCGCTGGGACAGTTCACCGGTCTGTATTGGCCAGAAGCAGAAATGGTTTTTGTTGCAGCTCGATCCTGGCAGAGAGTCCAGGATCCAGTTCGGCTGTCATGGTCACCCGGAATTTGATGATTGGCGTTGGGTCAGCTTCTGGTACCCGGTTCGTCAGGTCGTCTCCTTCAAGCGGGAAGTTTACCGCCGGGTGATGAAGGAGTTTGCCCCGCTGGCCATGCCGGTGCCGGTGGTGCAGGTTAATCGAAAGGATGGGCGGCGCAACCGCTCGCGCTAAGGAGCACAATTAGTTGCTGACGGAACTCAGACGCATCGTCGAGAGCATGGCCGAGGCCAACACCCTCGAACAGGCCTTGCAAGCATTGGTGAGCCAGACCCGGCTCGCCATGACGGTGGACTGCTGCTCCGTTTATGTTGCCGAGCCCGACATGCGCCGCTATCGACTGGCGGCGACCGATGGCCTGGCCGAGTCGGCGGTGGGCAAGGCCACCTTGCCGTTCGAGCAGGGCATAGTCGGCCTGGTGGGTCAGCGGGAAGAGCTTATCAACCTGGCCGATGCGCCTTCTCACCCCAGTTTCAAGTTCCTGCCCGATGTCGCGGAAGAGGCGTTTCGCTCCTTCCTCGGCGCCCCCATCATGCACCAGCGCCAGGTGGTGGGCATTCTGGTGGTGCAGCAGAAAGAGAGCCGGCTGTTCGATGAAGGGGAAGAGTCCTTCATGGTCACCCTGGCGGCGCAGCTGGCGGCGCGCATCGCCCAGGCCCAGGCCAAGGGCTGGTTGCAGAAGACCGACTGGAGCAAGCCGCTGCGCGGCATCGCCGGTGCCAGTGGCATCGCCATCGCCAAGGCCTGGGTGTGGCGCCCGCGCAAGGCGCTCAACAGCATCACCCCGCGCAAGGACGAGGACCACGGCAAGCAGCTGGCCCGACTGGAGCTCGCGGTGGAAGAGGTTCGCCACGATCTGGAGAGCCTGGCGCTACGCTTTCGCGAGAGCTACAGCCAGGATTCGGTCGCCATCTTCGACATCTATCTGCACCTGCTGAACGATCCCGGCTACATCAAGCCCATCCGCAACAAGGTCGGCAAGGAGCACTGGACCGCCATCTCCGCGGTCAAGATCATCAGCGATCGGCTGATCGAGCAGTTCAAGGGGATGAAGGATCCCTATCTGCGGGAGCGCTCCACCGATGTGAAAGACATAGCCCAGCGGCTCATCAGCCGTCTGGTGCAGGACGAACCCGAGCAGCTCACCATAGGGGAGCCTGTGGTGCTGGTCGCCGACGAGGTGACCGCCACCATACTCGCCGAGATCCCGCGGGAGTTCCTGAGCGGCGTGGTGTCGCTCAAGGGGGGGACCAACTCCCATGCCGCCATCCTGGCCCGCGCCATGGGGGTGGCGGCCATCATGGGGGTGGATCTGCCCCTGGGTGACATAGGTGGTCGCACCCTGGTCGTCGATGGTTACAGCGGCGATCTCTTCATCGAACCCAATCAGGTGATCCTGACCGAGTACCGGCAGCTGCTGAGCGAGGAGCGGGCGCTCGATACTCTGGTGCGCAGCGTCGACAACCAACCCTCGGAGACGGCTGACGGCACTCCTGTCTCCTTGCTGCTCAACGCCGGCCTCAGTGCCGACACCGAGATCTCCCTCAACCATCTGGCGGACGGGGTCGGGCTCTATCGCACCGAGATCCCCTTCATGCTGCAGGACAGCTTCCCCTCCGAATGGGAGCAGACGGCGCGCTATCGCGGGATCCTGGAGACTTATCGGGATCGCCCGGTCTGCATGCGCACCCTGGACGTGGGGGGGGACAAGCAATTGCCCTATTTCCCCATAGTGGAGGAAAATCCCTTCCTTGGCTGGCGGGGGATCCGGCTCACCCTGGATCACCCCGAGTTGTTCCTGGTGCAGCTCAAGGCCATGCTGCGCGCCAGCGAAGGGCTGGACAATCTGGCCATCATGCTGCCGATGATCAGCAGCGTCAGTGAAATCAAGGCTTCCCGCCGGCTGCTGGATCAGGCCTGGCGTGAAGTGTCGGAAGAGGCGGCGAGCCGTGATGCGGTGATCCGCTACCCTAGCCTCGGGGTGATGATAGAGGTGCCCTCCGCCCTCTACATCCTGCCGGAGATGGCCCCCCTCATCGACTTCTGGTCGGTGGGCAGCAATGACCTGACCCAGTATCTGCTGGCGGTGGATCGCAACAACGCCCGGGTCGCCAGCATCTATGACGCCTTCCATCCCGCTGTGATCCGCGCCCTGCAACTGCTGGTCGATGCCTCCCATCGCTACCAGAAGCCGGTCTCTGTCTGTGGCGAACTGGCCGGGGATCCGGTCGGCGTGCTGCTGCTGCTGGCCATGGGCTATCGCCGTTTCAGCATGAACACCCACAACATCTCCCGCATCAAGTACGTGCTGCGTCAATCCGATCTCGGCGAGCTGAAGGCGCTGATGGCAGATGGCCTCAAGCACGACAATCCCCACGTGCTCCGTGGCCTGTTTGCCCGCTACCTGGAAGAGCACGGTCTGGGCGGTTTGCTGCGCGCGGGCCACAAGACCAAGCTGCCCGATTGATATTCAGTCTTGTTCCTGCTGACGAATGATCGGAGAATGCGGCTTTTCTTATGACTGGGGCCGCGCCATGCAGCACGACGGATATTGGGTTTTCTCGCAGATTGATCCCGTAGCATTCAGTTTGGGACCACTATCGGTACGCTGGTATGGTCTCATGTATTTGTTTGGTTTTGCCTTTGCCATGTGGCTTGCGGGCCGCCGCGCCGACGCGCCCAACAGTGGCTGGACTCGCAACGAGGTCTCCGACCTGCTGTTCTACGGCTTCCTCGGGGTGATCCTGGGTGGTCGTATCGGCTATGTGCTGTTCTACAACTTCGATCTCTTCCTGGCCGATCCCACCTACCTGTTCAAGATCTGGACCGGCGGCATGTCGTTCCACGGCGGCCTGATCGGTGTCATCACCGCCATGATCTGGTTTGCCCACAAGACCAAGCGTCACTTCTTCACCGTAGCGGACTTCGTGGCGCCGCTCATTCCGTTCGGCCTCGGTGTCGGCCGCATCGGCAACTTCATGAACGGCGAGCTGTGGGGCAGGATCACAGACGTGCCCTGGGCCATCATCTTCCCGGAGGCCGGCCCCGAGCCGCGTCACCCCTCCCAGCTCTACCAGTTCGCTCTGGAAGGTGTGGTGCTCTTCATCATCCTGAACCTGTTCTGGCGCAAGAACCCGCCACGGGGCGCCATCTCCGGCATGTTCCTGCTGTTCTACGGCCTGTTCCGCTTCCTGGTGGAGTTCGTACGCCAGCCTGACAGCCAGCTGGGTCTCTACTTCCAGGAGATCAGCATGGGCCAGATCCTCTCCACCCCGATGATCATCATCGGCGCCCTGATGATCTGGGTCGCCTACAAGCGTCCGCAGCTGTTCGGCAACGCGGCGAAGGAGGCAAAGCAATGAGGGCCTATCTCGACCTGATGCAGAAGATCCTGGATGAAGGCACCGTCAAATCCGATCGCACCGGCACGGGGACAGTCTCCCTGTTCGGTCATCAGATGCGCTTCAATCTGGCGGAAGGCTTCCCGCTGGTCACCACCAAGAAGTGCCACCTGCGCTCCATCATTCACGAGTTGCTCTGGTTCCTCAATGGCGACACCAACACCGCCTACCTGAAAGAGCACGGCGTAAGCATCTGGGACGAGTGGGCCGACGAGCACGGCGATCTGGGCCCTGTCTACGGTGCACAGTGGCGCTCCTGGCCGGCGGCCGATGGCGCCGTCATCGACCAGATCCAGAAGGCGGTGGATGACATCAAGCACAGCCCGGACTCGCGTCGCATCATAGTCTCCGCCTGGAACGTGGGTGAGCTGGACAAGATGGCGCTCGCCCCTTGTCACGCCTTCTTCCAGTTCTACGTGGCAGACGGCAAGCTCTCCTGCCAGCTCTATCAGCGCAGTTGCGACGTATTCCTCGGCCTGCCGTTCAACATCGCCAGCTACGCCCTGCTGACCCACATGATGGCTCAGCAGTGCGATCTGGCCGTGGGCGACTTCGTCTGGACCGGTGGCGACGTGCACCTCTACTCCAACCACATGGAGCAGACGGCGCTGCAGCTCTCCCGCGAGCCGCGTCCCTTGCCGCAGCTGGTGATCAAGCGCAAGCCGGACTCCATCTTCGACTACAGGTTCGAGGACTTCGAGATCCAGGGTTATGATCCCCATCCGGGTATCAAGGCCCCTGTTGCCATCTGATCCCGTATCCGCCGTGATGGCGAGCGGCTCTCGGCAGGATCTCCCGCGTGGCGGCATTACGTTATTCCATCTGTTCGAAAGGCGCCTGCGGGCGCCTTTTTCATGCCTTAAAAGAATAAATATGCAAAAAAAAGAATACTCCGCGGGCTCATGAAGGCGGGGTAAAACGTGCTTATAGCAGGCATGATTCATTTTGCCTTCGGTTTTTCCGTTGTTATTGGCAGTTAGAAACGATTTTTCATTAACTCACTCGGCCCCTAGACTGAAAAAGTACAATTTTATGGATAGTTAGACCATGAGCGATGTGTTCAAGCGATTTCTCAAACTGGAGTCAGCCTCCGGAATAATTCTGATCCTGGCCGCCCTGGTGGCCATCGGTCTGGCCAACTCTGCCCTGGCGGAGCACTATCAGAGTTTCCTCAATACCCAGGTACAGGTGCGCATTGCCGCCCTCGACATCAACAAGCCGCTGCTGCTCTGGATCAACGACGGCTTCATGGCGATCTTCTTCCTGCTGGTCGGGCTGGAAGTAAAGCGTGAGATGCTGGAGGGGGCGCTCTCATCACGGGTGCAGGCCACCTTCCCGGCCATCGCCGCCGTGGGCGGCATGCTGGCCCCTGCGCTCATCTATGCCCTCTTCAACTACGAAGACGAAGTGACCCGGGCCGGCTGGGCCATTCCGGCCGCAACCGACATCGCCTTCGCCCTCGGGGTGATGGCGCTGCTCGGCAAGCGGGTACCGACCAGCCTCAAGGTATTCCTGCTGGCCCTGGCCATCATGGATGACCTTGGGGTCATCATCATCATCGCGCTCTTTTATACCCAGCAGCTGTCGCTGACCGCACTGGCGGTCGGCATTCTGGCGACCCTCACTCTGCTGTGGATGAATCGCCGCGGTGAGGACAGGATCGGCCTCTACATGCTGGTGGGTCTGGTGCTCTGGGTTGCGGTGCTCAAGTCCGGCGTCCATGCGACCCTGGCCGGCGTCATCGTTGGCTTCATGATCCCTATCTCCGGGAAGCGCTATGCCTCGCCACTCAAGCACCTCGAGCATGTGCTGCACCCCTGGAGTGCGTACCTGATATTGCCGTTGTTTGCCTTTGCCAACGCCGGGGTCTCCCTCGACGGGATCCAGCTGTCGGATCTGCTCAGCCCGGTGCCCATGGGCATCATACTGGGGCTCTTCATCGGCAAACCCCTCGGTATCTTCACCATCAGCTGGCTGTCGGTGAAACTCGGCATCGCCCAGCTGCCGAGCGGCGTCAACTTCAAGCAGATCTTTGCGGTCAGCATCCTGTGTGGCATCGGCTTTACCATGTCGATGTTCATCGCATCGCTGGCATTCGAGCATGGCGGACTGGACTACGGCAGCTACTCACGCCTCGGGATCCTGGTGGGATCTACCCTGGCGGCCGTGATCGGTTTTATCGCCCTGCGGATATCGCTGCCCAATCGGGAGGCGAATCAAAGCACGGAGGGGTTATGAGAAGACTCGGATGGTTAGTCATGCTGGCGAGCCCGGCAGTCTGGGCGAATAGCCTGGCGGAGTGCCAGCAGGATGCGATGTCGGCCAGTTGCTCGGCCTATCTCAATGGGGTGGTGGACAGCGCCCTCATGCTGGGGGACAAGCAGGCCAAGGCCCAGTTCGGTGAGACCTTCACCGAGCGGGCCTTGAGCAGCCGGGCCGGCGAGCGCGTGAAGAAGTCCCATAAGCGCTACTGCGGGGAGCGGATGCCGGATCCGGCCCGCCTCAAGCTGACCCTGCAAGAGCAGTTCGGCGCAAACAAGGTTGACTCGATCAGCGACATGTATGACATTCTGGCGGTTGAACTCAGCTGCTACCGGAGCCCGCGCAGCGCGGGAACCCCATCGGATGTCACACCTTAATTACAACCATCTCTACTATTTTTGGATGACTCAGAAGAAGGGTTCCGTCACCCAGGCGGCGGAAGCCCTCTTCTTGACCCCGCAGACAGTCACCGGTCAGATCAAACTGCTGGAGCAGCGTCTCGGCGGCAAGCTGTTGATCCGTAAGGGGCGATCCCTCGAGGCGACCGAACTGGGCCAGCTGGTGTTTCGCTATGCCGACAAGATGTTCAGCCTCTCCTACGAGATGCTGGATATCGTCAACTACCGCAAGGAGAGCCAGATCCTGTTCGACGTAGGCATCGCCGATGCACTCTCCAAGCGCCTCGCCAGCCGGGTGCTGCTCTCCGTCATCCCCAACGACGGCTCCATCCACCTGCGCTGTTTCGAATCGACCCACGAGCTGCTGCTGGAACAACTGAGCGAGCACAAGCTAGACATGATCCTCTCCGATTGTCCGGTGGACTCCAGCCAGCACGCCGGCCTGCTCTCCAAGCGGCTGGGAGGCTGTGGCGTCAGCTTCTTCTGCAAGGCGCCGCTGCCCGAAAAGCCTTTTCCTGCCTGTCTCGAGGAGCGCAAGCTGCTCATTCCGGGCCGTCGTACCGCCATGGGGCGCCAGCTGACCCAGTGGTTCGAGCAGCAGGGCATCTCTCCCAGCATCCTGGGGGAATTCGACGATGCGGCCCTGATGAAGGCATTTGGCTTCTTCAATCAGGGGATCTTCATGGCGCCGACCATCTATCGGGAGGAGATCCTGGAGGGGGAGGAGGTGATGCTGATCGGGGAGACCCAGGATCTGATGGAGGAGTACTACGTCATCTTCGCCGAACGGATGATCCAGCATCCGGCGGTGAAGCGGGTGTGCGAGAGTGATTTCTCCTTCCTCTTTGCCGGTCAGGAGGATTTCACCACCATTCAGCCGGCGACCCTGTCATTTTAAATCGGCGGGGCAGAGGGTATGATTCCTGTCTTGCAGGGGAGGGAATGCGATGCAGTTGGAAGAGATGGAGGCGAATGCCGGACGTGCGGTCACCCTGCTCAAGGCGCTGGCCAATGAACGGCGCTTGTTCATTCTGTGCCAGTTATTGGAGAGAGAGCTGTCGGTGGGGGAACTCAACGAGGTGCTTGGACTGAGTCAATCGGCCCTGTCACAGCATCTGGCTGTGCTGCGGCGTGATGAGCTGGTGGCGACGCGAAAAGAGGCCCAGACGGTCTACTATTCGCTGCGCAGCCATGAGGTACGCGAGATGATTGGATTGTTGCACAGGCTGTATTGCAGCGAACCCAAATAAAAAACCGGCACTAAGGCCGGTTTTTTTAGCTTTGTTCAGCCGAAGCTGATTAAGCCATAGCTTTGATCTGGGCAGACAGGCGGCTCTTGTGACGAGCAGCTTTGTTCTTGTGGATCAGGCCTTTGGTCGCCATACGATCCATGATCGGCTGAGCAACAGCGAAAGCGGCAGTGGCAGCAGCTTTGTCGCCAGAAGCGATTGCAGCAATTACTTTCTTCAGATAGGTACGGGTCATGGAACGACGGCTGGCGTTGTGTTGACGACGTTTCTCTGACTGAATCGCGCGCTTCTTAGCAGATTTGATATTAGCCAAGGTAAAACTCCTAAAACTGTCTTAGCGAGTGTATTGAAAAGGCCCGGAAATATGCCTTCTCAACCACATATTGTCAAATGATTTGTGCAAATAAACACCGCCCCCCGGTGGTGTGTCAGTTGGGAGGCGGTTAAACTGTCGGCCGATTCTAGCAGCATTCTTTCCATTCTGACAGTTCCAGAGGCCTCGTCTTGAGTAAGAAATTGATCAAATCCGGCATGATAGTGTCCGCAATGACGCTGGTGTCCCGTGTGATGGGCTTGGTGCGCGATGTGGTCATCGCCAATCTGCTCGGTGCCGGGGTGGCCGCAGACGTCTTCTTCTTCGCCAACCGCATTCCCAACTTCTTGCGCCGGCTGTTCGCCGAAGGGGCTTTCAACCAGGCCTTCGTGCCGGTGATGACGGAGTACAAGAAAAACGGTGACGAGCAGGCCGTGCGAGAGCTGCTGGCCGCAGTGGCGGGCACCCTTGGGGGCATAGTCACCATAGTCACCCTGCTCGGTGTGCTGGGCTCGGGGGTGCTGACGGCCCTGTTCGGCTGGGGCTGGTTCTGGGACTGGCTGCACGGCGGCCCGGCGGCCGAGAAGTTCGAGCTGGCCAGCCTGATGCTCAAGATTACCTTCCCCTATCTCTGGTTCATCACCTTCACCGCCATGGCCGGGGCTATTCTCAACACCTTTGGTCGCTTCGCCGTCTCCTCCTTCACGCCGGTGTTCCTCAACCTCACCATGATAGCGGCGGCCTGGTGGATAGCCCCGTTGCTGGAGCGGCCCGAGATCGCGCTGGCGATCGGCGTCTTCCTCGGCGGCTTGGTGCAGTTTCTGTTCCAGTACCCCTTCCTGCGCCAGATCAACATGCTGGTGTGGCCCAAGTGGGGTTGGCACCATCCTGGTGTGGTGAAGATCCGCACCCTGATGATACCGGCGCTGTTCGGCGTCTCGGTCAGCCAGATCAATCTGCTGATCAACACCATGCTGGCCTCCTTCCTGGCGACCGGTGCCATCAGCTATCTCTACTATTCGGATCGCCTGCTGGAGTTCCCCCTCGGCCTGTTCGCGGTCGCCATCAGCACAGTGATCCTGCCGGCGCTGGCCAAGAAGCATGTGGATGCGGATCCGGCCGACTTCTCCCGTACCATGGACTGGGGGGTGCGGATGGTGATGCTGCTCGGCCTGCCCGCCATGGTGGGGATTGCCGTATTGCGCGAGCCCATACTGAGAGTGCTCTTCATGCGCGGGGAGTTCGGCATGCACGAGTGGCCATGTCCAGCGCCAGCCTGCTGGCGTCCACCACAGGGCTGCTCTCCCTGATGCTGATCAAGGTGCTGGCGCCCGGCTACTATGCCCGCCAGGACACTAGGACCCCGGTACGGATCGGCATCATGGCCATGGTGGCCAACATGGTGTGCAACCTCATCTTCATCTATCCGCTTGGCTATGTGGGGCTGGCGCTCGCCACCGCCTGCTCCGGCACCCTGAATGCGGCCCTGCTGTTCAAGGGGTTGTATCAGCAGGCGGTCTATCGCCCTTCCCGCAACACGGGCGTGTTCTGCCTCAAGCTGCTGGTGGCGACCGTGCTGATGGGGGGCGTGCTTGGCTATCTGTCACCGGATCTCGCCCAGTGGGGAGCCTGGAGCATGGGCAAAGCCAGTCTGGAGCTGACCTTGCTGCTCTGCCTGGGGGGCGCCTTGTATGGAATAGTCCTGTTGGTGCTGGGGGTCAGGCCAAGACACCTGAAATCGGGTCAGCAATGAGGCTGATGGCGCACGGGTTCCGGGTCAGATACCTGAAATCGGCTCAACAGCAGGGCTGACCCTGCCTGCTGCCTGATATATAATCCGCCGATTTCCATGGCAGCAACGCACAAGGCACTGATGGAACTCATTCGCGGCATTCACAATATCAAGCCCCGTCATCGGGGCTGTGTATTGACCATAGGCAACTTCGATGGGGTTCATCAGGGCCACCATGCGGTGCTGGCCCGACTGCAGGAGAAAGCCGCCCAGCTTGGTCTGCCCGCCTGCGTCATGCTGTTCGAGCCGCAGCCCCTTGAGCTGTTTGCGGGGGATGCGGCTCCTGCCCGTCTCAGCCGTTGGCGGGAGAAGTACGAAGCCCTCAAGGGGATGCATATAGATCGCATGCTCTGTGTGCGGTTCACGCACCGCTTCGCCGAGCAGGCCGCCAGCAGCTTCATCGAGCAGTTGCTGGTGGAGAAACTCGGCGTGCACTACCTGGTGGTGGGCGATGATTTTCGCTTCGGCAAGGGGCGGGAAGGGGACTTCCAGCTGCTGGAGGCGGCGGGGCAGCGCTTCGGTTTCGAGGTGATCAGCACCCAGAGTTTCCAGCTATCCCGCCAGCGGGTCAGCAGTACCCTGGTGCGCGAAGCGCTCAAGGCGGGCCGGATGGCGGAAGTGGAACTGATGCTCGGCCGCCCCTATACCATCAGCGGCCGGGTGGCCCATGGCGACAAGCTGGGGCGCACCATAGGTTTTCCAACCGCCAATCTGGCCCTCAAACGCCAGGTGATCCCGGTCGGTGGCGTGTTTGCGGTGGAAGTGATATGTTCCGGCAAGACCTTCCCCGGTGTCGCCAATGTGGGTGTACGGCCGACCTTGAGCGGTACACAAGCCAGATTGGAAGTACATCTATTTGATTTTTCTGGCGATCTATATGGTCAACAGGTCAAGGTGCTGCTTCGCCACAAGCTGCGCGAAGAGCAGAAGTTTGCCTCTTTCACCGCCTTGAAAGAGCAGATCGAACGAGATGCCCTGGCGGCCCGAGCCTGGTTCGGGCTGCCACCATTCAATTTACCCAGCACTCTTTTAGAAAAGAAGGGAACCCAGGACTGATGAGCGACTATAAACACACCCTGAATCTGCCGGAAACCGAGTTTCCGATGCGTGGCGATCTGGCCAAGCGCGAACCCAACATGCTGAAACGTTGGTACGATCAGGATCTTTACGGCGCCATTCGCCGCGCCAAAGCGGGCAAGCCTTCCTTCATTCTGCATGATGGCCCTCCCTACGCGAACGGCAGCATTCACATCGGTCACTCGGTCAACAAGATCCTCAAAGACATCATCATCAAGTCCAAGGGCCTCTCCGGCTTCGACTCTCCCTATGTGCCGGGCTGGGATTGCCACGGTCTGCCCATAGAGCTGAAGGTCGAGGGGCTCGTCGGCAAGCCGGGTGTGAAGGTCTCCGCCGCCGAGTTCCGCGCCGAGTGCCGCAAATACGCCAAGACCCAGATCGAAGCGCAGAAGACCGACTTCATCCGTCTGGGCGTGCTGGGTGACTGGGAACACCCCTACCTGACCATGGACTTTGGCACCGAAGCCAACATCATCCGCTCCATGGCCAAGATCGTCGAGAATGGCCACCTGCACAAGGGTTCCAAGCCGGTACACTGGTGTACCGACTGCGGCTCTGCCCTGGCGGAAGCCGAAGTGGAGTACTACGACAAGAATTCCCCCTCCATCGATGTGCGCTTCAAGGCCGTCGACGAGGCGACAGTGGCAGCCAAGTTCGACTGCCCCGAAGGTCACACCGGCAAGGGCCCGCTCTCTGCCGTGATCTGGACCACCACCCCCTGGACCCTGCCGGCCAACCGTGCCATCGCCATGCACGCCGATCTGGACTACGCCCTGGTACAGGTGGAGGGTGACAACCCCGAGCGCCTGATCCTGGCCGCCGAGCTGGTCAAGGACGTGATGGACAGAGCCGGTATCGAGAAGTTCCACAACCTGGGCTATGCCAAGGGTGCGGCGCTCGAGCTGCTGCGCTTCAACCACCCCTTCTACAGCTTCGACGTGCCTGTGGTGCTGGGTGACCACGTCACCCTGGATGCCGGTACCGGCGCTGTCCACACCGCCCCTGGCCACGGTCAGGAAGACTTCGTGGTCGGTCAGAAGTACGGTCTGGAAGTAGCCAACCCGGTTGGCAGCAACGGCGTTTACCTGCCGGATACCGAGCTGTTTGCCGGCCAGCACGTGTTCAAGGCCAACGCCTCCGTGGTCGAGGTGCTGACCGAGCGCGGCGCCCTGCTGCACCACAAGGTGTTCAACCACTCCTACCCCCATTGCTGGCGTCACAAGACCCCGATCATCTTCCGTGCTACCCCCCAGTGGTTCATTAGCATGGAGCAGAAGGGGTTGCGCAAGCGTGCGCTGGAAGAGATCGAGCGCATCGAGAAAGATGGCATTGCCCAGCACGGCCAGAGCGGCTGGGTGCCGGCATGGGGCAAGAACCGCATCCAGGCCATGGTCGAGAACCGTCCTGACTGGTGCATCTCCCGTCAGCGTACCTGGGGCGTGCCCATCTCCCTGTTCGTTCACAAGGAGACTCAGGCGCTGCACCCGGAATCCGTGCGCCTGATGGAAGAGGTGGCCAAGCGGGTCGAACAGTCCGGCATCCAGGCCTGGTGGGATCTGGACAAGGCCGAGCTGCTGGGCAGCGACGCCGACATGTACGACAAGGTGCCCGACACCCTGGACGTCTGGTTCGACTCAGGCTCGACCCACTCCTCCGTGGTCGATGCCCGTCCCGAGTTCAACGGTCACTCCGCCGACCTCTATCTGGAAGGTTCTGATCAGCACCGCGGCTGGTTCATGTCCTCCCTGATGATCGGCGTGGCCATGAAAGACAAGGCTCCCTACAACCAGGTGCTGACCCACGGCTTCACCGTGGATGGCCAGGGGCGCAAGATGTCCAAGTCCATCGGCAACGTGGTCAGCCCGCAGGACGTGATGAACAAGCTGGGCGCCGACATCCTGCGCCTGTGGGTAGCGAGCACTGACTACACCGGCGAGATGACAGTCTCTGACGAGATCCTCAAGCGCTCCGCCGATGCTTATCGCCGTATTCGCAACACAGCCCGCTTCCTGCTGGCCAACCTGAACGGTTTCAATCCGGCGACCGACATGGTGGCGTCTGCCGACATGGTGGTGGTGGATCGTTGGGCCGTGGGCCGTGCCAAGGCGGTACAGGCCGAGATCATGGCGGCGTTCGATGAGTACAATTTCCACGGTGTGACCCAGAAGCTGATGCAGTTCTGCTCCATCGAGATGGGCTCCTTCTATCTGGATGTCATCAAGGACAGGCAGTACACCGCCAAGGCTGACAGCCTGGCTCGTCGCTCCTGCCAGACCGCCCTCTATCACATCGCCGAGGCCATGGTGCGCTGGATGGCGCCCATCATGAGCTTCACCGCCGACGAGATCTGGGCTCTGCTGCCGGGTGAGCGCGGTGAGTTCGTGTTCACCGAAGAGTGGTACGACGGCCTGTTCGGGCTGGAAGCGGGTGAAGTGCTGAACGACGATTTCTGGGCTGAGATCCTCACAGTGCGCGGTGAAGTGAACAAGGCACTGGAAGCCGCCCGTGGCGAGAAGCGCATCGGTGGCTCCCTGCAGGCAGAACTGACTCTGTTCGCCAAGCCCGAGCTGGCTAAGCGCCTGAATGCCTTGGCCGATGAGCTGCGCTTCGTGCTGCTCACCTCCAAGGCCAAGGTGGTGGTGGCTGACACAGCACCGGAAGGTGCCGTTGCGACCGAGCGCGATGATCTGTGGCTGAACGTGGCCCAGTCTGCTGCCGCCAAGTGCGACCGCTGCTGGCACCATGTGGAAGACGTGGGCACCATAGCCGGTCACGAAGAGATCTGTGGCCGCTGCGTCACCAACGTCGAGGGTGACGGCGAAACGCGTCAATTTGCCTGATGAACATGACCAATAACGCTCTTCATAACAAAACGGGCCTGCGTTGGCTGTGGCTGGCGGTGCTGGCTTTCGTACTGGACCAGGCGAGCAAGCTCGCCGTGGTCAAGTTGCTGCCGTTTGGCTATCCGGGGGTGGAGATCACCCCCTTCTTCAACCTGGTGCATGTCTACAACAAGGGCGCAGCGTTCAGCTTCTTGGCCGATCAGGGGGGCTGGCAGCGCTGGTTCTTCGCGGTCTTGGCGTTTGCCATCTGTGGGCTGCTGACGCACTGGTTGCGCAAGCAGTCGGTCACCCAGCGCTGGAGCGGTATCGCCTATTCGCTCATCATCGGCGGAGCCCTTGGCAACGTCTTTGATCGTCTGGTGCTTGGCCATGTGGTCGACTTCCTCGACTTCTACTGGCAGCGCTCCCATTGGCCCGCATTCAACCTGGCGGACAGCTTCATCTTCATCGGCGCAGCCATGATAGTGCTGGAAGGTTTTCGCTCCGAAAAACAGAAGGAGGCGGCATGAGCCAGGCCATAGGCGCTGACAGCAGCGTACTGTTCCACTTCTCCATCAAGCTGGAAGATGGCTCGGTTGCCGACAGCACGGCGCTGCACGGCAAACCGGCCCGCCTGCGAATGGGGGACGGCAGCCTGACATCGAGCTTCGAGCAGTGTCTGCTGGGGTTGCAACAGGGTGAGGCCAAGAGCTTCACGCTGGCGCCTGAACAGGCGTTCGGTCACTCCAATCCCGACAACATCTACCATCTGGACAGAGCCAAGTTCGGTGCCGATGTGGAGCCCAAGATTGGCACCATCATCCTCTTCGACCAGCCCAATGGCAGCGAGCTGCCCGGCATCATACGGGCGGTGGAAGGGATGTCGGTGACGGTCGACTTCAACCACCCGCTGGCGGGTCACACCGTCACCTTCGAGGTGGAGATCCTGGGCGTGGATGACGAGGAAAAGGTGCACTGATGGATATTCTGCTCGCCAACCCACGTGGTTTTTGTGCCGGTGTCGATCGGGCCATCAGCATAGTCGAGAGTGCGCTTGAGAAGTTCGGGGCGCCCATCTATGTCCGCCATGAAGTGGTGCACAACCGTTATGTGGTGAACAAGCTGAAAGAGGCGGGGGCCGTGTTCGTCGAGGAGCTCGACGAGGTGCCGGACGACAGCATCGTCATCTTCTCCGCCCACGGCGTGGCCAAGACGGTGCGCGAGATGGCCAAGTCCCGTGCCCTCAAGGTGTTCGATGCCACTTGTCCGCTGGTGACCAAGGTGCACATGGAGGTCCATCGTGCCAGCCGCAAGGGATCCGAGGCCGTGCTCATCGGTCACGCCGGTCACCCCGAGGTGATCGGCACCATGGGGCAGTACGAGAATCCGGAAGGGGGCATGTATCTGGTGGAGACGCCGGAGGACGTGGCCAGGCTCAAGGTGAAGAACCCGGACGATCTCTGCTTCGTTACTCAGACTACGCTCAGCGTGGATGAGACCTCGGACGTTATCGATGCCTTGCGCCAACACTTCCCAAAAATTCAGGGACCGCGCAAGGATGACATCTGTTATGCCACCCAGAACCGTCAGGATGCGGTGCGGGAGATGGCGGGGCTGGTGGACGCCATGCTGGTAGTGGGGTCACGGAACTCCTCCAACTCCAACCGCCTGCGCGAGCTGGCCGAGAAGGTAGGGGCGCCAAGGCCTATCTCGGGCGGACCAAATGATACGTCAGTGGGAGAGATTTCACTTAAAAACTGGGGATAACGCCTTAAATCGACGATGCGTCCATGATTGAGGCGAGCTGGCTGGAAGGGGTGAAGGCGATCGGCGTCACTGCCGGCGCATCCGCCCCCGAGGTGCTGGTGCAAAAGGTTATCGCCCGCCTGCGGGAGCTGGGTGGCAAGGTGGTCGCCGAGCATCCTGGCCGTGAAGAGAACGTGGTCTTTGAGGTTCCTCCCGAACTTAGAATAATTTGAGTGCAGCCAGGAAGGCTTAAGAATAAAGTGCAATGTTGATGACGCCGGGTTTGTCTAGTGACAGGCTCGGCGTTAAACTTATAAAGCAGTCTGTCACCAAGGATGGGATATGATTGGATACTTTCGTGGCTTTTCTCTTATTGAGCTGATGATTGTCGTTCGCCATTGTGGCGATTCTTGGCACCATCGCTTACCCGCCTATCAGCAATATGTGCTGACCAGTCATCGTGTCGAAGCCAAAAAGCCATGCTGCTCAATGCGGCCAATCGGCAAGAAACCTATTTTATGGATTTCAATCAGTATGCATCCTCTGCTGCTGCTCTTGGTATCAGTAGTGCGTCTGAGAATGGTCTGTATCAATTATCCATCTGCCGTATCAGGCAACACCTACACCTTGTCAGCCAGTGCTGGCGCGACGACAGCCCAAGCTAACGATACCGATTGCACGGTGTTTTCCATTAATCAGTTGGGCGTCAAAAGTGCCTCTGGTGCAGCTAGCAATAGCTGTTGGGAATAGCCATGGCCATTCATGTTTCATCACATGACAAAGGATTCAGCCTGCTGGAGGTGATGATCACCGCAGTAATCCTGTCGTTGGGGCTGCTGGGTCTGGTTGCATGCAACCCATTCCAAATTTGCCAGTTATGAAGCTCGACAGCGCACGATTGCCAGCTGGCTGGCTAACGATATGGTTGAGCGGGCCAGGATCAACCAGGGACAGCTGGAGCGCCCAGGGCACGACAGTCGTATCAGGCCGCCATCTTGCCATGCCGAGTTGTGCCAACAGCAATGGCACCATCAGCGGATTGCAGCAGGACCGAACGGCAGGCGCTGGACCTTCACTATTGGCAACAGTCCCTGCTGGGTCAGTGTGTCCGGTGCAGCCTCATCTCTGCACTCTCCGGTCGGCTGCGTGATCCGCGGGGCCAACAATGTATTGACTGTGGGGATCTTCTGGGCGCGGCCGCAATCTCTATCATGATGGCGGGGATGCGGTTACCGCCGTGCGCAACAGCTGTGGAGTTATCTACAACAATCGATGCAGCGAGGCGCCAGTTTATTCTGACGACCACGTTATGACATGCTCGTGGATTTACTCTGGTCGAGTGGCTGATCGCCATGCTGATCGGAGTATTTCTGATTGGTGGTGGCCTGAGCATCTTTGTAGCCTCTCGGGCCACCACTGAAGATGCCTTCGATCAGAGCGAGTTGCAGGAAAATGGCCGCATCGCCATGCGTCTGCTCACCCAGGACCTGAAATGGGCTGGCTTTTGGGGGGACTATACGGGTTCTCCCATGGCCGTGGGGCAGGGGGTTACGCTGAGTGCTGGGTCTAGTGTGCTTGCCGCAAATGATTGTCTGGACAATCTTGGGCGAGGCAGCCTGCCACCCAGTGTGGGAACAAATCGGGGGATCTGGGTCGCAGGGGTGGACAACAGCAGGGCGATTACGGGAGGGGCTTTTGCCTGTATCCCTGTGGCTTCGCGTATCGCCAATACGGATGTCATCAGCATCAAGCGGCTGATTGGTCTTCCGCTGGCGGATGCCGCAGCTACTGGCAATCGCTTTTATCTCGCCACAACGACCCAGGCGGCTCAGATGTTCAAGGAGGCATCAAGAATAGCAAAACTAGACCTATCTCGGCAGCCATGACGGCACGTCAACTCTGGGAATATCAGCACTTTATCTATTACCTTTCTCCCAATGCCGCCGGCAACCCTGAATTGAGAAAGCGTTACCTGACCGCAAATGGCGGATCGGTATTGATCTCCGGCCCCATGGCCGAAGGAATTGAACGGATGACGGTGCTGTTTGGTGTCGACGACAGCCCGGTGCCGGATGGTGAAATTGACCGTTATGTCGCGACCGCGAATGTCACTGAACAGGAATGGAGTGAAGGTCGGGTCGTGGCGGCACGCATCTTTATTCTGGTGCGCTCACTGCAAGCATCCAGCAGTTATGTGAATAACAATGTTTATCAGGTTGGCAGCACTAGCGTATCAGGCAATGGAGATGGTTTCCGCCGTCTGTTACTGGAAACCAGTGTATCGCTGCGCAATCCTGCGGTAATAGTGGGAGGTGGAGCATGAGATCCCAGCGCGGTGTGGCTCTGATCGTCGCCCTGATCATTTTGCTGCCCCTTACCCTGATTGCCGTGGTAGTGATGCAATCTTCGGGGCAAGACCTCAAGATGGCAGGCTCGTCCGCCAGCTTCCGACAGGCGGAGCATCGGCTCGAAGGCATCATCGAAGCGGCGATGCAGAGCAACAACATATCGACTGTGATTGCCGGCATGGGCGCCACTCTGGGGGCCAGTGCGGCGATCAGCGTCAATAGCAGCAATGCTTCGGCGGCTGTCGCTCTTACCAATCGCGCCGAAACCGTGTGCAAGCGAAAGATAGACGCCAGCAGCAACAATGTGATTCCTGCGTGCAAGTATGTCGAGCTGCAGGCCAATGTGAATTATGGAAAATATGTTCGCCCGTTGACTTGGATTGCGGGTGTAGAACAACCACTGCTCACAGAATAGGAGCGAAGGATATGTGGTTACGACAACTGGGAGTAATTTTATGCTGGTGTAGCCTTGTATTGTCGGTGACCTCGACAAGGGCTGATGACACCGAGCTTTTTATTTATGATTTCAACAAGGCCGGTGACTTTCGCCCCAAGGTGCTGCTGATATTTGATAACTCCGGCAGTATGGCTGACACCATGGAGCAGATCAAAGAGGTCTATAACCCTGCTACCGTGTATCCTGCATTGAGCAATGATCCGGACTCTAACAATAGTAAAAAGTACATTTACTATTCAACCGATGGCAGTATTCCTGCTATTAACACCAGCAGGCGATTCTCCGACAAGTTGAATGCTTGTGCGACTTCAAAAACTCCATTGTCGAATATTGGTTATTTTCAGTCGCAAATGTGGAGTTATGAGGTTACGAATGGTAACCCACCAGGAAGAGGGCGGGGTGAATGGAATTCACTCAGCGGTGATCAAGAGAACAATATCAATCTGGTAGATTGCAAGCAGGATATTACAGCAAGCAACCCGGCCAACCCCTACAGCGGAAGCTGGACGGTTGGGGCTGGTTATCCAGTAGACAAGGACAGTAGTAGAAGCGGCGAGTGGTTTTATACGGCCAATAAAAATAATGCTGTCAATGCCAGTAATACTGCTGTGACCATTTATTCTGCCAATTATATTCGCTGGTATCATGGCCCAACCGGATACTCAGAGGAATCTCGACTCCGCATTGCCAAGGATGCAGTGAAAGGCTTGATATCATCCACACCTGGGGTGGACTTTGGTCTGGCGGTATTTAATAGAAACAATGACACTGATAATAATGGCGGGCGTATTGTCAGAGACATATTAGGCAGTGAGATTACACTGGCAAATGGCAAGACGGGGGAGCAGGATCTGTTGGATCGGGTCGAAGCCCTGACTGCCAGCACCAACACACCGTTATGTGAGACGTTGAGTGAGGCATATCAATTCTTTGGGGGCAAAAGCGTTGTGTATGGACTGCAAGGTAGCCCGAGAGATACTACAGCCGAGAGTCCGACTGGTACCTATGAGGCACCCTATGATAACTGCTCAAATAACGGTTATGTCATCTATATCACCGATGGCGAGCCGACCCAGGATACTTCTTCAGATACCCTTGTGCAGGAGCTAATCAAGACCCTGAGCACGGATGAAAAAGCGGCCTATGGGACTGTGGTTTCTTATGGTTCTGGAAGAAACAGAGAAAACAGCTATCTGGCTGCCTTGGCTGGTTATATGAAGCACAAGGATGTCAATGCTGTTTCACCAGGGACCCAGACTGTGACCACCTTTACTGTCGGATTTGGTGATGAGGCTATCTCGGGGGCGGGTAATCTGCTGGCGGAGACGGCCAGGCGGGGAGGTGGTGAGTACTACCCAGCGACCGATGCCTCAGCCTTGACCGATGCGCTAAAGGCCTCTTTGCTAGCGATCCTGCGCATCAATACCTCACTGGTGTCACCTGCGATTGCCAGTAACAACTTTGACCGGACTCGCAGCCTTAACAATATCTATTACGCCATGTTTGAGCCGGATGACGGGCCCAGATGGCGGGGCAATCTGAAGAAACTGGTATTTTCCCCGGACGGTTATGTTGCGGATAGCCGAGGGCTGCCCGCCATCAAGTTTGATGGCACCATCATCGACAGCGCTCAGACCTTCTGGTCATCAGGTCGTGATGGCAACAAGGTGGCTGAAGGTGGGGCACAAGAGATGCTGGCGGGGAAAAGCACCCGCAGTCTCTATGTCATCAATAATGCCCAGAGCCGGCTCGATGCGCTGACCAAGGCCAATCTGGTGACTCAGGCGGGCAGTGAGGCGGCGCTCATGACTTTCATGCAGGCAGGCAGTACGACAGAACTCGATTCCCTGATCGACTGGACCAAGGGGTTGGATGTTGACGACGAAGATTTTGATACATCAACCCTGATCCGCACGCATATCATGGGCGATCCCCTGCACTCCCGGCCCCTGGTGCTGAACTATGGCCCGCAATCCGGCAACCCGGCCGATGCGCCTGATTTGCGGATCTTGTTTGGGACCAATGCGGGCTTCCTTCATATGTTCAAGGATATGGGCAGCACCATAGACGAGAGTTGGGCCGCCATTCCCTATGAGTTCTTGCCCAATCAGAGAGCATTGCGTATCAACGCAGAATCTGCGGATCATATTTATGGTGTTGACTCCTCTCCTGTCGCCCTCATCAAAGATGTCAATCGAAATGGGGTGTTGAAATCGTCCGAGAATGACTTCGTTTGGGTATTCACTGGATTGAGAAGCGGTGGAAAGGCCTATTACGCCTTTGATATCTCCAGCCCCGATACGCCGACGCTGAAATGGCGCCTGAACTCCCAAACGACGGGCTTCGGCGAGCTGGGTTTGACCTGGTCGGTGCCTGAGGTTGCCTTTGTGCCAGGGGTCACCACACCAGTCCTGATCTTTGCTGGCGGCTATGACGTGAACAAGAGTGCCCAGGGGCTGGGGGCGAATGACAGCATGGGTAGGGGGATCTATATCGTCAACGCCGAGACAGGGGCCTTGGTGTTCAGTGCGACCCCGGCAGCCACCTCAACCACAAATCTCCAGGTAACGGGGATGGCTGACAGCATGCCTGGCTCGGTGGCGACCCTGGATAGCGATGGTGATGGCAAGACTGACCGCATCTATGCAGGGGATACCGGAGGTAATATCTGGCGGATGGATCTCCCGAATGCCACCAAATCAGATTGGCGGGTATTCAAATTTGCCAGTCTGGGATCTGACAGCACTCAGGCCGCCGATCGCCGCTTCTTTACGCAACCTATAGTGGTGCGCACCATCAACAAGGAAGTGACACGTACAGTGGTGGGGGGGAATACTGTCTATTCCTACCAGGATCGCCCCTTTGATGCTGTGCTGATCGGCAGTGGTGATCGCAATCGGCCCTCCTCGGAAGCGACTGTCCGCAATGGTTATTTCATGTTGCGTGACTATGACGTCATGCCCCGCGCAACTACTGCACAGGCCAGAGATCCCATCCTGATTACCGATCTCTACGACGTGACCTCAGACCCCCTGTCGGCACAGACGACCAGTGATGATGTTCTGGCGACCAAGGCGGGGATCACCACAGCCAAAGGTTGGGTCAACTGGTTGAACGAGCCCGGCGAGAAGTCCATGGGGGCGGGTGTGGTGTTGCAGGGCAAACTTTACTTCACCTCGTTCCTGCCGCAGGTGCAGTCTTTCCAGCAATGCACCATTCAGTCTATAGGTGCGGCGCGCCAGTACATGGTGGACATGCACTATGGCAGCTCCTTCCGTTATGTGGTCGATCTCGATGGCAATGAAACGCCGGAACGCTACGTGGAAGTGCAAAACAAGGTGGCGGATGATCTGGTGGTGCATGCAGGGGATGATGCCAAGGTCCGTATCATTGGAGGAGGTGTTGGGGAGGAGGTGATTCTCAAGGACGAGGGTGACGGTGAGCCGGAGCGTTGTACTGGTGCCGGGGAGTGCAACCAGGGCGCGGAAGAGGCGGAAATGGACATGTCGCCCAAGAAAATTTACCTGTATGAAGGAGAGGCGCAATGAAACCACTGAGCACGGTGTTGGGCCTGAGCCTGTTGTTATCGGGAGCGGCGCTGGCGGAGGACATGAAGTGTTACGCCGAGCTGGCGAATGGACAGCGAGTCGTGTTGCATGGTCCTGTGACGGATACTTCTCCTCAGGCTGTACACGAGAAATTCAAGAAGAGAGGATATGAGGTCGACGGGGCAGTAGAGCCGGTGAAGACACTGTTGGAGTGCCGCCCGCTGGGGGAGAAGTTTCAGTCAAAGGAGGGACAGCAGCAGGACGCCAGCCAGTTACGCTAGTGAGCCGACGTTTTCAGGGGCAGACGTTGGCCTGGGTTGACTGGCTGGAGCGCCCCGATTGGGCAATGACCAAGTTGACTTGGGCATTGCCTGAGCGGCAGAGGCTGATAGTGGCATTGCTGCCGAGGCTGGTGCCATCCGGGCTGAAGGTGGTGGAAATCCGGTTGTTGGAGATTGTCAGTGTTCCGGCAAATGCAGCGGTTCTGGCCAGAAATTGATCGCTGTTATTCAAGATGTTGTCTGCCGGAGCATCATTATCGACGAATACCAGCAACTGAGTCGGGTTGGCAGTGACGCAGTTGTCGCTGGCATTGGCCAGGCAGGCGGTGACTGATTGCTGGTTGTCGATGGCTTGGCTGCGGGCAAAGCGCAGGTATTTCAGGAGAGTGCGTGATTCAAATCGCAAGCTGTTCTCACTGAGCAGACTCGACATGGCCGGTGCCCCAATCCCGAGCAAGATGACCCCGAGACTGACCGCTATCATCAGTTCCAGCAGAGTGAATCCTTTCACATCCTTGATCATGGCAAATATCTCCCTCGATTAGTTACATCTTATCTCCAGACAGCCAGAACACCAGCGCAAAGGCCAAGTGTTGAGCTGGCACAGCCAGCCCCTTTTCTTTATCATTCCCCATCATTTTCGAATTCAAGATGCATCGCCATGGCAAAAGCCCTCTCTCTGATGCTTGCCCAGTTAAATCTGACGGTAGGCGCTATCGAAGATAACTGTGACAAGGTGCTGGCTGCCGCCGCAGAGGCCGACCAGCAAGGAGCCGATCTGCTGGTCTGCTCCGAGCTGGCGCTGACCGGCTACCCGCCTGAAGATCTGCTGCTGCGCAGCGATCTGATGATCCGTGTGGAGGCGGCCCTGGCTCGTGTCGCGGCCTGGCAGGGTCGTTGCGCCATTCTGGTGGGCCACCCCTGGCGTGAAGGAGAGGCGCTCTACAACGCAGCTTCCTTCTATGAGCAGGGCAAGCTCATCGCCCGCTACTTCAAGCAGGATCTGCCCAACTACGGGGTGTTCGACGAGAAGCGTTACTTCACCGCGGCGAGCGATACCTGCGTAGTGTCGTTCCGTGGCCACCAGTTGGGGCTGCTTATCTGCGAAGATCTGTGGCAACCGGGCCCGGCACTCGCGGCAAAGGCGGCCGGTGCCGAGCTGCTGCTCACCATCAATGCCTCCCCTTATGATCAGGAGAAACCCTGGATCCGCCGCGAGCTGATGGCCGAGCGCTGCGAGCAGACCGGTTTGCCACTGGTTTACCTCAATCAGGTCTGTGGTCAGGATGAACTGATCTTCGATGGTTGCTCCAAGGTGTTCAACGGTCAGAGCGAGCTGACTCACAAGCTGGCTCCCTTTGCCGAAGAGCTTGCTCTGGTGCGCTTTGTCGACGGCCAGCCGCTGAAAGAGCGGGAACCCGCAGCGCCACTGGAGCCCCTAGCCGAGACCTATCAGGCGCTGGTGCTGGCGGTGCATGACTACGTCACCAAGAACGGCTTCCAGGGGGCTGTGCTGGGCCTCTCCGGTGGCATCGACTCCGCCCTGACGCTCGCCATCGCGGCCGATGCCATAGGTGCGGACAAGGTGCAGGCGGTGATGATGCCGTTCCGCTACACAGCCCAGATGAGCGTGGAAGATGCCAAGGAACAGGCAGAGCGGATGGGGGTCGAGTTCAACATCATCTCCATCGAGCCTATGTTCGAAGGTTTCATGACCCAGCTGGCGCCGCTGTTTGAAGGGACGGCCCGGGATACCACCGAAGAGAACCTGCAGGCCCGCTGCCGCGGTGTGCTCTTGATGGCACTCTCCAACAAGCGTCGCCGCATCGTATTGACCACCGGCAACAAGAGCGAGATGGCGGTCGGCTATGCCACCCTGTATGGTGACATGGCGGGCGGCTTTGACGTGCTCAAGGACGTACCCAAGACGCTGGTCTTCAAGCTGTGCGAATATCGCAACTCTGTCGACTACGTGATCCCGCAGCGGGTCATCGATCGTCCCCCTTCGGCAGAGCTGGCACCGGATCAGGTGGATCAGGACAGCCTGCCTCCCTACGACATTCTGGACGCCATCCTCAAGCGCTATGTGGAAGAAGATGCCTCGGTCGCCGACATGGTGGCGGAGGGCTTCGAAGAAGCCGTGGTGCGCAAGGTGATCCGTCTGGTGGATCTCAACGAGTACAAGCGCCGTCAGGCTGCCGTCGGGCCCCGCATCACGGCTCGCAACTTTGGTAAGGATCGCCGCTACCCCATTACGTCCGGGTTCGGTAAACAGAACTGGTAAGGAGTCACCATGAAGAAGATTGAAGCCATCATCAAACCGTTCAAGCTGGACGATGTGCGCGAAGCCCTGGCCGAGATCGGCATCAACGGCATGACGGTATCCGAAGTCAAAGGCTTCGGGCGCCAGAAGGGCCACACCGAGCTCTACCGCGGTGCCGAGTACATGGTCGACTTCCTGCCCAAGGTGAAAGTAGAGCTGGTGGTGCAGGACGAAGAGCTCGACGCCTGTCTGGAAGCGATCCAGAACACCGCCCGCACCGGCAAGATCGGTGATGGCAAGATCTTCGTCTGCGAGGTGGAGCGTGTCATTCGTATCCGTACCGGCGAAGAGAACGAAGACGCGATTTGATGTGATGGATGTGCCTCGAAACGACCAAAAACACGACGATGTAACCCCCTTGATCTCAGGGATGCGTCTCGTGGTGGCGGCAGGCCTGCTGATGGCGCTGACGGCTTGCAGCTCCCGGCCACCGGCCCAGCCGGAAAACCTGTGCCAGATCTTTCGGGAGAAGCCGGAGTGGCACAAGGCGGCACTCAAGATGAACGAGAAGTGGGGGACCCCGGTGCACGTGGTGATGGCCATGATGTATCAGGAGTCTTCCTTCGTGCACGATGCCCAGCCGCCGATGCAATACTTCCTCTTCATCCCGACCGGGCGTGCCAGCTCTGCCTACGGCTATGCCCAGGTCAAGGATGAGACTTGGGACGACTATCAGCGTGAGACAGGCAACGGCTGGAGCGATCGCGACGACTTCGCCGACGCCATCGATTTCATGGGCTGGTACACTAACAAGGCGCAGCGGCTCAACGGCACCTCCAAGTGGGATGCCTATGGCCAGTATCTCAACTATCACGAAGGCTGGGGTGGCTACCGGCGTGGCAGCTACCGCAGCAAGGGGTGGCTGATGAAGGTCTCCCGCAAGGTGGAGGCCCGTGCCCAACGCTACGGCGCCCAGTATCGACAATGCAAGGATCGGCTCCCCAGCGGGGGCTGGTTCTCGTAACCAATCAGGAGTCAGAAATGCCGTTATTGGACAGTTTTACCGTCGACCATACCCGCATGGCAGCCCCGGCAGTCCGGGTGGCCAAGACCATGCAGACCCCGAGCAAGGACACCATTACCGTGTTCGATCTGCGCTTCTGCGTGCCGAACCAGGAGATCCTCTCCGAGCGCGGCATCCACACCCTCGAGCACCTCTTTGCCGGTTTCATGCGTGATCACCTGAACGGCAACGGGGTCGAGATCATCGACATTTCCCCCATGGGCTGCCGTACCGGCTTCTACATGAGCCTGATCGGCGCGCCGGACGAGGCTCGCGTGGGTGCGGCCTGGCAGGCTGCCATGAGCGATGTGCTGACAGTGCAGGAGCAGGGGAAGATCCCCGAGCTGAACGAATACCAGTGCGGTACCTACAGCATGCACTCCCTGGAAGAGGCCCATGCCATCGCCCGCCACGTGCTGGAGCGCGGCATCGGCGTCAACCACAACGATGAGCTGGCGCTGCCGGAAGAGAAGCTGAAAAGCCTCTGAGCCGACGCGGTAAAGTTGAAAAGGCCGGTCATTGACCGGCCTTTTTTGTGTCTGATGTGCTCAGGAGGGAAGCGGCATCACCCGGTTGCGACCGAGCTCCTTGGCCTTGTAGAGCAGCTTGTCGGTGCGCTCTATCAGGGCGTCTGCCGTCTCCTGGCCATTGTATTCCCCCACACCGAAGGAGGCGGTGATGTGATCGATGCGCCGGCCCGATTTGCGATCCAGCAGTGACATCCGCTCTATGACCCGGCGCAGGCTCTCCGCCATCTGGCGGGTCAGTGCCAGAGCCCGGCCCGGCACCAGCAGGGCAAACTCTTCCCCCCCGAGCCGATAGGCAGTGATGCCCTCCTTGCTGACTTCCCGCAGCCGCTTGCCGACGATGCGCAGCACCTGATCCCCCAGCAAGTGGCCATATTCGTCGTTGAAATTCTTGAAACGATCGATGTCGGTCATGATCAACGAGAAGGGCTGCTTGTTGCGGATCAGGCTGTCCATCTCCAGATCGAAGGCGCGGCGGTTGAGCAGGGAAGTGAGGGCATCCTCGGTGGCCATCTTGCGCGTCTCGTTCAGCGCCGCCTTTAGCTCCTTGATCTCCTTCTCGGCGCTGCTGAGCTGGTTGCGAAAGTGCAGGGTAGACATGCGCACGTCCCGCGACTCGCGCACCAGCTCCCGCAAGATGGCCATGGTGTCGTCCAGGCTCAGCCCCTCGTCATCGATGAGGCTCAACTTGTCGAAGCTCTTGTCGAGCATCGCCTGGAACTGGCTGGTGTCGACCAGCGCATCCTGCATGGAGTGGCCGAGCTCGTTGGCCATGGCGACCAGATTGAGCTTCATGGTCTCCATCTGCTGTTCGTCCTGGCTGGCCAGATGCTGGTGATAGAGACGCTCACAGGTGGTGAGGGAGAAGGTGCCCTGCAGTTTTATGGCGTGATCGACGGCATTGTTCAGCTCGGGCATGGCGCCGGAGACGTAGTTGTACCAAAGATGAATAATTGTTCGGGGTGGTGGGGATTTGATACTTGATCATCAGGGGGACCGCCTGTTTCAAATAGGCGGCTGATTGGGCGAACGAGTCCTTGCTCATGAGTTCCGAGTCTCACATACCTGCAAACTTTGCCCAGTATGACAGAGAGATTGGGCAAAAGGCAGTCGATGGATGCCATTAGCTCCCCCCTTCGATATAATGTCTGCGTTACTACCTACCCTAAGGCCTGCTTATGTCTCAAAAAGATCCTTTCCTCCAACGCGAGGCCGAAAAATACGATAACCCCATCGCCAGCCGCGAGATGCTGCTGGAGCTTATCCGTGGTCATGAGAAACCCATGTCCCGGGAGGAGTTGGCCAAGGTCCTCAAGCTGACCGACGAAGAGCCGTTGGAAGCCTTGCGCCGTCGTCTGCGCGCCATGGAGCGCGATGGGCAACTGGTATTCACTCGCAACCAATGTTACGCCCTGCCGGATCGTCTGAATCTGGTGAAAGGCTATGTGCTCGGCCACAAAGATGGATTCGGTTTTCTGCGCCCCGAGGGTGGTGGATCGGATCTCTTCCTGAACAACCGCGAGATGCAGCGGCTGATGCACGGCGACTACGTGCTGGTGCAGCCCACCGAGATCGACCGCAAGGGTCGTCAGGAAGCGCGTCTGGTACGCCTGCTCAAGGCCCGCGAGGCTGACATCGTCGGCCGCTACTTCGTCGAGAACGGGGTTGGCTTCGTGGTGCCGGATGACAGCCGCATCGGCCAGGACATCATCATCCCGGAAGGGGAGAACAAGGGTGCCCGCCAGAGCCAGGTGGTGGTCGTTCGCATCACCCAGCGCGCCACCTCCCGCATCAATGCGGTCGGCACTGTGCTGGACGTGCTGGGCGAGAACATGGCCCCTGGCATGGAGATCGAGATCGCCCTGCGCACCCACGGCATCCCGCACACCTGGCCGGAAGAGGTGACCAAGGAGGTTGCCGGTCTGGGCGAGCAGGTGCCGGAGAAGGCCAAAGAGGGTCGCATCGATCTGCGTGCCCTGCCGCTGGTCACCATAGACGGGGAAGATGCCCGCGACTTCGATGACGCCGTCTTCTGTGAAGCCAAGCGCGGTGGCGGCTGGCGCCTGTGGGTAGCCATCGCAGACGTCTCCGCCTATGTGAAGCCCGGTACGGCGCTGGATGCCGAAGCCTATCAGCGCGGCAACTCCGTCTACTTCCCCGAGTTCGTGGTGCCCATGCTGCCGGAGGTGCTCTCCAACGGCCTCTGCTCCCTGAACCCGCAGGTTGACCGCCTCTGCATGGTGTGCGAGATGACCATCTCAGCCGCCGGCCGCATGTCCGGTTACAAGTTCTACGAAGCCGTGATGAATTCCCACGCCCGCATGACCTACAGCAAGGTGGCGGGGATCCTGGATGGCGAGCCCAAGCTGCGTCAGCAGTACGAGCCGCTGGTGGGTCACATCGAGGAGCTCAACAACCTCTACAAGGCGCTCAAGCACGCCCGTCACCAGCGTGGCGCCGTGGAATTCGAGAGCGAAGAGACCCGCTTCATCTTCAACGCCCAGCGCAAGATCGACCAGATAGTGCCGCTGGTGCGCAACGATGCCCACAAGATCATCGAAGAGTGCATGATCCAGGCGAACGTGGCCGCGGCCCGTTACATCGAGAAGAACGAAGCCTCTGCCCTGTTCCGGGTGCACGACCGCCCGGGCGAAGAGCGTCTGACCGGTTTCCGTGACTTCCTGGCCGAACTGGGTCTGGAGCTCAAGGGTGGCCTCGAGCCAGAGCCGAAAGACTTTGCCGAGCTGGCCGCCAAGTTTGAAGGGCGCCCGGATGCGGAGCTGCTCTCCACCATGCTGCTGCGCTCCATGCGCCAGGCGGTCTATCAGGCCGACAACATAGGTCACTTCGGTCTGGCGCTGAAGTCTTACGCTCACTTCACCTCGCCGATCCGTCGTTACCCCGACCTCATTTTGCACCGCGCCATCAAGTACCAGACGGCCAAGGAACAGCAGGGCAACCTGCGCCACAAGTGGACTCCGAGCGGTGGTTACCACTACCAGCTGGAAGAAGTGGATCCCATGGGCGAGCACTGCTCCATGACAGAGCGCCGTGCCGACGATGCGACCCGCGACGTGGCCGACTGGCTCAAGTGCGAGTACATGCTGGATCACGTGGGTG
This sequence comes from Aeromonas ichthyocola, assembly GCF_046087985.1. Taxonomy (NCBI): domain Bacteria; kingdom Pseudomonadati; phylum Pseudomonadota; class Gammaproteobacteria; order Aeromonadales; family Aeromonadaceae; genus Aeromonas; species Aeromonas ichthyocola. The sequence continues at coordinate 229,812 of NZ_JBJSWH010000005.1, forward strand.
ACGACTTCGACGGCGTCATCGCCAGCGTTACCGGCTTTGGCTTCTTCGTGCGCCTGGCGGATATCCACATCGACGGTCTGGTGCACGTCAGTACCCTCACCAACGACTACTACCAGTTTGATCCCCTGCACATGCAGCTGATCGGCGAGAACTTCCGCCGTCGCTACCGTCTGGGTGACAAGGTGCGCGTCAAGGTGATGGGCGTGAACCTGGACGATCGCAAGATCGACTTCGTGATGGTGGAAGCGCCGCTGACCGGCAAGGATGGCAAAGAGGTGGTGCGCAAGCCAGCCAAGGGTGGCCAGCGTCACGATAAACGCAAAGAGAGCAAGGATAGCGGCAAATCCGACAAGGGTGGCCGTGCCAAGCCCAGCAACAGACGACCGAGCAAGAAGGCTCGGGACAAGACCAAGAGCACTAAATGAGTACAGAACTGATCTACGGCATTCACGCTGTATCCGCGCTGCTGGAGCGCACCCCGGAGCGTTTCATCGAGGTATGGGCCCTCAAGGGCCGTGATGACGACCGGCTGCAACCCTTGCTGATCGAGCTGGAATCCCTCGGCATCAAGGTGCAGAGCGTGAACCGCAAGACGCTCGATGATAAAGCCGAGGGCAACAATCACCAGGGCATCATGGCCAAGGTGATAGAAGCGCCCAAGCTGGCCGAGCACGACCTGGCCAGCCTGCTGGACAGCCTGGCCGATCAAAAGGCCCAACCTTTCCTGCTGGTGCTCGATGGGGTGACTGACCCGCACAACCTCGGCGCCTGCCTGCGCAGCGCCGATGCGGCCGGGGTCCATGCGGTGATAGTGCCGCGGGACAAGGCCACCGGCCTGACCTCCATAGTGCGCAAGGTCGCCTGTGGCGCCGCCGAAGTGGTGCCGCTCATTCAGGTCACCAACCTGGCCCGCACCCTGCGTGAGTTGCAGGATCGCGGCGTCTGGATCGTCGGCACCGCCGGCGAGGCGGACCACGACCTCTATCAGGCCAAGCTGACCGGCCCTATGGCGCTGGTGATGGGCGCCGAGGGCAAGGGGATGCGTCGCCTGACCCGCGAACATTGCGACGAACTGGTGAGCATCCCGATGGCAGGGGCGGTATCCAGCCTCAACGTCTCGGTGGCGAGCGGCGTCTGCCTGTTCGAAGCCGTGCGTCAGCGCCGCAGCTAACGCCGTGATGACGGACAGACCTCCCTTTTGTTGGGACAGGGTCACAGATGAGCAGGAGGCCACGCGCCTCCTCTCTTTTGCCCGGCCGCTGCGGCTGGCCCCAAAAACCTGTCTCTGGCACGCCGGTGACAACCCGGATCTGCTGGTCAGGGTGGAGCAGGGGTTGCTGCGAGCCAAGGTGGTGCTGGCGGATGGGCGGGAGTACGTCAAGGAGTTCTACTGGGAGGGGGACGAGTTTCTCGACTTCCATCACCTGCTCAGTGGTGAACCCGCCCGCTATAGCGTGGAGGCGCTGGAACCCTGCCGGTTGCAGCTGTTCCAGCTGGCCGACCTGCGCCAGCTCTCCTGCTGGTCCGCCTGGTATCAGCACCTGCTGGCGGTGCAGCTGCGTATCAAGGAGGAGAAGGAGTTGCTGCTGTTGACCGAGAGCCCCCAAGCCCGCTACCAGCACTTCCTGCAGTGCTTCCCGGCCCTGGATGCCAGGGTGCCGGATCACCAGATCGCCGCCTATCTGGGGATCACCCCTATCAGCCTCAGCCGCATTCGCAAACGGCTTAAAAGTCTTAACCAAGGTTAATGCCGCCCTGGCGGTGCTCACCTATGCTGGCGGGCCTAACCGATAAGGAGTCGCCCATGAACTGGATCCTGAAACCCTGGTCTGAACTGACCACGGACGAGTTGTACGAGTTGCTGGCCCTGCGGGCCGAGGTGTTCGTGGTGGAGCAGAGCTGCCCCTTCCAGGATCTGGATGGACTGGATCGCCGCGAAGGGGTGCTGCACCTGCTCGGCTACGAGGGAGAGCATCTGGCAGCCTATGCCCGCATCATGGCCCCCGGCATCGGCGACGACAATGGCGCCGCCATAGGCCGGGTGGTCACATCCCCCCAGTCGAGAGGGGGCGGTCTGGGTCACAGCTTGATCGGCGAGGCGGTGACCGCCTGCACGGCCCGCTGGCCGGGTCACTCCATCTGGCTCGGTGCCCAGGCTCACCTGCAGGGTTTCTATGGCCAGCACGGCTTCGTGCCGGAAGGGGAGGGCTATATCGAAGACGACATCCCTCATATGGGGATGCGCAAAGCCCCCTGAGTTGATGGCAAGTCCTGGGAGCCTTCATGAGCTGGCTCCCATATTGCTGCGACGCAAACGGGTATGATCTCACACCCTTGTTGATTGGAACCCCGTCGTGACCCTCTCCATCTTCGCGGCCATCTTGCTGGCCGCCTTGTTGCACGCCCTGTGGAATGCGCTGGCCAAGCGCCAGGCCGAGGGGCGTGTCAGCGTGCTGCTGGTCTCCCTCTGCTCCGGCCTCTTCTCCCTGCCTTTCCTGCCGTTGGTAGGGTGGCCGGCCCCGGTCGAATATCCCTGGTTGGCACTCTCCATCCTGTTGCACTGCGGCTATTGCCTCTTTCTCGGCCGGGCCTACCGCTTGGGGGAGTTTGGCCAGATCTATCCGCTGGCCCGTGGCAGCGCCCCTCTGGTGACGCTGCTGTTCGGTGCCTTGCTGCTGGGGGAGGTGCCCGGTGTCGTGGCTGTGGCGGGGGCCATGGTGCTGGTGAGCGGAGTCTTGTTGATGGCCTGGCGTGGCGGCATCAGGCTGGCGCCTGCGGCCCTGTGCGCCGTGCTGATCACGGCGCTGTTTACCGCCGCCTATACCCTGTCTGACGGGGTCGGGGCACGCTCGGCGGGGGAGCCGATACGCTACACCCTCTGGCTCTTTACCCTGACGGCCCTGGTGATGCCGCTGCTGATGAGATGGCAGAGCCGCACCGCCTTGCGCAGCCTGACCCGGGCAGAGTGGTATTCGGGCGCTCTGGGTGGCGCCCTCTCGCTGCTCGCCTATGGGATCGTCATCTGGGCCATGACCCGGGCCCCCATCGGGCTGGTGGCGGCGCTGCGTGAGAGCAGCGTGCTGTTTGCCGTGCTGCTCTCCTGGCTCTGGCTGGGGGAGCGGCTGGGGCGGGTCAGGCTGATGGCGGCCTTGGTGATCCTCTGCGGCATACTGTTGATCCGGCTCGGCTGATGAGGCGAAGCCGGCTCGGTCGTTGACTCAGGGGGTGACTTCGGAGAGCAGGCTGAACCCCTCCTCTGCGGGGACGAGCCGCACCCTGACCTGACCCAGCTCCGCCAGAGTGCCGGCATGGGTACCGCCGCAAGGGATGGTCAGCTCTTGCCCTTCCAGGGTGCAGTGCCAGTAACGAGAGTCGATGATGGCCTCGCCAGCCCGCGAGCGGCGGATCTCGCCCCCCGCAGCCAGCCAGTCGGCGAGTTGCCGGTTGACCTTTTCTTCTATCAGCGCCAAATCCGCCAGCAGGGCCTCGCCGTTGACCCCCTTCTTGCGCAGGCTCTTGCCGATGCGGTATTGCTCCCGGGAGCCCATGGGCTCGACGCGCGAGCTCTGGATGGCGAGGCGGTCGAAGTCGGGCTGATCCAGCGCGTCGCGCTCGCTCACCTCCTTGCGCCAGTAAGGAACGAGCGCCCGGTTAAGGGCCAGCGCCACCAGATGGCAGCCGCTGTGGCCCAGACTCAGGGCGTGGCGGGCCTCGGCGTCCACCCTCAGTTCCAGCTGAGTGCCGATGGCAAGCTGATGGGAGCCGGCGAGGGGATGCACCACCACGAAGGCCCAGCCCTCGGCGCCCCGCTTGACCGGAATATCCTGATCCACGAACAGCCTGCCTTCCGGGCTGATGGCCCCCATCCGGCAGGGACCCACGGCCGCCTCGCCACCATCCCAGCGCACAGTGCCCACATCGCCAGGCTGATCGGGCCAGAGGTGGCTCTGGGGGTGGAAGGGGGTGAGGTCGGTGACCAGCAGGCTGGGTTGCCCCTGCTCGCAATAGACGACGCTAGCCTGTTCCTGATGATGGCCCAGCACGAAGCTGACTCGGGTATGTTCCATGGCAAGGCTCCCGCAACGAGAAAAAGAGAAGAGAAAGCGGCAGCATACGCCAAAGCGGGGGCCGGCTCATTAACCTCTGTTAACGAGCCGGCCCCAAGATGGCGGAGTGAGCACTAGATCGTGGTGACCAGCAGATAGGCGTTGAGGCCGATCACCAGGGCGACTATGAGGCGACCGACTGCCTGGGTCAGAGGATGGTTGCGATGCTCCCCCATCAGGGCGCGATCGCCGGTCAGGATCAGCAGCGGAATCAGTGCCAGCGCTATGCCAAAGCTCAGAATGACCTGGCTCAGCACCAGGATCTCGGTGGTGTTGAGCCCCATGGCGATCACCACGAAGGCGGGGGCCATGGTGATGGCCCGGCGCAGCCAGAGCGGTATGGTGAAGCGCACGAAGCCCTGCATCACCACCTGGCCTGCCAGGGTCCCAACCACTGTGGATGAGATACCGGATGCGACCAGGGAGAGGCCGAACAGGGTGGCGGCTGCCTGTCCCAGCAAGGGAGTGAGTGTCTGGTAGGCCGTTTCCAGCTCAGCCACCTGCTGGTGGCCCGAGTCGTGGAAGGCCGCGGCGGCCATGGCCATCATGGCCAGGTTGACGAAACCGGCTATGGTCATGGCGATGGCCACATCGACCCGGGTGCTGTGCAGCCGCTGGGACAGGGTTCCCTGATCCTGAGTGTGCTGGGTCAGCGCCGAGTGGAGGTAGATGACGTGGGGCATCACTGTCGCCCCCAGCACGCCGGCGGCGAGATAGACGGCATCGCCGTTGGGCAGGCCGGGGAAGAGGGCGCCTTCCAGCAGGCTGGGCAGATGAGGGCGGGAGAACACCAGCTCGACTATATAGGCGGCGGCCACGAACAGCAGCAGACCGCCCACCACGAATTCCAGCGGCTTCTGGCCGCGGGATTGCAGCATGAGAATGCCCCAGGTGACCACGGCGGTGATGCAGGCCCCTTCCAGCAGGGTTACCCCGAACAGCAGCTTGAAGCCCACCGCAGCGCCAATGAACTCGGCGAGATCCGTGGCCATGGCAATGATCTCCGCCTGTACCCAGTAGGCCCAGACCGCCGGTTTGGGCAGGCGGTCGCGGATGTGCTCCGCCAGGTTCTTGCCAGTGACTATGCCGAGCTTGGCGGAGAGGGTCTGCACCACCATGGCCATCAGGTTGGCCCAGACCACCACCCACAGCAGTTGATAACCGAAGGTGGATCCGGCCTGGATGTTGGTGGCGAAGTTGCCCGGATCTATGTAGCCGATGGCGGCGATGAAGGCGGGGCCAAGCAGGGTCAGCTTGAATTTGCGGGCCGGGATGGCCGTGGTCAATGCGGGTTGCATGGTGTCACCCTCCATAAGAGCATGGAGATAGCATAGATCTAAATGATAATTGTTATCAATTGAAGTTTTGCATCAAGGTCATCGACAAAAACATCTGTCGACGCCAGTTGCAGTGGGAGATGTGATTTCGTACAATACGCCGCCCTAGAAAGCAGCGTCTAAACACCACTATGTTCCTTGCCTCCGAGGTCTGGCTGCACCTGGGCGGAGGCTGAATTAATCCGTAAGGAGCTAAAATGCGTCATTACGAAATCGTCTTCATGGTTCATCCGGACCAGAGCGAGCAAGTACCTGGCATGATCGAGCGTTACACCGGCGCTATCACCACCGCTGGTGGCACCATTCATCGCCTGGAAGATTGGGGCCGTCGTCAACTGGCTTACCCGATCGACAAGCTGCACAAGGCTCACTATGTTCTGATGAACGTAGAAGCAGAGCAGGCCGTTATCGACGAACTGGAAACCAACTTCCGCTTCAACGATGCCGTTATCCGCAACATGATCATGCGCACCAAGCACGCCGTGACTGAAGTTTCTCCGATGGCCAAGGCCAAGGAAGAGCGCTTCACCCGTCGTGACGACGAGCGCCGCGAAGATGCTGTTGAAGCGTCTTCCGAAGAGTAATTCTTAGATCACCGCATTAGAGGATAAAGGCCATGGCACGTTATTTCCGTCGTCGTAAGTTCTGCCGCTTCACCGCCGAGAACGTTACCGAGATCGACTACAAAGATATCGTTACTCTGAAAAACTACGTCACTGAATCTGGCAAGATCGTACCGAGCCGTATCACCGGTACCCGCGCCAAGTATCAGCGTCAGCTGGCACGCGCCATCAAGCGTGCTCGTTACCTGGCTCTGCTGCCGTACACCGATCTGCACAACAAGTAAGAATCGGTCCGGCACTTAAGCCTAACTCAACTTTTATAGAGGAAAGGTAATGCAAGTTATCCTGCTCGACAAAATCGCCAAACTGGGCGGTCTGGGTGATCAAGTCGCTGTTAAAGCTGGCTACGCCCGTAACTATCTGATCCCGCAAGGCAAAGCCGTTATGGCTACCAAGGCCAACATCGAGACCTTCGATGCTCGCCGTGCTGAACTGGAAGCCAAGCTGGCTGCCGGTAAAGCTGCCGCTGAAGAGCGCGCTGCCAAGCTGGGTGAACTGGCTGCCGTTGTCATCGCCTCCAAGTCTGGCGACGAAGGCAAGCTGTTCGGTTCCATCGGTACCCGTGACGTGGCTGAAGCCATCACTGCTGCCGGCGTCGCCGTTGCCAAGAGCGAAGTCCGTATGGGCAACGTTCTGCGTAACACCGGCGAGTACGAAGTTGTTGTTCAGCTGCACGCTGACGTCAAGGCAACCGTACAGATCCAGGTTGTTGCTCTGTAATAGCGATTCGCTTTGCAGAAAAAACCCGCGCACATGCGCGGGTTTTTTTCTTTTTGAATCAAGAGGGGATCAAGGGGTAGAGTGAGGTTCTGTTCTTTTGGAGGAGAACCTTTATGGCAGCCTGGGTCGAAGGTCGGGTACTCGAGCGCATCGAGTGGACGCCCACCCTGTTTTCCTTGCGCATAGCGGCGGATCTCGCCCCCTACAAGGCGGGGCAATTTACCAAGCTGGCCCTGCAACGGGGCGAGCAGCGGATCCAGCGCGCCTATTCCTTCGTCAATCCCCCCTCAGCCCCCTATCACGAATTCTATCTGGTGGAGATCCCGGACGGCGAACTGACTCCCGCCCTCGGAGCCTTGCAATTGGGAGATACCTTGCTGGTTCAGTCCCAGGCCACGGGTTTCCTGACCCTGGACGAGCTCCCGCCTGGACGGGATCTCTGGCTGCTCTCCACCGGCACGGCCATAGGTCCCTTCCTCGCCATGCTGGCGGAGGGGGAGGCATTCGAGCGTTTCGAGAATCTGGTGCTGGTACAGGGGGTGCGCAAGGGGGAGGAGCTCACCTATCAGGGCCTGATTACCAGCCTGGTCGAGCAGTATGGACCCCGTTTTCACTATGTACCCTTCGTCAGCCGGGAACCCTGGCCCGGTGCGCTGCCCGGCCGGATCCCTGCGGCCATCGCCAGCGGCGAGCTGCAGGCCAGGGTCGGGCTCGCCTTCTCGGCCGAGCATAGCCAGGTGATGATCTGCGGCAATCCCGCCATGGTGAAGGAGACGCAGCTAACCCTGCTGGAGCTTGGTCTTGCCAAGAACCTGCGCCGGGCCCCCGGTAACATCAGCGTGGAAAATTACTGGTAGACGCCAGCAGGGGCGGTCAGCGGCCGACCTTGTCACAGTCGTGCTTGCCAGAGCTCTCGGCGCAGGCGTTATTGCCCTGTGGCGGCCGTCTCGCTCCCTGTGCTTCCTGGCGGGCGCCGGGATCCTGGGCGGCGCTGCGCCGGGCAAGAGGGGCTTCAAATGCGGCGCCGCTGTTCAGTAACCGGGCGAGCAGATGGGAGATGGTGTTGCGCATGATGGCCTCGATGACGGCTGGAGGAGAGGCAGTCTATCGCCGCCAGCCTTAACCGGGGCGGAACAGGATCCTGGCATCATCGTTGTGAATATTGTCAGAAATGGGCGGTGAACGTGCGTGAAATGGCCTGGTTCATACTTTTTTGCCAAGGGTATCAAGGTGTTCCATTGAGCCTGGGTTGGCAGAATGGCAGTTGCCTGTTCCCGGGGCTCGTGAGCCGAGCGTAGGATATGGCGGCCACCGCCTGCACAGGTGGCCGCATTCAGGGGCTGGGGCCCCTGAACCATCACTTGTTTTTGCCTTTCCCGTTTCCCTTATCCTTGTTCTTCCCGTTGCCGTGATTGTCCCAGTCGTCCTTGTCGTGGCCCTTGCCCGGGTTGTTGCCGCTGTGGATGCTGCGGTTGTAGTGATCGCGATACTTGCCATCCATGTTGTCACAGTTGAGCTTGATGCGGCTGCTGCGGGTGCTGACATCCAGGCAGTTGTCCTGCCACCAGCCATACTCCTTGTCGTCCCAATCCAGGCTGATCTGGCCTCGATCGGTGGAGATCTTGACGTCGTCGTTGTTCTTGGAGGGAGGGGCCGCAAAGGCGACGCCCTGGGCCATCAGCAGAGCGCACAGCAGGGTGTTCCTGTGCATGATGGCACTGCGCTTGAAGTGGGTCATATCAGAGATGCTCCTGGGGGGACGGGTTACTCTTCCTGGCTGGTCGGGATCTGGTTGCTGCTGGGGGGCTGGTTGCGGAGCGCCTCATCATCCAGATTGAGCTTCACGCCCTTGCAATCGGGTGAGGTCTCCTCACCGACCCCCAGATCCAGACAGCCGGTCTGCGACCAGTCAAATTGTGTGTCATTCCAGTCCAGTTTGAAGGTGAGCTCGTCAACGGAGAAAGTTTGATTCCCCTGCTCCTGAGCCTGGACCGATGAGGTGGAGGTGCCGGCAACCAGAAGAAGGGAGAGCAGCAGCTTAGTCGTTCTGTTCATGATGGCCTCGGATAATGGCAATAGGGAGTCAGTGTAGCGCGCCGGGCTGAACCCGGGCACAACGAAACATGCCCTTCAAGTCTGAGGTGGATTGTAGCGGTTTTCTGCTGCCGATTTGTCCGTTTTGGTCGCACTATGGACAGCTGGTTATCCATATGAAGGAATTCAGGTATTTGCCCTTCTCTCCGACCGCCCGCTGACTATAATCGGCAGCCAACTTTTCCTGCACGGCACTCCCTCTTCATCATGACCACACAGGCTCCTGCCGCATTGCGCTATCCCAAGGGCTGGTTCGCACTGACCACGGTGTACAGTTTTACCGGGTTGGCCATTCTGGCCTCCATCGTCTTCTCCCTGCTGCTGTTTCTCTCCATCGACGACAACCCGCTGATGAAGTGGCTGTTTGGCGGCCTGGCCATCATCTTCGAGCTGGGCAAGTTCTATGTCTGGTACGAGTATGGGGAGTGCAAGGCGCGCCGCGATCTCGGGGGGGCATTCTGGTCACTGCTGTTTTACAGCGTGCTGGCCGCCATCTCCATAGGGGGCAGCATAGGCGGCATCAACAGCGCCACCAACACCATACTGAGCCAGCAGGCACGCCACGAGCGGGAGATAGCCCGTTTCGACGAGCAGATCGCCAGCATAGAGCGGCAGATCCAGCTCAACGAGGAGGCGGCGCGCAAGTACATAGAGATGGCGCGTATCTCCAGCGGCGTGAGCGGATTGCAGCAGGCCAACACCCGGCTCAGGTTGAAGCAGGATGAGCTGCGCCAGGAGCGCGACGCCAAGCCTGTCAATGAGCAGTCCTCCATGCTGGGGCTGATGAGCAGCCTGGCGGACGGGGTGGGCATGAGCATCAGCCAGGTGCAGTTCCTGCTGGTCTGCTTCCTCTCGGTGTTGCTGGATGCGTTCGGTGCCTTTTTCGTCAGCCTGATCGGCGAGGAAAACCGCTTCCGCCGTCAATGGCAGTGGCTGCGGGCGCGGGAGCAGGCCGAGGCGCGCCAGATCGAATCAGCCGCCGCCGCGCCCATGGTGGTGAGCAGATCCGAGCCCGCACCGGCCGTGGTGGCCCAGGTGCGCAGCGCGCTGGAGAGCGGCGAGCTCAAGTGCAGCAAGCGCAAGGTGGCTGAGGCCCTCTCCCTCTCGCTGGAAGAGGTGGACAGGGTGTTCCACCATCTGCTGGCAGAGGGGGTGCTGGGGCAGGGCAGCAATCGCCACTACCACCTCAGTTCACAGGCGGGTTGAGATCCGGGCCACCTCAGGGTGGCCTTTTTGTTGCCGCAGGCGGCGTCAGTGGGTGAGCACCATCATCAGGCTGAAGAAGGCGGCGAGCCCCCCACCTATGCCGATGATCCAGTAAAACCCCTTGGCCCCCTGCTTGAGCGGGATGCGGAAGTAGAGCAGAAACGCCCACCACCCCAGGGCCAGCAACAGAGGAATAAGAAACATTCGAGCCATGGTGTCCTCGCTGTTATTCTGTTGATCCTTGATCAATCAACAGGATGGATTGTGCAATGACGCAGCTACAGATTACCGCATTCGGCGACCCCTCGGTACTTCGGCTCAACCCCTCCCTAGACAAGGTGCCCGCCGAGGGGGAAGTCCGGGTGCGCATCTGCTTTGCGGGGGTCAACCCCATAGATGCCAAGACCCGGGCCGGCCTCGGCTGGGCGGCGGCCCAGAACAAGGACAAGCTGCCCTGGACCCCGGGTTATGACGTCTCCGGCGTGGTGGAGAAGGTCGGCCCCAATGTCACCACCCTGGTGGAAGGGGATAAGGTGTGCGGCATGGTGGGCTTTCCCCTGACGGTCGGTGGCTATGCGGAGTCTGTGGTGGCGCGCGAGGACGAGCTGGTCAAGCTCGATGGGGTCAGCCTCAAGCAGGGGGCGGCACTGCCGCTGGCGGGCCTCACCGCCTGGCAGGGACTGTTCGAGCATGGAGCCCTCAAGGGCGGTCAGCGGGTGCTGATCCTGGCCGGTGCCGGTGGCGTGGGGCATCTGGCGGTGCAGTTTGCCGCCGCCTACGGGACCCAGGTGGTGGTCACGGCAGGGCCTGACAACCACAGCTTCCTGCACGGGCTCGGGGCCAGCCAGATGGTGGATTACCACGACGCCGACTGGCCTTCACAGGTGGTGGCTGGCGGCCCGGTGGATCTGGTGCTGGATCTGGTGGGCGGCGAGAGCGGCAAGGCGGCGCTGGCCTGCGTCAAACCGGGTGGCCGCCTGGTGACTGTGCCCACCATCACTGCCCAGCAGATCAAGGAGGCGGGGGCCGAGGCTGGCATAGAGGTGCTCGGCATGCTGGTCCACCCCGACAGCAAGCAGCTGACCCAGGTGCTGATGCTGCTGCGTCAGGGCGATGTGCATATCACCATCTCCGGCGAGTACCCGCTGGGGGAAGGGGCGCTGGCCCATCAGGCCATCGAGGGTGGCCATGTGCGGGGCAAGCTGCTGCTGCGCATGCCTGCCGCCGACGGCCAGCCCGGATGAACGACATTGCCGAGATGGGGCTGGGCTGGCTGTTTCTGAGCGCCTTCACCTCGGCCACCCTGCTGCCCGGCAGCTCGGAAGTGCTGCTGGGGGCCATGGCCACCCGGGGAGAGTGGAGCATGGCCAGCCTGCTGCTGTGGGCGACGCTGGGCAACACCCTGGGCTCCATGACCACCTGGTGGCTCGGCCGACTCGCCACATCGAAGAAAAAACCGGAAGATTTTCAAGGCCGTGGGGAACAAAAGGCGCTCACCTGGCTCAAACAACATGGTCACTGGTGCCTGCTGCTCGCCTGGACGCCGGTGATCGGCGATGGTCTCTGCCTGCTGGCCGGTTGGCTTCGCTTCTCCTTCTGGCGCTCTCTCATCCTGATCGGGCTCGGCAAATTGTTTCGTTATGCCCTGGTGTTTCTGCTGGCCAGCCAGATCTTCTAGCCCATTCTTGTCACTCACGAGGTAACCGTGAACAAACTTATTCCATTAAGCATTCTCCTGGGGTTTTCCCTGCCCGCACTGGCAGCGCCCACCTTGGTGTCCGAGCAGGTCAAGCAGGAAGGCAAGCTCGGCATTCCCTATCAGATGTACAAGCTGGACAACGGCCTGACCGTGATCCTGGCGCCGGACAAGTCTGACCCCCTGGTGCACCTGGATGTCACCTATCACGTGGGATCCTCCCGCGAAGCGGTCGGCAAGTCGGGGTTCGCCCACTTCTTCGAGCACATGATGTTCCAGGGCTCCAAACACGTTGGCGATCAGGAGCACATGCGGATCATCAACGAGGCCGGTGGCGAGATGAACGGCACCACCAACAAGGACAGGACCAACTATTTCGAGACGGTACCGGCCAACCAGCTGGAGAAGGTGCTCTGGCTGGAGGCGGATCGCATGGGCTTCCTGCTCGATGCGGTGAGCCAGAAGAAGTTCGAGATCCAGCGCGCCACCGTCAAGAACGAGCGGGCCCAGCGCATCGACAACCAGCCCTATGGCCTGCTGAGCGAGAAGGTGGGGGAGGCGCTCTATCCGCGCACCCATCCCTACTCCTGGCAGCCCATCGGCTATGTGGAGGATCTGGACAGGGTCGATGTGAACGACCTCAAGCAGTTCTTCCTGCGCTGGTATGGTCCGAACAACGCCACCCTCACCCTGGGCGGCGATTTCGACACCAAGCAGGCGCTGGCCTGGATTGAGCAGTACTTCGGCCCCATCCCCCGTGGTCCCGAGGTGGCCGAGCCAACGCCGGAGCCTGCGACCCTGCCCGAGACCCGCTATGTGACGCTGGAAGACAAGGTGCACCTGCCGCTGCTCTACATCAGCTATCCGACCGTCTCCCTCGGCGACCCCCAGGAGCCGGCGCTGGACATCTTTGCCGATGTGCTCGGCGGCTCCGCGAGCTCCATGCTCTATCAGTCTCTGGTCAAGACCGGCAAGGCCATCGAGGTGGGGGCGTCTCACTCCTGCGAGGAGCTGGCCTGTACCCTGGCGGTCTACGCCTACCCTAACCCGGCGGTGGATGGCAGCCTCAAGACCCTCAAGGGGGAAGTGGACAAGGTGATCGGCGAGTTTGCTGGTCGCGGCATCAAGCCCGAGGATCTGGAGAAGGCCATCAGCAGCTATCGCGCCTCGGCCATCTGGGGGCTGGACAGCGTGTCCGGCAAGGTGAGCCAGCTCGCCATGGGTCAGGTGCTGGCCCAGGATCCCAACTATGTGTTCAAGAACCTGGATGCCATAGGTCAGGTGAACGCCAAGCAGGTCAAGGCGGCCTACGACAAGTTCATCGCGAACAAGCCCTCGGTGGTGTTGAGCGTGGTGCCCAAGGGCAAGACCCAGTGGCAGGCGGGCACGCCGAACTTCACCCCGGCCAAGCGCGAGCTGCCGGATTACAGCCAGCATGGGGAGCCGCTGGCCCAGCAAACGGTCAAGGATAGCTTCGATCGCAGCGTGGAGCCCAAGACGGCGGAAGCGGTCAGCGTCAAGGTGCCGGCCATCTGGCATGGCAAGCTGGACAAGGGCATCGAGATCATCGGCACCCAGAGTGACGAGATCCCGGCCGTCTCCATCATGATTGCCCTGCCGGGCGGCATCCGGGCCGAGGGCAAGGGCGAGTTGGGGCTGGCCAGTCTCACCGCCGCCATGCTGGGGCAGGGAACGGCGCGCCTCTCCGAGGCCGAGCTCAGCGACGAGCTGCAAAAGCTCGGCGCCAGCATCAGCGTCTCGACCGCCCAGTACAACAACCTCATCACCATCAGCAGCCTGACCGACAAGCTGCCCCAGACGCTGGCACTGGTACGCGAGGTGCTGCTGCAACCCGGCCTGCGGGAGGCGGACTTCGAGCGGCTCAAGGCGCAGATGCTGCAAGGCATGAAGCAGAGCGAGCAGCAGCCCGAGTGGCTGGCGGGGCAGGCGTTCCGTGAGCTGGTCTACGGCGAGCAGAACCGCCTCGGTCAGCCGACCGACGGGGTGCTGACCGATGTCGAGAAGCTGACCCTGGCGGACGTGAAGCGCTTCTATCACACCTACTACAACCCGACCAATGCCAAGGTGGTGGTGACCGGGGATGTGACCCAGCAACAGGTCGAACAGCAGCTCGGCTTCCTCACCCAGTGGCAGGGGCCTGCCCCGACCCTGGGGGATCTCAAGCTCAAGGGGGAGCAGGCCAAGCCGGGCATCTACCTGGTGGACAAGCCGGGGGCGCCCCAGTCGGTGATCCGCATCGGCCGCCGTGCCATGCCGTTTGACACCACCGGGGACTACTTCGTCGCCAACCTGATGAACTTCAACCTGGGGGGCAACTTCAACAGCCGCATCAACCTCAACCTGCGGGAAGACAAGGGCTACACCTATGGTGCCAGCTCGGGCTTCCAGGCGAACCGCGAGGCCGGCATCTTCGCCACCGGCGCCAACGTGCGCACCGATGCCACCGCGGATGCCATCCGCCAGTTCCTCAAGGAGATGGATGGCTACCGGGCGAGCGGGCCCACCCCGGTGGAGCTGGCCTATATGCGCAGCGCCGTCTCCCAGCAGGATGCGCTCTCCTACGAGACCCTCGGTCAGAAGGCGGGCTTCCTGCTGCAGATGATCATGTATGGGCTGAAGCCGGACTATGTGCAGGCCCAGAACCAGCTGATCAAAACGGTGTCGCCTGAGACGCTAAAAGCCAGTGCGGCACGCTGGCTCGACCCGGCCGACATGGTGATTGTGGTGGTGGGGGACAAGCAAAAGCTTGAAAAACCCCTGAGCGAGCTTCATCTTCCCATCTATCCGCTGCAACTGCCCTGAGGGGCGTTGCAAAAAAATGAGCGCCGCCCCAGGTGGGGCGGCCATACATGAGCCGTGAATATGACTACTACTAGCTTGTCGCTCACCGAGTTGCTGACCGCGCTGGGCACCCCGGATCGGGTGGCCGCCCTCAAGGGGATCCGGCGCGGGATCGAACGTGAATGTCTGCGCATCACCCCGGAAGGGACCCTGGCCCAGACCGATCACCCCAGAGGCCTGGGGTCGGCCCTGACCCATGCCAACATCACCACCGACTACTCCGAGAGCCTGCTGGAGTTCATCACCCCGGCGACCGACTCCATCGAGAGCCTGATCGAGCAGCTTGGCGACATCCATCGCCACGCCATTCACCACCTGGGGGATGAGCGGATCTGGCCCCTCTCCATGCCCTGCTTCGTCGGTGACGAGGATAGCATCCGCCTGGCCCAGTACGGCAGCTCCAACATAGGGCGGATGAAGACCCTCTATCGCCAGGGCTTGAAGAACCGTTACGGCAGCCTGATGCAGGTGATCGCCGGAGTGCACTTCAACTTCTCCATGCCGGACAGCTTCTGGTGCGAGTGGCAGGATCTGGTGGGCGAGGGGTGCTGCAGCCAGCGCTTCATCTCCGACAAGTACATGGGACTGATCCGCAACGTCTACCGCTTCGGCTGGCTGGTGCCTTATCTGTTCGGTGCCTCCCCGGCCATCTGCGACTCCTTCCTCAAGGGGCGCAAGAGCAGCCTGCCGTTCCAGAAGATTGGCAAGGGGACCCTCTATCTGCCCTATGCCACCGCCCTGCGCCTGTCCGATCTCGGTTACACCAACAGCGCCCAGGCGGGGCTCAAGATCAGCCATGACAACCTGCCCGCTTACGTGAGCAGCCTGCGCCGTGCCATCAACACCCATGATCCCGAGTTCGCCAAGATAGGGGTCAAGGTGAACGGCGAGTACCGCCAGCTCAACGACAACGTGCTGCAGCTGGAGAACGAGCTGTACGCCCCGATCCGGCCCAAGCGCACCCCGCGCAGCGGCGAGAAGCCCTCGGATGCGCTGGAGCAGCGCGGCATCGAATACATAGAGCTGCGCACAGTGGACGTCAATCCCTTCACGCCGTTCGGCATAGAGGTGGATCAGATCCGCTTCTTCGATCTCTTCCTGGTCTGGTGCCTGCTGCGCCCGTCTCCCGTGCTGGATGACGAGGAGATAGCCCGCAACCGTCGCAACCAGAACAAGGTGGTGCTGGAAGGGCGCCGTCCCGGCCTCGAGCTGGAAGATGAGCAGGGCAATGCCATCGGCCTCAAGGAGTACGGGCTCAAGCTGTTCGACGAGCTGGCCCAGGTCGCCGAACTGCTGGATCGTTGCTGCGGCCGCAACCGTTACCGGGAAACCCTGGCCATGCACAGGGAGAAGCTGCTCAACCCCGAGCTGACCTACTCCGCCCGCCTGCTCAAGCAGTTGCTGGAAAGCGGCCAGGACAACGGCTGCTTCGGTGACGCTCTGGCGAGCCGTTACCGGGAAGAGATGCTGAGCGGTGAGCTGCAGTACTGGGATGAGGCCTACTTCGCCGGCGAGGCGCGGGACTCCCTGGCCAAGCAGCGGGAGCGGGAGCGCGGTGACAGCCTGTCGTTCGACGACTTCCTCGCCGACTATTTCGGTGCCCGGCAGACCACCTGAGTGCCTGCCCCTGATGATGAGAGCCGCTCCCTTGAGCGGCTTTTTTCATGGGCGTTCGGAAGCCATTCGCGGCGGCCGGACATAAAAAAAACGGCCCCGAAGGGCCGTTTGGCAAGGAGTTGCTCGCTATCAGAGGATGAGACCGCCGAAGAAGAAGCCCAGCGCCACTGCCATGGCGATGGTGGCCACGCCCGGGATGAAGAAGGGGTGGTTGAACACCGCCTTGCCAATCCGGGTGGAGCCGGTGTCGTCCATCTCGACCGCCGCCAGCAGGGTCGGGTAGGTCGGCAGCACGAACAGGGCGCTCACGGCGGCGAAGGAGGCGATGGCCGCCAGCGGGCTGACGCCCAGTGCCAGCGCGGCCGGCATCAGTGCCTTGGTGGTGGCACCCTGGGAGTAAAGCAGCATGGAGGAGAAGAACAGCACCACGGCCAGCAGCCAGCTGTACTGGCTCAGCAGATCGCCGGCGAACGCCTGGATCTCGACCATGTTGCCCTTCACGAAGACGTTGCCGAGCCAGGCCACACCCAGTACGCAGATACAGGCGGACATACCGGACTTGAAGGTCGGCATGTTGGTGATCTGGGCGGCGTCCAGCTTGCAGAACAGCACCATCAGGGTGGCGGCGGAGAGCATGATGCCCATGATGGCGCCATCGCGGGGGATGGGCGGGCTGGCGATCAGGCCCACGTTGCCGGAGATGGCGGTGGCATAGGCCATAACGGCCACTATGGCGACGACGAAGATGCCGACGGAGAGCTTGGCGTAAGGCTTGAGTTCAACCTTGCTGGTGCCGCGCAGTTTGATCAGGCCCTTGGCCTTGCGCTCCAGGTAGACTTCATCCTGCTCCAGCGGCTTGCCCAGCATGTTGGCCACGAAGGCCCCCAGCAGACAGGCGATGAAGCTGGACGGGATGCAGATGGCCAGCAGGGTCAGGTAGTCGACACCGAGCGGCTCCAGCATGCCGGAGAAGGCGACCACGGCTGCCGAGATGGGGGAGGCTGTGATGGCGATCTGGGAGGCAACGACCGCGATGGAGAGCGGACGGGAGGGGCGAATGCCCTGCTCCTTGGCCACTTCTGCTATCACCGGCAGGGTGGAGAAGGCGGTGTGACCGGTACCGGCCAGCATGGTCATCAGGTAGGTGACGACGGGGGCGGCGAAGGTGATGTGCTTGGGATTCTTGCGCAGTGCCTTCTCGGCCAGGTGCACCAGGTAGTCCATCCCGCCAGCGAGCTGCATACAGGCGATGGCGCAGATGACGGACGCGATGATCATGATCACGTCCCAGGGGAGGTAGGCAACCAGCTGATCGCTCGGGATGGGCATGCCCAGACCCCAGGTCAGTACCAGCACCCCCAGACCACCGGCAAAGCCGATGCCGATGCTGCCTATCCGGGCCCCCAGATAGATAGCGGCGAGCACCACAAGTAACTCGATTCCAATCATAGCGAACACTCCATTTTCCAGTTTTTTTAGGTTTTATTAGGCAGAAAGCCAATTCCCGACGGGACTAGCAGGAGGCCGCTCGGGAACTGACTCTATGGGGCCGGGATATACCCGGCCCAGGATTCCGGTTATACGGTGGCTTCGCGGGTGTAACGCTTGGCCTTGTATTGCGGATTCATCAGGTTCTCGATGGAGAGGATCTCGTCCAGTTGCTCGGCGGTCAGCAGGCCGCGTTCAAGCACGACTTCGCGGACATTCTTGCCGGTCTGGGCGCAGATCTTGCCGACGATGTCACCTTCGTGGTGACCGATGAAGGGGTTCAGGTAGGTCACGATGCCGATAGAGTTCAGCACGTGGTTCATGCAGATTTCCGGGTTGGCGGTGATGCCTTCCACGCACTTCTCGCGCAGGGAGATGCAGGCTTTTTCCATCAGGCTCAGGGATTCGAACATGGCCTGACCAATCACCGGCTCCATGACGTTCAGCTGCAGCTGACCGGCTTCGGCGGCGAAGGTGATGGTGACGTCGTTGCCGAACACCTTGAAGCAGGACTGGTTGACCACTTCCGGGATGACGGGGTTGACCTTGGCCGGCATGATGGAAGAGCCCGCCTGCATTTCCGGCAGGTTGATCTCTTTGAGCGCGGTACGCGGGCCAGAGGAGAGCAGACGCAAGTCATTACAGATCTTGGACATTTTCATGGCCAGACGCTTGATCGCGCCATGCAGCATGACGTAGGCGCCGCAGTCGGAGGTCGCTTCGATCAGATCCTCTGCCGGCACATAGGCACGACCGGTGATCTCGGCCAGACGCTTGATGGCCAGGGCGGAGTACTCGGGCGGGGTGTTCAGGCCGGTACCTATGGCGGTGGCGCCCAGGTTCACTTCCAGCAGCAGCTCCTGGCAACGCTTGATGGACTTGATCTCTTCGCGCAGGGTGACGGCGAAGGCGTGGAACTCCTGACCCAGGGTCATGGGGACAGCATCCTGCAGCTGGGTACGACCCATCTTCAGGATGCTCTTGAATTCGGCAGCCTTGGCATCGAAGGCAGCGATCAGCGCTTCCAGGGCATGCAGGGTGGTGTCGGTGCTGTTGACCACGGCCACGCGGAAACCGGTCGGGTAGGCGTCGTTGGTGGACTGGCACTTGTTGACGTGATCGTTGGGGTTGATGACGTCGTAACGGCCCTTCTCCAGACCCATCAACTCGAGTGCTATGTTGGCCAGCACCTCGTTGGTGTTCATGTTGACGGAGGTACCGGCGCCGCCCTGATAGACATCGACCGGGAACTGGTCGAAGCATTTGCCGGTGTTCAGCATCAGGTCACAGGCTTCGATGATCTTGTCAGCGATTTCGGGACGTATGGTGCCCAGCTCACCGTTGGCCAGTGCGGCGGCCTTTTTGGTCAGCACCATGCCACGGACAAATTCGGGAACGTCAGAAATCTTCTGAGTGCTGATCTTGAAGTTCTCGACGGCGCGCAGGGTATGCACACCGTAATAGAGATCGTTGGAAACTTCTTTGGTGCCCAGCAGGTCTTCTTCAATGCGGACGTTCTTGATGTCGCTCATTGTAATGCCTCAGAAATCAGATAAATGGAAACGATCCTCACCGAGTGGTCGCGACTTCCTTACGCACATTTCATCCTGAAGCACCACACATCGGGTGGGGCAGTGGGGAGCCGATGGCTCCCCTGTGCAATGACTGGGATAGATCTTACCTCAATTGAGGTATCTGATATTAGACTTGGATCACTAAATTTGAGGCAACCCCAAATATCTTGTGGTCATTAAACAGATATTGCAATTGAGCGATTAACTTTGACAGAACAATCACTTCAATCACAGTTGGGCGACCAAATATTTCTCCCGACCCCGGGTTGTCTGACGCCGCGGACTTGAAAAACCGCCAGGGCTCCCCATTTTAGTGACAAGAGACCTGCGCGATGACGAGTTGGCATGGGCCATACTCCGCTGACTGCGCGATGGCAGGTTCATTTATTCACCGCACTGAGGTTGCTAT
The DNA here is from genome assembly GCF_046087985.1 of Aeromonas ichthyocola. NCBI lineage: Bacteria > Pseudomonadati > Pseudomonadota > Gammaproteobacteria > Aeromonadales > Aeromonadaceae > Aeromonas > Aeromonas ichthyocola. The sequence goes on from NZ_JBJSWH010000005.1 coordinate 249,544, forward strand.
GGGCAAGTTGTTACTGTTGTTGGTTGGCCTGGTATTGCTGGAGCTCACCGTGATGATAGAGGTGGGCTCGGTGATTGGTGCCTTGCCGACCGTGGGCCTGCTGGTGCTGACCGCGGTGCTGGGCTCTTCCCTGGTGCGCAGCGAGGGGATCAAGACCCTGTTCAGCGCCCAGCAGAAGATGCAGCAGGGCGAGATGCCGGGCCGCGAGGTGATGGGGGGCATGATGCTGGCGCTGGCCGGTCTGCTGCTGATCATTCCGGGTTTCGTGACCGACTTCTTCGGCATCCTGCTGCTGCAGCCCTGGTTGCGCAACCGGCTGGCCGACAAGCTGGTGGGCAGCAGCCAGTTCAGGATGCAGATGGGAGGCTTCCAGGGGCAGCAACCGCCGTTCGAGGCGCGCCCTGGCGAGGTGCAGCCGGATCGGACCAAGGGTGGCGGAACCACAATTGAAGGCGAATTTGAACGCAAGGAGTGAGTGAACGGAGTCGGCCGCCATATCGGGGCCCTCGCCGTCAGGGGTGGACCTGATGGCAGAGCCCCTCAAACCTGCGGTGGGCATAGCCCCAGGCCAGCAGCCCCGCCGCCAGGTTTGCCAGCAATATCCCCAGATAGATCCCCTGCTCTCCCCCCAGCTTTGCCCCCAGCCAGGCCCCTGGCAGCAAGAAGACAAACAGCCGCATGCCGTTGAAGACGAATGACACCGTCGAGGCTCTGACCCCGTTGAGGGCCGAGGCCAGCAGCATCACCATGCCCTGAAAACCATAGCCGATGGGCACCAGATGCAGGTAGAGCACGATCAGCCGAACGACCTGAGGGTGATCGCTGAACAGGTTGGCGATGAGGGGGGCCAGCAGCCAGACGAGGCCATAGATGGCGAGCTGGAACAGCAGGGCGAACCGCATGCAGAGCAGCAGGGCGGCCCTGGCCCTTGCCGGATTGCCCGCCCCGCAGTTCTGCGAGACGAAAGGTGCCAGCACGGAAGAGAGCGCCATCATCACGATCAGCAGCAGCGCCTCCACCCTGGAGGCGGCGCCATAGGCGGCCACCACCTCGGTACCCAGGCCGGCGAAGATGACCATCAGTACGGCGTTGGCCAGCGGATTGAGCATGTTGGTGAAGGAGGCGGGCACCGCCACCTGCAACAGGGCGCGCCAGTGGGCCAGCAGCCGCGGGCGAGGGGAGAGGCGCCATGACAGCAGTTGCTCCCGCTTGCGCAGTATGTGCAGGCTGACCAGCATGGCCATCAGCCAGGAGATCGAGGTAGCGATGGCGGCGCCGCGGATGCCCCATTCGGGGAAAGGGCCGGGCCCGAAGATGAGCAGGGGATCCAGCACCCCGTTGACCAGACCGGCCACCCCCATCACCAGGCTGGGGGTCTTGGTATCCCCTGTGGTCCGGATGGCGGCATTGCCGACCATGGGGATGACCAGCATGGGCACGGTCAGATACCAGATCAGCATGTAGTCATGGATGAGGGAAATGAGCTCGGCGCTGGCGCCCAGCAAGGTAAAGAGGGGCTCTATGGTCAAGGCCCCCAGCACGGCGAGCAGGGTCACCAGGATGACGGCGAGGAACAGGCAGTCGGTGGTGATGCGGGCGGCCTCGTCGTGACGGCCCTGGCCCAGGGCATGACCGAGCAAGGCGCACAGTCCCGCTCCCAGCCCCATGGTGAGGGAGGTGACCACGAAGGTGACCGGGAAGGTGAAGCTGATGGCGGCGAGCGCTTGGGTACCCAGCATGCCGATGAAGAAGGTATCGACCAGGTTGAAGGCGAGGATGGCAACGATGCCGAGGATCATGGGGCCCGTCATGCGCAGCAGCACTGGCGTCATGGGCTCGGTCAGCATGGGATTGGGTCGGCTCAAGGCAGGGTCTCTATGTGCTCTGGGCCTAAATGCTGGCCGCGTCCATCCGCCTTCCTGATTGGGGGTGGGTGATCCATCGAAGATACTCATAGTACGTGAAAATATTTTTTTTGTATTTGCCCTTGAAGGGCTACCCAAATTGCCCCAGATCAGGGGCATAACAAATTTGGCCGACTGCGGCCATTCCTCAAGCAACACAGAGACTCATTTTGGGAGAGTTATCGATGAAAATTCGTCCACTGCACGACCGCGTCATCATCAAGCGCATCGAAGCTGAAGCCAAATCCGCTGGCGGCATCGTCTTGACTGGCACTGCGGCCCAGAAGTCCACCCGTGGTGAAGTTCTTGCCGTGGGGACTGGCCGAATTCTGGACAATGGCGATGTCAAAGCCCTCGCCGTCAAGGTGGGTGACAAGGTGATCTTCAACGAAGGCTACGGCGTGAAGACCGAGAAGCTGGATGGCCAGGACGTGCTGATCCTGTCCGAGACCGACATCCTGGCGATTGTCGAAGAGTAATCACCTCCCCCTTTTCCCGAATTGATTTAAGGACTGAAGAACATGGCAGCTAAAGAAGTTAAGTTTGGCAACGAAGCCCGCATCAAAATGCTGGAAGGCGTCAACATCCTGGCCGACGCCGTCAAGGTGACCCTGGGCCCGAAAGGCCGCAACGTGGTACTGGACAAGTCCTTCGGCGCCCCGACCATCACCAAGGATGGCGTATCCGTTGCCCGCGAGATCGAGCTGGAAGACAAGTTCCAGAACATGGGCGCCCAGATGGTCAAGGAAGTTGCTTCCAAGGCCAACGACGCCGCCGGTGACGGTACCACCACTGCCACCGTACTGGCGCAAGCCATCGTCAACGAAGGCCTGAAGGCCGTTGCCGCCGGCATGAACCCCATGGATCTGAAGCGCGGTATCGACAAGGCCGTCGTGGCCGCCGTCGCCGAGCTGCAGGCCCTGTCCCAGCCCTGCGCAGACAACAACGCCATCGCTCAGGTCGGTACCATCTCCGCCAACTCTGACGAGAAAGTGGGTGCACTGATCGCCGAAGCCATGGACAAGGTCGGCCGTGACGGCGTGATCACCGTAGAAGACGGTCAGGGTCTGGAAGACGAGCTGGCTGTCGTTGAAGGCATGCAGTTCGACCGTGGCTACCTCTCCCCCTACTTCATCAACAAGCCGGAAACCGGCTCCGTCGAGCTGGATGACCCCTTCATCCTGCTGGTGGACAAGAAGATCTCCAACATCCGCGAAATGCTGCCGGTGCTGGAAGGCGTGGCCAAGGCGGGCAAACCGCTGATCATCGTGGCCGAAGACGTGGAAGGTGAAGCGCTGGCGACCCTGGTGGTCAACACCATGCGCGGCATCGTGAAAGTCGCTGCCGTCAAGGCGCCGGGCTTCGGCGACCGTCGCAAGGCCATGCTGCAGGATATCGCCATCCTGACCGGTGGTACCGTGATCTCCGAAGAAGTGGGCATGGAGCTGGAAAAAGCGACTCTGGAAGATCTGGGCCGTGCCAAGCGCATCGTCATCACCAAAGAGAACACCACCATCATCGATGGCGTGGGTGATGCCGCCCTGATCGAGAGCCGCGTGGCTCAGATCCGTCAGCAGATCGAAGATACCTCTTCCGACTATGACCGTGAGAAGCTGCAAGAGCGCGTGGCCAAGCTGGCCGGCGGTGTTGCCGTGATCAAGGTTGGCGCTGCCACCGAAGTCGAGATGAAAGAGAAGAAAGCCCGTGTTGACGATGCCCTGCACGCCACTCGCGCTGCCGTGGAAGAGGGCGTGGTTGCCGGTGGTGGTGTGGCGCTGGTGCGCGTAGCCGCCAAGCTGGCCTCCCTGCGTGGTGACAACGAAGACCAGAACGTGGGTATCAAGGTCGCCCTGCGCGCCATGGAAGCACCGCTGCGTCAGATCGTCATCAACGCCGGTGAAGAAGCCTCCGTCATTGCCAACGCCGTGAAGAACGGTGAAGGTAACTTCGGCTACAACGCCTACACCGAACAGTACGGTGACATGCTGGCCATGGGCATCCTGGATCCGACCAAGGTGACCCGTTCTGCCCTGCAGTTCGCCTCTTCTATTGCCGGCCTGATGATCACCACAGAGTGCATGATCTCCGAGCTGCCGAAGAAAGATACCCCGGCCATGCCTGATATGGGTGGCATGGGCGGTATGGGTATGATGTAATTCCGTCATAGTCATCAAACGGCTCGCTTTTGCGGGCCGTTTTTTTTAGTGCTACTAAGCTGAAGTTGTTGATAGTGAAATGATCTGAGGTAAGCATGCGAACATTAGGCCTGATCCCATTACTGTTCTCCCTTGTCGTCCCCACCATGGCATTGGCCACTCCCGAAGGGCCCGTGATCCTCAAGGTGACGGGGAATCTGGATCCCGCCGACCCGACTGATGGTGAGGTTGCCTTCGACATGGCCATGATCCAGGCCCTGCCACAGCATGAGATAGTGACGAGCAATCCCTGGGTGGACAAACCGCACAAATACGTGGGGCCCAAGCTGGCGGATGTGCTGACGGCGGTGAAGGCCAACGGCAAGAGCATCACGCTCACCGCCTTGAATAGTTTCCAGATCCGGATCAACTGGGATAAGGTCAGGCAATACGATCCCATCTTGGCCTGGCAGGATGATGGGGTGACCATGCGGGTACGTGACAAAGGGCCGCTCTGGTTTATCCTGCCGCTGGATCAGCATCCCGAACTCAAGCGATCCGAGTTCACCGACATGATGATCTGGCAACTGAGCGCAATCGATATTCAGCAGTAAAGACGGTGACTTGCGGGAGTATTGGGTGAAAGCGAAGACCAGGGCCTGGCCCTTACTCGGCGTTCTTTATCTATCCATTCTGTTATTCACGGGTAGCACGCTGTATTGCCTGGTGCAGATACAAAATGCGACTCGGGTGATGGAAAAGTATACCTATGACGTCTCCTGGGCATTGATGCAGTTGCAGCTCGAGCTGGGGCGCTTTATCAATGCCGTCGAGATTTACCACTACGGCGGCATCGACCATGAAACCCTGCTGCTGCGCTACGACATCCTGTGGAGCCGCACCCCCATACTGCTGAGCGGCCAGCTGCGCAAGAGTCTGGCGGACAGTCCGAAGACGCTGCGGCTGGTCCAGCTGACCGAGAGCAATATCCGCAAGCTGGAGCCGGAGCTGACCAGGCTGAAGCCGGGGATGCCGGACTACCAGCAGATCATGATGACCCTTGCGCCCTTGCAGGAGCCGCTCTCCTACTCTCTCGCCTCCATGATGCAGAAGAACATCAACGTCTATTCGGGCAATGACAAGCGCTTCGGCCAGCTGCGCGATGCCCTGCTGTTCATGGTGTTGGGCCTGGTGATCTCCGTCATTCTGCTCAGCGGTCTGCTGGTGCGTGAAGCCAGGCGCCATTTCAGAACGGCCCGGGTCGATCCGCTGACTGGCCTGGCCAACAGGCTGGCCTTGCTTGAGAAGATGGAGTCCTATGTCAGCCGTGATACTCCCTTTGGTCTGATACTGATCGACATCAACGATTTTCGGGACATCAACAGCAAGTTTGGCTACAGCACAGGGGACATACTGCTGCAGGAGCTGGCGAAGCGGCTGCGTGCCCTGTGTGAAAACGGCGAGTGGGTGGCGCGTCTCGGGGGCGATCAGCTCGCCATGCTGCAACGGGACAGCAGCGACCTGCGCCAGGTCAGGGAGCTGGTGGCGAGGGTGCTCCATGCCATCAAGCAAGACATCATCATCGACAGCTACCCCTTCCGGCTGGAGGTGGGCATAGGCATCGCCTTCTTCCCCACGGACAGCAACCAGACCCAGGAGCTGCTGAGCCGGGCGGAGCAGGCGCTGTTCCACAGTCGCAAGACCCATGTGCCTTATGTCATCTATGACAGCTCCCTGCTCAACGAAACCGCCAGGCGCAAGCACCTCGCCTCCGACATGGTGATGGCGCTGGAACACAATGCCCTGGAGCTCTATTACCAACCCATAGTCAATCTGGAGAGTGGTCGCTGCGAGGCGGTGGAGGCGCTGCTGAGGTGGCGCCACCCCGAACTTGGCTTCATCCCGCCCAACGAGGTGATCCAGGTGGCGGAAGAGTTCCAGCTTGCCGAGAAGCTGGGGAGCTGGGTGCTGAACACGGCGTGCGAGCAGCTCCACCAGTGGCAGCACCTGGGCTTGGTCGATCTGCAGATGTGCGTCAACATCTCCCCTGGCATGTACCAGCGCAACTTGTTGAAGTTGGTGGCCAAGGCGTTGATGGAACACCATATACCCGCATCCTGCCTGGTATTGGAGGTGACGGAAGACACCACAATGCGCGAGGTGAAGAACTCGCTGCAGCTGATGCAGGATCTCAGCCAGCAAGGGGTACACCTGGCGTTGGATGACTTCGGGACAGGTTACTCATCTCTCAGCTATCTGCAGAAGCTGCCGGTGAGCAAGGTGAAGATAGACAGATCCTTCATCCAGGGCATAGATACCTCCATAGAGGCGGCCGAGCTGGTGGCCAACATCTGCCGCATGGGCTCCATGCTGGGCAAGAAGCTGGTGTGTGAAGGCATCGAGACTCAGGGCCAGCTCGACGTGCTGCGTTCATTGACCGACATCCATCTCTACGGACAAGGCTATCTGTTCAGTCGCCCGGAGCAGGCGTCCAAGGCCTATCAGACCCTGCTGGAGATGGAGGAGCGCTGGTTGGCACGGCGTGCGCCGAACAAGGCATACCTGCTCTGAACGATATGGCTCATGTCTGCCACGTTCTGGCCGATAGTGTTTAGGCAGGAGGTACACAATGGATATTTCTAGCTCTGCAAATGCGTCGTTTGGTTCTGCACTGATGGTGGCCAGCCTGGCCAAGAAGCAGCAGACCCAGGAGGGCGAATCGGCTTTGAAACTGCTGGCAACGGCAGCTCAGTCTGCTCCGGCAGCGCCGACATCGGCCAGCGCTTCCCTCGGAAGCAAGATCGATATTCGCGTCTGACCTGAACGAAAAAGCCCCCATCTCGCGATGGGGGCTTTCTTTTTTATCGGGTGTTATCTGACGGTTTCACTGCTCAGACCGGGAAGGGGGCCGGGGCTTCGAAGGTCATCCGCTCGCCGCTGCGGGGGTGGCTGATGGTCAGCATGGCCGCATGCAGGTAGAGATGGGGGGCCGCCGCCAGCGCATCCGGATGGGCATAGAGGTTGTCACCCAGAATCGGGTGCCCCAGCTCCAGCATATGGACGCGCAGCTGATGGGAGCGACCCGTGATAGGGGTCAGCTTGATCAGGCTGTTGCCGTTCTCCACCTTCAGTTTTTCCCACAGGGTCAGGGCGTGGCGTCCTTCTTCATGGTCCACCTTCTGCTTCGGGCGGTTGGGCCAGTCGACGCAGAGCGGCAGGTCGACCTGACCCGAGTCTACCTCCGGCTCGCCCCACACCCAGGCGAGGTAGTGCTTCTCGGTTTCCCGCTCACGAAATTGTCGGCTCAGCTCCCGATGGGAATTGGGATTGAGGGGAATGACAATGACGCCAGTGGTGGACATGTCGAGGCGATGGGCTGCCGCCGCCTTGGGGTGCTGCTGCTTCACCCGATGCAGGACGCTGTCTTCATTCTCGGGGCCGCGCCCAGGGACGCTCAGCAGGCCAGTGGGCTTGTTGACCACCATGATGTCCTTGTCCTTGAACAGGATATCGAGCCAGGGTTCCAGAGGCGGTGAGTATTCAAACATAAATGTCTCGCATCAGAAGGTGGGGGCAAGCCCCCATCAGTAGTTATGGGTGACCATGATAAAGCGGCATTGGGTATCCAGTTTGAGCTGGGTCTGGCCGCTGTCGGTCGGTACCTTGTCAGTTATGGGTGACCACGATAAAGCGGATTGCGTCCAGCTTGAGTTGGGTCTGATCGATCAGGTGGTGCAATTCTGCCTGCAGATTGCGCAGATAATCCAGTTCGCTGTCGCGCACGTTCGGATTGACAGCCTTGAGCGCTTCCAGACGATCCAGATCCTGCTGCAGGGTCTGCGCCATCTGGGCGCGGGCCTTGTCGACAATCCCGGCTTTCAGCTCGTCGGCAATGACCTGGCCCTTGCCAATCAGGCCGTGGATCACCGGCTGTGACGCCGTGACCAGCTTGCTGCCAAGGTGGCGGTTGACCGGGGTCAGCTGGCGGTTGAAGGCATCGAACGCCACCTTCTCACCCAGGTTCTGGCCGTTCTTGTCCATCAGCAGACGGATCGGGGTCGGCGGCATGAAGCGGTAGAGCTGGGGATGGGCCGCAGACTCGGCAACGAAGATCAGCTCAAGCAGGATGGAGCCTATGGGCAGCGCCTTGTTCTTGAGCAGTGCGACCGAGGTAGCACCGATCTCGGAGCCCAGGATCAGGTCGATACCGCCGCGCATCATGGGGTGATCCCAGGAGAGCAGCGCCATATCATCCCGCGACAGGGCGGTGTTGCGATCGAAGGTGATGGTCATGCCGTCTTGCGGCAAGCCCGGGAAGCTGGAGACCAGCATATGATCCCCGGGGGTCAGCACCAGCGCGTTCTCGCCCCTGTCATCCTGATTGACGCCGATCTCGTCGAACATCTTGAGGGCGAAGGAGATCATGCCGGTGTCGTCATCTTCGGCGGCCAGCTTGTCGACCAGCTGCTGGGCGGCTTCGCCACCGCTGGAGTGGATCTCCAGCAGGCGATCGCGGCCCTGCTCCATGCGGGATTTGAGCGGCTCGTGGATCTCTCGTGTCTTGGCCAGCAGGATATCCAGAGCGCCTTGATCACCAGTATTGGCGGCAAGCAGTTCGAACAGCTCGTCACGCACCGCTTCGAATACCGGGCGGGCAGTCGGGCAGGTCTGCTCGAACGCGTCCAGGCCGTCGTGGTACCAGAGCTGCAGGGCGCGCTGGGCAGTCCCTTCCAGATAGGGAACGTGGATCTCGACGGTATTCTGCTGACCGATACGATCCAGTCGGCCGATACGCTGTTCCAGCAGATCCGGATTGAGAGGCAGATCGAACAGCACCAGATGGCTGGCAAACTGGAAGTTGCGACCCTCTGAGCCGATCTCGGAGCAGAGCAGCACCTGGGCGCCACCATCCTCTTGCGCGAAATAGGCGGAGGCCTTGTCCCGCTCGAGGATGGACATCCCTTCATGGAATACAGTGCCGCGGATCCCTTCACGGGTACGCAGCGCCTCTTCCAGCGCGATGGCGGTGGCCGCTTCGGAGCAGATCACCAGCACCTTCTGCTGGCGGGCAGAGAGCAGCAGTTCCAGCAACCATTCGACGCGGGGGTCGAACTGGGTCCAGGTGGCGTTGTCGCCTTCGAACTGCTGGAAGATCTTCTCGGGGTAGAGGTAGCGCAGGGCGCGGGTCTGCAGATCGCCACCATTGCCACCCATCATGCCCATTACCTTGATGGCAGTTTTGTACTGCTCCGGCAGCGGCATGGGGTAGACGTTGAGGTGACGTTCGGGGAAGCCCTGAATATTGGCGCGGCTGTTGCGGAACAGCACCCGCCCGGTGCCATGCTGATCCAGCAGCCTGGCGACCGCCTGCTGACGGGCGGCAGCATCGCTTAAGTCCAGCCCTTCCAGCTGGCTGGCGAGGATCTGCCTGGCTTCATCGCTCAAGGTCTCGCCATCCAGCAGCTCTTGCGCCGCGCTGGCGACCTGACCGTAGGCCTGTTCCTCGGCGAGGAAGGCCTCGTAGTCGTAGAAACGCTCCGGGTCGAGCAGGCGCAAACGGGCAAAGTGGCTCTGGTGGCCCAGCTGATCCGGGGTCGCGGTCAGCAGCAGTACGCCCGGCACCTGTTCGGCCAGCGCCTCCACCATTTCGTAGGCGCGGCTGGGGGCATCTTCGCTCCACTCCAGATGGTGCGCTTCGTCGACGACCAGCAGATCCCACTCGGCTTCCAGCACCTGCTCGAAGCGACGACGCTTCTTGCGCAGGAAGTCGAGGCTGCAGATCACCAGCTGCTCGGTCTCGAAGGGGTTCTCCGCATCGGCGAATGCCTCGATGCAGCGCTCCTCGTCAAACAGGGAGAAGTGCAGGTTGAAGCGGCGCAGCATCTCGACCAGCCACTGGTGCTGCAAGGTTTCTGGCAGCAGGATCAGCACTCTATGGGCGCGACCGGAGAGCAGCTGCTGATGGATGACCATGCCCGCTTCTATGGTCTTGCCCAGACCCACTTCGTCCGCCAGCAATACGCGCGGGGCGTAGCGATGACCCACTTCATGGGCGATATAGAGCTGGTGCGGGATCAGGCTGACCCGGCCACCGGCCAAACCGCGAGTCGGGTTGCGACGGCGCTGGTGCTGGTTGATCAGCGCCTCGTAGCGCAGGGTAAAGCGGGACATACGGTCAATCTGACCGGCGAACAGGCGATCCTGCGGCTTGTTGAACTTGATGAAGTTGTTGAGAAACACTTCCTTGAGGGCAACGGGCTCATCGTTGTCGGTGCGAACACCTACATATATAAGCAGGCTGTCTTTCTCCTGCACTTCTTCGACCGTCATGGTCCAGTCTTCGTGACTGGCAATTTGATCGCCCACATTGAAGCTGACCCGGGTGACCGGCGCCTCTTCTTTGGCATACATACGGTTT
>NZ_JBJSWH010000005.1:262500-408586 GCF_046087985.1 Aeromonas ichthyocola
CAAACGTGATTCTTATGTCTGTTTTCTTCAGCCTTGTGCTGTTGCAAACATGCTCTTTAACAATCTGGAAAGCTGATTTAAAAAGTAGTTCTCAAACATTTGTTACAAGTGCTTTGGAAACTTCTTGGCGAAAACCAAAATTTATTTTTGGTCCTTGTTGTACGACAACAAGACGCGTTGTTTCGACGACACTTCTTGGGGTTGTATGGTTAAGTGACTAAGCGTACATGGTGGATGCCTTGGCAGTCAGAGGCGATGAAGGACGTACTAACCTGCGATAAGCTGTGAGAAGTCGGTAAGAGACGCTATTACTCACAGATTTCCGAATGGGGAAACCCACCCAGCATAAGCTGGGTATCTATTACTGAATACATAGGTAATAGAGGCGAACCGGGAGAACTGAAACATCTAAGTACCCCGAGGAAAAGAAATCAACCGAGATTCCCTCAGTAGCGGCGAGCGAACGGGGATTAGCCCTTAAGTTTCTTGGAAGTTAGTGGAATGGTCCTGGAAAGGCCAGCGATACAGGGTGATAGCCCCGTACATGAAAACGACCTTGAAGTGAAATCGAGTAGGGCGGGACACGTGACATCCTGTCTGAATATGGGGGGACCATCCTCCAAGGCTAAATACTCCTGACTGACCGATAGTGAACCAGTACCGTGAGGGAAAGGCGAAAAGAACCCCTGTGAGGGGAGTGAAATAGAACCTGAAACCGTGTACGTACAAGCAGTGGGAGCCCTTCGGGGTGACTGCGTACCTTTTGTATAATGGGTCAGCGACTTACATTTTGTAGCGAGGTTAACCGTATAGGGGAGCCGTAGGGAAACCGAGTCTTAACTGGGCGTCTAGTTGCAAGGTGTAGACCCGAAACCGGGTGATCTAGCCATGGGCAGGTTGAAGGTTGAGTAACATCAACTGGAGGACCGAACCCACTAACGTTGCAAAGTTAGGGGATGACCTGTGGCTGGGGGTGAAAGGCCAATCAAACTCGGAGATAGCTGGTTCTCCCCGAAAGCTATTTAGGTAGCGCCTCGGACGAATACTACTGGGGGTAGAGCACTGTTTGGACTAGGGGGTCATCCCGACTTACCAACTCCATGCAAACTCCGAATACCAGTAAGTAATATCCGGGAGACACACGGCGGGTGCTAACGTCCGTCGTGAAGAGGGAAACAACCCAGACCGCCGGCTAAGGTCCCAAAGTTCTGGTTAAGTGGGAAACGATGTGGGAAGGCTCAGACAGCTAGGATGTTGGCTTAGAAGCAGCCATCATTTAAAGAAAGCGTAATAGCTCACTAGTCGAGTCGGCCTGCGCGGAAGATGTAACGGGGCTCAAACCAGGCACCGAAGCCGCGGATTCACACGTATGTGTGAGTGGTAGGGGAGCGTTCTGTAAGTCTGCGAAGGTGTGTCGAGAGGCATGCTGGAGATATCAGAAGTGCGAATGCTGACGTAAGTAACGATAAAGGGGGTGAAAAGCCTCCTCGCCGGAAGACCAAGGGTTCCTGTCCAACGTTAATCGGGGCAGGGTGAGTCGACCCCTAAGGTGAGGCCGAAAGGCGTAATCGATGGGAAGCAGGTTAATATTCCTGCACGACTTGTAATTGCGATGGGGGGACGGAGAAGGCTAGGTGGGCCAGGCGACGGTTGTCCTGGTGAAAGTGCGTAGGTGGTGTTTCTAGGCAAATCCGGAGACACAACACTGAGACACGAGACGAAGCCACTACGGTGGTGAAGCCATTGATGCCCTGCTTCCAGGAAAAGCCTCTAAGCTTCAGATTACAAGTCATCGTACCCCAAACCGACACAGGTGGTCGGGTAGAGAATACCAAGGCGCTTGAGAGAACTCGGGTGAAGGAACTAGGCAAAATAGAACCGTAACTTCGGGAGAAGGTTCGCTCTTGACAGTGAAGTCCCTTGCGGATGGAGCAGTTGGGAGTCGCAGTGACCAGATGGCTGGGACTGTTTATCAAAAACACAGCACTCTGCAAACACGAAAGTGGACGTATAGGGTGTGACACCTGCCCGGTGCCGGAAGGTTAATTGATGGGGTTAGCGCAAGCGAAGCTCTTGATCGAAGCCCCGGTAAACGGCGGCCGTAACTATAACGGTCCTAAGGTAGCGAAATTCCTTGTCGGGTAAGTTCCGACCTGCACGAATGGTGTAACCATGGCCATGCTGTCTCCACCCGAGACTCAGTGAAATCGAATTCGCCGTGAAGATGCGGTGTACCCGCGGCTAGACGGAAAGACCCCGTGAACCTTTACTACAGCTTGGCACTGAACATTGAACCTACATGTGTAGGATAGGTGGGAGGCTTTGAAGGCGTGACGCCAGTTGCGCTGGAGCCGTCCTTGAAATACCACCCTTGTATGTTTGATGTTCTAACGCAGGGCCCTGAATCGGGCTCGCGGACAGTGCCTGGTGGGTAGTTTGACTGGGGCGGTCTCCTCCCAAAGAGTAACGGAGGAGCACGAAGGTTGGCTAATCCTGGTCGGACATCAGGAGGTTAGTGCAATGGCATAAGCCAGCTTAACTGCGAGACGGACAGGTCGAGCAGGTACGAAAGTAGGTCATAGTGATCCGGTGGTTCTGAATGGAAGGGCCATCGCTCAACGGATAAAAGGTACTCCGGGGATAACAGGCTGATACCGCCCAAGAGTTCATATCGACGGCGGTGTTTGGCACCTCGATGTCGGCTCATCACATCCTGGGGCTGAAGTCGGTCCCAAGGGTATGGCTGTTCGCCATTTAAAGTGGTACGCGAGCTGGGTTCAGAACGTCGTGAGACAGTTCGGTCCCTATCTGCCGTGGGCGTTGGATGATTGAAGGGAGTTGCTCCTAGTACGAGAGGACCGGAGTGAACGAACCTCTGGTGTTCGGGTTGTCACGCCAGTGGCACTGCCCGGTAGCTAAGTTCGGAATCGATAACCGCTGAAAGCATCTAAGCGGGAAGCGAGCCCTGAGATGAGTCATCCCTGACCCCTTGAGGGTCCTAAAGGGCCGTTGGAGACCACAACGTTGATAGGTGGGGTGTGTAAGCGCGGCGACGTGTTGAGCTAACCCATACTAATTACCCGTGAGGCTTAACCATACAACACCCAAGAAGTGTTCTGGGCCTTGTAGCAAATGCAAGAACTACTACCTAATTCAGTGATAGCGAAGCCAACTAGGCTAAGTCGTTACTCACGTCAGCTTTCCAGATGAAGTATTTTGCCTGGCGGCCATAGCGCCGTGGAACCACCTGATCCCATGCCGAACTCAGAAGTGAAACGCGGTAGCGCCGATGGTAGTGTGGCATTCGCCATGCGAGAGTAGGACACTGCCAGGCACCCAATTAAACAGTGATGTGACAGAATTGCATGATTGGCCGAGAGGATGACACCTCAGTAAGCGGCAGAAGATTTAGCGAAAGCTAACCGAATAGCGGAGCGGTAGTTCAGTCGGTTAGAATACCGGCCTGTCACGCCGGGGGTCGCGGGTTCGAGTCAGTGAGTATGCCGTCCGCTCCGCCACTAATTTTGAAAGGCCTTGCGCCTGCTCAACGTCTCTTATGGGAAGGCCTTTAAGAAGAGCGGCACTGTGAAGAAGAGCGGCACTGAAGAGGGTGCCAGGCAGTTTGTCGGCGATCTGTTCAAGAACGTGAAGGTGCTGGATTCCGGCGCCCGGGGCGCCACCACCAGCTTCATCGAGCGCGGCCTCGGCGACGTCTTGCTGGCCTGGGAGAACGAAGCCCTGCTGGTGCTGAGTCAGCCGGGGACCAGCGACAAGTTCGAGCTCGTGGTGCCGTCTGTCTCCATCCTGGCCGAACCCCCCGTCGCCGTGGTGGACAAGGTAGCCAAGAAGCACGGCACAGAAGCGGTCGCCAAGGGCTACCTTGACTACCTCTATTCCGACGAGGGACAGCGGATCATCGCCAAGTACCACTATCGCCCGAGCAACCCGGCGATCCTGAAGGAGACGGCGGCCCAGTTCCCGCAGCTGGCGCTCTTTACCGTCAAGGATCTGGAAGGGGATTGGGACAAGGCACAGAAGAAACACTTCGCCCAGGGCGGGCTGTTCGACCAGATCTACCAACCGGGCCGCTGACAGTGACTGGCCCCTGTGACAACAGATAGGAGCACCGTGATGAACAAGATCCTTCTGGTTCCCGGTCTGCACAACAGTGGGCCGGATCACTGGCAGAGTCGCTGGCACCAGCAATTTCCCCAGTGGCAGCGGATGCTGGGTCTGCCCTGGGACAAGCCGGACCTCACCGTCTGGAGCGCCAAGCTGGCGAGCAAGCTCAGAAGTAGACGTAGCCGGGTCCACCTTGTGGCCCACTCCTTTGGCGCCCTGACGGCGATTGCCGCCGCCCGGCTGCAACCGGACAAGGTTTCCTCCATCCTGATAGTGGCTCCCGCTGATCCGGCCCGCTTCGGCATCCCGGACGAGGCGTTGGCGGGATCCATCAAGGTGTCCGCCCAGCTCATCGCCAGCCGCAATGATCCCTGGATGAGCTTCGAACGTGCCGAATATTGGAGTCGTCAGTGGCAGGTGCCACTGTTCGATGCCGGCGAGGTGGGCCACATCAATGCCCAGTCCGGTCATGGGGAGTGGAGTCAGGGGCTCAACCTGCTGAACACCCTTCATCACAGGGCCGAGATGGTAGTGGATCCCGTCTCGACCGAATGGGATAGGCGGGCTGCCCTCAGCTTCCGCTGATCCTAGACCCATATGACAAGGAGAGTTCCCGCAAGATATCAGACAGGCTTGCCACCCTGATCCCATAGTGACTGTCTTTGCAGCTCAGGTTTCACCGCTCCGTTTGTTAGGTCTTTTATTTATATAAAAGACCTTTTTTTATATTCATCGCTCTAAAAGCCCTGGTTTGCCGTTGTTAGACAAAAAAGTGCTTAGCAAAGGCGTTATTGGTGTTTGTTGTCACTGGCGGTCGTGAGCAGAATCAGCGTATCGAAAGTTTTTATAACAAACGGATGTGTTATGCGATTAAGTTCTTATTCCGTCCTCCCTGGCCTGGGGCCGACCCTGGGCTTCAGCCTGCTCTACCTGAGCATACTGGTGCTGTTGCCCCTCTCGGCGCTGGTGCTATTCGCGGTCAACAACCTGACGGCCGCCGAGTTCTGGCAGGTGATAGGCTCCCCCCGGGTGCTCGCCTCCTTTCGCCTGAGTTTCGGGGCCGCCTTTATCGCCGCCCTGCTCAACAGCCTGTTCGGGCTGATCCTGGCCTGGGTGCTGGTGCGTTACAGCTTCCCCGGTCGCCGCTTGGTGGATGCGCTCATCGACCTGCCGTTCGCCATGCCGACCGCCGTCTCCGGCATTGCCCTGTGCGCCATCTTCGCCCCCAACGGCTGGATAGGTCAGTGGGTTGCCCCCTTTGGCATCGAGCTCGCCTACAACCCCATAGGGGTGGTGATCGCCCTCACCTTCATCGGGCTGCCCTTCGTGGTGCGCACCCTGCAGCCGGTGCTGCGAGAGGCGGAGACCGAACAGGAGGAGGCTGCCGCCAGCCTGGGGGCCAATCGCTGGCAGACCTTCGCGCGAGTGTTGTGGCCAACCCTGATCCCGGCGCTGCTCACCGGCTTCGCCCTGGCCTTTGCCCGTGGGGTCGGGGAGTACGGCTCCGTCATCTTTATCGCCGGAAATTTGCCGATGGTTTCGGAAATCGCGCCGCTGATGATCATGAGTCATCTGGAGGAGTATGACTATGCCGGGGCCTCGGCCATCGCCTCCGTCATGCTGCTGATTTCGTTTGTTTTACTGTTGATCATCAACAAGTTGCAGGCCTGGAGCTGGGCACGCATCGGAGGAAGCCGCATATGAACGCATCCAACGCCAGCCTGGACCTGGCCCTCGATGGGGCCCCTGCCACTCAGGTGCGCCAGCCTGCCGTGACCCGTGAGCCCGTCTGGGTCAAGTGGCTGCTGATCAGCGTCGGGCTGGGCTGGTTCGCCGCCCTGCTGCTGCTGCCGCTCGCAACCGTCTTTATCCAGGCCCTGAGTCCGGGCCTCGCCTTCTTCTGGCATGCCATCAGCGAGCCAGATGCCCTGAGCGCCCTCGGCCTGACCGCCCTGGTGACCCTCTGCTCGGTGCCTCTCAATCTGCTGTTCGGGCTGGCCGCCGCCTGGGCCATCGCCCGCTTCCGCTTCCCGGGCCGGCAACTGCTCATCACCCTCATCGATCTGCCGTTCTCGGTCTCGCCGGTGATAGCGGGTCTGATGTTCGTGCTGATGTTCGGCAGTCGTGGCTGGTTCGGTGATTGGCTTAGCGAGCACGACATCAAGATCATCTTCGCCACTCCGGGGATCATATTGGCGACCACCTTCATCACTGTGCCCTTCGTGGTACGCGAGCTGCTGCCCCAGATGGAGGCCCGTGGTCCGGAAGAGGAGGAAGCGGCCATCATGCTGGGGGCGAGCGGCCTGCAGATGTTCTGGCGGGTCACCCTGCCCGGCATCCGCTGGAGCCTGATGTATGGCTTGCTGCTCTGTACCGCCCGTGCCGTGGGGGAGTTCGGTGCCGTCTCCGTGGTTTCCGGCCATATTCGCGGTCAGACCAACACACTGCCGCTGCACATCGAGATCCTCTACAACGAGTACCAGACCGGCGCCGCCTTCGCGGTGGCGAGCCTGCTGGCCCTGTTCGGGATCTTCACCCTGCTGGGGGAGACCCTGCTGGCCCGGCTGCGCGCTCAGCCCACCCAGTCCCATTGATATGGCCTGGCCTGCCTGCTGGCAGGTCAGCCCGGATAACCATGAATCCGGTTTAACGGTTTAGAGAGGCAGCCATGAGCATTCAGGTTCAACGACTCAACAAGTATTTCAATCAGTACGCGGCCCTGGCCGACATCAACCTCGATTTTCACGACGGTGAACTGGTGGCGCTGCTCGGCCCCTCCGGCTGCGGCAAGACCACACTGCTGCGGATCATCGCCGGGCTGGAGCAGGCCGACAGCGGCAACGTCATCATCCGCGGCGAGGATGCCTCGGATCTCCACGTGCGCGAGCGCAACGTCGGCTTCGTGTTCCAGCACTATGCCCTGTTCAGGCACATGACGGTGTTCGAGAACGTGGCGTTTGGCTTGCGGGTCAAACCGCGTTCCGATCGGCCGAATGAAGCCAGCATCCGCGCCCGGGTCAAGGAGCTGCTGGATCTGGTGCAGCTCAGTCACGTGGCCGAGCGCTATCCGACCCAGCTCTCCGGTGGCCAGCGCCAGCGGGTCGCCCTGGCGCGCGCCCTGGCGGTGCAGCCCAAGGTGCTGCTGCTGGACGAGCCCTTCGGCGCACTCGACGCCCAGGTGCGCAAGGAGCTGCGCCGCTGGCTGCGGGAGCTGCACGACGAGCTGCACGTCACCAGCCTGTTCGTGACCCACGATCAGGAGGAGGCGCTGGAGGTGGCGGATCGGGTGGTGCTGATGAACGCAGGGCGGGTCGAGCAGATCGGCACCCCGGCCGAGGTCTATGACCAGCCCGCCACCGCCTTTGTGCACAGCTTCCTCGGCAGCGTGAACCTGTTCCGCGGCCGGGTGGCCGGGCAGGGGCTCGGCATAGGTGAGCAGCAGCTGGGGGGGCCCATCAGCTCCCAGCTGGCACAAGGCAGTGCTGCCATTGCCTATGTGCGCCCCCACGAGCTGGAGATACTGCCGGCGGATGCACCGGGAGGCATCAGCGCCACCATCACCCGCTTGTTGCCCATGGGGCCGCGGATCCGGGTGGAGTTGCGCGGGGATGGCGAGACCAGAGGAGCTCACTACGAGGCCGAGCTGAGCAAGGAGGCCGCCCGTGCCTTCGCCCCCGGCCAGGGGGTACGCCTGGTGGCCCGGCATGCGCAGCTCTATCCCGACTACCAGATTTGAAGGCGAGCCCCCAAGGCGAGACCCCTTTTCAGGCTTGCAGCCGGATCCTGATCCGGTCGCCCAATAACAAGAGGACGGTGGCAGCATCCACCGCCACTCAGCGCAGGAGGCGATGAGGTGAATTTTCAGCAATTACGCATTATCCGGGAAGCGGCGCGGCGGGATTACAACCTGACCGAGGTGGCCAATGCCCTCTTTACCTCCCAGTCCGGGGTCAGCCGCCATATCCGCGAGCTGGAGGAGGAGCTTGGGCTCGCGCTCTTCATCCGTTACGGCAAGCGGCTGCTCGGCATGACGGAGCCGGGCAAGGAGCTGCTGGTGATCGCCGAGCGTATCCTGGGGGACGCCGACAATATCCGCAAATTGGCCAGCACCTTTGCCAACCGGGATTCCGGGCGGCTGCTGGTAGCGACCACTCACACCCAGGCGCGCTATGCCCTGCCCCGGGTGGTGAAGGCGTTTCGCGAGCAGTTCCCCCTGGTGCAACTGGAACTGCGTCAGGGCAGCCCGGAGGAGATAGTGCGGCTGGTGCAGACCGGCGAAGTGGATATCGGCATCAGCAGCGAGCAGCTCGACAAGAGCGAAGGTGTGGTCGCGTTTCCCTACTACCGCTGGCACCACAACATAGTGGTGCCGGAGCAGCACCCGCTCACCGCCGAGCGGGAACTCACCCTGGCGGCGCTGGCCCACTGGCCCATAGTCACCTATCAGGCGGGCCTGACGGGCCGGGTGCGGGTGGATGAGGCCTTCGCCGAGGCGGGGATACATCCGCAGATCCTGCTGACCGCCCAGGATTCCGACGTCATCAAGACCTATGTCGAGCTGGAGATGGGGGTGGGCATACTGGCGGACATGGCGTTTGATCCCCAGCGGGACAAGGGGCTGGTGCAGCTCGACGGCAGCCGGCTGTTTGCGCCGCACACCGCCTGGATAGGTCTCAAGCAGGGGCAGTTCCAGCACAACTTCACCTGGCAGTTCATCCAGCTCTGCAACCCAGAGCTGGCGCTGGCGGAGATCCAGGCCAGGGCCATGAGCAACGAGCCCCTGCTCGACTACCAGATCTGAGCCGAGTGGCGCATGAGAAACGGGGAGCCATGGGCTCCCCGTGTTATTGATGTCACTGCGACCGCGTTATTGTGCGATCCAGGCTTCCTGCCAGTGGGAGCCTATACCCGGCTCATACTGGGTGGCCGTGCTGGACCACTGGCTGCACCAACCGCTGTAGGGGAAGGGCTTGCACTGATAGATCTTGCCATTCTTCGGCTGCAATACCCTGGTGCCGGCCGTATAGGACTTGAGCCCTTCCGGGAAGCTGAACTGATAGTCGCCACCGGCCGGCTCCTTGAACATCAGATCCAGGGTCTGCTGCACCACTTCCCCCCCAGCCTTGGGTTTGCCCTCTATCACCAGCTGGTGGTGGCCCGCACTCAGACCCGTGGCCTCCATGGTGAAGCTCTGGCTGCTGTCCTTGATGTCGGCCCCGCTCTGGCCCTTGGCGACACCGCCATGGTCATACAGGGTATTGGTGACGGCGAGATCCCCTTGCGCCGTGACGGTGAAGCTCAGGGTGACCTTGCCGTTGTCGAGCTGGTAGTCGCTCGCCAGGCCGCTCACGTTGATGCTGTTGCCCACCGGCGGTTGCTGCTGCTCGAGCTGGATCTCGACCCGTTGCAGGTTGCTGCCGGCTTTCAGGTAGATGGGGTTCTGGCCGTAGACGGGGTTGAACTGGCCATCGGCCCCCTGCTGGCCGGCGCGGATCTGGGTCTGCTCGGCATTGATCTTGCCTGCCAGGGCGTGGGCCCAGTTGTTCTTCTGGCCCTGCTCGGCGCTGGCTATGGTCAGCACTGTCTGCAGGTCGGCACGTTCGCCGCTGGCATCGAACACCCGGGTCTTGGCCTTGTCACCGGCCGCAAGATCGATGGAGGGGTAGATGGTCCCGCCCTGGCTCCAGGTCAGCGGGGGCTGGGTGCCACCGTCGAAGCGGGCGTCGATCAGGTTGTAGAAGCTGTTGGCGGTATCGCCCACCTCCCAGACCCCGAGGATGACCTGATAGCCGGTGCGTGCCGGCAGGGTGCACTGATGGGTGACCTGCTTGGGGGGCTGCACCATGTTGCCGTCGATCACGCAGAAGGGATTGAGATCGAAGGCGTCACGGGTAAGGGGCTGGTTCGGGTTCCAATCCTGCTTGGTGAGGTAGTAGCGCCAGTTGCGGGTCACGTGGTTGGCGGTGAAGGTCCAGCTGATGGCGAAGGGACCGGCCTGCACATTGCGCTTGGTCCAGCGATCGCTGGTCTGGGCATTGAGCTCACCGAATTGCGGATGCCCGGCCGAGGCGATCTGGCCGTCGGCGGGGCCGCCATCG
Source organism: Aeromonas ichthyocola (assembly GCF_046087985.1). Taxonomy (NCBI): domain Bacteria; kingdom Pseudomonadati; phylum Pseudomonadota; class Gammaproteobacteria; order Aeromonadales; family Aeromonadaceae; genus Aeromonas; species Aeromonas ichthyocola. The sequence goes on from NZ_JBJSWH010000005.1 coordinate 272,721, forward strand.
GGGAAGCCGGACGGCGCCTCCAGGCTCTGGGGCTCCCATTGAATGGCGCCACACTGGCTGTTGCCGCCGGTCTTGCACAGATAGTTGCGCCCTTCCGGCTGGCTGATGTAACCGTGGGCTAGCACGCCGCCGCTGGCCAGCAGCGCCAGCGCCGCGGCCACATGATTGAGTTGGATTTTTGCTGCCATACATTCCTCTGTTCGGTGATGTGGACAGTCAAGTTGGCAGGGGAGTTCCCCGTGACACACCTGAGTGTGGCAGCCCCGCTATCCTGGACGACATGTCTTTAGACCGGAGGCTTTGCGTCCTGGCCTTTCAACCAGTTTGCCAAATGACTACATAAAGGGTCTGGGTGCCGCCCTTGAGGACGGCGCCACCATGATGGCTTCTTTTGATTAAATTATTAAGTGTAAAACTTAACAGCTTGACCTCATCGGAGTAGAGCAATCACTTAACACTCTGTTTTTAAAATTATATTTAATTCATCAAGTTGGGTTTTGCTTCGCCCGCTCTGTCAAAAGATGCAAAATCGCGACATTTTTCATCAATGAAAAAATCCTCTGCCGGCTAGGCCGGCAGGGGATGGGATGGGACTGTGTCAGACGGTCAGTGGTGCGGGTACTGGTCTGTGCGGCGGGAGGACGAGGGGCGCGGGGCCTGCCCGGTTGCCAGATCCCGGGGGAGGGCATTGCCGAGCCTGAACACCGCCAGCCGCTCGTCCAGGCTGCGGGAAAGTCCGGCCAGCAGCTCGCTCTCCTGGGCCAGCTGGGAGGCGGCCTGGGACATCTCCAGGGCCGAGTCATTGATGCCGCTGACGTTGCGGTTCATCTCCTCGGCCACCATGCTCTGCTGTTCCGCCGCCGTGGCTATCTGGGTCGCCATGTCGCTCACGTGCTGGATGTGATTGACGATGAGAGAGAGATCCTGCCCCGCCTTCTCGGACTGGCCGACGCTGCTCTCCGCCAGCTTGCGGCTGGCATCCATGGCGCTGGCGGCGGTCACCGCCCGCTGCTGCAACTGGGTGATGGTGCTCTGGATCTCCTCGGTGGAGTGGCGGGTACGGCTCGCCAGCTGGCGCACCTCGTCGGCCACCACGGCGAAGCCGCGGCCCTGCTCGCCGGCTCTGGCCGCCTCTATGGCGGCGTTGAGAGCCAGCAGGTTGGTCTGATCCGAGATGGCGCTGATGACGGCGGTCACCTCACCTATCTGCATCACCCCCTCCTTGAGCCGATTGACCTGATGGGTGGCCTGCTCCACCTCGGTGGCGAGCGCCTGGATGCCGTGCACGCTGGCGTGGACGTCCTGGTTGCCGAGCCCGGCCTCGCTGGTGGCGTCCTGGGTGTCGCGGGCCGTGTTCTCGGCGTGACCCGCCACATCCGAGATGGTGGCGCTCATCTCGTTCATGGCGGTGGTGAGCTGGGCCAGTTGATCCCGCTGGCTGTTGACCGCCTGATTGGTCTGCTCGGCGGAGGCGGCGATGCGCAGGGCGGCATCCGCCACGTTGCGGGCCCCCTGACTCGCCTCCAGCAGGGCGCGGCGAATGGCGTCCAGCCCCTGATTGGTACAGCGGGCGACGGCCCCCAGCTCATCCTTGCCATGCACGGGTATGCTGACCACCAGATCCCCGGCCGCCACCTGAGCCATGGCCCTGTTGATCTCCGCCAGCGGGTTGACGATGGAGCGGCTGATGGCCACCCCCAGCCACCCCATCAGCAGGATCACCAGCAGGGTGGCGCCCCCCATCAGCTGGTACTGGGACCAGATGGTGGCCTCTATGTCCTGCAGCAAGAGGCCGGAGCCCAGGATCCAGCCCCAGGGCTGGTAGCCGGCCACTAGCGACATCTTCTGGGCCGCCTCGCCGGAGGGGGAGATCCACTGGTATTCCAGCCGACCCTGATGGCCGCCCTTGCCGAGATCCACCATGCGCTGCCAGTGGGACTCGGCGGGCGTCCCGCCCATTTGCTGGCCGACCAGCTCTGGCTTGGCGGGATGCACCACCACGTGGCGGTTTTCATCCAGCACGAACAGGTAGTTGTCTCCATCGAAGCGCATGCCGTCGAGCATGGCCTTGGCTTGCGCCTGGGCCTCTGGGGCGGGCAGGGTGGCGGGCCAGGGTCTGGATCCGGCTCATGGCCAGATCCAGCACCGCCTGCAATCGGGCTTCCCGCTCACTCATCAGGTTGCGATGCAGGGCACTGGCGGAGATGAGCAGCAGTGCGATGAAGCCGACCAGCGCCACCGAGAGCAGCAGCATCAGTTTGCGACTCACGGCGATATCACCGAGCTTGAACATAGTCTTTTCCTTCTTTCCCGTACGGATCTGGTGAGGGCCAGTCAGCTGGCTGGCCTTGATTGTTTTGTGTTTAACATTTATTTAACTTTCAAAGGGTTGTGATGGTTGGTTGTCAATTGAGTGTGTTGGCAACCAGTATAGCCAGCAGACAGAAACCCTCGCTTTTGGTAGCGTGGTCTGGCGCATCCCGGCGCACCATTTGTCGGCTCTATTTGCAAGAAGTGTGAATGAGTTGGCATTTCACCAAAAAGGAGTGGGCGCCTTCGCGGCCGCCCCATAACAAGAGGGAATTTATGAGTTCCATTGCCAGGAATTACTTGAACCAGCTCAATGCCGACTACCTGCGGGTACACAGGCGCAAGGAGGATCTCTTCTGGTCCACCTACATGGGCACCAGTGACGATCAGGCCGGTTTCACCGCCGCCGAGCAGGCCTACAAGGCGTTTTGTGCCGATCCGGCCAGGCTGCCCGCATTGCGGGAGGTGCTGGCCCAGGCCGAGGGGGCGGATCTGAAGCGGGGTCTGGCGGGCTGGGCTGCCTTCTTCGAGTGCAACGTCATCGAAGATCCGGCCGCCACCGCCCTGATGGACGAGCTGGTGGCCGCAGAGGCGGATCTCTTCGCCCGCCGCAAGGGGCTCAAGCTGACTTTGCTGGACGAGCAGGGCCAGCAAGTGGCCGGCAGCCTGCCCGCCGCCAGCACGGCGCTGGCCGCCAGTAGCGACGAGGCGGTGCGCCAGAGTGCGCTCGCCATGTTCCACCGCCTGGAGCAGTGGGTGGTCGGCAACGGCTTTCTCGAGGTGGTGGCCCTGCGCAACCGCTTCGCCCGGGCCATGGGCTATCGCGACTACTTCGACTACAAGGTGCACAAGAACGAGCAGATGAGCCCGGAGCAGCTGTTCGCCGTGCTCGACGACTTTATTGCCCGCACCGAGCAGCGGGTGCACCAGAGCCTGGCGGAGCTGAAAGCCGCCAAGGGGGAGGCGGCCCTGCTGCCCCACAACCTGCGCTACAGCGTGAGCGGCGACGTGACTCGTCAGCTCGACCCCTATGTGCCCTTCTCCCGGGCGCTGAAGGATTGGGTCCAGAGCTTCCGCCGCCTCGGCATCCAGTATCGCGGTGCCACCCTCACCCTGGATCTGCTGACCCGGGAGGGGAAATACGAGAACGGCTTCTGCCACGGCCCTGTGCCTAGCTTCTGGCAGGAGGGGGAGTGGGTGCCCGCCGTGGTCAACTTCACCAGCCTGGCGGATCCGGCCCAGGTGGGCAGCGGCTGGAGCGGCCTCAACACCCTGTTCCACGAAGGGGGCCATGCGGCCCACTTTGCCAACGTGACCGGCAACGCCCCCTGCTTCTCCCAGGAGTTTCCGCCCACCTCCATGGCCTATGCCGAGACCCAGTCGATGTTCTGCGACAGCCTGCTGGACGACGCCGACTGGCTCAAACGCTACGCCAGGAGCTCGGCGGGGGAGGCGATCCCCGATGGGCTCATCAGGGCCATGATAGAGGCGCGTCAGCCGTTTCGCGCCTTCAACGAGCGCCAGATAGCGCTGGTGGCCTACTTCGAGCGGGATCTCTACGCCATGGCAGACGCAGAGCGCACCCCAGAGGCTGTGCTGGCACTGGCCCGTCGCTGGGAGCGCACCATCCTCGGGGTGGAGAGCCCGCGTCCGCTGCTGGCCATTCCGCACCTCCTGAATCAGGAGTCGGCCTGCGCCTACCACGGCTACCTGCTGGCGCTGATGGCGGTGGAGCAGACCCGCGCCTACTTCCTTGTGCGCGACGGCTACCTCACCGACAACCCGCGCATCGGGCCGGATCTGGCCGCCCACTACTGGGGACCGGGCAATGGCATGACCCATGACGAGACGCTGCGCAGCCTCACTGGCGAAGGCTTCAGTGCCGCTCCCCTGGCCGAGGCGTGCAACCAGAGCGTGGCGCAGGCGTGGGCAACGGCCGAAGCCTGCATGACGGCGGCGAGCCAGCGCCCGTCGGCAGGAGAGGGGACGCCGCTCGACGCCCAGATCCGGGTGATGCACGGCGCCGAGCTGATTGCCGACAACAGCGAGTCGGAGGCCAGCATGCTGGCCGACTTCGAGGCCTGGATCCGCCAGCATTATCAGCGCGAGCCCGCCACCGCCCGGTGAGGCGCTCCTCGACCAGCAAGCCCTGCCCATCGGCAGGGCTTGTTCATTTCAGCGGTAAGCAAGCCTGCCGAGGTGGGACGGGATCTTTGCCGCGGTGTGAGCCGGGGCGCAAGATGCGCCTGTTTTTTGCGCCATCTATCTGTTTTGACTATTTATTATGGTGAGGCGCAGAGGCGTTGGCTGAGCGCTGGCGAGGCGGGCCACAGATATGTTTCTCTGGATATATTGAGTATTCACGGCGATCCCATATCATGGCGCTCGCTCGCCGCCAGAGAGTGGCGACATTCAGATGATTAGCTAAATACAAAGCCCTGAAGGCTTGTCGAGGGATGGAAATTGAGAGCCGTATTGTTGTGTTTGCTGGGGCTGTGGCCCGCATTGAGTTTTGCCACCCTGTCCGCCGACATGGTGGTGGTCAAGAAGTCGAGTTATAGCCTGACCCTGATGAAGGATGGCAAGCCGGTCAAGCGCTACTGGGTCGCCCTGGGTCCTGCACCCAAGGGGCACAAGCAGCAGGAAGGGGATCAGCGTACCCCGGAAGGGCGTTACACCCTCGACTACAAGAAGAGCAATTCCGGCTTCTACAAGGCTATCCACATCAACTACCCGAATCTGGACGACATCAAGCGTGCCAATGAGCTGGGAGTGCGCCCGGGCGGCATGATCATGATCCATGGTCAGCTCAACCGCATGGGGGATCGCAGGGTACAGCCGTCCAACTGGACCAATGGCTGCATCGCCGTGCTCAACCACGAGATGGACGAGATCTGGAACGCCATCGAGCCTGGCACTCCCATCGTCATCGAGCCCTGATCCTCGCCGTTCACGCCCGCTGCCCAGCGGGCGTTTTATTTCCTCCCTGGATGGCGTGACAGCCCCTCCCGCGCCGTGCTAGTTTTTCCGGCTCGCGTTGGAAGTCACAAGGATGATCCCATGATGTCAGGAACCCGCATCGCCGCGCCCGAGCCCACGGGTGCGCTCTGGTGGCGCGCCACCCTGGATATTCTCCCCCTCTCCATTTCCGTCATCCCCTGGGGGATTTTGTGCGGCGCCCTGGCTCTGCAGGCGGGCTTGAGCCCGGTGCAGGCCCAGCTGATGTCGCTGCTGGTCTATGCCGGCGCCGCCCAGCTCTCGGCCACCACACTGTTCGGGGCGGGCACCCCCTTGCTGCCCATCATGGGCTCCACCATGGTGATCACCTCCCAGCACCTGCTCTACGGCTTCACCTTCCGCCGGGACGTGCTGCCGCTCTCCCTGCGCTGGCGTGCCAGCCTCGCCTTCTTCCTGACCGACGAGATGTTCGCGGTGGCACTCAAGGATAGGGAGCGAAGCGGCGTCTTCAACCCCGCTTATGCCCTGATCGCGGGCTTCGTGTTCTACCTGTTCTGGAACCTGGCGACCCTGCTCGGCATCGCCGCCGGCCAGTACATAGAGGGGCTGGACAAGATGGGGCTGGACTTTGCCATCGCCGCCACCTTCATCGCCATGACCATACCCGCCATGAAGAACCTGCCCATGGTGGCGGCGACTGTGGTGAGCGGCGGCACTGCGCTGCTCACCAAGCCGCTGCTGGCGGAGATCCACATCATCATCTCGGCCCTGGCCGGCATGGTGGTGGGTTATGTATTGCACCGGATGAGGAGATGACCATGGGCTGGCTGATGATTGGCCTGCTGGCCCTGATCACCTTCTTCAACCGCTTCGCCTTCTTCTCGCGGCTGACCCGCTATCAGCCCGGTGCCGAGATGGGGGCCTTCCTCAGCTTCTCGGCCCAGTCGGTGCTGACCGCCATCTGGCTGCCCATCGTCTTCAGCTATGAGCCGGGCAAGGGGTTGGAGTGGGATCCCGACTACCTGGCTGCCACCCTGCTGGTGACCGCCCTGACCCTGCTGCGGCTGCCGACCCTGGTGGTAGTGGTGGTCGGCATGGGGGGCTTCTTCCTGCTGCGCTGGCTGGGAGGCATGGCCGAGCTCTTGCCTTGGTGAAGCGTGAGCCGTGATTTTACCTAATGGATGTCATTATTGGACATCCGCCATGTCATGAATGTCACTTCAAAAAAAGCCTGCAAAGTGTGAGGATATGGGCTCTGTCCGTGAAGGAGTGTCCCATGTCTTTCACCGAAACCTGTCAGCGCATCGTGCGCGATCCCCATCTCTCCGCCGCCCAGAAGAGCCATGCCCTGGCGCTCGCCGCCGAGAATGCGCTGCCCTATCCCGCGCTGCCTGCCGAGGTGGCCGAGGCGATGGCGCAAGGGGTGCTCTGCGACATGTTCGAGGGACATGCCCCCTACAAGCCGCGTTATGTGCTGCCGGACTATGAAAAGTTCCTGCGCCAAGGTTCCCCCTGGCTGGAGCTGGCGCCACCACGGGATTTTGACGAGGCCCTGGATGCCCTGCGCATCCTCTATCACCATGTGCCCTCGGTCACCGGCATGCCGGTCTGGCTGGGGCGCCTCGATCACCTGCTGCTGCCCTTCGTCGGGGAGCTGGATGACGAGGCCCTCCATCGCAAGCTGAAAGGCTTCTGGATCTACCTGGACAGGGTGCTGCCGGACGCCTTCATGCACGTCAACATAGGCCCGGATGACAACAGGATCTGTCGCCTGATCCTGCGTATCGACGGCGAACTCAAGCAGGTGGCGCCGAACCTCAGCCTGTTTCACGATCCCGCATCGACCCCGGACAGCCTGCTGATGCAGGGGGTGCAGAACATAGCCCTGTGCGGCAAGCCCCACATAGCCAACTACCCGATCCATCGCGACACCTTCGACCAGCGCGGCTTTGGCATCGTCAGCTGCTACAACGCCCTGCCGCAGGCCGGTGGCGCCAATACCCTGGTGCGCATCTCCCTCAAGCGGGTCGCCGAGCAGTGTCAGGGGATCGATGATTTCCTCGGCTGCCTGCTGCCCCACTACTGCCGTCTGGCCTCCCAGCTGATCGAAGCGCGCGCCGCCTTCCTGCATCAGGAGTCCGGCTTCTTCGACAGCTTCCTGGTGAAGGAGGGGCTGCTGGATGAGGATCGTTTCGTCCCCATGTTCGGTATCTACGGCATGGCGGAAGCGGTCAATATCCTGATGGATAAAGAGAATCTGCCGGAGCGCTACGGCCACGACGAGGAGGCGAACCAGCTTGGCTATCGCATCTCGGCCCAGCTCTCCGCCTATGTGACCACGACCCCGCAGACCCATGCCTGGGGTGGCCGCGCGCTGTTGCACTCCCAGGGCGGGCTCAGCCTGGACAAGGGGGTCACCCCAGGGGTGCGCATCCCTTATGGGGAGGAGCCGGATCCCGCCAGCCACCTGCTGGCCCTGGCCCCGCACCACGGCTACTACCACTCAGGGATCAGCGAGATCCTGACCCTGGATCCCACCATCCGCCAGAACCCGCAGGCGCTGCTGCAGCTCTGCAAGGGGGCCTTCGCCCTCGGCATGCGCGAATTCAGTGCCAACGTGGCGGACAGCGATCTGGTGCGGGTGACCGGCTACATGATCCGCAAGAGTGATGTGGCTCGCTTCGCCGCCGAAGGCTCGCGGTTGCAGACCACCTGCCTCGGCGCCGAGGCGAGCGAGCTGACCGGCATTCGCCAGCGGGCGCCGCGGGTGCTGGGCCTAGAATCGACCATCTGCGAGTATTGAGCTCGAACCTGATGGCTGACGCCTTGCCAACACGCAGCGCCCTGGTAAGCAGGGTGCTGCCGTTCTCCTGTGTCGACGGGCCGGGCAACCGGCTGGTGCTGTTTCTGCAGGGCTGCAACTTTCGCTGCCCCGGCTGCCACAACCCGCACACCATAGGGCTGTGCGACGATTGTGGCGACTGCCTCGCGGTCTGCCCGAGCGGCGCCCTCTCCAGGGACGATGGCGAGGCAAGGTACAATGGCAGGCGGCGCTCTGCACCGATTGCGACGCTGTCTGGATGCCTGCCCGCGCAGCGCCAACCCCAAGACGCCACCATGTCGGTGGCCGAGGTGCTGGTCCTGCTGCGCCGCTACGGCCCGCTGCTCACCGGCATCACAGTATCCGGCGGCGAGGCCACCACCCAGCTCCCCTTCGTGGTGGCACTTTTTGCCGCCATCAAGGCCGCGCCGGATCTTGCCCATCTCACTTGCCTGCTCGACAGCAACGGCTCGCTGGCCGAAACCGGCTGGCAGCGGCTGCTGCCGGTGCTCGACGGCGCCATGCTCGATCTCAAGGGGTGGCGCGACTCGGTGCATCACTCCCTGACCGGCTATGGTCGCGAGCGGGTGCTGGCCTCGCTGCAACTGCTGGCACGCCACGGCAAGCTGACCGAACTGCGGCTGCTCCATGTGCCGGGCAAGAGCGATTTTCTGGATGCGAGTGGTGAGCTGGACGCGGATCTCGCCGCCTTCTTGCAGCGGCTTGGGCCTGTGCCCATTCGCCTCAACGGCTTTCGCCATCACGGGGTGCGGGGGAGGCGATGCGCAATGGCCAGAGGCCAGCCAAACCGAGCTGGAACAGCTGGCCCGTCGTTTGCGTGCAGCGGGATTGGGGCCGGTATCACTGCCTGCCTTGATGCGCTGAGTGGTTGCGTCATCCGGTGACCGTCATGGTGTGAGGAGCGGCATGTAAAGGACCGCAACTGTGATTTCTGTCTATTGGAGGGGGCGAGAACGGCGGCTAGAATAATGGCCATCTTCTTACCCCTCAATGACAGATAATCATGAGTGAAAGCAAGGCGTTATATCGGGTTCAGTTTATTTGCCACAGCGAGCGCTACGAAGTCTATGTGCGCGAAGTCAATCAGGGCCAGCTGTTCGGTTTTATCGAGATTGCCGACTTTGTCTGGGATAACCACACGGCGCTTATCGTCGATCCCAGCCACGAGAAGCTCAAGAGCGAATTTGCCGATGTGCGCCGCACTCTGATCCCCATGCATCAGGTGCTGCGCATCGATCAGGTGCGAAAGCAGGGGGCGGCCCGCATCACGGATCTGGGCAACAACGTCGCCTCCTTCCCCAGCCCCATCTATACCAAAGAAGTCCCTCACTTGCCGTTGATGTTTCGCCACGGTGAAACATCAATCTCTGTCTGTCGTCCGGCTCAGGGTTCAATCAATTCGCGACCCAGTTGCAGGATCCGCTGGCGGAACCAGTGCGGGCCGAGCCATCACCGGCCGGGCCATACCAGACCAGGCTGTGACTCACCTTGCCGTAATCGAACGGTGCCGGACGCATCACCAGATCCGGCTGACTGGCCATGCAGGCCGCCCAGCCACCGATGGCGGTGAGGATCAGGTCGGTCTGGGGCAGCAGGGCCGGTGGCACTGGCAAAATCGGCAGGGTGGCGCCAATCTGGCGCGCACCTGCTGCTGGGCCAGGCTCTGCTCGAAGAAGGGGTTGGCCAGCTCCTGATCACGGATGGCGATATGGCGCCAGCTCAGGTAGGCATCGAGATCCCAGGGCTTGGCCAGCGCCGGATGATCTTTGCGCAGCAGGCAGACCAGTTTTTCTTCCCGCAGGGTCTCCCACACCAGCCAGGCTGGCGCGGCAGGGGCTGGCTCTGGTCATGGGGCAGGATCACGAAGTCGAGCTTGCCCGCTGCCAGCGCCTCCAGTCCCTGCTCATCCTTGTTCCAGATGACGGGCACCATGCCCGGCACCTCCTTCATCAGCTCCCCAGCATGGGGCCCACCGGCCAGGTCATCACGCTCTCGCGCAATCCCAGCCGCAAGCTGCCCTGCCACTGTTGCGGGGTTGAAGGCGTTCTGGCGGGTGAGGCCGTTCAGCTCCCCCAGCAGTCGATGCAGGGTGGGGCCGAGCCGCTCGGCAAAGGGGGTGAGCAGCAGCTGGTTGCCCTGACGGTAGAGCAGCTGATCCCCCAGCAGATCCCGCAGCTGGTTGAGGGTCTTGCTGACGGTGGAGGGAGTGGTGCAGAGGCGCTCGGCGCTGCGGGTGACGCTCTGGGTGTCCAGCAGCAGGTGCAGGGTGACCAGATGACGTCCTCCCAGCCCAGAGAAAGCGCGATCAGATCCATAGTGGCTCCTGAAGTGGATGAAGATAAACGGATGAAGCGTTGGAATCAGAAAGATTCAATGACCCGCTGGCATTCTCTCACAGCCGGGGGAGGGTGAGCAGACCCATCAAGAGGTGACGGAGCAAACAAAAAGCCCCGCCAAAGCGGGGCATGGGGATTAACCCTTGAGCACGGCGGCCATGGCGTCCGCCACGTAGTCGACGTTGCGGCTGTTGAGGCCCGCCACGCACATGCGGCCTGAGCGTACCAGGTAGACGGCGAACTCTTCACGCAGGCGGTCCACCTGCTCCGGCGTGAAGCCGGTGTAGCTGAACATGCCGCGCTGGCTGATGAAGTAGCTGAAATCGCGGCCCGGCACCTTGGCGCAGAGCACCTCGAACAGCTTCTGGCGCATGGCCTTGATGCGGGTGCGCATCTCGGTCACCTCGCCGACCCAGAGGGCATGCAGCTCGGGCTGGCTCATCACGGCTGCGGCTACCTGACCACCGTGAGTGGGCGGGCTGGAGTAGTTGCGACGCACAGTCGCCTTCATCTGGCCCAGTACCCGGCTCGCCTCTTCCGCATCCTGGCAGATGACCGACAGGCCGCCGCAGCGCTCGCCGTAGAAAGAGAGGTTCTTGGAGAAGGAGTTGCTGACGAAGAAGCTGACACCGGCAGCCACCATGGCGCGAATGGCGTAGGCATCCTCTTCCAGTCCATCGCCGAAGCCCTGATAGGCGATATCCATAAAGGGGATCAGGTTCTTCTCGACCACCAGCGCGATCACCCGATCCCACTGGGCGCGGGAGAGATCCACCCCGGTCGGGTTGTGACAGCAGGGGTGCAGCAGCACTATGCTTTTCGCCGGCAGGGCGCTCAGGCAGTCGATCATGGCGTCGAACTGCACGCCGCCGGTGGTGGCGTCGTAGTAGGGGTAGTCGTGCACCTTGATGCCGGCCCCCTCGAACATGGCCTTGTGGTTGTCCCAGGTCGGATTGCTGACCCACACCTCCGAGGTCGGGAAGTAGCGCTTGAGCAGATCGGCACCGATCTTCAGGGCGCCGGAGCCGCCTATGGTCTGGATGGTGGCGATGCGACCGGCCTTGACCGCCTCGTGATCGGCGCCAAACAGCAGGTGCTGCACCGCGGTGCGGTAGTTGGCGGCCCCTTCCATCGGCTGATAGGGGCGCGGCGCCGGCGCGGCAGCGCGCTGGGCTTCGGCCTGCTGCACCGAGGGCAGCAGCGGAATGCGGCCCTGCTCGTCGTAATAGAGGCCGATCCCCAGGTTCACCTTCTGCTCGCGGGTGTCTTTGTGGAAGGTCTCGACGAGCGTGAGTATGGGGTCGCCAGCATAGGCATCGACGTGTTCAAACATGGGGGGTCCTTGAGGTTGACTGTCCAATTTCGCCGGCCCTCAGCCGGGCTGGACATCATGGCGTAATCCCCATTTGCCTCAAGCAGTTCGCATGTTGTGGTGCAAGGATGACGCTCTCCCCTTGGGCCGTGGCGCAAGTTGTGATGCTGGAGGGGAGTAAAGTGACACCCCTTATTTTATCGCCAAACCCCGTGCTGATTTTTGAATTATGTAGCTAATAACTTGCATTTATTTGGTATGTAACATGTTCATCGATTGGATATGAAGATATTTAACTGATCATCAATTACGCTGCATAGGTAAATAACGTTCTTGTCAAGCGTTGTCCTGTCCGCAATTGTTCGGTTTGGTGGCGATACAGGTAGACCGGTTTCAATGACGCGACATACATCTTCAGACTCTTTTTCGCCCCCGGTGCTAGGAACTGGCTCGGATTGGGTGGCTGGAACCTCTATTTTCTGGGCAAACTGGCGTTGCTTGTGGGGGGATATCTCAATTTCCACCCGCTGGCCAATCTGGTCTTTGCCGCGTTTCTGCTTTTTCCGCTCCCCTCGACGCTGATGCGGCGGGCAAGGTCGTTGATCGCCCTGCCGGTAGGTGTCGGGCTCTTCTATCACGACACCTGGCTGCCGGGTTTCGAGAGCATTGTCAGCCAAGGGGGACAGGTTTTCTCTTTTACGGCTGATTACTGGCTGGAGTTGCTCGAGCGCTTCATCAATTGGGAGATGGTCGGGGCTGGTTTTGTCATGCTGACGACCTACCTGTTTATGGCGCAGTGGTTACGGTTTACACCCTGGATGCTGATCTCCCTGCTCTGGCTGTGGCTCTCCCCCCAGTTGTTGCGTGTCGCTGGGATTGCAATGCCAAGCATCAAGCGCAAGCTACCCAACCGGTGAAAAGGGTCGCTGGCCGCGATGCCGGTTACCGCCAGAACTGGAACAGCAGCTTGATCAGAGCGCTCCGCCGACCAGCGACAACCTCAATGCCTATCTGAATGATTTCTATCCAGAAGAGCGGGGCGCGAGTCGGTTTCCGCAGCAGTTGCCTGCCAAAGCGACCCTTTCGATGTGCTGTCATCAACATCTGTTCTTTGGCCTGGAGTGATGTCGAGGCGAGCGGTCTGCAGGACCACCCCCTGTATGGCGTCATTTCGATGCCCTGTTCGACAGCTTTAACTCTGCCACCTCTTACAGCGGCCCTGCCATCGATTCGTCTGCTGCGTGCCAGCTGCGGTCAGCCCAGCCATCACGATCTCTATCAGGCTGCCCCCAAACAGTGTCTGTTAATGGACAGTTGGCTCAATTGGGATTTGCAAAAGAGATGGTGATGGACCACTCTGGTGGGTTTGGGAATTACCTCAAGGATTGAAGGCTTACGCCGGCGTAAGCAGCGAACCCATGAGCAGGCAAGGCTTGCCCTATGAGGTGACCTCTTTTCATGGTGAGCCGATCTAACAGCGACGCCTTGTTTGACGCGCTGGTTGCAGCGGCGAAGCCAGAGCCAAGCCATTCCAGCCGCAATGCCACCTTTTTTAACCTCATTGCCCTGCACGATGGCAATCGTTATGCCAATCGGCAGCCAGCCCCCGTACAAAGCACGGCTGCGCACTTTGCTGGATCAACTGGATCACTTCCTCACCCGAGCTGGAGCGCTCCGGTCGCAAGGTGATGGTGGTGGTGGTGCCGGAACATGGTGCGGCCCTCGCCGGTGACCGTATGCAGATGTCCGGTTTGCGCGATATTCCCAGCCCCGCCATTACCCGCATGCCGGTCGGTATCCGCCTTTATCGGCACCCAGGCTCCCCATGCCCCGACCCGCCATATCCCGGGAGCCCAGCAGTTACCTGGCCATCTCCGAACTGGTCGCCAAAACGCTGGTGGAGTGACCTTCGGAGCGCCACCATCGACTGGAATGGGCTGTTCAACAACCTGCCCGAAGACCCCATGGTGTCGGAGAACCAGGGAACCGTGGTGGTGCATTATCAGGGATTACCACATCAAACTGGGACAGGGCGACTGGGTTCCTTATCCCCGTTAACGGAGCGCATGACGCTGATGAATCGGCAATCTTGAACCAACCTTTTGACTGTCTCCGTAGAAGGCCGCAGAGCCAGTGCGATATGGGAGCTTGTCCAGAAGGCGTTTGGTGTCATTTGAGCTATCACGATATCGCCTCTGGAAGAGCATCGTCGCCTTGTCCGAGCGCTTTCCCCTGCTGGCCGAGCTGGAGATGAGGACACCGCGGAGTGATTACCGTTGCCCTGCAAGGGATAAGAGGGGGCGTGGGCACGAGCTCTATCGTTGCCGGTTGGCGCTGGCGGCCCGGGAGCAGGGGGCCCGGGTGCTGGCTGGTCGATCGTGCCAGGACAACCTGCCGGCTCCATTTGGGGAGACCCCATGATGAACCATGCGGCTGGGGTTTGCTGGCGGATCCGGCCCGCCAGTGGCGCGACGGCGCTCCATTGCTGGCGAGGATCTGGATCTGTTGGCTCAGGGCGGTGTTACGGGGTCTGTTATCCGTCGACTGGTTATCTGCGGTTGAGGGATATGATCTGGTGCTGCTGGACCTGCCTGCTGGCGTGACGCCGGTGGCTGAGTCAACCCAATTGCTCACCGTGGTCAATGCCGATGCCAACTGCCATACGCGGCTCTATCGCCATCATTTGGTTCCCCAAGAGCAGGTAGTGGTCACCCAATTTACCAGTCGGCGTGCCCTGCAGCAGGATCTGCTCGACCTCTGGATGGAGGGGGGACTCCCTCTGCTCAGCATTCGCCTGCATCGGGATGAGGTCGATGGCGGAGGCGATGGCGGCCAAATTGCCGGTCGGTGACTATGCCCCGACAGCCTGATTGCCCATGAGCTGGATGCGTTGGCGCGCTGGTGCCTCAGTCACGATAGAGACGTTTCATGCTAGCTGCCTTGCTGACACCTGCCGAGGCTCTGCTGGTTACGTGACAGTTACCGGGAGCTGCGCCAGCGCTGGCTCATCCCGCTGGGCCGCTGCGTCAGTGACGCTTGCGGCTGCTGGCATGGGCACTGTTTCCCCTTGAGAATGCCTGCTGGCAACGCTTGCTTGCCCGGAGTGATACCCTTTATCCACATGTGACGCATGCCCGCCCCGGTGATCCCCTGCGCTGCTGCTGCAGACGCCTCTGGCTGCTCTGCTGGCGCGCCAGAACCCAGACCTTTCCGCTGGCCGCCTCCTGGAGCCTGCGGCTGTGGCAGAAAGGTACCTTGTGGCTGGAGGGGGCTATGGCGCACTTCGAGCGCAGCCAGTTGGGCGGTCACGCAATGCCGTGGCCGTTGCCAGCTGGAAGAGCGTGCTGCTCTGCGCGGTGGCCGGCACCCTCTCCCTGCTCTGTATCACCCAGCCATTCACCCTGCAGGCGCAGCTGGTGTTCGTCATCATGCTGATGGGGATGGCCTTCATACTGCGCGCCGTGCCGGGCCGTTACCCCATGCTGATGATGATGGTGCTCTCCCTCACCGTCTCCTGCCGCTACATCTGGTGGCGCTACACCTCCACCCTGGACTGGTTCGACCCCGTCAGCCTCACCTGCGGCCTCTTGCTGCTGGCCGCCGAGACCTATGCCTGGATAGTGCTGCTGCTCGGCTACTGGCAGACGGCCTGGCCGCTGAATCGCCCCCCGGCGCCCTTGCCGGCGGATTCGGCACAGTGGCCCAGCGTGGATCTGATGATCCCCACCTACAACGAGGATCTCGCCATCGTCAAGGGCACAGTCTACGCAGCCCTGGCGCTGGACTGGCCAAAGGACAAACTGACCATCTGGCTGCTCGATGATGGTGGGCGCGAGGAGTTCGGGCCCTTCGCCGAAGAGGCGGGGATCCGCTATGTGGCGCGGCCGACCCACGAGCACGCCAAGGCGGGCAACATCAATCACGCCCTCAAGCAGGCGAGCGGGGATCTGGTCGCCATCTTCGACTGCGATCACCTGCCGACCCGATCCTTCCTGCAGATGACGGTGGGCTGGTTCTACTGGGATCCCAGGCTCGGGGTGGTGCAGACCCCCCATCACTTCTTCTCCGCCGATCCGTTCGAGCACAACCTGCAGCGGTTTCGCAAGATGCCGAACGAGGGGGCGCTGTTCTACGGCCTGGTGCAGGATGGCAACGACATGTGGGACGCCAGCTTCTTCTGCGGCTCCTGCGCCGTCATCAAGCGTTCTGCCCTGGACGAGATCGGCGGCATAGCGGTGGAGACGGTCACCGAGGATGCCCACACCTCGTTGCGGTTGCACCGCCTTGGCTACACCTCCGCCTATATCCGCATTCCCCTGGCGGCGGGGCTGGCCACCGAGAGTCTCTCCGCCCACATAGGGCAGCGCATCCGCTGGGCGCGCGGCATGGTGCAGATCCTGCGCCTGGACAACCCCCTGTTTGGCAAGGGGCTCAATCTGGGGCAGCGGCTCTGCTACTTCAACGCCATGCTGCACTTCCTGTCGGGCATACCGCGCCTCATCTTCCTGACGGCGCCGCTCGCCTTCCTGATCCTGCACGCCTACATCATCTATGCCCCGGCGGCGGCCATCGCCCTCTACATGTTGCCGCACATCTTCCACAGCGCCCTGACCAACTCCCGGCTGCAGGGCAAGGTGCGCCACTCCTTCTGGGGGGAGGTCTACGAGACCGTGCTGGCCTGGTACATAGCCAGGCCGACCACGGTGGCGCTGTTTGCCCCCCACAAGGGCAAGTTCAACGTCACCGCCAAGGGGGGCATGACGGAGGAGGTGTATCTGGATCTGTCTGTCTCCAGGCCCTATCTGATCCTGATCCTGCTCAACCTGTGCGGGCTGGGCTTTGGCATCTGGCGCATTCTGCACCGGGCAAGCCGACGAGTGCCCGACCCTGATCCTCAGCATGTTGTGGGCCCTCTACAACATGACCATACTGGGCGGGGCGCTGGCGGTAGCGTTCGAGTCGCGCCAGGTGCGCACCAACCCCAGGGTGGAGATGGTGATGCCGGCAGCCATCAAGCTGGCCAACGGCCACCTCTATCCCTGCACCCTCAGGACTACTCGAACGGTGGTGTGGGTTCGTCTCGATGCGCCTCTGCCTCTGGCGGGCAAGGAGCGGGTCTGGCTGTTGCTGCGCTATGGACACCGGGAGCGGCATTCCCCGCCCGGGTTCAGCGGGTATTTGGCAGCCGCCTCGGGCTGGAGCTGGAGCCAATGGACAAGGCGCAACATATTGCGTTTATCCAGTGCACCTTTGCCCGCGCCGATACCTGGTCTTTGTGGCAAAAACGGCTGGGCAGCGATCGCCCGCTGCACAGTTTTTTCCAGATAGTTCAGCTGGGCTGGGGGGCTTACTGGCGTCTGCTGCGCTCCACGCCGCTGGCTTCCTTCTGCATCCTCAGTGAGAAGCTGGTGTTCTGGCTGCTCTCTTTTGTTCCACGTCGCGTCTCGCCGGATTTCGGTTCCGGAACATCGACAGCACAGACAGTAAAAGCATCATGAAACCAAAACCTTACTTGCTTGCATTGATACTGGCGGCTTCCACGGTATCGGCGACGAGATGACGGGACCGCTGCCTGCGGTGCCGGCCCCGGTTCGCACCTCGTTCCATGACGCTGGAGCAGATGGCTGCACAGCCGGGCACTTTCTCCCTGCGCGGCAACTTGCCGGATGGATTCGCCGATTTCACCGTGCGGCGCGACGAGGTGGTGACCCAGGCCGGTCTGGATCTGGACTTCACCCCTTCGCCTTCCCTGCTGCCGCTGGTCTCGCAGCTCAAGGTCTATCTCAATGACGAGCTGATGGGCGTGCAGCCCTTTGTTGACAAGCAGATGGGGCAGCGAAGCTATGCCTCTATGGTGCTTGATCCCCGTTACGCCAAGGATTTCAACCGGCTCAAACTGAACTTCATCGGCCACTATCAGAAGGTCTGTGAAAACCCGGCCAGCGATACCCTGTGGCTCAATATCAATCGGGATACCCGCCTCAATCTGCAGTTGCAGACCCTGCCGGTGCGCAATGAGCTCTCCTTCTTCCCGATGCCGTTTCTCGACACGCGCGATGATGCGCAAGCTGGTGCTGCCCATGGTATTTGCCGGGGCGGTTTCGCTGGAGCAGCAACAGGCGGCAGCGGTGCTGGCGTCCTGGTTCGGGGCCAAGGCGCAATGGCGCGGGCAGCATTTTCCGGTGCTGATCAATGAGATGCCGGAGCGCAATGCCATTATTTTCGCGACCAACGATAGTCGCCCCGACTTTCTGGTCGATTACCCCAAGGTGACGGGGCCCACCATCGACATGGTGAGTGCGCCTGATAACCCCTATGTGAAATTGTTGCTGATCCTGGGGCGAAATGAGGATGACCTGCTGCTTGCCAGCAAGGGGATCGCGCAGGGGAATGTCTTGCTGCGTGGTCAGAGCGTACGGGTTGAAGAGCTCAAGCCTCTGGCACCAAGAGTGCCCTATGACGCACCCAACTGGGTCAGGCTGGATCGGCCGGTGCGTTTTGCCGAGTTGCTCGACTATCCGGGTCAGTTGCAAGCCAGCGGGCGAGCGATCTGGCCGCTGGAGCCTCACCGTCAAGTTGCCACCTGACCTCTATCAGCCGGGGGCGAACGGGATCAAGCTGCAGCTGGGATATCACTACACATCACCGGTGCTGCATGACGGCTCCCGGCTGGATGTGAAGGTGAACGATCAGTTGATGAAGTCGTATCCCCTGGAGCCAGACGAGATCAAGGGCAAGCAGTTGCTGACGCTGCCCCTCTGGTTGACTGGCGACGATGAGTCCAGAGCGTTGCGGATGCCCGGGCTCAAGAGCGGGCAACCCAATCGTCTCAGTTTCGCGTTCCAATATGGTCAGCAGTTTATGGGCGGGCATGAGGATGGGCGCTGCGATCTGCTGCTGCCACCGGCCCATCAGGTTCGGATTGATGAGAACTCAACCCTCGACTTTACCGGCTACCGCCATCTGATCGAGATGCCCAACCTGAAGGCCTTCTCCGGGATCGGGTTTCCCCTTCAGCAAGCTGGCTGATCTATCTGAAACCCAGATAGTTATGCCGCTTAAACCATCTTCCGATCAGATAACTACCCTGCTCGATACCCTGGGGGCTATCGGTGCGGAAACCGGTTATCCGGCCCTGGCGGTGACCCTGACCAATGATTGGCAGCAGGTGCGGGATGCCGACCTTGATACCCTGCTGATCGGCTCGCTGCCCGCCGAATTTCGCCATGATGCCGAACCGGATGCGCTGCTCGCCTCGCTGCAGAGCTGGGTGAACCAGCCGAGGCGCGAGTTCAGGTCGGTCGAGCACTCGTCGGCCAGCGACCGCCAGCCAGAGGCCCGGGTCGGGATCAGCGGGAATGATGCGATAGCCGTGGTGCTTGGTCTGCAATCCCCCGTTCATCCCCAGCGCAGTGTGGTGGCCCTGCTGGCAGATGGTAACGCCGGTATCCGATTGCTGAACGAGACAATGCAAGCTCCTTCGCTGCGGGCTCAGGTTGAGGGCTCGGTGGCGATTATCCGCGAGGCCGGGGTCACCGCGCTGGATGTCGGCGATCGCTACGAGGTGGGTTATCTCCCGTGGTGGGAGCGCGTGTGGCATCTGCTGGCCAACCATCCGGTGCGGCTGGCCGGTATCACCCTGCTCAGCATGCTGCTGCTGGGATGGGGTCTCAGGTTGCTGCTGGCCGGGTCAGCCGTCGTCGTTTGAAGGAAGAGTAAGAGATGAGAAAGATGATCCGACAGATCGCGTTATTGCTGCTCTGGTGTGCCAGCGCACTGCCGGCACGAGCCGCGTGTGACTGGCCCGAGTGGCAGCAGTTCAAGCGGGATTACATTACTGCCGAGGGACGGGTGGTTGACCCGTCAGACGCGCGCCGCATCACCACCTCGGAAGGGCAGAGCTATGCGCTCTTTTTCGCGCTGGTCAATGATGACCGGGAGACGTTCGAGCAACTGTTGAACTGGACCGAACGCGAGCTGGCAAAAGGGGATTTGACCGGTTTCCTGCCGGCATGGCTATGGGGGCAGCAGGGAGATAAGTGGGGTGTGCTGGATGCCAATAGCGCGGCAGATTCGGATCTCTGGATCGCCTACAGCCTGCTGGAGGCTGGGCGCCTGTGGCAGAACCACAGCTACGAATCCATCGGCACCATGCTGCTGCGTCGCATCGCCCGGGAAGAGGTGGCACGAGTGCCGGGCTTGGGGCCGGTGCTGCTGCCGGGGCCCAAAGGATTTGTGGCGGAAAATCGCTGGACGATCAACCCCGCTTATTTGCCGCCCCAGTTGCTGGCTCGCGTCGCCGGCATGCAGGGGCCGTGGCAAGAGATGCACAAGCAGTGGCCCGCCATGTTGATGGCCAGTGCCCCCGGGGGCTTTGCCCCTGACTGGGTCGACTGGCAGGGGCCGACAGGCTGGGTGACGCCGACAGCATGGGCCCCGGGCAGCTATGATGCGATTCGGGTCTATCTCTGGCTCGGGATGCTCAGCGCTGATGATCCGGCGAAACAGCAACTGGTTACCCACTTCTCGCCCATGCAGGCTTATATCAATCGCTACCGGCCAGGTTCCGGAGCGCATCGATACCGCCACCGGCAAGGCTGAGGGAAGTGGTGCGGGCGGTTTTGCCGCCGCCCTGCTCCCCTGATGCAAGGGGAGCCAGCGCTGGATGCGCTGCGTGAGCAAGGTGCCAGCGCGGCTGGGATGCCCATGCCTACTATGGCAGCGTGCTGACGCTGTTCGGCTCAGGTTGGGATCAGCAGCGCTATCGTTTTGCGGCAAATGGCAATCTGATCCCCCGCTGGAGCGAGCAATGTCATCAAGCAGAGTGACATCCCTCTGCCTGGCGCTCGGCCTGCCTGATGAGCGGCAACCCGCTGCGGTGTGAGCCGGTCAGCTGGCTGCTGGAGCAGGTGCGCGTCGGGGAGGCGACCCATAACGAGGCGCTGATCAGCAATTCGCTCTACTCCCTCTCTCTGGTTGAGCCGAACCACCCCGAGCTGCTGGCGGCCAGGCGCGTCAGGCGCTGCGCCTCGGGCAAGCTGGGGATGCCCGGCAGGCGCTGCTCGCCAGTTGGCCAGCGTGGCGCCGGATTCGAGCCAGTACCGCCAGATCATGGCCGCACTGGCGCTCGATGCACCCGCGCTGCGCCAGCAGTTGCAGCAGGCTCGCGTGCTTGCCAGCGCAGGGCGCTTGCAGGAGGCGCAAGCCGAATACCGCAAACTGTTTGGTTCTGATGGGCCGCCGACGCTGGATCTGGCGGTGGAATATGCGCTGCTACAGGCCCGCATGCCCGCTACACGTCAAGGCTGCGATGGCCACCTTGCAGGATCTTGAGCTGGGCTATCCCGGTCATGCGGGTTGCGGGTCGGTCTGGTGAGCAACCTGCAGCAGGATGGTCGCTATCAGGAGGCCATGGTACTGCTGAAGCGCATGGCGCTTCATCCCGGACAGCCGAGATGCGGCCGCCTCCCTCTGGCTCGCTTCGATCCGCGATATGCCGGTCGGTACTGAGAGCATGGATGCGCTGCGGCAGTTCGTTGTGACCTTTGGCTCTGACAGTGGAGGTGGATGAGGCCTGAAGCTGCTTGATACCCAGGAGCAGCAGTGGGCATCTCCGGCCTTTCGCCAGCGTCAGCATGCACTGGCACGCAGCCAGACAGGCAAGGCTTCGATAGGGGAAATCAAGGCGCTGCGCTGGCTGCCAACCCTGATGATCTGGGGTTGAGAGGCGCCCTGGCCGAAGCCTACTCACGCAACAACCGGCGAGCGGAAGCGGTAACCCAGCTGGAGCAGCTGTTACGGCAGCCGGACTTAGCCCAGCGTACAAAGTGGGAAAGTCTGCTGGCGACCAACCGTTACTGGTTATTGCTGGAACGCGCCGACAAAGCGGCCGCCACCCGGCAGTGGGAAGAGGCGGTCAGACTCTGTACTGGCAAGCCACCCGGCTAGATCTGCAGGAGGTCGAGGGGTGGCTTGGGCTGGGGGACAGCGAGCTCGCTCGGCAGCAGGATAAAGAGGCAGAGCAGGCCTATCGCAAGGTGCTTGCCTTTGCCCCGGCAACGAGCGGGCGCTGGGGCGTCTGTTTGATCTTTATGTAAAGCAGGATCCGGCCAAAGCCGTGGCGCTGGCCAAACAGAGTCGCTCTCCTCGCTTGCAGGCACAAGCTGCGCAGCTCAAGGCAAAGCAGCTGGAGGAGGAGGCCGATATGCTTGCTCAAGCGGGCAAGTGGCCGCAGGCAGTGGCTCAGCGTCAGGAGGCATTGCGCTTGCGACCTGATGATGTCTGGCTGGCGTACCGGTTGGCAGGGGATTTGGCATGTCGATGGCGCTGCCGCGGGTGAGCATCTGCTGCGGCAACGCCTTGCGGCCACGCCTCGTGATCTCTCGTTGCGTTATGCCACTGCGCTCTTTCTTTCCGGACAGGGCAACCTGGCGCAAGCGCGCACCCTGCTGGCCGAAGAGCCCGCAGCACGCTGGACCGAAGATATGCGTGAGCTGGATAGCCGACTTGCTCGCCGGGAACTGGTTGCACACGCTACCCGACTTCGTGAGCAGGGCGATGAAGGCGCAGCCGAGCGGTTGCTGCAACCTCTGTTGCCTGACGAGGATATTGCATTGCTGTTGGCGCAATGGGCGGCGGTTCGCAGTGACACGGTACGTGCAGCGCAGCTCTATCAAGGTATTCTGGCCGAACATCCGGAGCATCCAGATGCGCGACTTGGCATGGCCGAGCTCGCACTGGCCAGAGGGGATCGGCAAGCGGCTCGGCGCTGGCTGCCGGTCTGGCCTGATGGCGTGCCATCGGCAGATAAGGTCAATCTCTATCGTCAGGTCGCCAACCTCAATCTGCAGTTGGGCGAGCGTGAACTCGCGCAAGAGATTTTTGCCACTTACACACCGCTTGTCGCCGGATTACCCCCTTCTCAGGAGAGTGCCCTGTTCTGGCGCGATGCCGCTCGCCAGCGTTTTGCCAGCGGGGACAACGAGGGGGCCCTGGCACTGGATAGAAAGGGGCTGCTGGCCTGGCGGCATTGGCCCCCAGGGAGGATATGGATGGAGGCGCTGAGCGAGCTCGCGCAGCCGCGACGTGATGAGGGTGGCTGGTCTCCAGGCTGCGCAGCGATCTGGACAGACACTATCGCCAGCAGCAGACCACCTTCTCGTTCGACAGTGACTACTGGGGATCCAGCGGCACCGGCGGCGTCTCCGATCTGCAGGCCCTGACCCAGATGATGCAACTGGATACCCCTCTGGCCGGCGGCACCGCCTTTGGCCGCCTCGAGCTGGTGGACATGGATGCGGGCCAGTTGCCGGACTCCCCCTATCAGGAGGAGTTTGGCACCTGTGCCGCCCGCGACTGCAGCGGTATGGAGCAGCAGCGCCAGCGGGGAACCACGGTGGCGGCGGGTTGGCATGATGAGCGCTGGGCCTTTGATGGGGGCACCACGCCGCTCGGGTTTGAGGTGGTGGACTGGGTCGGCGGGGCGAGCGTCAAGGGAGACTGGCGAGAGCTGGGGTGGGGAATGCACGTTATCACGGCGGCCCGTCAATAGCTCGCTGCTCTCCTATGCCGGTGCAAGCGACCCGGGGACCGGCATCAGCTGGGGCGGGGTGCGGGCCAACGGGGTTCGCCTGGATTCAGCCATGACCTGGGGTGGCAGTCGGCTTCTGGGGCAGCGCCCAGCAGCATCTCCTGACGGGCAAAAATGTGCCTGACAACTGGCGCACCCGGCTGATGGGGGGAGTTATTACAAGCTCATCAACGAGGAGCAGCGCCGGGTCAGTGTCGGACTGAGCTCCATGTGGTGGCATTATCAGCAGGATCTGGCGGCTATACCCTGGGCAAGGGGGGCTATTACAGCCCCCAGCGTTACCTCTCGCTATCGCTGCCGCTCAGCTATCGCCAGCGCGTGCAGGATTGGTCCTGGGAGCTGGGTGGGTCGGTCTCCTGGTCGCAGGCCAGAACCGAGGACTCTCGCCGCTATCCTCTGCCCGGTCTGTTGCCGGATGGTTTGCCGGATAAGGATGCCACCGTGGCCGGTGGAGCAGCCGTGGCACGGGCTATACCGTCAACGCGCTGGTCGAGCACCGGCTGACGGATCATTGGCGCATCGGCGGCCGGATCGATATCCAGCAGGCGGATGACTATGCCCCAGCCATGCCACACTGTTTTTGCGCTACACCTTCAAGCCGTGGCGGGGGGATCTCGATATGCCGCCGCTGCCCCTGACCCCCTACGGGGAGTTTGATTGACGAGACGCCCGGCTTGCTGCCGGGCGTCTTTGCATTGCGCTACTTCAAATAGGATCGCAGGACGCTGACCACCTGATCCAGATCCTCCTGCCGCTCGGCCGGGGTCGCCTCCGGCGCCCCCAGATGCTCGCGCATATGGCCTTCCAGTACCTCCAGCATCAGGCCGTTGACGGCGCCACGGATGGCGGCTATCTGCTGCAAGATGGCGGCACAGTCTGTCTCCTGCTCCAGGGCGCTTTCCAGCGCACCTGTCTGTCCCTTGATGCGCCTGACCCTGGCCAGCAGCTTCTTCTTGTCGTGAACCGTGTGTGACATGGGATCCTCTCGCACAATAAAACTATACTGGGGTATAGTATATTCCATCGTGGCCCACAGGAGAAATCCATGTCATCCCTGCTCTAATTCCACTGCCATCAACCCGTCGTGCATCAGGGGAATCCGCTGGCGGAGCGCAAGACCCGCTGGGCCGTGCTGCTCACCCTCATCATGATGGTGGCGGAAATCGGTGGCGGCTGGTTCTACAACTCAATGGCGCTGCTGGCGGATGGCTGGCACATGAGCTCCCATGCCCTGGCCCTCGGCCTCTCCGTCGTGGCCTATCGCGCCGCCCGCCACTTCGCCCGGGATCACAGATTCAGCTTCGGTACCTGGAAGATAGAGGTGCTGGGAGGTTTCAGCAGCGCCTTGCTGCTGGTGGGAGTGGCGGGCCTGATGCTGTTCGAGTCGGTGGCCCGCTTGCTGGATCCCAGCCCTATCCATTATCAGCAGGCCATCGGCATCGCCCTGCTCGGCCTGCTGGTGAACCTGGCTTGCGCCTGGTTGCTCAGGGACGATCAGGGCCATCACCACGGTCATGCTCATCACCACGGCCACGCTCATCATCACGATCATCACCAGGGTCACGACCATGATGCTCACGACCATGGCCATCAGGATCTGAACCTGCGTGCCGCCTACCTCCACGTGCTGGCGGATGCGGCCACCTCTGTGCTGGCCATCATAGCCCTGGTGGGGGGCATGCTGTGGGGGGCCGACTGGTTGGATCCCCTGATGGGCATAGTGGGGGCCGTGCTGGTGGCGGTCTGGGCCCGGGGGTTGCTGCGGGACACGGGGCGGGTGCTGCTGGATGCCGAGATGGACGCTCCCCTGGTGGCGGAGATCCGCGAGGTGATAGCCGAGCTGCCTGACGCCGAGATCCGCGATCTGCACGTCTGGCGGGTGGGACAGGTGCAGTATGCGGCCGTGCTCTCCCTGCGGATGGCGGTCCCAGTCCCGGCCCAGGCGATCCGCGAACGGCTCGCCATCCACGAGGAGCTGGTGCACCTGACCATAGAGATAGCGCAGCGAATAGGCCAGCCAGGCCTCCGGCAGTGCCGTTGGCCCCTGATGTCAGTGCGGTTGCCCGGTGATCTCCTCCTGGGGCTTGTGTTGCCACAGCGAGCCCAGCAGCAGCTTGAGCAGCAGTCCGGGCGGGTTGTCCAGCAGCTTGCCGGACTCCAGCAGCAGCTGACCATCGGCGCGAAACCCGAGGCTGGCTATGGTGCCTCTCCGCTATCATCCTGGATCAGGCCATTGAGGGCCCCGCTCACCGGGCTGACAGCGCAGCCGCAGTTCGCGGGGTTCCCCCAGCAGGGTGAAGGCGCGGCTCAGCGGGGGCGAGTCTTCATAATCGGGCCAGTTGAAGAAGTGATACTGCTCGGCCAGGGTGCCTGCCTGCTGGCAAAACTGGTCGAACAGCTGCCCGATCGCCTGATACTCCTGATCCAGCCGTCTTGCCTGCTCTTCAATCCGTTTCATTGTTTACTCCTTGTCTATCCACTTGATCAGACATTGCTTTTCTGACCCCGTGACTGCCGTTTTCCAGATATGAGGCCAAATGGCCGTGAGGTCTGTGAGCCGGATCGAAGTTTCAGTCTGAAAACGTTATCTTGTTGAAACTGGATGGTTTTTTTGCCCTTTGCTCACATTTGAATCGATTGCCGCTGATTAATATGGCACCGCCTGGCAATGACCGGGTGCTCGACTATCGAGACTAACTACAGCGGGAATTATAAAAATATGGATATGAAAAAGACCAAAGTGGCGCTGGTAACAGCCTCACTGCTCGCGCTTTTGTCTGGCTGTAATGACAACAGCTCTGATGCCTCCGGTGTGAAACCCTCCTACCCCCAGCCCTCAGGATGAGCCCGTCGCTCGTCTGCCCAACGTCCAGCCCCCGGCCGAGTTGCTGGTCGCCGGTGACAATCAGGTGGTCATTGCGCTGGTGGATACCCAGTCGGCAGCCAAAGCGGCCAAGGCCCTTTGACAGCCACAGCCTGCACCTGTGGAACAACGATGCCTGCAACGCCATCGCTGATAGCGGCCTGAATACCGGGTGGGATGACAAGAGCGAATGTTCCAGCCGATGTGGACAGCTTCGGCCCGGCCTGGGTGGTGCCGCTGGCCAAGATGGAGGGCTGCATCAACTTCATCGCGCGCAACGGCGATCTGGCCAACCTGACAGGTGCCAACATGGAGGTCATCTTCAGCGATCACCCGGATCGCACAGTGGCCATAGTCGCGGGCAAGAACGAGATCTTCGGCAGCCGTGCCGAGGCCTTCACCGCCGCCTTCGGCGTGGCGGGGGCCAGTGCCCACCTGATCGACGGTAACACACTCATCTGGCAAGGGGGCAAGGACAAGCCCTATGTGCGCCTCTACCACACCGAATCAGGCACCATCACCGCCAATGCCGAAGGGGTATTCGACTTCCCCTATATCAGCCTGACCGCGACCAGTCTGACTGCCGAGCAACAGGCCAAATATCCGCACCTCAAGGATGTGGCCGCCTTTGCCCTGCCTGCAGGAAAGGATCTCAAGCCCCTGCTCAAGGGGGAACTGGTGGCTATCGGCACCGATGCTGACGGCATCCTGCAGGGGGCGACCCTGGTGCAGAGCGCCGGTGCCCTCGATGCGCTCTATGCTCCCGAGGCGACCAAGCAGAGCTATGGCGCCGTGGTGGAGGGCAACCGGGTGACCTTCCGGCTGTGGGCGCCGACCGCCAAGTCGGTCAAGCTGGCCCTCTACAACGCCAGCCACCAGAAGAGTGGCGAGGTGGCCATGACCTTCGACAGCGCCAGCGGCAGCTGGAGTTACGAAGGGGGCAGCGAGCTGGTGGGCCAGTTCTACCGCTACGACATGGAGGTCTACCACCCGCTGAGCCGCAAGGTTGAGCGCTACGAGGTGACCGATCCCTACTCCCTGAGTCTGGCGATGAACTCCGAGTTCAGTCAGGTGGTGGATCTCGATGATCCGGCCCTGAAACCGGAAGGGTGGGATAGCCTCAAGGCGCCCCACAGCCAGCAGAACCCCGCCGACATCACCATCTATGAGGCCCATGTCCGTGACCTGACCGGCAACGACGACTCCACCGATGAAGAGAAGCGCGGCAAGTTCCTCGGCCTGACCGAGCCCGACTCTGTGCCGGTCAACCACCTCAAGCCCTGGCAAAAAGCGGCGTCAGCCACCTGCACCTGCTGCCGGTGTTCGATATCGCCACCGTCAACGAGGATCCGGCCAAAGTGGCCAATCTCGGCGATGACTTCAGCAAGCTCTGTCAGGTCAATCCGGATGTGAAAACATCCAAATTTGGCAGCTACTGCGGCGGCGGTCAGACCGTGGGCGGTGCTGGAAGATCTGCAAGCCAGCGACAGCAAGGAGAATCCTGTGGTGCAGGAGCTGTATGGCTATCTGCGCGGGGTGGACTCCTTCAACTGGGGTTATGACCCCTACCACTACACCACCCCGGAAGGTTCCTACGCCACCAATGCGGAGGGGACGACCCGGATCAAGGAGTTCCGCGAGATGGTCATGGCCATCAAGCAGAACATCGGCATGAACGTGGTGATGGACGTGGTCTACAACCACACCAACGAAGCTGGCCTGGGGCCCAAATCCGTGCTCGACAAGATAGTGCCCTGGTACTACCAGCGCCTCAATCCCGAGACAGGTTCGGTCGAGAATTCCACCTGCTGCTCCAACACGGCGCCTGAACACGCCATGTTCGCCAAGCTGATGGATGACTCCCTGGTGACCTGGGCGCGGGACTACAAGATCGATGCCTTCCGCTTCGATCTCATGGGTCATCACCCGAAAGATCAGATGGTGCAGGCCCTGGCCGAGGTGAAGAAGGTCAACCCCGAGATGTACTTCTACGGCGAGGGCTGGAACTTCGGCGAAGTGCAGGATGACAAGCGCTTCGTGCAGGCGACCCAGAAACACCTGGCCGGCACCGGCATCGGCTCCTTCTCCGATCGGTTGCGGGATGCGGTGCGCGGCGGCAGCCCGTTCGACGGCGGCGAGGCCATTCGCAAGACCCAGGGCTTCGGCAACGGCGCCCTGGTGGATGCCAACGAGCTGGACGGCGTGGATCTTGCCACCGCCCTGCATCAGTCCGACCTGGTGCGCCTCGGCATGGCAGGCAACCTCAAGGAGTTCGTGCTGACCGACAAGGACGGCGTGCCGAAGAAGGGCGCCGACATCGACTACAACGGTCAACCCGCCGGTTATGCCCAGGATCCGACCGAAGTTCAGAACTACGTCGACAAGCATGACAACCAGACCCTGTTCGACAACCTGGTCTACAAGGCGCGGGGAGGGGCCGATCTGGTGCGGATGCAGGGGGTGTCGCTGGCCACCGCCATGCTGGGGCAGGGGATCCCCTTCACCCACGCCGGGGTAGAACTGCTGCGCTCCAAGTCCATGGAGCGGGACAGCTACGACTCCGGTGACTGGTACAACCGAGTCGATTACACCCTCGGCGACAACAACTTCGACAAGGGCTTGCCGCGCAAGGACAAGGATGAGGCCAACTACGCGCTGATCGAGCAGGTGCTCGGCCAGCACGCCACGCCGGGGTCGGCCGAGATGCAGCAGATGGTGAGCTTCTACCAGGAGCTGTCCGAGCTGCGTCAATCCTCCCGTCTGCTGCGTCTTGGCAGTGGGGCTGAGGTAATCAAGCGGGTCGACTTCCGCAACACCGGACCGGATCAGGTGCCGGGTCTCATCGTGATGAGCGTGGACGACGGTGCGAGCGCGGGTGCGGATCTGGATCCCGCCATCGACGGCCTGGTGGTGATGATCAACGCCACCAACCAGAGCCAGAGCATCGGCGACTTCCGTGACGGTAACGGTCAGCCCATCGACCTGACCGGTCTGGTGCTGAGCGGCAAGCATCGCGCAGTCGACAGCATCGCCAGCGGCGCCGCCTATGACAATGGTGGCCAGCTGACGCTGGAGCCTGGTCTGCCGCCGTGTTCGTCAAGCCGCAGTCTGGCACGCAGGGCGCGGGCCTGCCGGTCAGCAAGAAGACCGACCTGAGTACGCTGCCACCGTTTGGCACGACCGGGATCTTTATTCGAAGGGTTTCCTTGGCCAGTGGGGCCAGTCAACCAGATGGCGTTCAGCGGCAACTATATGTACGAGCAGACCACTCCGGTGTGCCGCAGGGGCAAGCTGGGCGAGACCAACGCTGAAGATCGCTGATGCCAGCTGGAATATCGCCAACTACGGCAGCTGCAACGCCGGTGACAAGCTGGTGACCCCCTCACTCCGCTGACCCTTGTGCAAGGGCGGAGAAACCGGCAATATCGGCATGACCTGGCAAGGCAGGCAGCTACAAGTTTGTCTTTACCGCCATGAACAAGGAGAAGCCGACCCTGAGCGTCAGCTTCACCGAGCCGGTGCAGAGCTGCAAGGTGCTGGATACGGTGGCGGGCAATCCGCTCGGCTACAACCTGTTCGTCAAGGGTGAGCTCTCCGGCTGGGGAGCCCAACCTCAGTACCAGCTGAGCTACAAGGGGATGGACGGCAATCTCGCCATCTATCAGGCGGCGTTCAACTACGCCGGCAGCACCGAGTTCAAGGTCGCCAACGAGGACTGGAGCAAGGAGTACCTGCTCAACGGTGGCGGCGCGGTGAACGCTGAAACCGGTTATTCGTTCGCCTTCTCCAAGGGTGGCAGTGCCAATAACAGCATCACCCTGCCGCAGGGGCTGTGGAGTGTGCTGGTGAAGGTTGACCCGGCTGGCGTCAAGGCGGGCACAGCCGTCATTCAGGAGTGCAGCGCCAAGTAAGCCCCATTGAGCCGGGGATGGCTCGGCGTCCCCGGGTTGAATTCCACCTCGCCAAGGGTGGGATAACTCCGAGAGTAAGCAAAGCGCGACTGCCGACCGGCAGGCGCGCTTTTTCTTTGCAGGTCAGGAGAAGAGAAAGAGAAAAGCCACCCCGGTTGGGGACGGCTTTGGGGGTATAGGCATTGGTTACCTTGTCTGGCTGAACCTCAGCGCTTGCGCAGCAGTCGCAGGGCGTTGGCGGTGACCAGGGCGGTGGCGCCGGTATCCGCCAGCACGGCTATCCACAGACCCGTGATGCCGAGCAGGCTGGTGACCAGGAAGATGGCCTTGAGCCCCAGCGCCAGGGCTATGTTCTGGTGGATGTTGGCGAGCGCCGCGCGGGACAGCCGGATCATGGCGGCCAGGCCGCCGAGCTGGTTGTGGGTCAGGGCCGCATCGGCGGTCTCCAGCGCCACGTCTGTGCCGCCCCCCATGGCGATGCCGATGCTGGCTCGCTTCATGGCGGGGGCGTCGTTGATGCCATCCCCTATCATGGCTACCTTGCGGGTCTTTGCGAGTCTGGCTATCTCTTCCACCTTGCCCTCCGGCAACAGGCCGGCGCGCCAGCCCATGCCCAGCTCGGTGGCGATGGCCTCGGCGGCGCGGGGGTTGTCCCCGGTCAGCATGATGCTTTGGAGCCCAAGCCGATTGAGCTCTTGCAGCGCCGCCGCCGCCTCCGGCCGGATCTGATCCCGCAGCGCCAGCAGGGCGACCGGCAGCGCCTTGTCGCCGCTGCTCTGGCAGAGCACCACGACGGTCTTGCCCTGCGCTCCAGCGTACCAATGCCCCTTGAGCTGTTCGCATTCAGGGTCGCCACCCGGCTCGGTGCCAGCAGTTGCCACAGCTTGCCGTTGATGCGCCCCTCAACCCCCATGCCTGGCAGGGCGCGCAGGTCGCGGGCGTCTGCCAGCGAGTCAGTCCCTGTTCGCTCGCTTTGGCGACCACGGCGCGGGCCAGCGGGTGGTGGGAACCCTGCTCTATGGCGGCGGCCAGGGCCAGCAGTTCGGCCTCCGGTCGGCCATCCAGGCTTGTCAGTTCGGTCAGCTGCGGCTTGCCCTGGGTCAGGGTGCCTGTCTTGTCAAAGGCAACTGTGTCTATATGGGCCAGTCGCTCCAGGGCCGCACCGCCCTTGATCAGGGCCCCTTGGCGGGTTGCGGCGGCCAGGGCCGAGGTGACCGCCGCCGGGGTGGAGATCACCAGGGCGCAGGGGCAGCCGATGAGCAGCAGGGCCAGGGCGCGGTAGATCCACTCGTCCCAGCCCTGGCCGAAGGCGAGCGGCGGTACCAGTATCACCAGCAGGGCGACCAGCATCATGGCCGGGGTGTACCAGCGGCTGAAGCGGTCGATGAAGCGCTCTATGGGGGCGCGCTGGCTCTCGGCCTCCTCGATGAGGTGCAGGATGCGATCGATGGCGTTGTTGCCGGGCTCGGAGACCACCTCGAGGCGCAGCACCCTATCCGCCGCCAGACTGCCGGCGGGCACCTTGTCACCCTGGCGGCGCTCCACCGGGATGGACTCGCCGGTCAGGGCGCTCTCGTCAAAGGCCCCGAGGGGATCCAGCAAACGGGCGTCGGCCGGCAGACGGGCGCCGGGGGCGATTTCGATGATGTCGCCCGGGCGCAGCGCGTCGGCGGCCACCTCTTCCCGTATTTCACCTTCTGCGGTGGTACGAATGCGCAGCGCCTGGTCGGGCACCAGGGCCATCAGGGCGGTGACACCGGCGCGGGCACGACCGGCGGCGTAGGCCTCCAGGTGTTCCCCCAGCATGAAGAGCAGCAGCACCATGGCCGCCTCGGCGGTCTCCCCGAGGAAGAGGGCGCCGAGCGCCGCCACCGTCATCAGGGTCTCGATGGCGAAGGGGGAGCCGCTCTTGGTCAATGCCCAGGCCTTGCGGGCGACGGGCCAGAGCCCCCAAAGTGTCGCCAGGGTAAAGAGCGGCTGGCCAAACTGGGCCGGCAGCAGGGCCGCCACCAACATCAGGGCTGGCCAGTGACAGGGGCTGCCAATATTTGCCCAAAAAGTTGCCGAGCTTGCCTTGCAGGGGCTGTTGTGAAGCTTGCTCTTGCGGCCAGCTGCCTGCTTGCCTGGCTTTCCCCCTTGAGCTGGAAACCGGCGGCCAGCACGGCGGCGGTGACGGGATCGGGGGAGAGGCCTGGGGCCAGATCCACTACCAGCTTCTCGGTGGCAAACAACACGCGCGCCTGTTGCACGCCGCTCACCCGGCTGACGGCGGTCTCGATCTTGCGGGCGCAGCTGGGGCAATCCATCCCCAACACCTGCCAGCTATGGCGGCTGTTGCCTTGTGCAGGCGTAACCAGCGGATCGGCAGGTGGCATATCGTGCTGATGTTCATGTTCATGTTCATGGGCTGGCGATATGGACGCACTGCAGCACGCTTGATCGTGACAACTTCCTCGGGGAGGCTCTTCATCCCCGGGGATTCATTGACGTCACGGGATGCGTGCTCATGAGGCGTCTGGGTTGAACAGTCACTGACGGGCGGGCCGCGTTGTCGCAGCAGTGGCTATCGTGGTGATGTTCACTCTGGCCGGAGGCCGCCTTGCTGACGGCCTTGATGGGGGCGGCATGCTGGATGGAGCAGCAGGATTTGCTCATGATGAGTCCCTCTTGATGGATCCCGCCCCTGCGAGATCCTTGATTACTGAGAAGGAGTCTAAACCTTGGTGTTATATCCAAGGTCAACCCCTTTTATGATGTTGACGTTTGACTGGAGAGCGGGCGGGCATATATCCCTTTGTTGGCGGGTGGTAAGCGCTGGCCACGCTTATACTGGAGGCCTGATTTTTACTACACCAATAAAAAGGACATAAAACATGAGCAACTCAGTCACTCTGCAAGGCAACCCGGTCTCCGTCTCCGGCCATTTCCCCGTTGCCGGTGAGCAGGCCAAGCCCTTCTCCCTGGTTGCTGGCGATCTGTCCGATGCGACCCTGGCGACCTTCGCCGGAAAGCGCAAGATCCTGAACATCTTCCCGAGCGTCGATACCCCGACCTGCGCCACCTCCGTGCGCAAGTTCAACGAGCAGGCCAGCGCCCTGAACAACACAGTGGTGCTGTGCATCTCCGCCGATCTGCCGTTCGCCCAGGCCCGTTTCTGCGGCGCCGAGGGTCTGGACAAGGTAGTGAACCTCTCCACCCTGCGTGGCGTCTCCTTCCTGCAGGACTACGGCGTGGCCTTCTCCTCCGGCCCGCTGGTCGGTCTGACCGCTCGCGCCATCGTGGTGCTGGATGGTGAAAACAAGGTGCTGCACAGCGAGCTGGTCGCCGAAGTGGCCGACGCTGCGGCGCTGGCCGTGCGAGCCGAACTACGCCGCGTAGCTCTCGCTGCGCTGTAATTTTCTCCTGCTGTGATTGCCGTCCATCTCATCACCTGCTGCTGGATGATGAAGGCCAGCCTCCTCTTGTGCCCAGACAAAGGCTGATGACAGGTGCTGGCCGTTTTTCAGCAGATTTCTGATGCCATTTCTCGGTATTGCTGTTACTTCGCCTGAAGCGTAAGCCAGCTCGATATCCTTTAGCGAATGCCGGGCCACGCCCTTTTACTTATGGAGGTCATCGATGGCGGCTGGCTAGACTTCGCCTCCCACTTCTTTGTTGAGGGTGGCGTAGGGTGCGCCAGAAGGGGGATGTCATGGCGTGTCTCCTTGGTGATGGGTCAGCTAAAGTGTGCCCTCCAGCCCCCCTCGGTCAGGCCCGCTCTGCTGGCCTCTTTGTTGACGTAGCGCCAGCCACGAACTTGCCCTCCATCCCGCTCTGCTTGCCTCTTTGCCCGCCAGACGCCGACCCGCATCCAGCAGCTGGCGATTCCGGCGGCGCTGGCGGGGCAGGATTCTGCTGGCGCTGGCCCAGACCGGCAGCGGCAAGACCCTGGCGTTTGGCTTGCCGCTGCTGCAACGGCTGGATCCTGCCTCCAGCCAGGTGCAGGGGTTGATTCTGGTGCCGACCCGCGAGCTGGCGATTCAGGTCACTGCCGCGCTAAAGAGGGGCCGAGGCGCTGGACTGCGCATAGTGACGCTGTGTGGGGGCGTTGCGCAGGAGAGGCAACAGGCCGAGCTGGCGCAGGGGCCACAGCTGCTGGTGGCCACGCCGGGGCGGCTGCGGGATCTGCTGACCCAGCAACTGCTGGGGCTGAGATGGCGCAACTGCTGGTGCTGGATGAGGCGGATCGCCTGCTGGAGATGGGCTTTGCACCCGATATCAAGGCGCTGCTGAACGCTTTATTCCGGCGGATCGCCAGACCCTGCTCTTCTCCGCCACCTTGCCTGCCGAGCTGGAGAGCCTGGCCACAGATCTGCTGACGAACCCGGTCCGCATCGAGGCAACCCCCCTCAACAGCCTGGTGAGCGAGATCGAGGAGCGGCTCCATCTGGTCAACAAGAGCAGCAAGGTGCCGGCGCTGATCGGCTTGCTCAAGGAACAGGATTGGCCTCAGGTGCTGGTGTTTATCAGCGCGCGGGACGATGCCGATGCGGTCGCCAGAAAGCTCGCCAAGGCGGGCATAGCGGTGGCGGCCCTGCACGGGGAGAAGGATCAGGTGGTGCGGGAGCAGGCGCTTGCCGATTTCAAGGTGGGCAAGGTGCGGGTGCTGGTGGCCACGGATCTGATGGCGCGCGGCATCCACGTGGAGGCGCTGCCTGTGGTGATCAACCTGGACCTGCCCGCCAATGCCCCCGTCTATGTGCATCGCATCGGCCGCACCGCCCGCGCCGGACAGAAAGGCCTCGCCCTCTCCCTGGTCTGCCATGGGGAGGCCGAGACCCTTGCCGCCATCCGCACCTTGACCGGTCGTGAGCTGCCGCTGGCCGAGCTTGAAGGCTTCCCGGTCACCGACCAGCCTGCGAGCGGGGAAGGCAAGCGAGCCCCCAGGGACAAGCAGGCGAATCGCCGCACCGCCAACAAGCGCAGCGTCAAGCAGTTCAAGGGCAAGGCCTGACGAACAGACCTCTTCCATGAGCCGACAGTGAACCCGGCTCATGGGGGTCACTCAGCGCAGGTCTTGCTCCTGGCCGAAGAAATCCCGTCGCCACTGGCCGAGCACCGCCGCCCTGTGCTGCTGCCAGCGTGCGGCGCCCATGGTGTCCCGGCTTGCCGCCAACTGCTGCTCCAGCTCGGCCAACTGCTGCTGATAGCGGGCACCTTGCTCCGCTGGCAGCCACTGCGCCATGCTGACCTCGGCCCGGGGGAAGTGGCGGCTCAGGCTTCCCCGCAGCGCCTCTTCCCACCCTTGCCATATCCCGCGGGGAGAGGGCTCCTGCCAGGTCAGATGGAGCAGCAACAGCATACTCAGCAGGGCGGCATAACCGAGAGGCTTGGGCATCATGAGATCCTTGTCGAGGCTCGCCGGGAGCTGGGGAACGGGATCCATTCACCCAGATTTTCGTGACAAGGAGATGAAGGGGTCAGCGGCGTGTCGGGAGGGGAAAGGGCAGCGCGTCCAGAGACGCGCCAGGCTACACGGGGGGGCAAACTCAGTCGTGGAACTGATTGATCAGGCGGGAGAGGTTTTGCAGCCGCTCCACCAGCAGGGTGATGCCATCGAGGGCCTGCCTGCTGTTGTCGGCTGTGTGGCTGGCCAGCTGATGGATCTGGTGAATGCCCTGATCCAGGGTGCTGGTCACATCCGCCTGCTGGCTGACGGCCTGGGCTATCTCGTCGCTGGTGTGGGTCACCTGGGCCAGCATCTGGTTGATCTGGTCGAGTACCTCGGCGGTGGCGCCCATGTGCTGCTGGCAGAGGACAGAGGTCTGGGCCCCCTGGGTCATGCCATCGGAGAGCTGCCGGGTGCTCTGCTGCAGCGCCCCTATCATGTCGCTGATCTCGCCGGTGGAGCTGCGGGTCTTCTGGGCCAGCGCCCGGATCTCGTCGGCCACCACCGCAAAGCCGCGCCCCTGCTCGCCGGCCCGTGCCGCCTCTATGGCCGCGTTGAGGGAGAGCAGGTTGGTCTGATCCGCAATCTGCCCGATCACCTCCAGGATCCCGCTGATCTTCTGGCTGTCCTGGGTCAGGCGCGCCAACACCCCCTGACTGGCATCCAGCTCCTGGTGTAGCTGGTTGACCGAGGCACGGGTGGTCGCCAGCGCCTGCTGGCCGCTGGCTGACACCTGCTGCACCTCGCTCACCAGGGCGTTGGCCTGATGGGCGTTGTCGGCCACGTCGCGGATCGACTGACTCATCTGGGTGATGGCGGCGGCCAGCTGTTCGCTCTGGGCCCGCTGCTGCTGCAGGTGGGTGTCTATGGTCTGAATATGTCCCCTGTCATCTTCCGCCGCCTGCAGTATCTGCTGGTTGGTGTCGGCACTGCGCCCCACCACGGCCCTGAGCTCGGCCTTCTTCATGCGCAGCAAGAGTTCGATGGCCGCCAGGCTGTCCCGCCGCCTGGCATAGAGCACCTGACAGAGGGGCGTGCCCAGCTCCTCCCCCGCCATGGCCAGCAGCCGGGCCAGCCGCTGTTGCAGGTGCCAGCCATGCCCCATCTGGGCTAACAGGCAGAGCAGGGTGAGGCCACCCCAGGCGGCCTGGCCCGTGATCAGGCTGGCCCCCATGCCGGCCAGGGCGGTGCCCGAGAGCAGCAGGCTGAGTTGCCCCGGCTCCAGGGTGAAGCGACTCTGCCATGGCAGCGCCTTGCCTGCCCGGATCCGGGCATAGAGCCGCTCCGCCCAGGCTATGTCGTGATCCTGGGGGCGGGTGCGCACCGACTGGTATTCGATGATCTGCTGCCGCTCGTTGAGGATGGGGGTGACATAGGCATTGACCCAGTAGAACTGGCCGCTCTTGGCGCGGTTCTTCACCAGCCCCATCCAGCTCTTTCCTTGCTGCAACCGCTGCCACATGTCGGCGAAGGCGGCCCTGGGCATGTCGGGGTGGCGTACCAGGTTGTGGGGAACCCCTTCCATCTCGGTGGCGCTGTAGCCGGCCACGTCGCAGAAGTGCTGGTTGGCATAGGTGATGTGGCTGCCGGGGTCCGTGGTCGAAATCAATGATATGTGATCGGGGAAACGGATCTCCCCTTCTTGCCGGGTGGTGGTCATGTGCGCATCCTGAATGAGCCAAGTAACTGATAAATTTGTTTTTATTGTGTGTTGTTGTTACGGCTTCATTGTAGGGGCGACCCAAGTGGCCATCTTGGCTTGGGTCAATAAATCAACACTATGACGACTGAAAAAAGTAGTAGATGAAGGGCGACTTCAGGGCGGGCTCAACTGCGGGGGGTGAAGTCGTGGATCTCCCCCGTCCGGGGCTTGAAGCGGGGATCCTGGCTCTGATCGCGGGAGACCCAGGCCATGGCCTGGCAGAAGCTCTCCTGCTTGGCGAACTCGTCACGGGCCTGATCGATGGCTCGCTCGGCGTTGCGCCGCTCCATCTTGCTGGCCTTGCGATCGCTGAACTGCTTCTGCTGGCTCAGCATCCATTCGAGGAAGGCCTGGCGGCATTGGCTTTCATCGGCGGCCTTGGCGGGGAGGGCAAACAACAGGGCAAGCAGGAGCAGAAAACGCATAGGGTATCTAACGGACTGATGGACGAAGAGAGGCGGCATTTTATGCCGGGAACTTGAATGGGTACAGTGCGAAGAGGGGGCCAGCCGGGCTGGCCCCCGTGGGATCAGTGTTTGACCAGGTAGAGCTGGCGGCTGTAGGCCACGTCTTCCGGGTTGTTGATGGGATAGCCCTTGAGCCAGGGCTTGATCAGACGGGCGTTGGTGTACTGGTAGATGGGGGCGATGGGCGCCTCCTCCTGCAATATGGTCTCGGCCTCGTCGAACAGGCGTGCCCGCTCGGCGGGATCCTGGCTGCTGGCCGCCCGGGTCAGCAGGGCGTCGTAGCCGGGGTTGGCGAAGCGGGCCATGTTGCCGCTGTGGTGGGTTCCCCACAGACCGAGGAAGGCGGAAGGGTCGTTGTAATCGGCGACCCAGGAGGAGCGGATCACCTCGAACTGGCCGCTCTGGCGGCTGTCGAGGTAGGTTTTCCACTCCTGATTGGTGAGCTCGACCCGGGCCCCCAGCTTCTGCTTCCACAGGTTGGCGATGGCCAGCGCCATCTTCTTGTGAATTTCAGCCGTGTTGTAGAGCAGGGTGAGCTTGAGGGGGTTGCCTGGGCCATAGCCCGCCTCTGTCAGCAGCGTCCTGGCCTTCTCGTCCAGTGCCTGCTGGCTGCTGGTGGAGAGCAGGTTGGGCTTGGGGACGAAGCCTGCGGTCACATCCGGGGTGAAGTGGTAGGCGGGTTTTTCACCCGTGCCCAGCACCTTGTCGGCGATGAGCGCCCGATCGATGGTGTAGGAGAGCGCCTGACGCACCCGCACGTCGTTCAGGGGAGCCCGCTGGGTGTTGAAGGCGTAGTAATAGGTGCCGAGCTGCTCCGGGGTATAAACCTCCCCCGGGATCTGCTTCATCAGCTTGTGGTACTGCTCCTTGGGGAAGGATTCGGTGATGTGCAGATCCCCCGCCAGATAGCGGTTGGTGGCGGCACTCTCCTGATTGATGGGGACGAAGGTGACTCGGGTCAGCACCGTATGGGCGCGATCCCAGTAATAGGGATTCGGGGTCAGCTCCAGCTTCTCGTTCACCACCCTGTGGCTCAGGACGAAGGCACCGTTGCCGACCAGCTTGCCCGGCTGGGTCCACTGGTTGCCATATTGCTCCATGCTGGCCCGATGCAGCGGCGACAGACTGGGGTGGCTCAGCAGGCTCAGAAAGTAGGGCACCGGCTGGGAGAGGGTTACCTGCAGGGTGTGGTCATCGAGGGCCTTGACCCCCAGCTCGCTGGCAGGCAATTTGCCAGCCACTATCTCGTCCACCTTGTCGAAGCGGGCCAACTGGGCAAACCAGGCGAAGGTCGCGGCCTCTTTCGGATCGACCAGCTTGCGCCAGCCGTAGACGAAGTCAGCGGCCTTGACCGGATCGCCGTTGGACCAGCGCGCATCCGGGCGCAGATGGAAGGTAAAGAACTTGTTGCCCTTGTTGTCCCAGCTGGCGGCCACCCCGGCAACCGGTTTGCCATCCGGCCCCTGGGTCAACAGCCCCTCGAACAGATCCCGCAGTACCTGCAACTCCGGCAGGCCGACCAGCTTGAGTGGGCTCAGGCTTGCGGGTTCATCCTTGAGATGGCGAACGACAAGTTGTTCGGCGGCGAGTTGTGTTCCGGCGGGAATATCGGCAGCCTGAACAGCGGCGCAGCCCAGCAGGGCCAGCAAGGGGCTCCATCCTTTCATGGGTCGGATCCTTCAAATAGTGTGAAGCGGGGAGAAAACTCGGCGATAAAATGTCGCCGACAGATGGGGAATCATGATATCCCGTTTTACTGGTCTGGCCGCCAGCATTTGGCTCTCAACCCCGGTCGGGGATACGGGGGCATGCGGGTGACCCGCCATTCGTGGCAAGGAGTATCAAACGATGAAAGCATGGTTATCCTGCTGGCGCTGGCCATAAGCCAGGGGGCCTGGGCCTTGGCCCCGTGCCAGAGCGAGACGGCAGGTTGGCAGCTGGTGCGAGGTGGCATCGATGCCTTGCATCCGACCCAGGGGGGCGTCGGCCAGATCCAGGTCGATGAGACCCAGGCCGAGCTGGCGGGCATGAGCGCAAAGCAGCTCGACAAGTTGATGAAAAAGAAAGAGATCCCTGTAGTGATTGCGCCGGATGGCGGCTACTGGCTGGTGGACAGGCACCATCTGACCAAGGCGCTGTGGCAACAGGGGTCAAGCAGGTGCGGGTCAAGGTGATCGGTCGCTTGCAGGATAAAGACAATTTCTGGAGCCAGATGCAGAACAACCACTGGGCCTGGCTCAAGGATGAGAAGGGGCAGCCGCTGACCCCGGAGCAGTTGCCGACCCGCATCGACAAGCTGCCTGATTATCCCTACCGCACCCTGGCCGGCCTGCTGCAGGATGCGGGCTACTTCAGCAAGAACAGGAGCAGGTCTATTTCGTCGAGTTCGCCTGGGCCAGCTGGCTCGGCAAGCAGATGCAGTGGATGCCGGTGGACAGCGCCAATCTGGCGGATCGCCTGCAACAGGCCAAACGGCTGGCCTGCGGCAGCAAGGCCAGTGACTCTGCCCGGTTATCCCGGCAAGCAGTGCAACCTCAATCAGTCGAAAACGGCGCAGTGACCGGATGAGCGATGACGGCATCCAAAACATGCCGAAGATAAAAGAGGGCGACCCCGGGGTCGCCCTTCTGCTGTCAGCTCTGTTAGTTATGATGGTTGGCACTCATGGCGCCTGCTGCCAGCGCGGCGGCCTGTTCAAGCAGGGTCACTTCACCCTGCTGGATCAGCGGCAACAGGGCGTTGACCTGTTCATCGGCCAATCCCACCAGGCGAGGGCCAGCAGCCGGGCAATATCATCGTCGCCAAAGCGCATCCGCACCACCCTGGCCGGGGTACCCGCCACCATGGCATAGGGCGGCACATCCTGATTGACCAGTGCCCGGGCGGCTATGATGGCGCCATCCCCTATGGTGACGCCCGGCATTATCATGGCTTCCATGCCGATCCAGACGTCATTGCCGATGCGGGTATCGCCCGCGGGTCTATAGCTGCGCTTGAGCGCCGCCACCTCGGCGAACGGATAGGTGCTGATGAAGTCGGTGTTGTGGGTGTGGTTGCCCCCCATGATGATCTTCACCCCGGCGGCTATCTGCACGTAGTCGCCGAGATGGAGCCTGTCTATGTGCCAGATGGGGTCCCAGCCGGTGTCGGCTGAGCGGCTCCAGCTGTCACCGTGCAGGTAGCGCACGGCTTCCTCTTCGAAGGGGCCGTCCCAGGCACCCGAGTAGTAGCTGTGTCGCCCCTTGAGGCAGATGTTGGGATTGGTCACCGTCAGGTGCAGGTACTCGACCTGCGACCAATGTTGGCAGATGTTCATGGCTATGTTCCTCGTTGAATGGATAGGGTTGGTGCGCGGTGAGCGCAGCTAATAGATCCAGACCAGCAGGCGGGGCACGCAGAGCAGGGAGCAGCCCAGCATCTGGGGAGACGGGGTCGCATTGCATGGGGTGCTCGGGTCCTGAAGGGGAAGGGCGCGATGGTAAGGATGGGGAGGGGTTTGCCAAGGAAGCGGGAAGAACCTGCACAAACCCTCTGGTTGATATTTATTCTCAATTAGCCATGATAACACTCCCCCATCGGCTGGGAGAGCGAGATGACACCGCAAAGTTGGCAGCGTTACATGCTGGAGGCGGAGCGTGCCTGGCAGGCCGGTTCGCTGGGCACCGGCCATCTGCCTCTATCAGCAGGCCCTGGGCCGAGGTATATGAACTGACCCAGGTGAGTTGACCGAGCTGGCCAGCATGCGGGTCGCCACCTGTCACCGGCTGGCCGATTTCTGGCGCGCCATGGAGGAGCCCGCCTACGAGCTGCGCTACCTCAAGCTCGCCTCCGAGCTGGTGACGGCGCTGGTGCCCCAATGCCCGAACAGGGAGTGCGAGGCGCTGATCAGCGAGCTGGGTTGCTGTCGCGGTGCCCTGCTCGCCTTCCTCAAGCGCCACCCCAATCCCGACATAGCCCGGCTGATCCAGTTGCAGGACAAGGTGCAGGGCTGCGAACTGATCGGCCGTTTTCGTCTCAACTGACAGGCGGCAGCTCAGCCCCGCCGTTTGAGTTTTGGGCGATGCGCTTTGCGCCTCTTCCCCTTGCAGTGCCTGGGCGAAGGCGCGCGCCTCCAGATCGATGACAAAAGTGCACCGCCTGTTTGAGCTCCTGTTTCAGCAGCGCCTTGCTCTTTTGCAGCGCCTTGGGCCTTGGCCGCCAGCTTCAGCCCCTGCTCGCGGGCAAAGGGGAGCACCCATGCGGCCGCCACCACCTTGTTGGCCAGCCCCAGCCGCAGTGCCTCTTCGGCATCCATGGCCTCGGCCAGCAGCAACAGCTCGGCCGCCTTGAGGTGCCCCACCAGGCGCGGCAGCAAGAGGCTTGAGGCAAACTCCGGCACCAGCCCCAGCTCGACGAAGGGCAGTTGCAGCCGGGCGTTCTCCCCCAGATAGACCAGATCGCAGTGCAGCAGCAGTGTGGTGCCTATGCCCACCGCCGGGCCGCCCACGGCGGCGATCACCGGCTTGGGGAAGTCGGCCAGGGTGTGGAGGAACTGCAAGATGGGGTCATCCGCTTCCAGACTGCTCTTGCCCATGAAGTCCGCGAGATCATTGCCCGCGGTGAAGCACTCCTGCTGCCCTTGCATGAACAGGACATGCACCTCCTCATCGGCCGCCGCTTCTCGCAGGCCGCCACCAGTTGCACGGTACATCTCGGTGTTGAGGGCATTGCGCTTGTCCGGCCGGTTGAGGGTCAGGAGGAGCAAGCCATCCTGCTGCTCGGCCAGAATTGTGAGGGCCATGTCTGAATCCTTGTGTTCGGGGGCTGCCAAAAGCTTGCCACAGGGGTAAGCTTTGCTTCGTTTAACAACATCATAAAAGGATTTCAACCATGTTTAAACGTGCGTTTTATTCCAGCCTGGCCCTGCTCCTGGCTGCTCCCGCACTGGCCAAGGTCGAGGCCGTCGACGGTTATGTGCGCCTGCTCCCCCCGGGGTCGCCCAACACGGCGGCCTTCATGGTGCTCAAGAATGACGCGGACAAACCTGTGACCCTGACTGCGGCAGCCTCTCCTGACGCGGGCCGTGCCGAGCTGCACACCCATCTGCACGAGAACGGCGTCATGAAGATGCGCCAGGTGGAGAGCATCGAAATCCCGGCCAGGGGGGAAGCTGTCCTCAAACCCGGCAGCCTCCACATCATGCTGTTCGAGGTGGGGGATCTCTCAGAGGACAAGCCCTTCCCCCTGACCTTGACCCTGGACGATGGTCAAACCCTGAGCCTGAGCCTGCCGGTGAAGCCGGTCGAGCCGATGAAGGGCATGCAGCACTGACATTAATGGACGCTTGTTCAGCTTTTTACTCTAGGTATTCCTTGCTCACCGGGTAAAATGATGGTCTTTCCAGTCCATAATGGAGCTATGTAATGAAGAAGACCCTGATTGCCGGCACCCTGATTCCCTGTTCAGCCATGCAGCCATGGCCGCCGATGACTGGCGTTTCGCGGCGGGTGCCGATATGTGGAACTCCCAGGGGGGCGGCCAGGTCAGCGGCGTCGGTGCCGATGGCAGCTACGACGACAACTACAACTGGAGC
This sequence comes from Aeromonas ichthyocola, assembly GCF_046087985.1. Classification (NCBI taxonomy): domain Bacteria; kingdom Pseudomonadati; phylum Pseudomonadota; class Gammaproteobacteria; order Aeromonadales; family Aeromonadaceae; genus Aeromonas; species Aeromonas ichthyocola. The sequence goes on from NZ_JBJSWH010000005.1 coordinate 316,012, forward strand.
GGCTACCTGCAACTGGAACACGGCATCTTCCTGCTGCCGAACGCCAAGTTCGAGATGTCCGATTTCAGCACCAGCGGCGGTTCCTTCAGCAACGATCTGCTGGCCTATGATCTGAGCCTCTACTACCGCCTGATGAACAACGACCTGTTCCAGCTCGATCTGGGTCTGACCGGTCGTCGCTACGATGGCGACTTCAACACCCAGCACTACTCCTACGACAAGGATGTGCTGATGGCCTACACCGGTGGTGAAGTGCGCATCCCGGGTACCGGCTTTGCCGCCTTTGGTGATCTGCGGGTGCAGGATGCCGACAACTATGACTACCGCCTGGGTGGTTCCTACAAGTTCTCCACAGTGCCGCTCAAGATCCGTGCCGGCTGGCGTGAAGCCGAGATGGACTTCGACCGCGTCGACCAGACCATTGACGGCTGGTTCATCGGTGGCGAATTCACCTTCTAATCTGACGAAGGGTGGCGATGAGCCACCCGGGCGTGTTTGACGGGCAAGGGTGAGGGAGGAGAGATAATGAGCCATATCATAGTGACTGGCGCGGGCTCCGGCCTTGGGCGCGCTCTGACAATCGGACTGGTTGAGCGCGGTCATAGAGTCTCCATGATGGGGCGCCGTTATCACAAGTTGCAGGAGCAGGAGCAGCGCCTCGGCAGCGCCGTGGTCGGCATCGCCGCCGATCTGGCCCACCACGAAGAGGTGGAGATGGCCTTCGGTGCCGCCGTGGCCTGGGGCGGCTTGCCTTCCCTTGTGATCCACTGTGCCGGCGTCGGGGAATTCGGTCCTGTCGGTGTCTACACCGCCGAGCAGGTGCGCCGGGTGGTGGAGAGCAATCTCGTCTCCACCATACTGGTGGCCCAGCAGACGGTGCGCCTCATCGGCGAACACGGCGGGGTGCTGGCCAATGTGCTCTCCTCCGCGGCCCAGACCGGCAAGGCCAACGAGAGCCTCTACTGCGCCTCCAAATGGGGGATGCGCGGCTTTCTGGAGTCTCTGCGGGCCGAGCTCAAGGGCTCGCCCCTGCGGCTGGTGAACCTCTACCCGAGCGGGATCCGCAGCGAATTCTGGGACAACTCGGATCATGTGGACCCGAGCAGCTTCATGACCCCGGAAGACGCGGCGGCCTACATGCTGGATGCACTGGAAGCGAGAAGCAGCTGCCACGTGACCGATCTCTTTATCGGTCGCAACGCCTGAGGCAACCCGCCATCCGGTTGCCATCGTCAGCACACAGAAACAAAAAGCGCGCCAAATGGCGCGCTTTTCTATTCAGGCAAGGGGGCGGAATTAACAGCCCAGCTTGGCCTTGAGCATGGCGATAATCTCTTTGATCGCGACTTCCTGCTTCTCGCAGGTGCGGCGGCACTTGTATTCCACCACGCCGTTGTCCAGACCCCGGTCGCCGATGCTCTGGGGCATCGCCAGCGGGATATGGGTAATATGTTGTGCAATTGGATGTGGGAATGATTGATATATTTTAAGGCCGACAATGCAATGTATTAATTAAGGTTGGCATTATCAAAGTGTAAAAATAAACGTTTAGAGTGAAATGACAAAAGCACCTGTTTTTATAATGCGTTATCGCAACTTTCCACTCCAGCGTTTAATATTTATAATATAATGAATGTATATCCAGCCCCATGCGGAATCATATTTAAATTCTGGTGGGGTTAATCGTACCTGGGCGACTTATTTTTTAGTCGCATATCCCTGCAGGAAAGACTGAACTGCATGCTTTGATTTTTTACCAAGGGTTAGCAGCAATTCAAAATCAGGGTTGAAAATGCCATGCCGGCACTCTAATTCCTTTAACAGAGCGAGCCACAGATGCGCCGTCACTTCGGCATCGGCCAAGGCGCGGTGAAATACCCCGTCATTGGGTAAATTCTGGTATTGCACCAAGGTAGCCAACTTATGGTTCGGCGCCTCGGGGAATAACCGTCTCGACAGCAGCAAGGAGCATGCGAACTGCCCAGGATAGTGCGCCGACAGTCGCTCTATTTCAGCATCCAGAAAGCGCTTGTCGAAGGAGGCATTATGGGCAACCAGATTATCATTACCGATAAACTCGACGAAGTCCGCCATCACCTCGCCGCAAGGTGGCGCCTGTTTCAGCATGGTATTGCTGATCCCGGTATATTGCTCAATAAAGCTGCTTACGTTAAAGCCAGGATTCATCAACGCCGAAAAACGTTCACTGATGTGGCCGTTTTCAATCCGGACGGCGCCAATTTCGATCGCTCTATCACCTTGTCCTGGTGAGAGTCCGGTAGTCTCAAAATCGAGCACGACGACGGTATTGGCTAAGGCAGTGGACATAATCTCTCGGGCAATCTGGATAAAGAACGTCAGTCTAGAAAATCTGCTACTTCATGTACAGCGCAATATCGAGATGCTGCTGGACCCTTGCTTTTGTGATGAACAGCAGAGACAGGCAACATATAAAAAGCCCCGAGTGCAATTCACACCCGGGGCCTTTTTATCGAAAACGAAAAGCAGAATTAGCAGGCGCTATTAGCGACCCAGCTTGGCCTTGAGCATGGCGATGATGTCGCCGATGGCCACTTCCTGCTTCTCGCCGGTGCGGCGGCACTTGTACTCCACCACGCCGTTGTCCAGACCCCGGTCGCCGATGACGATGGCGTGCGGGATACCGATCAGCTCCATGTCGGCGAACATCACGCCCGGGCGCTCTTTACGGTCGTCGAACAAGACGTCCACACCGGCGGCTTTCAGCTCGGTGTAGAACTGCTGCGCCTGCTCTGCGACGCGCTCGGACTTGTGCATGTTCATCGGCACTATGGCCACTTCGAACGGGGCTATGGCTTCCGGCCAGATGATGCCGTACTGGTCGTTGTTCTGCTCGATGGCGGCGGCCACCAGACGGGACACACCTATGCCGTAGCAACCCATCTCCATGGTGACGGACTTGCCGCCCTCGTTCAGCACGCTGGCCTTCATGGCTTCGGAGTACTTGGTACCCAGCTGGAAGATGTGGCCCACTTCGATACCGCGCTTGAGCAGCAGCTTGCCCTGACCGCAGGGGCTGGGGTCGCCTTCCACCACGTTGCGCAGGTCGGCAACGTCATAAGTGGCGATGTCGCGATCCCAGTTGGCACCGGTCAGGTGGAAGCCGGTCTCGTTGGCGCCGCAGACAAAATCGGCGAGATGGGCGGCGCTGCGATCGACTATGATGCGACCGGCAAAGCCGACCGGGCCTATGGAACCTGCATCGCAACCGGCGGCAGCCTTGATCTGCTCGTCATTGGCGAAGGTCAGCGGGTTAGCCACGCCAGGGAGCTTCTCGGCCTTGATCTCGTTCAGCTCGTGGTCGCCACGCAGTACCAGGGCGATGACGGCCTGCTTGCCGTGCTCGTCCGCTTCCGCCAGTACCAGCAGGGTCTTGGCGATGGCGGTCGGCGCCACGTTCAGGAAGGCGGCCACTTCATCTATGGTGTGGACGGCCGGGGTGGAGACCTTGGTCAGGGCGGCAGTGGCAGCAGCGCGCTCGCCAGCCGGTGCCAGGGCTTCGGCCATCTCTATGTTGGCGGCGTAGTCTGATGTATCGGAGAAGGCGATCAAGTCTTCACCGCTCTCGGCCAGCACCTGGAATTCGTGGGAGCCAGTACCGCCGATGGAGCCGGTATCGGCCTGCACCGGACGGAAGTTCAGCCCCATGCGGGTGAAGGCGGCGCAGTAGGCGGCGTGCATCTTCTCGTAGGTCTCGATCAGCGAGGCCTTGTCGATGTGGAAGGAGTAGGCATCCTTCATCAGGAACTCGCGGCCGCGCATCACGCCGAAACGGGGACGCACCTCGTCACGGAACTTGGTCTGGATCTGGTAGAGGTTGAGCGGCAGCTGCTTGTAGCTGTTCACTTCGTAACGGACCAGGGCGGTGATCACCTCTTCGTGGGTCGGGCCCAGCACGAAGGGGCGGTTGTGGCGGTCGGTCAGGCGGCACAGCTCGGGACCGTAGTCATCCCAGCGGCCGGACTCCTGCCACAGCTCGGCGGGTTGCACCACCGGCATGGAGACTTCGATGGCACCAGCATTGTTCATCTCTTCGCGAACAATGTTCTCGATCTTTTTCAGTACCCGCAGACCGGTTGGCAGCCAGGCGTACATGCCGGAGGCCAGTTTACGGATCATCCCGGCGCGCAGCATCAGCTGGTGGCTGATGACTTCAGCGTCGGAGGGGGTTTCCTTGAGAGTGGAAAGCAGATATTGGCTGGTACGCATCGCGATGAACCTTAACGTGAGACGGGCCGCTGGGCCCTGGAAAATTTCAAGTGCGGAATTTTAACAGGCCGAGCCCCGTGGCCCAAGGGCTAAATTCAGTCAGGCAGAGGGGAAGGAGCCGCGTTGGCGCGGGCCTCGGCCCACGGGCTGGGGAGGGTGAGCGGTAGATCGCGGGGCAAGCCCTATGCTGGATACTTATCCAGTTATTCTTTATGCTATGACCCAATTTGCAAGAGTCTGCGTGGCGAGGAAGAGAACATGATCGGTCGCTTGAGAGGCGTCATCATCGAGAAACAACCCCCTGAGGTGCTGATCGAAGTGGGGGGCCTGGGTTATGAAGTGCACATGCCCATGAGCTGCTTCTATGATCTGCCCGAGCTTGGGAAGGAAGCTGTCATTCACACCCACTTCGTGGTGCGCGAAGATGCCCAGCTGCTCTATGGCTTCAACCACAAGCAGGAGCGGGCGCTGTTTCGCGAGCTGATCAAGACCAACGGGGTCGGCCCCAAACTGGCGTTGGCCATCCTCTCCGGCATGACGGCCACCCAGTTCGTGATGAGCGTCGAGCGCGAGGAGATAAGTTCTCTGGTCAAGCTGCCCGGCGTGGGCAAGAAGACCGCCGAGCGGTTGGTGGTGGAGATGAAGGACCGCCTCAAGGGTTGGGTCAGCCACGATCTCTTCTCCCCTGCCGCCATCAGCCTGCCCGCCCAGGAGAGCCAGCTGCGCGCCCCCGATGCCAGTGAAGAGGCAGCCAGCGCCCTGGTGGCGCTCGGTTACAAGCCGCAGCAGGCGAGCCAGATCGTGGCCAAGGTGGCCAGCGAGGGCATGTCGGTGGAAGCCATCATCCGTGAATCCCTGCGCAGCCTGGTGTGAGGATGACAATGAAGCAAGCGGACCATCCCGGGTCACTCTACTGTGACCGCGGGGATGCAGAGCGTGAGGTAGTGCATGATTGAAGCTGATCGTCTCATCTCGGCCGGTGCCGCCCGCGAGGACGAGGTCATCGACAGGGCCATCCGGCCCAGGAAGCTGGCGGATTACACCGGGCAGGATCATGTCTGCGACCAGATGGAGATCTTCATCGAGGCCGCCCGCCAGCGCGGGGAGGCCCTCGATCATCTGCTGATCTTCGGCCCGCCCGGGCTCGGCAAGACCACGCTGGCCAACATAGTGGCCAACGAGATGGGGGTCAACATCAAGACCACCTCGGGCCCCGTGCTGGAGAAGGCGGGGGATCTCGCCGCGCTGCTCACCAACCTCGAACCGAACGATGTGCTCTTCATCGACGAGATCCACCGCCTCAGCCCTGTGGTGGAGGAGGTGCTCTATCCGGCCATGGAGGATTACCAGCTCGACATCATGATAGGAGAGGGGCCTGCCGCCCGCTCCATCAAGCTCGATCTGCCTCCCTTCACCCTGATCGGGGCCACCACCCGGGCCGGCTCCCTGACCAGCCCCCTGCGTGACCGTTTCGGGATAGTCCAACGTCTCGAGTTCTACAACGTCAAGGATCTCACCGACATCGTCTCCCGCAGCGCCCGCTGCCTCGGGCTCGACATGTCGGGAGACGGTGCGCTGGAGGTGGCTCGCCGCTCCCGGGGGACCCCGCGGATTGCTAACCGTCTGTTAAGACGGGTGCGGGATTTCGCCCAGGTGAAATCCGATGGCCGCATTGATGGACCCATAGCGGCCCGTGCCATGGACATGCTGGATGTGGACAACGAAGGGTTCGACTTCATGGACCGCAAGCTATTGTTGGCCGTCATCGACAAGTTTATGGGGGGGCCCGTGGGTCTCGACAACCTGGCCGCCGCCATAGGGGAAGAGAAGGACACCATAGAAGACGTGCTGGAGCCTTATCTGATCCAGCAAGGCTATCTGCAACGTACACCCAGAGGGCGGATCGCGACACCGAGAGCTTATGCGCACTTTGGCCTGCAACGGCCAGATGAGCAGTAAAAGCAGCCTTTTGAACGATAAACCGCCCCCAAGGGCGGTTTTTTATTGTCCGGGCAAAAAAAAGCCCACGGCGGATGCGGTGGGCAAAGACAATTCAGGATGGATGTTCACAGACAGTGAGTGCGTCTGCAGACCGGTCGGGAAAACACAAAGGAGCCGTCGCGAGGCCTCAGAGTCGGTTCATTTGATAGAGTTGAACGAACGAAAGCTTGTAGTAACGGATGGTCTTGGCAACAAACTTTTTCATCATTAATCCCAACAAACAGGTTCGAAATGTTCATCGAATACGTACCGGGAACCCGGAATGACCGGCCTGTATCCAGAGGTGTGCCCTCACTGCGAGGCGCATTGTAGGAGCTCTTGCCGGGCCGGACAAACAAGAAAATCTATGTGTTTCGGATTAGATAAATTAATGATTTTGCGAGGCGGGCCAATCCGCATAAACATGTGTTTTTGCTGGTTTTAAATTGATTTCATGATGGCCTGCATCATTCTTGAAATACCGGATGGATAAGGGCGAACCTGCTCATCTCGTCTATTTGATTAACAGAATTGAAACTATTTTTACGAGAGTTAAAATTGATTTAAATCAAGTATTTACGGTTTAATGTTTTTTGTGAGCAAGCTCCCAAAATTAATGGGGAACGGCTTGTAAGTTGCCTTGAAAAGGCATGTATTGATGATGGGTTTACATTGATTTCAATCAAATAAAGATGATATAAAACAGCCATCATTATAGGCGAGAATAGAACTGCAGTTAATGTTTACCAGATGTTAAACATTAGCTTTTTTTGTTCCTCTATATTGCCTTGTTGTTAATGTGGTGGCAGTCGAATCCGGTCAGTCCGCGAGGGGTGATCGACCATTCGGGGACTTCCAATGGAAGCTTTGTCCTTAAAACTTAAAATAGCCGTGCCAATAATCGGTGAGGAAACATCATGATTGCTGAGCATGTGGTAGACCTATCGCGGTTCCAATTCGCTGCGACGGCCCTTTATCACTTCCTGTTTGTACCCCTGACGCTGGGAATGGCCTTCATTCTGGCGATCATGGAGTCTGTCTATGTGATGACCAACAACACAGTGTACCGGGACATGACCAAGTTCTGGGGCAAGTTGTTTGGTATCAACTTCGCCCTTGGGGTTACCACCGGGCTCACCATGGAGTTTCAGTTCGGTACCAACTGGGCTTACTACTCCCACTATGTCGGCGATATCTTCGGGGCCCCGCTGGCCATCGAAGGCTTGATGGCCTTCTTCCTGGAGTCCACCTTCGTCGGCATGTTCTTCTTCGGTTGGGATCGCCTCACCAAGCGCCAGCATCTGGCGGCAACCTGGCTGATGGCTCTTGGGACCAACCTCTCCGCCCTCTGGATCCTGGTCGCCAACGGCTGGATGCAGAACCCGGTCGGTGCCGAATTCAACTTCGAATCCATGCGGATGGAGATGGTGAGTTTCGCCGATCTGGTGTTCAACCCGGTTGCTCAGGTCAAGTTCGTCCACACAGTGGCGGCGGGCTACACCACGGGCGCCATGTTCGTGCTGGGCATCTCCTCCTACTACCTGCTGAAGAATCGTGATGTGGCCTTCGCCCGTCGCTCCTTCGCCATCGCGGCCGCGTTCGGCATGGCCTCCATCCTCTCCGTGCTGGTGCTGGGTGACGAGTCAGGCTACGAGACCGGGGAAGTGCAGAAGGTGAAACTGGCGGCCATCGAGGCCGAGTGGAACACAGAGCCGGCTCCCGCATCCTTCACCCTGTTCGGCATTCCGAACCAGGAAGAGATGCGCACCGACTACGCCATCAAGATCCCTTATGCCCTCGGCATCATAGCGACCCGTTCCCTGGACGGTCAGGTGACCGGTCTCAAGGATCTGAAGAGCGAGCATGAAGTGCGCGTGCGCAGCGGCATGACCGCCTACGATCTGCTGACCAAGCTGCAATCTGGCGACAAGTCAGACGAGACCCGCGCTCGCTTCGACGAAGTGAAGCAGGATCTGGGCTACGGTCTGCTGCTCAAGCGTTACACCGCCAACGTGACCGACGCGACCGACGATCAGATCAAGGCCGCCGTGGATGACTCCATCCCGCAGGTGCTGCCGCTGTTCTTCGCCTTCCGCATCATGGTTGCCTGCGGCATGTTGATGCTGGTGCTGATCGGTCTGGCCTTCTATGACAGCACTCGCCACAAGATCGGTGAGCGCAAGTGGTTGCTCAAGGCGCTGCTGTACGGCATCCCGCTGCCCTGGATCGCCATCGAGGCGGGCTGGTTTGTCGCCGAGTACGGTCGCCAACCCTGGACCATAGCCGAGATGCTGCCGACCTCAGTCTCCGCATCCAATATCCCTGCGTCCGAGATCTGGTTCTCCCTGATCGGGATCTGCCTGTTCTACACCGTACTGCTGATCATCGAGATGTACCTGATGTTCAAGTATGCGCGTCTGGGCCCAAGCAGCCTGAAGACGGGCAAGTACCACTTCGAACAGAGCAAGGCATAAGGAGAGTAACCCATGTTTGATTACGAAATGTTGCGTCTGGTCTGGTGGGTCTTGGTCGGCGTGCTGCTGATCGGCTTCGCCATCACCGACGGTTTCGATATGGGGGTCGGTGCCCTGCTCCCCTTCGTCGGCAAGAAGGATGTGGAGCGTCGGGTGATGCTCAACACCATGGGGCCGCACTGGGAAGGCAACCAGGTCTGGCTGGTCACCGCGGGCGGTGCCCTGTTCGCGGCCTGGCCCATGGTCTATGCGGCGGCCTTCTCCGGCTTCTACATCGCCATGATCCTGACCCTGATGGCGCTCTTCTTCCGTCCGGTCGGCTTCAAGTACCGCTCCCTGCAGGAAGGCGCCCAGTGGCGCACCAGCTGGGACTGGGCGCTGTTCGCCGGTAGTGCCATTCCCCCCGTCATCTTCGGGGTGGCCTTCGGCAACCTGCTGCAAGGGGTACCGTTCAGCTTCAACCAGTTCCTGATGCTGACCTACCACGGCAACTTCTTCGGCCTGCTCAACCCGTTCGGCCTGCTGGCCGGTCTGGTGAGCCTGTTCATGATAGTGACCCAGGGCGCTGCCTGGCTGATGATGAAGACCGAAGGTGAAGTGCTGGCCCGCTCCCGTACCGCCGCCATGATCTTCTCCCCTGCTGACCCTGGTGCTGTTTGCCCTGGCCGGAGTCTGGGTGAGCGGCATGGATGGCTATGTGATCGTGGGCACCGTCGCCACCGACGCCGTCACCAACCCGCTTCACAAGGAAGTGGTGGTGCAGGCCGGTGCTTGGATGCAGAACTACAACCTCTACCCCTGGATGATTGCCGCCCCCGTGCTGGGTCTGGTGATGAGCCTGCTGACCGCGCTTGCGGCCAAGCTGGGCAAGGGCTGGATGGCGTTCCTGTTCTCCTCCCTGGCCATTGCCGGCATCATACTGACCGCGGGCTTCTCCATGTTCCCGTTCGTGATGCCCTCCAGCCTGGAGCCGTCCCAGAGCCTGACCATGTGGGATGCCACCGCCTCCTTCAACACCCTCAAGGTGATGACGGTAGTCGCAGTCGTCTTCGTACCGACAGTGCTGGCTTACACCATCTGGACCTACATCAAGATGTTTGGCCGGGTGAGTAACAAGCACATCGAAGACAACCAACAATCGCTCTACTAAGAAGGTGCCCTGATATGTGGTATTTCACCTGGATCCTGGGGCTGTTGCTGGCCTGTGCGTTTGGGATCATCAATGCGCTCTGGCTGGAGCACACCGAGAACCTGGATCGTCAGATCGATGAAGACAAGTGACAGGCTTGCCCGGCTGGCCGCTCCCCTGGAGCGCCAGCCATGGCAAGGTCTGATGTTGCTGGCGGCGGCCCTGCTGGGCGTCGCCATCTTGCAGGCACCGAATCTGGTGGCCGCCAACACCAGTGACCACGGTCTCTGGCTGGCCCCCTGGCTGATGTGGGCGGTCTGCTGCGGCGTCATGCATGGACTGGGGTTCCACCCCCGCAGCCTGGTTGGCCGCCTGCTGTTTTTCCCCTGGCTCGCCTTGCCAAGCCTGTTGTACGGGCTCTGGCTGACCAGCGGTTATTACCTGCCATAAACACCGAGGGAGGCCAGACATTTTCTGCCTCCCTCTGCTTTTGTACCCCGCAGTGCGGCCGTGGTTTTGCCCCCGGCGGATCGGCCGTTATTGCCTGCCATAAAAAACAGGGGGAGATGGGATTTCCCTGTCTCCCCCTGCTTCTTTCCTATTCAGCCCTGCGCTATGATAGCCCCCCATCTGACTGTCGAATGGATCACAGATTTTTATGGGGGAAGTCTCTGAGTTTCCGGTACGTGTCTACTACGAAGACACAGATGCCGGAGGCATCGTCTACAACGCCAATTATCTCAAGTTTATGGAACGGGCTCGCACCGAGTTCCTGCGCGCCGGCGACATCGAGCAAGATGTCCTGTTGCAGGCGGGGATCGCCTTCGTGGTGAGTCGCACCGAGATCGATTTCCGCTCCGCGGCCCGCTTCAATGAACTGCTGACCGTATTGACGCAAGTGACTGAAGTGAAACGTGCTTCCATGCGCTTTTCACAGCAGATCCTGGCGGCTGATGGACGACTGATCACCCAGGCCATGGTACAGATTGCCTGTGTCAGTCATCCGCAAATGAAACCTGTTGCAATACCTGAAAAAATCAAGGGAGTGCTGTTAAGTGCACGCTGAAATTTCGTTTATTGGTCTGTTCTGGCAAGCCAGTCTGCTGGTGAAACTGGTCATGATGACCCTGATGGGCATGTCGGTCGTCTCCTGGGCGCTGATCATCCAGCGTTCCAAGGTCATCAAGGCGGCCAACCTCGCCTCGGAGCAGTTTGAAGACAGATTCTGGTCCGGCGTCGACCTCAACCGTCTCTATCAGGAGTCCTCTTCCCGCCGCGATGATATCGAAGGCATGGAAGATATCTTCTATTCCGGCTTCAAGGAGTATGCCCGCCTGCTCAAGGCCGGTGCCCGTGGCCAGGATGCGGTGATGGACGGTACCTATCGCGCCATGCGTGTCTCGCTGTCCCGTGCGGTGGACGAGCTGGAATCCAACCTGCCAGTGCTGGCGACCGTCGGCTCCATCAGCCCCTATATCGGCCTGTTTGGTACCGTATGGGGCATCATGAACGCCTTTATCGCACTGGGCCAGGTGCAGCAGGCGACCCTGCAGATGGTGGCACCGGGCATCGCGGAGGCGCTGATCGCCACCGCCATGGGTCTGTTCGCGGCCATTCCCGCGGTTATTTTCTATAACAGATTCACCAACAAGGTAGAGAAGCTGGAGAACGCCTACGCCAACTTCATGGACGAGTTCACCACCATACTGAACCGTCAGATTGCACAGCAGCAGGGTGACAAGTAAATGCAAACCTATCAGCGGATCCGGCGCAAGAAGGTCGCCGAGATCAACGTGGTGCCCTATATCGACGTCATGCTGGTGCTGCTCATCATCTTCATGGCGGTGACGCCAGTGATCACGCAAGGGGTCAAGGTGGACCTGCCCCAGGCCGAGTCCGAGCAGTTGCCCGAAGACGCCAAGCCCCCCTTCATCGTCAGCGTCAACACCGAGGGTGAGTACGTCATCAAGGCCGGTGAGGCGGATGACGAGCCAGTGCCAACTGGCACGCCCGAGGCGATGCAGCAATACATCACCGAGAAGGCCATGGGTTATCTGGCCATCAACCAGAACGCTCCCGTGGTGGTGGCGGGTGACAAGTCCGTGCGTTACGAAGAGGTGATCCTGCTGATGGTGGCCCTCAAGAAAGCCGGTGTGCCTCAGGTTGGCCTGATGACGGATCCGGTGAACTGACGGAGATGGATGTGAAGCGTGGTATTTCCGGTTATCTCGTCGCGTCGCTGCTGCTGCATCTGATCATCGGCATCATACTGCTGGTCGGTGTCGACTTCAGCAAGCCCAAGCGCCCCGAGTCGAAGGGACAGATCGTCAATGCGGTGATGCTGGACAGCGAGTTCCTGGAGCAACAGGCACAGCAGATCCAGCAGCAGAAAGCTCAGCCCAAGGCTGCCCAGCAGCAGAAAGAGAAGGACAAGGAAGACGCCGATCAGGCCCGGCGCGAGCTGGCGAAGGAGCAGGAGCGTCTGCGCATCGCCGAGACCAAGCGCAAGGAGGCCGAAGAGGCCACCCGCAAGGCCGAGACCGAGAAGCAGAAGAAGGTAGCCGAGCAGAAGCAGGCGGAAGAGCAGGCCCAGAAGGCCGAGGAAGCCCGCAAGCTGGAGGCGCAGAAGACCAAGCAGGCCGAAGCCAAGCGCCAGGAAGAGGAACTCGCCAAGGCGCTGGCGCTCAAGAAAAAGAAAGAAGAGCTGGAGAAGAAGCAGGCCGAAGAGAAAGCCAAGGCGAAGGCGGATGCGGCCAAGAAGGCTGAAGCCGACAAGAAGGCCAAGGCCGAGGCTGAGAAGAAAGCCAAGGCGGAAGCCGAGAAGAAGGCCAAGGCTGAGGCAGAGAAAAAGGCTGCAGATGAAGCCGCCAAGAAGGCAAAAGCTGACGCAGACAAGAAGGCGAAGGCCGAGGCTGACAAGAAGGCCAAGATAGAGGCTGAGCGCAAGCGCAAGGCGGCCGAGGAGGCCAAGTTGCAGAAAGAGATGGAAGCCATGATGCAGCAGCAGCTGGAGGCCGAGGCCAATTCCCGCAGCCAGGCCGCATCGGCTGCGGCTCAGGGGGAAGCCCAGAAATATGCCGCCCTCATCGCCGCCACGGTGGAGCGCTATATGATTTTGGATCCCACCATGCGGGGCAAAACCTGTACTATCGGTGTCAAATTGGCCAGTACCGGCTTCGTCATCTCGGTGGACAACGGTCAGGGTGACCCGGCGGTCTGCCGCTCCGGCAAGGCGGCTGTGCTGAAGGCGAATCAGTTGCCGGTGCCGAAGGATCCTGCGGTATTCGAGCAGTTGAAGGAACTTAACCTCAAGTTAGAACCTAGCATCTAGACGTGATAAAACGGGGTCATTGACCGTGGTTGGCAGCATCTGCTGATAAAGGAATTTCACCTATCATTTTTATTGGAACAGAGTATTTAAGCCATGATAAGAAAAGTGTTTTTTGCTTTGGTTGGCTGCCTTCTGCTAGGCCAGAGCGCTCAGGCGGCCTTGGACATCGTCATCACAGGCGGTATTGACAGTGCGCGCCCCATCGCCATAGCCCCCTTCAAGTGGGAGGGCAATGGTCAACTGCCACAGGACATCGCCGAGGTGGTCTCCAACGACCTGATGCGCAGCGGCAAGTTCAAGCCGCTGGCCCGTGGCCAGATGCCGCAGACCCCGAGTAGCAGTGGCGAGATCAACTTCGCCCCCTGGGCGTCCCAGGGTGTGGAGGCCGTGGTGGTCGGTTCCATCGCGGCGGTCGGTGATGGCACCTACAAGATCAACTTCGAGCTTGTCGACGTGCTGAAGGGCCAGCTGGCCAAGACCCAGGGCGGCGAAGCGAATGGTTACATCCTCGACAGCCGCATGGCGACCATACCGGGTGCCCAGATGCGCCAGTTCGCCCACCGCATCTCCGACATTGTCTACGAGCGCCTGACCGGTGAGCGTGGTGCCTTCCTGACCCGACTGGCCTATGTCTCCGTCCAGCAGGGCACCCAGTTCCCGTACCAGCTGCGTATCTCCGATTACGATGGCTACAACGAGAAGACCCTGCTGCGCTCCCGCGAGCCGCTGATGTCACCGGCCTGGTCGCCGGATGGCAGCAAGCTGGCCTATGTGAGCTTCGAGAACCAGAAGTCCGAAATCTATGTGCAGGACATCTATACCCAGCAACGCAGTTTGATCACCAGTTTCCGCGGCATCAACGGTGCCCCAGAGTGGTCACCAGATGGTCGCCGTTTGGCTATTGTTTTGTCCAAAGATGGGCAGCCTGATCTCTATGTTGTTGATGTTGCTAGCAAGCAACTCACTCGAGTCACAAATAACCGTACCATAGACACCGAACCCTCCTGGATGCCGGACGGTCAAACTTTGCTGTTCACCTCTGAACGTGGTGGCAAACCCCAGATTTATAGCGTAAATTTGGCGACTGGCGTCACTCGCCGGATGACCTGGGAAGGGGATTCCAACCAGGGTGCATCCATCACGCCGGACGGCAAGTCCATGGTGGTGGTGACCCGGGTTCAGGGACAATATCGCATCGCTCGCCAGGATATGGAAAACGGAGCCATGTTGGTACTGACCCAGAGTGCTCTCGATGAGTCGCCAAGTGTGGCTCCCAATGGCAGCATGATCATTTATGCCACCATCTATCAGGGTCGTAAGAGTCTTGCGTTGGTGTCGACCGATGGTCGCTTCAAGGCAGTGCTTCCGACCAGTAGCGGTGAAATTCGTGCACCAGCTTGGTCGCCCTTCTTGAATTGATAAAAAAATCGATTGTTTTTTGTTTTGTTATAAAGGTTTAAGGAAATAGCATGCAACTCAATAAACTGCTCAAGGGTCTGGCCATCGCACTGCCACTGTTCACCCTGGCTGCCTGTAGTTCTTCTTCCGACTCCGACGCCGCTGGCGCCGAGTCTGGCATGACCGACGGCATGGGCGGTGTACAAACCGGTGGCGCCAACGGCATGTTGTCCCCGGAAGAGCAGATGCGTCAGAAGTTCGAAGCTCTGCAGCGCGATAACGTGATCTACTTCCCGTACGATGGTTACGACATTCAGGGTCAGTACGCCGACCTGCTGGATGCCCATGCCAGCTACCTGCGTGAGCGTCCGAGCGTCAAGGTGTTGATCGAAGGCCACGCCGATGAGCGCGGTACTCCGGAATACAACATCGCCCTGGGCGAGCGTCGTGCCAAGGCCGTTGCCAAGTATCTGCAAACCCTGGGTGTGCAGGCCGAGCAGCTCTCCATCGTCAGCTATGGCGAAGAGAAGCCGCTGGATCTGTCCCACACCGAGGATGCCTTTGCCAAAAACCGCCGTGCGGTTCTGGTTTACTAAGGTTTGAATCGAACGAAGTTCGTTTATATGCAAGCGGCCATTTCGATGGCCGTTTTATTTGCACTAAACGCCAAGGTTTGATCCGAATGAAATCTGTATAAGCGAGCGACTATGGCGCTGGCCGTTTTATTTGCACTAAACGCTAAGGTTTGATCCGAATGAAATCTGTGTACAAGCAAGCTGTTGTTGCGCTGGCCGTATTGGTTGCTCTGAATGCGCATGCGGCGGCTCCTGTCAGCGATCTGGGCGGTGACTCGGGTGGTGGGGTTGTCCTTAGCGGCAACAACGGTGCCATAGTGCCCACGGGCAGCCTGGAAGACAGGGTCGCCCTGCTGGAGCGCACCCTGAACGCCCGTCTGCGCCTGCAGGCCGAGCTGCAACAACAGGTCGACTCCCTGCAAGGGGAAGTCTCCGAACTGCGTGGTCAGCTGGAGCAGCAGACTTACCAGATGGAGCAGTCGCAAGAGCGTCAGCGCCAGCTCTATCAGGAGCTCGACAAGGTGGCCAACAGCCAGCCTGCCGCCGCAGCGCCCGCGACTCCTGCAGCCGGCGCCACGACGCCTGCCGCCGCGGCCAACTACTCGACCAATCAGGACGAGAACCAGGCCTATGACGCAGCCGTGAACATGGTGCTCAAGGAGAAGAACTACGACAAGGCCATTCCTGCCTTCGAAGGGTTCATCAAACAGTTCCCGAGCTCCAGCTATGTTCCCAATGCGCATTACTGGCTCGGCCAGCTGATGTTCAACAAGGGTGACAGAGCCGGTGCAGCCAGCCAGTTCTCCACTGTGGCGAACAAGTACAGCAAGTCGCCCAAGCGGGCCGATGCCCTGCTGAAACTCGGCATGCTGGCGCAGCTCGATGGTAAGAAAGCAGAAGCCAAGACCTTCTATGAGCAGGTGATCAAGGGTTACCCCAATACCTCGCCAGCCCAGTTGGCCAAGCAGAGCCTCGGCAAGCTGTAACATTGCTGCATGTCACTGTTTTCGTAACAGTCTTGTAAATGCGGCTCTGCTTTGTATGCGCAGTGAGCAAACAGATTTAATTTAAGATTTTTCTATTGCGCCAGGATGATAAATCCGTAATATAGGCCGCCGTCAGAGCCGGTGCAGCAGTGCGCTCGGAGCTGGTCGTGGTGAGGGTCGTTAGCTCAGTCGGTAGAGCAGTTGACTTTTAATCAATTGGTCGCTGGTTCGAATCCAGCACGACCCACCATTTCTTCACAATGGGTGAAGACAGAATTCCCAGGTCGTTTAGCTCAGCTGGGAGAGCACCTCCCTTACAAGGAGGGGGTCACTGGTTCGAGCCCAGTAACGACCACCAGATTTGTGAGTAGAGTTGAAACTGTTTGCCGAAGGTGAACAGTGCCAGGCAAAGGTGTGGGTCGTTAGCTCAGTTGGTAGAGCAGTTGACTCTTAATCAATTGGTCGCTGGTTCGAACCCAGCACGACCCACCAATCTTGACCACAGAATACCCCCAGGTCGTTTAGCTCAGCTGGGAGAGCACCTCCCTTACAAGGAGGGGGTCACTGGTTCGAGCCCAGTAACGACCACCAGTTTGTAAAAAATGATTTAGATGGGTCGTTAGCTCAGTCGGTAGAGCAGTTGACTTTTAATCAATTGGTCGCTGGTTCGAATCCAGCACGACCCACCATCATTTAGCCTTATCCCAGGTCGTTTAGCTCAGCTGGGAGAGCACCTCCCTTACAAGGAGGGGGTCACTGGTTCGAGCCCAGTAACGACCACCATGCTTTGAAAAAATGATACAGATGGGTCGTTAGCTCAGTCGGTAGAGCAGTTGACTTTTAATCAATTGGTCGCTGGTTCGAATCCAGCACGACCCACCATCATTTAGCCTTATCCCAGGTCGTTTAGCTCAGCTGGGAGAGCACCTCCCTTACAAGGAGGGGGTCACTGGTTCGAGCCCAGTAACGACCACCAGTTTGTAAAAAATGATTTAGATGGGTCGTTAGCTCAGTCGGTAGAGCAGTTGACTTTTAATCAATTGGTCGCTGGTTCGAATCCAGCACGACCCACCATCATTTAGCCATATCCCAGGTCGTTTAGCTCAGCTGGGAGAGCACCTCCCTTACAAGGAGGGGGTCACTGGTTCGAGCCCAGTAACGACCACCACTTTCTTGAAATAGAAAGAAAAAATGATACAGATGGGTCGTTAGCTCAGTCGGTAGAGCAGTTGACTTTTAATCAATTGGTCGCTGGTTCGAATCCAGCACGACCCACCATCATTTAGCCTTATCCCAGGTCGTTTAGCTCAGCTGGGAGAGCACCTCCCTTACAAGGAGGGGGTCACTGGTTCGAGCCCAGTAACGACCACCAGTTTGTAAAAAATGATTTAGATGGGTCGTTAGCTCAGTCGGTAGAGCAGTTGACTTTTAATCAATTGGTCGCTGGTTCGAATCCAGCACGACCCACCATCATTTAAAGAATCCCAGGTCGTTTAGCTCAGCTGGGAGAGCACCTCCCTTACAAGGAGGGGGTCACTGGTTCAAATCCCAGTAACGACCACCAGATTGAAAAGCCCGCAACGATGCGGGCTTTTTTTATGGCCGTTGTCATCAGGTTCTCAGCCGGTCGAGCTGGGTGGCCAGTGCCGTGGCTGCCTGCTCCAGCTGCTCGCTCAGTGATGGCTGGCACTGGCCTCCTGCCAATGGTGGTGGCGGTATCGCCGATCCGCATCAGGTTCTGGTTGATGGTGTCGCTGACCGCACTCTGCTGCTCGGCAGCGGTGGCCACCTGGCTGATGTGATCGTGGATCTGCTGGATCTGGGCGACCACCCGATTGAGGGCCTCGAACGCCTGTTCCGTGCCCTCACCGTACTGGCCGAGCGGGTGATGCCGGTGCTCATCAGTTGCTGGCTGCTGCTCACCTCGGTCTGCAGGCTGCCGATGAGCTGGCCTATCTCGTCGGTGGACTCCCGGGTCTTGTTGGCCAGCGCCCGTACTTCGTCCGCCACCACCGCAAAGCCTCGCCCATGTCTCCCGCCCGCGCCTGCCTCTATGGCTGCGTTGAGCGCCAGCAGGTTGGTCTGCTCGGCAATGGCTCGGATCACATCGAGAATACGGCTGATATTGGTGCTGCGCTGGGCCACCAGCGCCACCGCCTTGTCGGCGATGCATGTCTTCAACCAGGGTATGGATCTCGTTGCGGGCATTGCTGAGGGTCTGCTGGGCGGTATTGATGTGATGGGTGGCCGTTTCCGACTCCTGGGCTGCCTGCTCGGCATAACCCGCCACGCTGACCGCCGTGGTGCTCATCTGATGCATGGCGCTGACCACGCTCTCCAGCTCCAGCTCTGCTCGTCCAGACTGCTGCGCATGGTGTCGGCCGTCTGCTTCATGCCCTGGGCCTGCTGGTGACCTGCTGGCCGATCTGCTTGCTGCCCTGCACCATGCCGCGCAACTTGCCGAGGAAGGCGTTGAGGTGGCCGCCCAGCTCGATCAGCTCCTGGTGGGTGTCTATCCTCATCTGCTGGGTCAGGTCCCCCTCGTTGCTGGAGAGGTGGGATACATGGCGGCTGATGAGGGAGAGGGGGGCTGTGATGGTCTGGATGAACCAGATGAGCAGCGCCAGCGCCAGCAGGGTGATGACGACGATGGATCAGCTGTTGCTGCTGGGTGGCCTCCAGCAAGTCGCCCAGCTGGTTGCTGATGGTGTTGGCCTGGCTCAGTGCCAGCGCCTTGGGCACCTTGAGCATCAGCCACCACTGGGTATGTGGCTGCCTCGATACGACCGGCTGTTGCAGGATGAAGTCGGTGTCGCTACTGACCCTGCTCCTGTGGGGGCGGTCAGGCCCACCTCCGTCAGCGGACGCCCCAGCTTGTCGGCATGACGGTTGCTGCCGACGATGAGCCCCATCTTGCTGACCAGGGTGACCTCGGCCTGGTTGTCATACAGGCTCTTGCCAAGGTTTTCAGCCAGTTGCTGGAAGATGGGCAGGTTCATGTCGACGCCGGTGATGCCGACAAACTTGCCGTCTTTGCAGCACGGGCACCGTCAGGCTGGTCATCAGCATCTTGTTGCCCGGGCTTATCTCGTAGAGGTAGGGCTCCATCAGGCAGGGTTGGCGGGTCTCACGGCCACAGAGATACCACTCGCTGTTGCGAATGCCGAACTCGTTGAGGGAGGTGTCGAACTTGGCCTCGCTGGTGGCGGCATCCACCTGCTGCTGGCTGACCGCCCCCCTGGCCCTTGGTGAAGTAGATCTCCAGACTGCCCTTGCCTGCCACCGAGTGGGAGGCCCCGCCTGCCAGTTGGCATCCTGGCCGTCATACCCATCCGGTTCAAACTGGGCGTAGATGGAGCTGATCCCGCTCGCCTGCTGCAGGCTGCTGTGGAGCAGCGTCTCGACCTGGGGCCGCGACAACCGCAGTTCCGGCTTGGCCATCCTGGCTTCAAGCTGGGCGGCCATGCCCAGCGGCACCTGATAGAGTTCTGCATCAGCGAGGCGATCTGGATGGCATAGCGTTCGGCCTGGAACTGCAGGGTGCGGGAGACCTCCTCTTCCAGCGCCTCGCGGGTCTGGGCATCACCATGCTGCGCAGGGTGCTGAAGGAGGCCGACTGCAACAGGGTCATGGCGAGACCGCTGGTCAGAGAAACAGCCCCATGGTGAGCAACAGCAGCTTGGTTTTGAGGGAACGTTGTTTCATTCGACAACTCCTTTGGCAGAATGACAACGAATTACTTGAGTATATTCGGACACTTGCGCTGCACCGCGATTTGTTGATGGGTTTGTGCGCGGCTTCTGGTTATAATTTTGGCCTTTCCAAGCGTTGATGGAACAGTCGCAATGAGCAATGCACTGATCAGTGTCCCTCCGGTCATCGAGATGGACTATCCCTTTCCGGTCAAACCGGCTCCCCTGACTGCCGAACAGAAGGCGGCCCTGATCATCGAGATCAAGGCGCTGCTCGAGGCGCGTCAGGCCGTGCTGGTTGCCCACTATTACACGGATCCCGAGATCCAGGCGCTGGCCGAGGCCACCGGCGGTTTCGTCGGCGACTCCCTCGAGATGGCTCGCTTCGGTCGTGATCACGCCGCCCAGACCCTGATCGTGGCCGGTGTGCGCTTCATGGGGGAGACCTCCAAGATCCTGAGCCCGCACAAGCGGGTGCTGATGCCGACCCTGGAGGCTGAGTGCTCCCTGGATCTGGGCTGCCCCATCGACCAGTTCTCCGCCTTCTGCGATGCCCATCCCGACCATATAGTCGTGGTCTATGCCAATACCTCGGCGGCGGTGAAGGCGCGGGCCGACTGGGTGGTCACCTCCAGCATTGCGCTCGAGATAGTCGAGCACCTGGACAGCCAGGGCCACAAGATCATCTGGGGTCCGGACAGACACCTGGGTGCCTACATCGAGAAGAAGACGGGCGCCGAGATGCTGCGCTGGCAGGGTCACTGCATAGTCCATGACGAGTTCAAGGCCAAGGCCCTGCGCGAGCTCAAGGCCCAGAACCCGGACGCGGCCGTGCTGGTGCACCCGGAGTCCCCGGCTTCCGTCATCGAACTGGCTGATGCGGTGGGTTCGACCAGCCAGCTCATCAAGGCGGCCCGTGAGCTGCCCCAGCAGAAGCTGATAGTGGCGACCGATCGCGGCATCTTCTACAAGATGCAGCAGGCCTGCCCGGACAAGGAGATGGTGGAAGCACCGACCGGTGGCGATGGCGCCACCTGCCGCAGCTGCGCCCACTGTCCCTGGATGGCGATGAACGGCCTGGTGGCGATCAAGGAGGCTCTGACCGATGGCGCGGAGCGTCACGAGATCCTGGTGGACCAGGAGTTGCGGGTGAAGGCACTGATCCCGCTGGATCGCATGCTGAACTTCGCTGCCGAGCTCAAGCTCAAGACCCAGGGCAACGCCTGAGTGTGCGAAGAGTTGAATAGAAAGGCTGAATAGAAGAGGGCACCCGTTGGGGTGCCCTCTTTCGTTATGGGTTTCGCGAAGACGAAGATCAGATGACCACGGTAGAGAAGCTGTGCTCCTCATCCGGCGCGATAACGACGCCAGCCTCGGCCGTGATGGCCGCCTCGACGCAGAGCATGGTGCGGTAGCCATCGTCGCTCATGTCCGCCATGGCGGTGGCCCCTTCCAGCCAGGGGGTCCAGACCACGACGCTGTCGTTGTTGCCGCTCACCACTTTAGTGGTGCGATCGCCATCCTTGACCATCACCATGGTCTCGGCTTGGTGGTAGACCCGATCAATGGCAGCTGTGAGCGTCAGAGCGCCCTGCTGCTGCCCATCCTGCCCCGTCAGCTTGTCGGCATAAGGCTCACCCAGCCCGGTCACGCTGACAGCCTCTGGGGCACTTATCTGCAGATAGGTGTGCAGGGCCGCATTGTAGGTGAGGGGCGTCTTGCCGGTGTTGCGGGTGGTCAACACCAGGGAGAGCTCCTTGCCCACCAGCACATCCAGCTCCAGCTCGAAGGCGTGGGGCCAGAGGGCACGGTGGCGTCGGTGTCGCGCAGAGACAGATGGACCAGGGTGCCATCCCCGTGATCGGAGACGCCATCCAGGGTCCACAGGCTGGTGCGGGCGAAGCCGTGGGATGGCTTGCCGCTGCCGACGCGAGCGGGGGAGGGGCCGAACCAGGGCCAGCACAGGGGGATGCCGCCCCGGATCGGCTTGCTGCCATCCAGCACGGCCTTGTCGCTGAGCCAGAGCGAGGCGGGTTCGCCGTGGCGCTGATAGCGCAGTACATGGGCGCCAAACAGGCTGATCTCCGCCCTGGCATGCTCGTTGTTGATGGTCAGCAGAGGCTGGCCATCCGCGGGGTGGCTGAGGGTACAGTGGGCTGTCAGAGTGCGTGTCCGGTTGCATGGAGACTCCTGTGCTCGCGCACATTCAAGGAAGAGGTCGGCAGATCCAGAATACAAAAAGGCGGCCAATGGCCGCCTTTTTTCAAGCTACGCGATTGCGCATCCCAAATTACTTGGAGATGTGAGCGATCAGATCCAGAACCTTGCTGGAGTAGCCCATTTCGTTGTCGTACCAGGATACAACTTTAACGAATTTGTCGTTCAGTGCGATACCAGCCTTGGCATCGAACACAGAAGTCTGACGCTCACCCAGGAAGTCGGTGGAAACCACTTGATCTTCGGTGTAGCCCAGCACGCCCTTCATGGAGCCTTCGGAGGCTGCTTTCATGGCTGCGCAGATTTCTGCGTAGGTGGCAGCTTTCTTCAGGTTGACGGTCAGGTCAACAACGGACACGTCCGGAGTCGGTACGCGGAAAGCCATGCCGGTCAGTTTGCCGTTCAGTTCCGGGATAACAACGCCAACAGCCTTGGCAGCACCGGTAGAGGACGGGATGATGTTCTGAGCCGCACCGCGGCCACCGCGCCAGTCTTTGGCAGACGGACCATCAACGGTCTTCTGGGTAGCAGTGGTAGCGTGGACAGTGGTCATAAGGCCGGATTCGATACCGAAGGTATCGTTCAGAACCTTGGCGATCGGGGCCAGGCAGTTGGTGGTGCAGGAAGCGTTGGAAACGATGTCCTGGCCAGCGTAGGTAGAGTCGTTAACACCCATGACGAACATAGGGGTAGCGTCTTTGGACGGGCCGGTCAGTACGACTTTCTTGGCACCGGCAGCGATGTGCTTGCGAGCAGTGGCGTCGTCCAGGAACAGACCGGTAGCTTCGGCAACAACGTCAACACCGATAGCATCCCATTTCAGGTTTGCCGGGTCACGCTCAGCGGTAACACGTACGGTTTTGCCGTTAACAACCAGGTTGCCGTCTTTAACTTCAACGGTACCGTTGAAACGACCGTGAGTTGAATCGTACTTCAGCATGTAAGCCATGTAGTCAACGTCGATCAGGTCGTTGATACCAACCACTTCGATGTCAGCACGCTCAGCGGCCAGACGGAACACGAAACGACCGATGCGGCCAAAACCGTTAATACCTACTTTGATAGTCATATTTGGTTACCTAACTGTTCAGTAGTCAAAGAAAATTCCGTTTGTAAATTTACTAGAACTCACCGGTGAGTCAACCAACAATCTGCGCGAAATTGCGCTATATCATGAAAAACTGTGAAATTTATTTTCGTTTTATGTAACTGGCTACCAACTTTTGTCGAATGCATCATCAGCGGATCCGGTCGCAGAGATCAACAATAGTGCCTGTTCGGTCACACAACCAGCCGGGGAGATATGTAAAAATGTGCGCGGTTTAGCATGGCCAAAGAGCCACTGTTCAAGTACCACCCATAAAAATTAATCACAAATAGTGTAGATAGAATCCACAGCGGGAATTCTCAAACTATGACCACCCTGATTGAACAGCTGGCTGCCGCAAAAGGTATCGCCAGTGAGTATGTTGATGCCTGGGGCCACCCGGCCCAGGTATCCGAAGAGAGCAAGGCCGCCATGCTGGGCGCCATGGGCTACCGCGTCGACGACGAGGCCGCCCTGACCGAGCAGCTGGAGCAGGAGCACCGTCAGCACTGGTTGCGGCCTCTGGATCCCGTGATGGTAGTGCGCAGTGGCGACCCCATCAGCCTCGAGGTTCGTCTGCCCATAGAGTTCGTCAACGACGCCCTCCACTGGCAGATAGTGCTGGAGCAGGGAGCCCTGTTGTCCGGCCAGCTGACCCCCATCGAAGGGGAACTGGTCGGCGTCGCCGAATTCGAGGAGATTGAGTGCCAGGCCTATAGAGTCGCGCTGGATGTGCAGCCGGAGCTCGGCTATCACCAGCTGGTGCTGCTGGAAGAGGGCAACGACGAGCCGCTAGCCATCATGCGCCTCATAGTCGCGCCCAAGTCCTGCTACAAGCAGGCGCCCATCGCCAACGGCCGCAAGGTGTGGGGCCCGAGCGTGCAGCTCTACTGCCTGCGCAGCCGCCACAACTGGGGCATAGGTGATTTCAGCGACCTTGGCCAGCTGGTCGAGCAGGCCGCCGCCTGGGGAGCCCATTTCGTGGGGCTGAACCCCATCCATGCCCTCTATCCTGCGAATCCCGAGAGTGCCAGCCCCTACAGCCCCTCTTCCCGCCGCTGGCTCAACGTGGCCTACATCAATGTGGAAGCCGTGCCCGAGTTTCTGGCCAACGAGCGGCTCAAGGCCGATGTGGCGAGCCCGGCCTTCCAGCAGCATCTGGCCTCCCTGCGGGCCAAGGAGAACGTGGATTACACCGGCGTCATCGAGACCAAGATCGGCATGCTGCGCCAGGTGTTCGATGAGGCCAGGCTCAGCGCCGAGCGTCAGGCCGCCTTCGATGCCTTCGTGGCCGCCGGTGGCGACAGCCTGCAACAGCAGGCCGCCTTTGATGCCCTGCAGGCCCATTTCTATAGCAAGGGTGAGAACGCCTGGGGCTGGCCGGTCTGGCCGGATGCCTTCCGCGATTACCACAACCCGGAAGTGGCTGCCTGGATGCAGGAGCACAGCCAGGATGTGAATTTCTATCTCTATCTGCAGTTCCTGGCCGATGAGCAGCTGGCCCAGGCCGATGCCCGCGCCAAGGCCGCCGGCATGGTGATGGGGATCTACCGGGATCTGGCGGTGGGCGTCTCCGAAGGCTCCACCGAGATCTGGGCCAACCGGGATCTCTACTGCCCGAAAGCCTCGGTCGGTGCGCCGCCCGACATCCTGGGCCCCCTCGGTCAGAACTGGGGCCTGCCCCCCATGAACCCGAACCAGCTGTTCGAGGCAGCCTATCAGCCCATGGTGGATCTGTTCCGCGCCAACATGCGCGCCTGCGGCGCGCTGCGCATCGACCATGTGATGGCCTTGCTGCGCCTGTGGTGGGTTCCGCCCGGAGCGTCCGCCGCCAAGGGCGCCTACATCTACTATCCGGTCAACGACCTGCTGGGGATACTTGCCCTCGAGTCCCACCGTAACCAGTGCCTGCTGATCGGTGAAGATCTCGGCACAGTGCCGGAAGGCATAGACGTGACCCTCAAAGAGAACGGCGTTCACTCCTACAAGGTGTTCTTCTTCGAGCGCTCCAAGGGGGACGGCGGTTTCATCTCCCCGGCGCACTACACCGAGCAGGCGATGTCTGCCCTGACCACCCACGACATGCCGACCCTGAAGGGCTTCTGGCATTGCGACGATCTGGCGCTGGGCCGCGAGCTGGGCCTGTACCCGGATGAAGAGGTACTCAAGACCCTGTATGCTGATCGCCACCAGGCCAAGCAGCGGATCCTTGACAGCCTGCATGCCCATGGGGTCATCTCTGGCAACATCAGCCATGACGTGAACTGGGTCGGGATGAACACCGAACTCAACCATGGCCTGCAACTGCACATGTCCCGCGGCAGCTGTGCCCTGTTCAGTACCCAGCTGGAAGACTGGCTGGAGATGGACAAGCCGGTCAACGTGCCGGGCACCAGTTACGAATACCCGAACTGGCGTCGCAAGCTTTCAAAGGATCTGGAAGATATTTTTGCCGATGAGGCGCTCAAGGCGCTGGCGGGCAAGATGAGCCAGGCCCGTGACGAGGCCAGTCGTTGAGCCCTTGCTGTCAACATGTGACTCACTTTCATCCGCTTCGGCCCAGGCCGGAGCGGATGTTCAGCCATGAAAGGAAATGTCGATGCCCGTTGAACGTTTGGTTGCCGCCCGCTGTGCCGATCCCTTCTCCCATCTAGGCCTGCTGGCCAATCCGGATGGGCCAGGCCTGAAACTGACGGCCTGGTTGCCGGATGCCCTCGAGGTCCGGGTCAGGGACCTCAAGTCAGGCAAGATAGTTGCCACCCTGACCGCCGCCGACGAAGCGGGCCTTTTTGAAACTGTTTTCACTCGCCGCAAGAATCCCTTCCCCTATCAGCTGATCGCCAGCTACCCCGATGCCAGTGCCGAATCCATCGACCCTTACCAATTCCAGGCTGCCGCCTGGGAAGGATTGGCTGAACTGAGCTTCCAGCCGGAAAACCTCTACCACACCCTGGGCGCGCAGCTGCGCACCGTGGAGCATCTCGGTCAGCAGGTGGCGGGGGTGCGCTTCGCCGTCTATGCGCCGAGCGCCACGGCGGTGAGCCTGATCGGCGATTTCAACTTCTGGGATGGCCGTCGCCACCCCATGCAGCGCAGCCAGTGCGGTCACTGGGTACTGTTTGTGCCGGGCCTCAAGGCCGGAGACCGTTACAAGTTCGAACTGAAAGATCCGGCCGGCCATCGCCTGCCCCACAAGAGCGATCCGGTCGGCTTCTACTGCGAGCAGTACCCGTCGTTCGCCTCCGTCATCCACGACCACGAGCAGTACCAGTGGCAGGATGCCGCCTGGCGCGAGAGCCAGCGCAACGACAAGCGGGAGCAGCCGCTCTCCATCTACGAGCTGCACGTGGGCTCCTGGAAGCGTCACCCCAACGGGGACAGCCTGAACTGGCGCGAGCTGGCGGTGGAGCTGGTCAACTACGTCACCGAGATGGGCTACACCCACATCGAACTGATGCCGGTTTCCGAGCACCCCTTCAGCGGCTCCTGGGGCTATCAGCCGGTGGGCATGTTCTCCCCCACCAGTCGCTACGGCAGTGCCGATGACTTCAAGCATTTCGTCGACGCCTGCCACCAGGTCGGCATAGGCGTCATCCTCGACTGGGTGCCTGCCCACTTCCCGGCCGATGCCCATGGTCTCGCCCGCTTCGACGGCACCCCGCTCTACGAGTACGAGGATCCGCGCCGTGGCTGGCACCCGGACTGGAACTCCTACATCTACGATTTCGGTCGCAACAACGTGCGCCAGTTCCTGGTGGCGAGCGCCCTGTTCTGGCTCGACAAGTTCCACATCGACGGTCTGCGGGTGGATGCGGTGGCCTCCATGCTCTATCTGGATTATTCCCGCAACGCCGGTGAGTGGGTGCCGAACGTCGACGGGGGCAACCACAACTACGAGGCCATCAGCCTCTTGAAGTGGACCAACGAGGAGGTGTACGGCAAGTATCCCCACACCATGACCATAGCCGAGGAGTCCACCGCCTTTGCCGGTGTCTCCAAACCCACCTTCCTGGGTGGCCTCGGGTTTGGCTTCAAGTGGAATATGGGCTGGATGCACGACACTCTGAGCTACATGCAGAAGGAGCCTATCCACCGCCGTTATCACCACAACGAGATGACCTTCTCCATGGTCTATCACTATGACGAGAACTTCATCCTGGCCCTGTCCCACGACGAGGTGGTGCACGGCAAGCACTCCCTGCTTTACAAGATGCCAGGTGACGAGTGGCAGCAGGCCGCGAACCTGCGGGCCTACATGGGCTTCATGTATGGCCATCCGGGCAAGAAGCTCAACTTCATGGGCACTGAAATCGCCCAGAGCAACGAGTGGAATCACGATGCCCAGCTGCCCTGGCACCTGCTGCAATTCCCCAAGCACGGCGGCCAGCAACGGCTGATCCGCGATCTCAACCGGCTCTATCGTCATGAAGCTGCCTTGTATCAGGCGGATTATGAGCAGAGCGGCTTCCGCTGGCTGGATCATAACGATGCCGACAACAGCATCTTCGCCTGGCTGCGCGCCGACAAGCAGGGGGCCAATCCTGTGGTGATCGCCTCCAACTTCACCCCTGTGCCGCGCCTCGCCTATCGCCTCGGGGTGCCGGAGGCGGGCCGCTATGCCGTGGTGCTCAACACAGATAGCGAGCATTACTGGGGCAGCAACTATGATGTGGGTCTGACCTTAATCGCCGAGCCGACCCCCTGGCAGGGGATGGCGCACAGCATAGTGCTGGACTTGCCGCCGCTCGCGACCTTGTTCATCAAACAGGAGTCCTGATGTTTGTAATGGAAAATGGGGTGGACTACCCGCTGGGGGCCCGGCTCGACGAGGCAGGCTGCCACTTCTGCGTCTGGGCCCCCCAATCGGACAAGGTGGAGCTCTGTCTGTTCGACGAGCAGGAGCAGGAGCTGGTCCGGCTGGCCCTGCCCGGTCGGCGCGGCCAATACAGATTCGGCTATGTGCGCGGGGTGAAGGCCGGTCAGCGTTACGGCTACCGGGTTCATGGCATGCCCCAGGAGGGCATGCTGTTCGACCCGGACAAGCTGCTGATCGACCCCTATGCCAGGGCACTCAGCCGGGCGACCCGCTGGAATGACGACCTCTATCAGGGGGACAGCGCGGCCATGGTGGCCAAGTCCGTGGTGGTGGACGATGCCTTCGACTGGCAGGGGGTCGGCAAGCCCGGGATCCCGCCCGAGCGGGTGGTGCTCTACGAGACCCACGTCAAGGGCTTCACCCGCCAGCATCCCGGGGTGCCCGAGGCGCTGCGGGGCACCTACTTCGGCGTTAGCCATCCGCTGATGATAGAGCACCTGCTCTCTCTCGGGGTCACCTCGGTGCAGCTGATGCCGGTGGCCGCCTTCATGTCGGAGCCCCGCCTGGAGCAGCTTGGCCTCACCAACTACTGGGGCTACAACCCCATCGCCTTCTTCGCCCCCGAGCCGCGCTATGGCGCGGGGGAGGCGGTGACCGAGTTCAAGACCATGGTGCGAGAGCTGCACCGGGTCGGGCTCGAGGTGATACTGGACGTGGTCTACAACCACACCGCCGAATCCGGTGTCGACGGCCCCATGCTGTCCCTCAAGGGGTTCGACAACGCGGGTTACTACGCCTTCGAGACCGGGGCCCACGGCCCTGACTACCACCGCCATGCCAACGTCACCGGCTGCGGCAACAGCGTCAACCTGGATCACCCTAACAGCCTGCGACTGGTGCTCGATGCCCTGCGCTACTGGGTCACCGAGATGCAGGTGGACGGTTTCCGCTTCGATCTGGCGGTCACCCTGGCGCGGGAGGCGGGGGAGTTCGACCCCATGAGCGCCTTCTTCAAGGCCCTGCTGGCGGATCCCGTGCTGGCGCGGGTGAGGCTGATTGCCGAGCCCTGGGACATAGGCCCCTTCGGCTATCGCCTCGGCCAGTTCCCGAGCCAGTGGCTGGAGATAAACGACCGCTATCGCGACACTGTGCGCGCCTTCTGGCGCGGCGACGCGGGCAAGATGGGGGACTTCGCCACCCGGCTGGCGGGGTCGCGGGATCTCTTCCCGAAGAACTGGCGCTCCCCTCATACCAGCGTCAACTACCTCTGCTATCACGACGGCTTCACCCTGGAGGACCTGGTCTCCTACAACCAGCGCCACAACCAGGCCAACGGCGAAGACAACAGAGATGGCCACGGCAACAACCTCTCCTACAACCACGGGGTGGAGGGACCGACCCTGGACCCCAGGGTCAACAACCTGCGCCAGCAGCAGAAGCGCAACCTCATCGCCACCCTGCTGCTCTCCCAGGGCACGCCGCACTTTCTGGCCGGGGACGAGATGGGCCGCAGCCAGCTTGGCAACAACAACGCCTACTGCCAGGACAACCAGATAAGCTGGGTCAACTGGCAGTTGCGCCCCGAGGATGAACGGCTGCTCGCCTTCACCCGCCAGATGATGGCGCTGCGGGCCGAGTCGGGGGTCTTCGCCAACCTGCAACTGAGCGACGACAGCTGGAACGGCGCCTCGACCAGCTGCCACAGCGTCAACTGGTATCACCCCGATGGCCATCAGCTCACCGATCAGGACTGGCACGCCCCCATGGGGCAGGCGTTCGCCATGGACATCGGCATGCTGGCGTGCGGCGGGGAGCGCTGGTACGTGCTGTTCAACGCCAGCGACTACGACATCCAGTTCCGCCTGCCGCCGCCGGGAGAGGGGCTGGAGTGGATCCAGACCATAGACACCGCCACCAACGACGGCCTGCCTTTCCTGCCGGACGACATCAAGCGGCAGGTGGCGGTGGGGCGTGCCCACTCCCTCAAATTGCTGGAGCGGGTTTCGCTGCCTGGGGTGGCGCTGGCCAAGGAAGGGGTGGTCGCCACGCCGGATGTTGCCGCCGTGTTGCCAACGGGATCACAGTTCCCGCTGGCGGGGTAGAGTCGGGGCGTGTGAGTGGGTATGCTGGGCGCCGTGATAAAAGGCAAGGAGTCAGTATGAAGGGCAACAATCCCGAGCAATGGCGCAGCAAGTTGAGTGCAGAGCAGTTTCACGTCTGCTGGGAGAAGGGCACAGAGCGCCCTTACAGCGGCGCCCTGCTGCACAATCGCAAGAGCGGTGACTACCTCTGCGTCTGCTGCAAGAGCGTACTGTTCCATGCGGATGCCAAGTTTGACTCCGGCTGCGGCTGGCCCTCCTTCGATCGGGCCATCGAGGGGACAGTGACCTACACAGAGGATCGCAGCCACGGCATGGCAAGGGTGGAGATCACCTGCAGCCAGTGCGGCTCCCACCTGGGTCATGTCTTCCCGGACGGGCCGACCGAGACAGGCCAGCGCTACTGCGTCAACAGCCTGAGCCTGGACTTCGAGCCCGATACCGACGCCTGAAAGCGTCAGAAATGAAAAATGGCGCCTCCGCTTGCGGAGGCGCCATTTTTTTATGGGGTCCTGGTTGGCCCTCAGATCAGCAGCAGGCTGGCCCCCACCAGCAGGGCGGCGAGCGCCAGTATGGGCAGCCTGATGACGCGCAGCAGATAGAAGGCGATGGCGGCCAGCGCCAGATCGGCCGGTGCCAGCACGGCGCTCTGCCACACAGGCTGATAGAGGGCGGCCAGCAGCAGCCCCACCACGGCGGCGTTGATGCCGGCCACGGCCCCCGCCAGCCTGGGGTGGGCCAGCCAGCTCTGCCAGCAGGGGCCCAGGGCCCACAGCAGCAAAAAGCCCGGCAAAAATAGTGCGAGGGTTGCCAGCAGGGCGCCCGCCAGCGGCGTGGCGGGCAACAGCTGGGCGCCGAGGTAGCTGGCCAGGGTGAACATGGGGCCGGGCACCAGCTGAGCCAGGCCGTAGCCGGTCAGGAATTGCTGCTGGCTGAGGCTGTGGCCGACGCTCTCCTGCAACAGGGGCAGCACCACGTGGCCGCCGCCAAACACCAGGCTGCCCGCCCGATAGAAGTCGGCGACCAGCTGGCTGGCGGGGCCTTGGGCCAGCAGCGGCAGGCCGACAAACAGCAGGGCAAACAGCAGCAGGGTCGGCCAGTGGGGGGCGCGACGGGCTGGCAGAGTGAGGGCAGGAGAGGCGCCGACCGCCTCCCGCTGGGCGCAGAGCAGGGCCCCCCAAAAGCATACCCAGCTGGGTCAGCAGACCGGGCTGCCACCAGAGGGCGGCGGCGGTCGCCACCATGACTCCCTGTTGCAACACCGTCTTGCAGAACTGGCGGCTCATGGTGAGCACGGCATCCGCCACCACCACCAGTGCCAGCAGCTTGAGGCCGTGCAGGGCGGCATCCAGCCAGAGGTTATTGCCTAGCTGGCCCACGCCGATGGCGGCAACCAGCAACAGCAGGAAGGAGGGCAGGGTGAAGCCGATGAAGGCGGCGAGCGCTCCCCCAAGGCCCGCCCGGTGGCGGCCGATGGCAAAACCGAGCTGGCTGGAGGCGGGGCCGGGCAACAGCTGGCACAGGGCCAGCAGCTGGGCAAACTCGGCCTGGCTGAGCCAGCCCAGGCGCTGGACAAAAGTGCGCTGGAAGTAGCCGATATGGGCGGCCGGCCCGCCGAAGCTGATGCAGCCCAGCCACAGAAATTGAAGGAATACCTGTCCCACGCTCTTCTCCTCATCCCTCTTTCGCATCCATCGATGGTGGAGATGATATGACAGCGATGATCGTTTTATGACAATCAGGCTGATTAGCACGGCCGAGCCACTGGCATTGGCACATCACCCGGCAGATAGCAGGTAGCGTCCCGCCAGCAGGCCAGCAGGCGATGGACTGGCGGCTGGCAGTCGAAATGGGGCTGGGGAAGTGGGGCTCTGGCAGATTGATCCGGATCGCACCAGACCCAGCCCTCGCACTTGTCCGGCTCCAGCAGTTGCGGCTCGCCCTCCACCTCGGCCAGCAGGGTGACAGAGATGTAGTGCAGCCCGCTCTCGCGCCAGGTCTCCAGGTTGTTGGTGACGGCGATGACGCTGGGGTTGGTGATGAGAAAACCTGTCTCCTCTGCCACCTCCCGGATGGCCGCCGACTCGAAGCTCTCGCCAAGCTCCAGGTGGCCGCCGGCGATGGACCAGTAGGGGGCGTGGCTCCCCTTGCGCTTGCCAAGCAGCACCTGGCCCTGATGGTTGACGAGGATGACACCGACCCCGACGCGAGGATAGGGAGTGGACATGAAGGGCTCCTTCCTCGATGGCGCAATGAAAACGGCCTACCTTAGGGGCACGACCGACACAGGGCAACGAGACTGACCATAAAAAACGGGCCCACCTTAGGTCGGATGGGGCCCGTCATGCAACGCTCAGTCCGATGACATCAGTCCAGCTTGACCAGCATCTTGCCGGTATTGCGTCGAACAGCCCGATGAAGGCCTGCGGCATGCTGGCGAGCCCCCTGATAGACGGTCTCTTCGGCCTGCAGGGTGCCGGCGTCGAAGGCCGGGGTCACCTCGGCCAGAAACTCGCCGTAGTGCTGCCAGTGATCAAATACGATCAGCCCCTGCATGGTGAGGCGCTTGCGGATCACCTGGGAGAGGTTGCGCGGGCCGCTCGCCTCGCTCTGGCCGTTGTACTGCTCGATGAGGCCGCACATCACGATGCGGCCGTGCACCACCATGTGGTTGAGGGCGGCGTCCAGCATGGCGCCCCCCACGTTCTCGAAGTAGACATGGATCCCCTCGGGGGCCAGCCGGGCCAGCTCGGCAAGATCCGGGTTGTCCGGTAGTCGATCACCTCGTCGGTCCCCAGGCTCTCGAGGGTAGGCCACCTTGTCGGCCGACCCGGTGGAGCCGATGACGCGGGCCCCGGCCCGTTTGGCACTGCACCACCATGGAGCCTGCGCCGGAGGCGGCCGACACCAGCACGGTTTCACCGGCCTGCAGTTTGGCGATGCGGTTGAGCCCGGTCCAGGCGGTCATGCCCGGCATGCCGAGGGCGCCGAGAAAGAGCTGGGGTGGCAGGCGGGTGTCGGGCAGGCGGGTCAGCTGGGCGCCGTTGGCGACGAAGCGATCGCGCCAGCCCAGAATGCTGCTCACCCGGTCGCCCACTGGCAAAGTCCGGGTGACGGGAGGCTTCACCACGCCGATGGCGCCGCCATCGAGGGGGCCGTTGAGGGGGAAGGGCGGCACATAGCTCCTGGCTTCGCTCATGCGACCGCGCATGTAGGGATCCACCGACAGCCACTGGTTGGCGACCGCACCTCTCCTTCTTGCAGCTCGGGCAGAGCCACCTCGGTCAGGGTGAAATCGGCCAGGCTGGGCAGGCCGACCGGGCGACGCAGCAGCTGGATCTGATGGCTGGACTGATTCATGGTTTTTTCTCCAGTGTGAGGGGGGTTGGCAACCTGCGAGTCGCCAGCATGGCTATTTCCAAGGGGTTGAGGCTGAACGGGTCATACGGTCTCATCCAGCGGGGCGCCGTTGAGCAGCAACCGGGTGACCACATCGCCCCGCATGGCGTTGGAGAAGGGGCAGGTCTGGTGGGCCAGCCGCACTATCTGCTCGGCCTGCGCCGCCTGTTCAGGTTGGGTCTGTGGCGAGCGCGACGTCCAGCGTGATGGCGAAGTTGAAGCGGCCATCGTCCAGCGCCAGCAACTCGACCTCGGCGGTGACGGGAGCACTGGAGAGAGGGGCGC
The DNA here is from genome assembly GCF_046087985.1 of Aeromonas ichthyocola. Classification (NCBI taxonomy): domain Bacteria; kingdom Pseudomonadati; phylum Pseudomonadota; class Gammaproteobacteria; order Aeromonadales; family Aeromonadaceae; genus Aeromonas; species Aeromonas ichthyocola. Next base: position 349,728 of record NZ_JBJSWH010000005.1, read on the forward strand.
TTAGCTTGTGGGCCACGTGGATCAGCGCATTGGAGAAGCAGGCGGCATAACCGGCGGCCAGCAGCTGCTCCGGGTTGTTGCCCTTGCCGTTGCCGCCGAGGGCGGTCGGCAGGGCCAGTGCCAGCTGCAGGCTGTTGTCCAGGGTGTGAACCTCACCGTTGCGGCCGGCCTGGGCGATGGCTTGAGTGCGATAGAGCGTCTTCATGTCGGGGTCTCTTATTTTGTTTGTGTGCAAACTAAAATCAGGTTAATCCCGAAAAGACGGGGTTACAACTGTTTTGTGTGCAAATTATTCAGACCTCAGTTGTCCTGGGGTATACTGGCCCCAGTCGTCAGCGAGGTGCCCCATGAGTGAATTGAAAAAGCAGGTCTGTTTTGCCCTCTACAGCGCCTCCAATGCGGTGATGCGTGCCTATAGGCCGCTCTTGGACAAGCTGGATCTGACCTACACCCAGTACCTGGTGATGCTGTCGCTCTGGGCGCGGGACGAGGTCAGTCTCAAGGAGATTGGCCAGGAGACCGGCCTGGATGCGGGCACCCTGACCCCCATCGTCAAGCGGCTGGAGAGCAAGGGCTGGCTGACCCGCACCGTCTCCAGCGAAGACGAGCGGCAAAAATGCATCCGCCTGACCGAGGCGGGACGCCAATTGCAGCAGGGGGTCAGGGAGTGTTGTCTGGCGGACAACTTGCGCAATCAGGTGGATCTGGCCGATGCCGAGCTGGCCGTGCTCAAGCAGCTCTGCGGAGGCCCAGCTGCGAGCGCGGCCCGATCCAGCCTGAGGATCACCCCATGTTACGCCCTGTTTGCCCTGTTGCTGACGCCTGCGCCACCGGTTCTCCCCGCTCCGAGATACAGATCGACGATGCGGATGCCTGGCAGGCCCTCTGCAAGGACGGGGTCCGGGTTCGGGCCGTCACTGACGAGGGGATCTGCGCGGATCACCGCGGCCTGGCCATGTGGATGAATAAGCCAAGGGCGGTTCGAATGGCAGAGGAAGCCGCCAAATAGTGTGATCCAGACGCCATAAAATGACACAACCGGCCCCTTGGCCGGTTTTTTTCGCGATCTCGCCTGCACTTTGCGGCCTTGTTCATGGTGCACTCATGCTTCCCTTTCCATACTGGCCCCACAGTTTCATGAGAGGAGAGAGAGATGCAGTCATCCATCGTCGGGCTCTCCATTCTGTGGGGGCTGGCCAGTTTTGGTGTTCAGGGGGATTTCATCGAGAGCCGTGATTCCGTTGCGCCGTCCTGGCAAGCCGAGTCCAGAGTGGAGATGGAAGGTTATCTGATTGAGTCGCTTGGCGAAGATCGCTGGGTGTTCGACAACGGCAGCGAGAGTCTGCTGGTCTCCCTGCCCGAGGGGCAGTGGGTGTCAGAGGGCGAGCGGTTGCGACTGAGCGGTGAACCCCAGCAGGAGCAGGCCGGTTGGCTGTTGCAGGTGCAGGACGTCAGCCAGGTCGGCGTCTGACCCTGTCACTCCCTGACATCAGAGACGACAAAGAGGAGGCCTGGGCCTCCTCTTGCTTTTTGCGCCTCTGGCCCTCAGCCCAGGTGGTTGAGGGGCAGGGCTGTCTTGTGCTTGATGCGGCGCAGCACGAAGCTGGAGCGCACCCCGGTCACGCCGGAGATGTGGGTCAGCTTGTCCAGCAGGAAGTGCTGGTAGTGCTCCATGTCCCGCACCACCACCTTGAGCTGGTAGTCGGCGTCGTTGCCGGTGATGAGGTCACATTCCAGCACCTCTGGCAGATCCTGAATGGCCCGATCGAAGTTTTCGAACCGCTCCGGGGTGTGCCTGTCCATGGAGATGTGAATGTAGGCGGTGAGGGTGAGCCCCAGCTGGCGGGCGTTGAGCAGGGTGACGTGGGTATCGATGAGACCGGCATCCTCCAGCGCCTTGACCCGGCGCGAGCAGGGAGAGGGGGAGAGCCCGACCAGTTCGGCCAGCTCCAGGTTGCTGATGCGGCCATTCTCCTGCATCAACTCCAGAATATGCCTGTCTATGCGATCAAGTTTCAGCATTCTCCGTTCCTCGTTGCAATTACTGATTCACTTTTCCTAGATTAAGGGTGAACTATTGCAAAAACAACTGAAAATACCTACTACTTCACAACCACTCACCGCACCGGCAGGAGTACCATGGTTTCATCTTCCGGTGGCAAGACAGATGCCCAACCAGGCCTCTGTGGTGAAGGACCTTACCGGGTCAACAACCCCATCAGCCGTCCGACCTTATCGGGAAACGACGGACTGGAACGAGATCATCCCCTCCCCGAAGGCAACAAAGCAGGCATCCCGGCGCCTGCTTTGTTGTTTTTGCGCGCCGGCATCCTCAGGCCTGCGGCGGCCGGATGCGATAGAGGCAGCGCCTGTCCCCGTCCAGCAGGTACTGCTCCCGCTCCACCTCTGCCGGAGCCAGCAACTGGCGAAACAGCGCCAGCTCGCTCCTGCAAAAGCCCCGGCAGGCCCGCGCCGCGGCGCAGATGGGGCAGTGACTCTCCCATAGTAGCCAGCTGCCATCCTCCTCCTGGCTCATGTCCGCCATATAGCCTTCCCGGCTGCGCAGCTCCTTGAGCGCGGCCAGCCGATCCGCCAGCGCCGGCTGGGTCAGTCTGGCCTGATAACGGCTCAGCATCTGCTGCTCCCGCCGCGCTATCAGTTGATCCAGGCCGCTCTCGCCAAACAGCTGCTGCACATCGTCGATAAGCTGCAGTGTCAGCTCGCTGTGAGTGTCGGGGAAGCGCTGCCAGGCCTGATCTGTCAGGTGCCAGAGCCGTATCGGGCGACCACGGCCCCGCGCCTCGTCGCTAAAGCCGACCCAGCCGTCTGCCTCCAGCGCCGTCAGATGCTGGCGGGCGCCCATGGAGGTCATCTGCAACTGCTCCCCCAGCGCGGCGGCGCTTTGGGGGCCGTGAGTCTTCAGCAGGTAGAGGATCTTGTCGGTGCTGGCATTCATGGGGGATCTCGTTATCGACAGGCGTTCGCTGCGGGAAAGCCAGGGTGACACTGGCGTTGATAGGGTCATTATGGGCAGCGGTCTCATTTAAATCAATAATTCACTTTACTTAATGCCGTTCCCTTCGCAGTATAAATAAACAAATAACTTTATTTAATGAGGCGAAGATGGAAGGGATCAAGGGACAGGCGACCCTCTGGGTATTGGTGATGACGGTGACCCTGGCGGTGGCGGGCTTCAGTCTGCCCTCGCCGGTGCTGGCGCCGCTGATGCTGGATCCGGCCCAGGGCATGCTGACGCCACAAGCGTCTGACTGGAGTCGCAAGCTGTGGCTCGGGGTCATCATGGGGCTCTATCCGCTGTTTCAACTGCTGGGGGCCCCCTGGCTGGGCAAGCTGTCGGATCGCCATGGCCGCAAGCCGGTGCTGACTCTCTGCCTGGTCGGGGTGTTGGCGGGTTATGTGCTGATGGCCTTGGGGATCGCCTGGCGCTCCCTGCCGCTCTTGCTGCTGAGCCGGGTGGTGGAGGGCTTCTTCAACGGCGACATCGCCATAGTGCAGGCGATGGCGGCGGACATGAGCACCACCAGGACCAAGGCGCGCAACTTCGCCCGCATCAACATCGGCATGAACCTGGGCTGGGTGCTGGGCCCCATGATAGGGGGCTATGCGGCCGTGGTGTCCGGGGATTACAGCCTGGCGGCCTGGCTGGCGGTGGCCATGACGGTGGGCAACCTGCTGCTGGTGCTCTGGCTGCTGCCCAACCGGCCGCCGGTGCCCGCCGAGCAGGAGCTGGCCTCTCTCTCGACCCGCCAACTGCTGCTGCAACCTCGCCTGCTGCCCTACTTTGTGCTGACCCTGCTCAGCTACGGGGCCGTGCAGCTCTACTTCACCTACTTCAATGTCTGGTTGGTGGAGCGGCTGGCCTGGGATCCGGTGCAGCTGGCGCAGGCCGCCGTGCTGGTGAGCGTGCCCATGATGCTGGGTTCCTGGCTGGGGGAGCAGCTTGCCCGCCACTGGCGCGGCAGCTCCCTTGGCATAGTCGGGCATCTGGTGATGGCGGCGGGCATGCTGATGTTCATTCTGCCGACCCAGTGGTGGGGGCTGGCGCTCACCTTTATCCCGGCCGGCATCGGCATGAGCCTGGGGGAGCTTGCCACCTCGGTGGCCATCTCCAACCGCAGCCATGCCAGCCAGCAGGGGCAGGCGATGGGGATCTACCGCGGCCTGGCGGTGGGCAGCGAGATCCTAGCTGTGGTGCTGGGCAGCCTGGCGTTGCTGGCGGGCACCGAGTGGCCCTTCTATCTGGCGGCGCTTTGCGGCGTGATCTGCGCCCTCGGTTTCTACGGGTTGCGCAGACGGGCGGACAGACGAAGTGCTGTGGCCGCCTGCGCCGAGCCGGGCTGAGGCGGCTGGATCACAGATCGGCGCCGGGGTGGCAGGCGGGGCTTGCATCCCGGCGCCGAGTTTGGGACGGTATGGCTCTTTGTCCCCTTTTACCCCGTCGCCCGGCGAACCTGGCCAGCACAGGCCTTCATCATGCGCCCCGCGATACACAGTCTTTGGAGGTGATATGAGCGAGTTTCAGGCCATTGCACTGGATATGGACGGTACCCTGCTGACCCGGGATCACAAGATCTCGTCCGCGACCCGGGCCGCCCTGGCCCAGGCCCGCGCCCACGGCATCAAGGTGCTGCTGGTGACGGGCCGCCACTTCATGACGGCCCGTCCCTTCCATCATGAGCTGGCCCTCGACACCCCCCTCATCTGCAGCAACGGCGCCTACCTCTATGATCCGGCGCAAGGCAGGATCCTGGCCGGGGATCCCCTGGCGGTGGCGCCGCTCACCGCCCTGCTGGCCGAGGTGCAGGCGCAGCAGATGGGTGCCCTGTTCCACCTGGACGGAGGCATAGGCTATCTCGGCTGCGAGGAGCATGTGGGCCGGATGCGGCGCTGGTCGGCGAACCAGCCGGATCACCTCAAGGTCTCCCTGCTGCCCGCCGAGGATATCGACAGCTGGCTGCAAAAGCCCATCTGGAAACTGGAGCTGTTCAATCAGGATCCCGGCCTGCTGCACCGCTTCGTGGGGGAGGTGGTGCAGAAACTGCCCTTCACCCAGGACTGGGCTGCGCCCTATGCGGTGGAGCTGGTGCAGCCCGGGTGCAGCAAGGGCAACCGGCTGGCCCAGTGGGCGGCGAGCGAGGGGATAGCGATGGAGAAAGTGGTGGCCTTTGGGGACAACAACAACGACATCAGCATGTTCGAGCAGGTGGGGCTGGCGGTGGCCATGGGCAATGCGGCGCCCCAGATCCAGGCCCATGCGGACAGGGTCACCGCCGATCACAACGAAGACGGTATAGCGCTGGCGCTGCAGCGCTGGGTCCTGCCCGCCTGAGGGGCAACAGAAAGGGGCCAGCGCGGCCCCTTGTTTGTCAGCTCCCGAAGGAGAACTGGATCACCCGATCCGGGAAGCGGATCCGGTTGTAGTCACGGCGTACCCCCTCGTAGTGGCGGATGGCGCGCTCGCGCTGGGCCCGGTAGTAGTCTCGCTGCTTGCTGTCGCTCTCGCCCCGGATCTGCTGATCCAGCTGATAGATGGTCCGCTCGGTGCGCTCCAGCTCCTGTTGCAGCTCGCCGAGGCGCTGCTCCAGCAGGAACTCCTTGCGGCCGCGCTCGAACTGGGTGAGGAAGCTGGTGTCGTTGGGGCAGACCCCCAGGTATTCGTTCCCCTCCCGCCCCTTGCTGTAGGCGAGCTCGGGTATGCAATAGAGCTCGAGCCCCTTGGCGTAGCCGCGCTGCCACTCGTCTTCGTCCACCCTGAGGCCGTACTCCCCGCAGGTCTGCTTGTAGTCACGGGTGGCCGTCCGGGTCTTGCCCTGCTCCCCGTCCTGATAGCCCTGGTTGTACCAGCTCATGGCGCGGCACTCCTCCTCCGACAGGGAGCTGCACCCGGCGAGCATCAGGGGGAGGGTCAACAGCAGGATCTTGGGGGACATGAAGGGGCTCCGACAGCAAGGATGGTGGGGCATTCTAGAAGAGGAAGCCCGCCCGGGACAAGCACCGGGCGAGGGCGCCGCATCATGATGTTTTTATCACTATTTTCAAGCCGTTGTGAACGGGCTTCCGGCGACCTTTTCTTGCCGGGGGAGGCAGGGTAAACTGCGCCTACTTTTAACTGGCACGTAACAAAAACAATGAAAGTCCTGACCGTCGATTATCGCTCCCCCGACGCGGCCGAGCGCTTCACCGAATCCCTGCGCACCACCGGCTTCGGGGTGCTGACCCACCACCCCATCCCGAAGGAGCTGGTGCAGTCCATTTATGACAACTGGTATCGCTTCTTCATGAGCGAGCAGAAGCAGGATTTCCTGTTCAACCGCGAGACCCAGGACGGCTATTTCCCGCCCTCGGTGTCCGAGGTGGCCAAGGGCAACACCCAGAAGGACATCAAGGAGTACTTCCACCTCTACCCCTGGGGCCAGATGCCGGAAGAGCTGAGGGCGCAGGCGATGGAGTACTACCGCCTCGCCAACGATCTGGCCGCCGAGCTGCTCTCCTGGGTGGAGCAATACACCCCGGCGGACATCGCCGCCCACTACAGCTGCCCGCTCTCCTCCATGATTGAAGAGAGCCAGAAGACCCTGCTGCGGGTGCTGCACTATCCGCCGTTCGACGGCACCGAGGCGCCGGGGGCCATCCGCGCCGCGGCCCATGAAGACATCAACCTGCTGACCATTTTGCCCGCCGCGAGCGAGCCGGGCCTGCAGGTGAAGGGCTCTGACGGGGAGTGGATGGACGTGCCCTGCGACTTTGGCACTCTCATCATCAACATAGGTGACATGCTGCAGGAGGCCTCCCACGGCTATTACCCCTCCACCACCCACCGCGTCATCAACCCGACCGGCGGCAGCGTCAGCAAATCCCGCATCTCCTTGCCGCTCTTCCTGCACCCGCGCCCGGACGTGGTGCTGTCCGAACGACACACAGCCCACAGCTACCTGATGGAGCGGCTGCGGGAGCTGGGGGTCATCTAGCCCCAAAACGCACACTCATGACAGCAAGAACCGGAGCAAAAACGCTCCGGTTTTTATTTTGTGGCACGATTGGTTGGTTATCCGAATTTTATTGGCAACTTATGCCAATAAGGCAGTTTTAAGGCGGATATTCGCCGAGTGATTGCGCGCCCCCGGGCGTACTCTGAGCGCCATTCCGGGCCCCGCTGGCGGGCCCCTCGATTGGAGTTCCCATGAAGCAGTCCCAATGGTCATCCCGGCTCGGTTATATCCTGGCCGCCGCAGGTTCGGCGGTCGGTCTCGGCGCCATCTGGAAGTTCCCCTATGTGACTGCCGCCAACGGTGGCGGCGCCTTTTTGCTGGTGTTCCTGCTGTTCAGCTTCACCCTGGGGGTGGCGGTGCTGATGGGGGAGACTCTGCTCGGCAGCCTGACCCGGCGCGGGGTGGTGGGGGCCTTCGATGAGTTGATGGGCAAGCGCTGGCGCTGGGTCGGCGCCATGGGGCTCTTGTGCAGCCTGCTCATCTTCAGCTTCTACAGCGTGGTGGGGGGCTGGACCCTGGGCTACACCGGCATGGCGCTGGCGGGTAGCCTGCAACAGGGGGATGGCGCTGCACTGACCGCTCGCTTCAACGACTATGTGGGGGATCCGCTCTGGCCCGTGCTGACCCACCTGCTGTTTGCCGCCCTCACCTGGTGGTTCGTGCAGGGCGGGGTGCAGAAGGGGGTGGAGCGCACCCTGCGCTGGATGATGCCGGCCCTCTTCATCATGATCCTGCTGCTGGTGGCCTTCGGTCTCACCCTGCCCAATGCCATGGCCGGGGTACGCCACTTCCTGATGCCGGACTTCAGCAAGCTCGGCATGTCAGGTGTGCTTGACGCCATGGGGTTGGCCTTCTTCTCCCTCTCCATCGGGCTTGGCATCCACACCACCTATGGCGCCTACCTGCCCTCCAGCGAAGGGGTGGGCCGCTCCAGTCTCTGGGTGGTGCTGCTGGCGAGCCTGATCGCCGTGCTGGCGGGCTTGATGATCTTCCCCGTGCTGGCGGCGACCGGCATAGATCCCGCCTCAGGCCCCGGCCTCACCTTCATGACAATGCCGGCGGTGTTCCAGCAACTGCCCTTCGGCCAGGGGCTGGCGGTGGTCTTCTTCGCCCTGCTGGTGGTGGCGGCGCTCTCGTCTTCCATCTCCCTGCTTGAGCACCTGCAGTGCTTCCTCGCCGAGAGCCTGGGCTGGTCGCGCCGTGCTGCCTGCAGTCTGATCACAGCCCTGGTGATGGCGGGGGGCATCCCGGTCAGCCTGTCGTTCGGCCCCTGGGCGAGTATCACCTTGTTTGGCAAGAATATCTTCGAGCTGCTGGACTTCATCACTTCCAACCTGATGATGCCGCTGTTCGGGCTGGCGCTCACCCTGCTGTTGGGCTGGCAGTTGGGCCTGCGGGCCTTGCCCCAGGGGCTGGCGCCGCACTGGCGCGCCCTGCTGATGGGCTGCTGGCGCTGGCTGGCGCCCCTGCTCATCGGCGGCATCCTGGTGCGGGGTCTGCTGTAACCCCTACCGCGCGGGCGGGCCTCGGGCCCGCCCGTTACCCGGGCACACAGAGCATCCTCGCTGGCAGGATTGACTGCCTCGAAAAATCCATGAAATAGAGGCTTGTCAAAATATTGATTCGCCAATCGACATGTGGGTTGGTAAATATTCTGTATTGCGGGCGAAAATGGACTATTGGCTGTCAACTTCTCTTGCCGTGGTTTAGGCTGTGGCTCCTTTTTTGCGCCCAGGTTACCCATAGCATGTCATCCCTCATCGCCCGGTTCGGCCGATTTTTCAGCTCGCAAGAGAGGTGACCCTGCACGCGCACTCAGTCTGAATGTTCATTGCAAAGGTCGCCCCCGGGCGGCCTTTTTGTTGCGACCCAGGTTGCACTTATCCATGGAGTATCGATTCGATGTTGTCTTCCCCGGAGGTTGTATGAGCCAGGTTCAGTGGTCTTCCCGTCTCGGTCATGTGCTGGCGGCGGCCGGCACGGCCATCGGCCTCGGCGCCATCTGGAAGTTTCCCTATGTGACCGCCACCAATGGCGGCGGCGCCTTCCTGCTGGTGTTCCTGCTGTTCAGCTTCACCCTGGGGGTGGCTGTGCTGGTGGGGGAGACCTTGCTCGGCAGCCGCAGCCAGCGCGGGGTGCTCGGTGCTTTCCACCGGCTGGTGGGGCCGAACTGGCGCTGGATGGGTTACATGGGGATCCTCTGCGGCTTCTTCATCTACAGCTTCTACAGCGTGGTGGGGGGCTGGACCGTGGGCTATGCGGCGCTGGCGGTGATGGGCAAGCTCAACCTCGGCGAGGGTTCGGCGCTGACCGCCCTGTTCAACGGCTATGTCAGCCATCCCTGGTGGCCTGTGCTGACCCATCTGGTGTTCGCCGGGCTCACCTGGTGGTTCGTGCAGGGGGGCATCCAGAAGGGGGTGGAGCGGGCGCTGCGCTGGATGATGCCGGCGCTCTTCGTCATGATGCTGCTGCTGGTGGGGGTGGGTCTCTCCATGCCGGGGGCCATGGCCGGGGTGCGTCAGCTGCTGCTGCCTGACTTCTCCATGCTGACCGGCCAGAGCGTGCTGGATGCCCTGGGGCTGGCCTTCTTCTCCCTCTCCATCGGCCTTGGGGTACACACCACCTACGGCGCCTATCTGCCCAATAGCGAGGGTGTGCTGCGCTCCGGCGTCTGGGTCGTGACCCTGGCGAGCCTCATCTCTGTGCTGGCGGGGCTGATGATATTCCCGGCGCTGGCCTCCACTGGCATAGACCCCACTGCCGGGCCAGGGCTCACCTTCATGACCATGCCCGCCGTGTTCAGCCACCTGCCGTTCGGTCAGGGGCTGGGGGTGGTCTTCTTCCTGCTGCTGCTGGTGGCGGCGCTCTCCTCTTCCATCTCCATGCTGGAGCACCTGGTGCGCTTCACCTGCGAGGAGTGGGGCTGGTCGCGCCGTGGCGCCTGCCGGGTGCTGACCCTGCTGATCATGGCCTCCGGCATTCCGGTCAGCCTGTCGTTCGGTCCCTGGGCCGACTACACCCTGTTTGGCAAGACGATTTTCGACTTGCTGGACTACCTCACCTCCAACCTGATGATGCCGCTGTTCGGCCTGGTGCTGACCCTGCTGCTGGGCTGGCGACTGGGGGAGAGCATACTGCCCGAGGGGCTCTCCCCGGCCCTGCGTCTGTGCCTGCTCTGGTGCTGGCGGCTGGTGGCGCCGCTCTTGATCGCCGGTATCCTGGTGCGGGGTCTGATCTAGCCGTCGCCCCGTGGCGGATGCCGGAGTCGCGCGGATCGAGTCGTAGATGAACACAGGGGTTGGCCACAGGCCAACCCCTGATCACATCTGGGGCGGGATCACTGCAGGCCGGGCCCTTTGGCGGAGAAGGGGCAGTCGCGCTGCTGGATCAGCAGCTCCCCGGCCCCCGTTTTTCCCTGCCAGGCGAGCTCGAGCTGGCCGAGGAGACCCAGGTGGCGCAGCTCGAACTCGTAGCGCAGGCAGGGGTTGTCCGTGGGCAGCCGGGTCATGGACGCAGGCAGGCGGTAGTCGTAGCGCAGCAGGGGGCCGTCCTGCAGCTGGCTCTGGGCGGGCACCAGGCCCTCCGCCGTGGGGGAGGGGGCGCTCAGGTGGCGGCGCAGGGCCAGGGGGGCGTCTATGGCCTTCTGGTAGTGGAGCCCGTTCATGGCGGCCAGCTCTTCCTCCAGCCGCTGCAACTCCCCTTCCAGTCCACTCAGGGCCTGGCCCAGCTGCTGATGTGCGGGGGAGGCGCAGCCTCCCAGCAACAGGGTGATGAGCAGCAGGGCGGGGCGGACGGGCAGCATGGTCACTCCTTCGGGATCAATCAGGGCCACTGACTATAGCAGGGGATTGGTGGGCGGCGCCGCGCGCAGCAGCCCGGCGAGGCGCTCCAGCCCCTCGGCGACCCGGGCGTCGGTGGCGGGCTGGCTCAGGCTCAGGCGCACCCCTTGCGGGGCGGCAAACTGGCCGGCGGCAAAGTGTTCTCCGCTCGCGACCCCGACGTCAAGGGCGTTGGCCGCCTCGGCGAACTCCTGACTGCGCCAGGGCTCGGGCAGCGGCAGCCAGGCGTGCATGGAGCCCGGCTGCCAGCGGGCCCCCGGCAGCAGGTGGCGCAGCAGCTCTCCCCGACGCGCCAGGACCCGTCTCTGCTGCTCGATGAGCGGCATGATCTGGTGCTGGCTCACCAGCTTGCAGGCCAGCTCGATGAGCAGGGGGCTCACCATCCAGCTCGACAGCCGCATCGCCTGGGCGAAGCCGTTGCGAAGGGCGGGGGGAGCCAGCACGAAGCCGACCCGCAGGCCGCCGCAGGCGATCTTGGCCAGGCTGCCGAGGTAGATGACCCGCTCCGGCGCCAGGTTGACCAGGGGCGGGAGCGAGACCTCGGGCAGCAGGCCGTTGACGTCATCCTCGACGATCAGCAGATCATGGCGGCGTGCGATGGCGACTATCTCCTCTCGCCGCGCCAGGCTCATGGTGGCCGTGGTGGGGTTCTGCAGGGTGGGGGTCAGGTAGAGCAGCTTGGCTCGCCGCTGGCGGCAGGCGGCCTCCAGGGCGGCGGGGATCAGCCCCTCCTCGTCCATCGCCAGCCCCATCACCTGATTCTTCAGCTGGCGCGCATTGCCCAGCATGCCGGGGTAGCTGAGCCCCTCGCAGAAGAGAGTCTCCCCCACGCAGCCGGTGGCCAGCAGGGCCAGCATGATGCCGTGCTGGGCGCCATGGCTGAACAGCAGCCTCTCCTCGCTCCCCCGGATGCCCTGCTCGGCGAGCCAGTCGACGAATAGCTGGCGCTGCGGGGCACGCCCGGCCTCCTTGTCATAGCCGAGCAGGCCGTTGAGATCCCCGTCCGCCAGCTCGGTCAGCATGGGTTTGATGATGGCGGCCCTGTCCAGCTGCACCGGCAAGTTCTGCCACAGCTCGATGCGCTGGTTGTCCTCGTTGCGGATCACCCATTCGTTGGCGGGATCCGCCGCGGCCCTGACCCAGGTGCCATGACCCACCCTGGCCGCCAGCAGACCCCGCCGCTCGGCTTCGGTGTAGGCGCGGGTGATGGTACCCACAGTCACTCCCAGCCGGTCCGCCAGCGCCCTGTGGGTGGGCAGCCGGGTCTGGGGAGGCAGGGCGCCATCGGCAATGGCCTGCTCTATGGCCTTGACCAGTTTCAGGTAGAGGGGGCCCTCGAAGGGGGTGAGGTCGGGTGTCCAGATTGTCATGGTGACAATAAATCCATTGATCCAATATTGTCCCCAATATAGCGTGATATTCAGCCTGTTAACAACCCGATAGCTCACATTGTACCGATACAATGTGGCAAGAAAGGAGTCACCTCATGACCATCGAATGGTATGCCACCCTGTTTGGCTTCGCCCTGCTCACCTGCGGCACCCCGGGGCCCAACAATCTGATGCTGACGGCATCCGGCGCCAACTTCGGGGTGCGCCGCACCCTGCCGCACCTGATAGGTGTGGTGGTGGGCCAGCCGGTGCTGCAACTGGTGCTGGCGCTCGGCTTCTATCCGCTGTTCGAGCGCTGGCCCCTGCTCAAGCTGAGCCTGCAGGTGCTGGGCAGCCTCTATCTGCTGTGGCTGGCCTGGCGCATCGCCGTGGCCGGTGCCCCCGGCGATCCGGCGAGGCGCGCCCGCCCGCTGACCCTGCTGGAAGGCCTGGGCTTTCAGTTCCTCAACCCCAAGGCCTGGATGATGGGGATCTCCGCCATCAGTCTGTTCAGCCTGCCGGGGAGCGACTACTGGGCGAGTATGTGGGGCATCATGTCCGTCTTCCCCATGGCGGGGCTGCCGGTCTGCTTTGCCTGGGTGTTGTTCGGTCATCAGCTCAGCCGCTGGATCAACTCGGACAGAGGCTGGCGCCGTCTCAATGGCAGCCTGGGCGCGCTCACCGCCCTGTGCGTGGTGATGCTCTGGTATTAATGACCGCCTGATTATTCATGCAAAGAAAATGCATTGCTGACCTTGTCGTCAGGGCAGAGGCTCTGCATATTAGGAGGCTTGCCGTATCTGAATGAGGTTGAGATGGATCTGAACTGGTTGTTTCCCCTGGCGGGCTTTGCCCTGATCACCTGTGGCACCCCTGGCCCCAACAACATGCTGCTCACCAGCGCCGGGGCCGCTCAGGGATTTCGCCGCTCCATCCCCCTGCTGGTGGGTGTGGTAGGAGGCATCAACCTGATGATCCTGGCCACGGCCCTGGGGCTGGGGGTGGTGTTCGAGAAGGTGCCGCTGCTGCACGATGGCCTCAAGCTGGTGGGCTCGGCCTACCTGCTCTGGCTGGCCTGGAAGGTGGCCACCGCCAGCGGCCCGGCGGATGGCAGTAGGCCGCTCATCCCGGCCCATCAGGGGGCCATGTTGCAGTTGCTCAACCCCAAGGCCTGGATGATGGCGCTCTCCGCCATCAGCGGTTTCACCCTGGCGGGGGAGGCTTACTGGCCATCCGCCGGCTGGGTGCTCGGTATCTTCTTCGTAACCGGCCTCTATACCGGGGCCTTCTGGGTGCTGTTTGGTGCCCAGGTGCGCCGCCTCATCCGCACCGCCAGAGGCTGGCGTCGCTTTAACCTCGGCATGGGGATCGCCACGGCGGCCTGCGTGCTGATGATCTGGATTTAGGCCCTTGGCCTTACCTTCTGTCTTGTTGGCCCTTCGGGGCCTTTTTTGTTTCCCCGGCGGCGCGGCATGACGCTCGCGCCGTCCAGTGCCAGCATGGTGGCAAGGAGGTTTCATGAAATGTATCGGTCTGCTGGGTGGCATGAGCTGGGAGTCCACCGTCAGCTACTACCAGGCGCTCAACCGGGGTGTGCGTGCGCGGCTCGGCGGCCTGCATTCGGCGCGGGTGTTGCTCAATAGCGTCGATTTTGCCGAGATAGAGCGGCTGCAACATGCCGGTGACTGGCCCGCCACCGCCCGTCTGCTGGCGGCCGAGGCCCGCGCACTCCAGGCCGGTGGCGCCGATTTCCTGCTGATAGGCACCAACACCATGCACAAGGTGGCCCCCGAGATCGCCGCCGCCATCGAGATCCCGCTGCTGCACATCGCCGACGCCACCGCCCGCCGTCTGCAGGCCGACGGGGTGACCCGGGTGGGCTTGCTCGGTACCCGCTTCACCATGGAGCAGGATTTCTACAAGGGGCGGCTGCAAGAGCTGTTCGGGCTGGAGGTGCTGGTGCCCGGCGACGCCGCGCGGGAGCGGGTGCACAGCATCATCTATGACGAGCTCTGCCTCGGCGACATTCGCGAGTCGTCCCGGGCCGAATACCTGGCCATCATCGCCGAACTGGCACGGGCCGGGGCTCAGGCCGTGATCCTCGGCTGCACCGAGATCGCCCTGCTGGTGGGGGAGTGCCAGGCCGCAGTGCCGCTCTATGACACCACCGCCATTCACGCCGACGCCGCCGTGGCGTGGGCGCTGGAGTAGGGCAGAGAGAGAATCCCGTGGAGGTGCTCCGGCGCCTCCCTCTTCCTTCCTGCCCGTCATCCCCCCGACCCTGACTGTGAGTCAGCCTTCACTTCAGCAAGCCGATTGACGCTTTTATTGTCAAACGGCTCACATTTCCCCCTTTTGTCCCTTGAGTCTGGTGCGTCAGGGGCCTAGTTTTCGATCACTGAAACGATTCAGCTTTCACGAAAACCACTCACAAGAACAAGAGACACGAGGATAAAGCCATGTTGAAGAGACTCTCCATTGCCGTGCTGCTCGCCCTGGGGGCGAGCTCTGCTCAGGCCGCCGAATTCCTGCTGACCGATTCCCAGCAGGGGCTGGATGTGGGGGACTGGAAGATCACCAGCGACAAGCTGGGGATCAAGAGCCCGGTACCCTTCTCCATCGAGAAGAAGCGCCTGCACGGCGGGCGTCAGGAGGGGGTGGATCTGCTCATCGTCGACAACGGGGTGATGAAGATCACCCTGGTGCCGACCCGTGGTATGGGGATCAAGGAGGTCAAGGGGGCCGATGTGCGCCTCGGCTGGGATTCTCCGGTCAAGGAGGTGGTCAACCCGGCCTTCATCGATCTGGAGAGCCGCGCCGGTCTCGGCTGGCTCGATGGCTTCAACGAGATGCTGGTACGTTGCGGCTATGAGTGGACCGGCCACCCCGGGGTGGATGACGACGGCCGTCTCAAGAGCCTGCACGGCCGGGTGCAGAACACTCCCGCCTCCGTGGTCAGTGTGACCGTGGATGAGGCGCCTCCCTACGCCATTCATGTGCGGGGACGGGTGGATGAGCGCACCTTCAAGATGAGCGAGCTGGTCACCTGGACCCAGCTGAGCGTAGTGCCCGGTCAGGCGGAGTTTGCCCTGCAGGACAAGCTGACCAACCACGCGGACTACGAGAACGAGTACCAGATCATCTATCACGGCAACTTCGGGGCGCCCATCCTGGAGGAGGGGGCGCGGGTCAGCACCCCGGTGAAGCAGATCTCCCCGTTCAACGACTACGCCAAGGCGGGGCTCAAGGGCTGGCAAACCTACCTGGGGCCGACCAAGGGCTTCGACGAGATGGTGTTCAACCTGGTGCCCTACAGCGATGCCGAGGGCAATACCCTGGCGGTGCTCAACAACAAAGCGGGCAGCGTCGGGGTGGCTGTGGGTTACAACACGCACCAGCTGCCTGTGCTGACCCTGTGGAAGAACACAGACACCCGGGCTCAGGGTTATGTGACCGGCATAGAGCCCGGCACCAGCTATGCCTACAGCACCAAGTACCAGCGTCCGCTGGGGCTGGTGCCCAGGATCCAGCCCGGCGAGACCAAGACCTTCGATCTGACCTATCGCCTGCTGCGCAATGGGGAAGAGGTGAAGCAGGCCCTGGCCCAGGTGGAGAAGATCCAGGCCGGCCGCCCCACAGAGCTGCGGGAGCAGCCCCTGGTCAAGCTGCCCTGAGTGGCAGGCAGACAGCAAAAAGCCGCTCCATGAGCGGCTTTTTCATGCCATATGAGGGATCAGCCGTGGCTGGGCTCAGACATGGCTATACATGGCCTCGATCTCGCTCTGGTACTTGGATTCGATGATCTTGCGGCGCAGCTTCATGGTGGGGGTGATCTCCCCGAGCTCCATGGAGAAGGCGCTCGGCAGCAGGGTGAACTTCTTCACCTGCTCGAACTTGGCCAGCTCCTGTTGCAGATCCGCGATCCGAGCCTCGAAGAACTCCACCACCTTGGAGTGGCGCAGCAGCTCCGTCTTGCACTGGTACTGCAGGTTGATGGAGCGAGCGTACTCCTCCAGGGACTCGAAGCAGGGGACTATCAGTGCCGAGACGAAGTGGCGGGCGTCGGCGACTATGGCGATCTGCTCGATGAAGCGATCCTTGCCCAGGGTCCCCTCCACCAGCTGCGGCGCCACGTACTTTCCGTTGGAGGTCTTCATCAGCTCCTTGAGGCGCTCGGTGAAGTAGATGTTGCCTTGGTCGTCGAGCTCGCCGGCATCGCCGGTACGCAGGAAGCCATCGGCCGTCATCACCTCGGCGGTGGCGTCCGGCTTGTTGTAGTAACCGCGCATCACGGTCGGTGAGCGCACCAGTAGCTCGTTGTTCTCGCCGAGTTTGACCTCTATGCCGTCCATGACGGTGCCGATGGAACCCAGCTTGAACTGGCTCTCCTCGTAGCAGCAGACGGTGGCCGTGGTCTCTGTCATGCCGTAGCCGTACTTGAGGTTGAGCCCCATGGCCTGGAAGAAGAGGTTGACGTCGTCCGCGAGGCGAGCACCTGCCACCGGCAGGAAGCGGGTTCGGCCGCCGAAGCGCGCACGCAGCTTGCGAAACACCAGCCGCTCGGCCAGGGCCAGCTGCAGGTAGAGCAGGGGGGAGGCGGACTTGCCAGCCTGGCGGGTGGCGACCATCCGCTTGCCGACCCCGGTGGCCCAGCCGAACAGGGCACGGCGCAGGCGCGGTGCCTGGGCAACTTTGGCCTGGATCATGGCGTAAGCCTTCTCGTAGAGACGTGGTACGGCGCACATCACGGTCGGCTGCACCTCGCCAATCACTTCCATCACCTTCTGCGGATCGCGGATATAGACGTTCTCGGCGCCGCAATAGAGCACGTAGTAGCTCCAGGCGCGCTCGAACACGTGGCTGAGCGGCAGCATGCAGAGGGACACGTCCTGCTCGCCAAGATCCAGGCGGCGGTCGTGCATCTCGAAGCAGGCGGCGATGTTGGCAAAATCGAGCATGACCCCCTTGGGTTCACCCGTGGTGCCCGAGGTGTAGATCAGGGTCAGCAGATCATCCATGCGGTAGTGCTGCTCACGCACCCGCAGTGCCAGCTCGCTCGGCTGATGGTTGCCGGAGGAGAGGAAGGTCTGGAAGTGGCTCGCCTGCTCGCAGCCGCGCAGATCGACCGTGCCGTCCAGGGTGACTATCTGGTTGATCTCGCCGCTCTCGAGCAGCAGGAGCGCCTGATCGAACTGGGGCTGCTCCCCCACGAACAGCAGCTTGATGCCGGCGTCCTTCACTATGTAGCGCAGCTGATCCAGGGTGCTGGTGGGGTAGATGGGCACGCTGACGCCGCGAGCGGCCAGGATGCCGAGATCGGCCTGGGTCCATTCCGGCATGTTGCGGGCATAGATGCCGACCATCTCGGTGGGCTGGTGGCCGGCGCGGATCAGCGCCTGGGCACAGTAGTCCATGGCCTGGCCCAGGGTACGCCAGCCGATGGCGCGCCATTGGCCATCCTGCTGGACGCGCAGGGCGGCCTTGTTGCCAAGGCGGGCAATACGCTCACGCATCACTCTAACCAGATGAAGCTGCGACATCTAAATCATCCTCAAGTAACAGTTGTGCGCCCGCAGGGGCACTAAAATCGGGGCTGGAGTTTAAACTCTAACATTACAGCTTACAAGTGTTCGCCATTTGTCTTGGATCACAAAGTCGCAAATAGCTCTCCCTTTGCGCAGACTGGCCGATACTGCTAGGAGGCGAGATGAGGGTTAACGATATGAATCTGTGGGTGAAAGGGCATGTTGGTTGCGGTCGGGCTCATGGTGGTGGGGGTGGGCTGCGTTTTGGTTCTTTGCCGGAACGTCATCACAGGGGCCCGCCAATCCCTGGCTGAGCGGGGCCGAGGGCTATGAGCAGGCGCAGCAACAGGCGCTGGCGTTGGGCTATCCGCTGCTCTATGTACTGGAGAGCCCCAAGTGCCGCCGCTGCAAGGCCCTGGAGAAGAAATTCTGGCAGAGCAAGGAGATGGCAGTCCGCCCTGGCCCGGCTGGTGAAGGTGCGGCTCAACCCGGGGAGGGGGATGGCAGCGAGCAGATCCTGCGCCGCTTTCCGCAAGGTGGCCACACCGCCCGGCATCTATATCCAGCAGCCGGGGCAGCCCCTCAGGCCCATCAAGATAGTGGTGGATATACAGCAGATCTGGATGCCGGGGAAAACCTGGCAGCGGGGCTTCTATATGCCGCTCTCCGCCGCCGGATTCGAGGCGGTGGTGCATACCACCCTGGCCTTGCAGGATCCCGCGATGGATAACGCCCCCCTCGATTGAGGGGGACAAAAGGCTTGGGCGCGACGAGCAGGCTGGATCAGCCGAAATCGAACAGTCGTGACATCAGCACCGCATCTTCCCGGTCATTGCCGGTGCCGTAGTAGTCGGCGCGGCGGCAATACTCGGCAAAGCCGGCGCTCTCGTAGAGGTTGATGGCGGTCTGATTACCGGCCCGTACCTCGAGAAACCAGGCCTCGGCCCCGGCTTGTTTGCTGCGAGCCAGGTATTCCTTCAGCATGCCCGGCCCAACCCCTTGCCCTGAAACGTCGGATGCACGCAGATGTTCATCAGCGAGCTGTCACCGGCCACCGAATCCGAGATGTAGAAGCCCGCCGGGCGACCATCGACCAGCATCAAGCCGTTGAGATAGCGAGGACCGAAGCAGGAGAGAAAGTTAGCCTGACTCCAGGGCTCTTTGTGAGCGGCTTGTTCGATGGGGTAGACAAGGTCGAAATCGCTCTCGAGCAGGGGGCGAAACTCAGGCATGTTGACTCCGGATGGGTGGCTGGGTGGGATGTCGAGGTTGGCAGATACGCTTGTGTAACATCAGGTAAATAGAGCGGCTTCCGCGAGGGCGTTGCAGGCATGATGGAGGATCACGCCGCGCTGACCGCAAGGTGCTGGCGCAGCTGTTGCCACAGGGCGCGCTTTTGCGCGGCGCTGGGGGTGAGCGGGCAGATCAGTGCATCAGGCCGCGCGGGGTTGGCCTCCGTCAGCCAGAGCAGGGGGGATAGTCCCTCGGTGTGCGCCTCGGCGGGTGGCAGCTCGCTGAGCAGGGTGACCTCATCAGGGGTTATGCCGAGCAGTTGGCAGATATCCGCCAGCAGGGTGGGCTGGCAGACTTGGCGCCAGCAGCCAGAGTTTGCCGCTGGGCAGCGGGGCGCTGGTGGCGGTGAGTCATCTGGCCGGGCTGAGCGGGCATGTTGCGCAAACTCGGGGGCTGGGTCTGCGCCCAGCAATTCCTGGACGACGCACTGCCAGCTTTGAATGCCCATGCGGGCCAACATCCTCTGACGAACGGGATCTTGCATCTGGGGCGGCTCACTCTTGATCTGCATTGGGAAAAATCGTGTTGCGCAGGGTACACTCGAACCGCTTTTGCTGCACTCTTTGCAATGCATCATCTGGCGCAGGCGGGTATGGCACTCAGTACGGCACTGGCTATGCATGGGCGCTGCACGCTGCCGATACGGTATCACGCCGACCTTGCGTTTTTTCGCCTGAGTCGGGTATTGTGCGGCAAGAGATACCAGAATAAACATCATAACAAGACAAAACCCAAGGGCGAACAAATGGATATCGCGCCTTGGGTCTATCATCATCCCAGCTTCGGAACACTCTTTATGCCGTCTTTAGCTCAAGCCCAGAACCCTGCACGTCTTATTCCCATCCAAGAGCGACTGCCCCGACTGCTGGCGGCCCTTGGCGAGGGGCTGCCGAGCGCCAGGACGCCCTGCGGCTCGGCCTGCTGGCGGCCTTGAGTGGCGAGAGCGTCTTCCTGCTGGGCCCACCCGGCATCGCCAAGAGCCTGATCGCGCGGCGCCTCAAGCTCGCCTTTCACGATGCCCGCCACTTCGAATACCTGATGACCCGCTTCAGCACGCCGGAGGAGGTGTTCGGCCCCCTCTCCATCCAGGCGCTCAAGGAGGATGGCAAGTACCTGAGGCTGACTCATGGCTACCTGCCGGAGGCCGAGGTGGTCTTCCTCGACGAGATCTGGAAGGCGGGCCCGGCCATCCTCAACACCCTGCTCACCGCCATCAACGAGCGGCAGTTCCGCAACGGCGACAGCCAGCACCCCATTCCCATGCGGTTGCTGGTGACCGCCTCCAACGAATTGCCCGCCCCGGACAGCGGGCTGGAGGCGCTCTACGATCGCATGCTGGTGCGGATCTGGATGGACAGGGTGCAGGAGAAATCCAACTTCCAGGCCATGCTGGCGAGCGATGGTCAATCCCACCAGAACCTGCCCCCCTCGGTGCAGATCCGGGGGGAGGAGTACGACGCCTGGCAGGAGGAGATCGAGCAGGTGCGCCTGCCCGACGCCTGCTTCGAGCTCATCTACCAGCTGCGCCAGCAGCTCGACAGCCAGCTGGGTCACGGCTGCTATGTGTCGGATCGGCGCTGGAAGAAGGCGGTCAGGCTCATCAAGGCGAGCGCCTTCTTCAACGGACGCGACGAAGTGGCCCCGCTGGATCTGCTGCTGTTCAAGGATTGCCTCTGGCACGACGAGGCCTCCCGCACCGCCTTGCTGGAGATGATCGGCGAGTTCTCCCGCCTCTACGGCTACCAGCAGCTGGTGCTGACCCGCGAGCTGCTGGCCCTGCGTGAGCGCTTCAAGCAGCTGAAACAGAGCGTGGCCCAACGGCTCTGCACAAAGGCCCGCCAACGCAAGCAGTGGTTTGGCCGCCGGGCCCGGGGCATCCGAATCCCGCTGGCCAATGCCCGCCCTTTGGCAAACAGGTGCACTTCCATCTGCTCACCCCGGCGCCGCTGGATGGCAGCGATCCCGAGCGGCTCACCAGCACGCTGGTGTTCGATCGCACCCTGCTCTCCCACTGGCACCCCACCGGCGAGGCGCTGGTGGGCTATGGCAGTTCGGCAACCCCAAGGAGGGGCACTACGAGCTGGTGCTGGACGATGAGCTGCGGCTGCAGGTGCTGGATATCCAGCGCCAGCAGATCCCCTGGTGCTGATGGAGCGCAACGCCATCCCCGAGGTGGTGCTGGAGCCCTGGGCAGGCCGCTGATGAGCTGCTGGCAGGTCGGCCGGGTGATGCAGGAGCTCAAGCAGCAGCGCAGCCTGTTCGAGCGTCATCAGCAGCACCTCTTTATCGGTCGCCGCTGGCTGCAGCAGGTGGAGGACAGCTTCTTCGTGCTGAACCGGGATCTCGAACTGCTGCGCAGCGAGCTGACCCACGATGGCGCGAGCGGTTGCCAAGGCTGGACGAGTAAGGAGGCACGCTCATGCTTGAAATCGGCATGCTGGATCTGGGCCTTCTCATGGGAGAGGGGGAGCTGGCGGGAGAGGTGGCTGCGCTGCTGGCGGCCTCGCCCAAGATTTCCGAATTTATCAAACGCTCCCCGCTGCAGGGCAAGCTGCTGAAAAAGCGCCTGCAGAGCTGGGGTGAGCAGCTGGCGAGGAGATCCGTCACAAGCCGGTGCCGGTGGCGCTGGAGCAGGAGTACCTGCTCTATCAGGCGCACGGCAACTGGCGATGACCGAGCTGATTGGTCGCTTGCCCGGCCTGCTGGAATCGCTGGAGCAGTACAGCCCCTTCGCCGGTGAGGCGCGATCCTTGGTGCGCCAACTGACGGCCCACCCCACCGAGGGGCTGCGCCAGCTCTTTATCGACAAGTGGCGCGCCAGCCTGGTGGGCAGCCTGCTGCAGTTGCAGCAGCAGATCGCCGAAGCGGAGCGGGAGAAGCAGCGCCAGGAGATAGAGGATCAGTTGCTGGCGAACCGGACCCTGGCCGACGCCCTGGACCCGCACCAGATCTCGGCGGGAGGGCTCTGGGATCTGGCCCAGGGCAGCTGGCACAAGCGCAGCCTGGTGCTGGTGCAGCAATATGCCCGCATGCTGCAGCGCGAGCCCCTGCTGGGGGAGATAGCGGCCCTGCTGGGACGCAGCGAGCGAGATCGGCGGACCGACACCCGGACCCTGCCCCCTGGGCCCATGCACGAGCTGGAAGAGGTGCAGACCGACGACGTGCCTGACGATCTGGTGGGGGTGCACCCGGCCAGCGATCTGATGCGGCTCTTGCCGAGCGAGGCCGTGATGCTGGCCCTGCCGGAGCTGGAGCTGGAGTTCTATCGCCGCTATCTGGAGCGGCGCCTGCTGAGCTATCAGTCTCGCGGCACATTGCCGCGCCAGCGGCTGATGCTGCGATCCCCGGAGCAGGGCGGGCAGGAGGTGCAACCGCGGGGCCCCTTCATCGTCTGCGTCGATACCTCGGGCTCCATGGGGGGTTATCCGGAGGAGTGCGCCAAGGCGCTCTTCCTCGCCCTGCTCAAGCTGGCGATGGACGAGAAGCGGGGCTGCTATCTGATGCTGTTTTCCACCGAGGTGGCGACCCTGGAGATCACCGCAGACACGGGGCTGGACAAGGCTGAGCGCTTCCTCTCCATGAGTTTCCACGGTGGCACCGATCTGGTGCCCTGCCTGGAGCAGGCGCTGGTGCAGCTGGAGCAACCGGACTTTGCCAAGGCGGACGTGCTGGTGATCTCCGACTTCATCGCCCAGAGCCTGCCCCATGCCCTGCTCGATCGGATGAACCGGCGGCGAGCGCAGCAGACCCGCTTCCACGCCGTCGCCATGTCCCGTCACGCCAAGCAGGCACTGCTGCGGGTGTTCGACAACAGCTGGCTGCTCGATTGCGGCCTACGCGGTCGGCTACTGCGGCGCTGGCAGCGCAGCTAGGGGCAGGTCGGCGTCAGCCGCCTTGCCTGTGGTAGAGGCCCCGTTCGCTGACCTGATCCTGATCCAGCAGCGGCTGGCCGCTCGGCCTGGCGATATAGAATCCCCGTTTGCCGCTGCGCTTGACCCTGTACATGGCCTGATCGGCCCGGGCCAGCGCCGTGCTGAAATCATCCTGGGGCCGGATGGCCGCTATCCCCATGCTCATGCCCACGGCCGCCTCCCCATTGGGCAGCTCGAACGGGGTGGCTATGGTGTCGACGCATTGACGGGCCAGGTGGCTGGTCCTGGGATCCTCGCTGGGCCAGGGCAGCAGCAGCACGAACTCATCCCCCCCGAGCCGACCCAGCCTGACCTCCTCACCGCAGCAGTGACGCAGCCGCTGGCTGAGGGCCACCAGCAGCTCGTCCCCGGCGCGGTGGCCCAGGTTGTCGTTCACCTGCTTGAAGTCATCGAGATCGATGAAGCAGATGGCCCTGTGCTCCCCGGGGAACTGGCGCTGCAGCGCGGTGCGGTTGAGCAGGCCGGTGAGGGGATCCCGGTGGGGGCTGGGGGCTCTCGCACTCAATTTTCATGGGTGATGTCGATGTGGATCCATCACCCGGATGGGATTGCCCTGTGCGTCCCGCTCCACCACCCGGCCCCGGTCCAGTACCCAGGTGGTCTTGCCGTCCTTGGCGATCATCCGGTGCATCACCTGATAAAACGGGCTCTTGCCGCTTAGGTGATCGAAGAAGGCCTGCAGCACCCGCTCCCTGTCTTCCGGATGCAGATGCTCGCGCCAGACGTCGAAGTGGGCCGGGGGCTCTCGCGGTTGAAGATGATGAGCTTGCCGGTGGGAACATGGTTCTGCCAGATGCACAGGCCTGTGCGTCCATGGCGGCTTCCAGCTTTATCCCGTCATCCGGCGCGATGAGATCGTTCTCCAGTAACACCTGTGTAGGCCTCCTGCAGCTGTCATTCAGTTCGCTTATAGTCGATGCAGACTTTCCTTCTGTAAAGAATGAGGTCAGTGTGAGTGAGCGCTGACACGGCAATGCATCCCTGGTGGCTGTGTGCTTGACAAGGCAGGGATATGATTGGTCATAGTGAACACACCGTCCGGGCCATCGAACGGGAGACTGAATCTGCATGAAGATCATGACCCTGATCCTGCTGACGGGATTGTGCACGCCCCTCGCCTGGGCGGCCAGGGCGCCGCTGACCGAACCCCAGCTCTCCCGCGAGCTGCAGCTGCTGGAAGAGGGCTTCCAGCCAGACCGCATATTCCGGCTGCGCATCGCCGCGCTGGTGGCGAGCAAGGATGAGTATCCCCTCGACGTGCAGGGGCGCATCGTGCGTCTGCAGTGCTGGGCCATGCCCGCTGAGTGGGACAGCGAGTATCGCGCCGTGGTGGCCTTTGCCAATCAGCAGCTGGCCATCGCCCGGGCCCGCAAGGGCAGGATCACCGAGACCGGCCTGCTCACCTGTCGCGGCTTTCACCAGCAACTGCTCGGCAACATGGACCAGGCCAAGGCCGACTACCAGCAGGCGCTGGTGCTGGCCCGCCGGCTCGGTGATAGGCTGCAGGAGGCCGACATTGTCAGCTTTCGGGCGACATGTATTACCCGGGGGAGCTGCCCTATGGTCTTTCAGCTTGAGCGTGCCTCTTTGCGAGACGCTGGCAGGACGGCAAGGCGCGGGAGGTGCTGGCCCAGATCGCCAACGCCTACCGGCGGATGGGTCTACTCGAGCGGGCCGAGGGCTACTTCAAGGAGCTGGACACGACTACGGCACCCTGGGGGATCAGGAGCGGCTGGTGGACATCCGCTCCCAGCAGGGGCTGCTCTATGCCGAGATGGGGGAGTACGACAAGGCCCTGCCCCTGATGGTCCAGGCCGAGCAGCTCTACCGCTCCCAGCAGAAGGAGGGGTTGCTGGCCTGGATCCAGATCGAGCTGGCCACCATCCTGCTCAACCAGAACAAGGTGCCGAGGCGGTGAGCAAGCTGGAGCAGGCGGATGCCATCCTGCGCAGTGGCGAGAGCTCCGACAGCGTGACCCTGGGCCACTGGCAACTGGTGATGGGCATGGCGGAAGCGGCCATGGGCAAACCGACCAAGGCGCTCGGCACCTGGCCCAGGCCGAGCCCATCTTCGTCCGGGAGAAGAACCAGCGCTTCCTGGCGCGGGTCTACGAGGTGCGAGCCCGGATCCTGGAGCAGCAGGGACGATCGGGAGCTGGCCAGCCTTAAAAAAGGCCTTCGTGCAGACCCGTCATGCACTGGAGCAGCGGCTGCGGGAGCAGCGGGCTCGTTGCAGATGCGCTTCGAGTTCGATCTGGCGCGCAAGGAGCTGGAGAACCAGGCCCTCAAGACCAAGCAGTTGCTGCAGGAGGCCAAGCTCAAGCAGCTGCAGGAGCGGCGCTACTGGCAATATGCTGGTGGTGGTTCTGTTGCTGCTGGTGATGGGCATGCTGGCGCTGCATCAGTTCAACCGTTCCCGCAAGATGCAGCACCTCGCCATGACGGACGAGCTGACCGGGCTGCACAACCGCCGCCAGATCCAGGCCAAGGGGCGCCTGGTTCAAGCAGGCACGCGAGAGCATGGCAAGACCTTGTCGGTGCTGCTGCTGGACATCGATCACTTCAAGCAGGTCAACGACACCCTCGGCCACCACATGGGGGACAAGGTGCTGGCCGAGGTGGCCAGCTGCGTCGCCGCCCAGCTGCGCTCCCTCGATCGGGTGGGACGCAACGGTGGCGAGGAGTTTCTGGTGCTGCTGCCCGACACCGAGCCTCGACGAGGCGGTCGAGGTGGCGGAGCGGATCCCGCCATCGGGTCGCTCAGCTGCGCATCGACGGGATGCCAGAGGGGCAGCCGGTGCACGTCAGCATCGGCTGTGCCCAGTACAGCCCCCTCGACGAGAGCTTCGGGGAGCTGGTGCCGGGCGTGACGAGGCCATGTACCGGGCCAAGCAGGCGGGCCGCCAGGTGATGCGGGCCTGACCGGGTGGGCGCAGACCCCTGCCCCCTGCAAAGCCGGACTGGGTATTTTTCACCCGCGCGGGTATAATGTCGCGCAATTTTGCTTTGACTCAGGCGAGAAGACCCATGTAACGCAACCCTCCTCCCTCTCTCCACCAGGTTGGTCTGATGCCAGCTGGCGTGGCTTTCGTTGCGTATACATGCCGGCCCTGATGCCAAGGTGCTGTCCCGCATTTATTCCCACGGGGGCCAAGGCCGCCGCTCAATAGAAGAACGTCGAATTATGTCAGCTGAATTTCTGAGTGAAGTCTCCAAGAGACGCACTTTTGCGATCATCTCGCACCCGGATGCGGGTAAAACCACCATCACCGAAAAAGTCCTGCTGTTCGGACAGGCCATACAGCGCGCCGGTACCGTCAAGGGCCGTGGCTCGGGCCAGCACGCCAAATCCGACTGGATGGAGATGGAGAAGCAGCGTGGTATCTCCATCACCACCTCGGTGATGCAGTTCCCTTATGCGGACTGTCTGGTCAACCTGCTCGACACCCCGGGTCACGAGGACTTCTCCGAAGATACCTACCGTACCCTGACCGCGGTCGACTGCTGCCTGATGGTCATCGATGCCGCCAAGGGTGTCGAAGATCGGACCCGCAAGCTGATGGAAGTCACCCGGCTGCGGGACACCCCCATCCTCACCTTCATGAACAAGCTGGACCGCGAAGTGCGCGATCCCATGGAAGTGATGGACGAGGTGGAGCGCGAGCTGAAGATCATGTGCGCCCCCATCACCTGGCCCATCGGCTGCGGCAAGTCCTTCAAGGGGGTCTATCACCTCTACAAGGACGAGACCTATCTGTACCAGACCGGTCAGGGCCACACCATCCAGGAGAAGCGGGTGGTCAAGGGTCTGAACAACCCGGAACTGGACGCCGCCATAGGTGAAGATCTGGCTGCCCAGCTGCGCGGCGAACTGGAGCTGGTGCAGGGCGCCTCTCCCGAGTTCGACCATGAGGCCTTCATCGCCGGCGAGATGACTCCTGTCTTCTTCGGTACCGCCCTTGGCAACTTCGGCGTCGACCACATGCTGGATGGCCTGACCGACTGGGCGCCGTCCCCCATGCCGCGCAAGGCAGAGAGCCGCGAAGTGGTGGCGACCGAGGAGAAGTTCTCCGGCTTCGTGTTCAAGATCCAGGCGAACATGGATCCCAAGCACCGCGACCGTATCGCCTTTATGCGCATAGTGTCAGGGACTTACAGCAAGGGCATGAAGATGCGCCACGTGCGCATCGGCAAGGATGTGAACATCTCCGACGCCGTCACCTTCATGGCCGGTGATCGCGAGCAGGCCGTCGAGGCCTGCGCCGGTGACATCATAGGGCTGCACAACCACGGCACCATCCA
Organism: Aeromonas ichthyocola; assembly: GCF_046087985.1. Taxonomy (NCBI): domain Bacteria; kingdom Pseudomonadati; phylum Pseudomonadota; class Gammaproteobacteria; order Aeromonadales; family Aeromonadaceae; genus Aeromonas; species Aeromonas ichthyocola. The sequence continues at coordinate 376,998 of NZ_JBJSWH010000005.1, forward strand.
GATCGGCGACACCTTCACCCAGGGTGAAGATCTCAAGTTCACCGGCATCCCGAACTTCGCGCCCGAACTGTTCCGCCGCATTCGCCTGCGCGACCCCCTCAAGCAGAAGCAGCTGCTCAAGGGGCTGGTGCAGCTCTCCGAAGAGGGCGCCGTGCAGGTGTTCCGTCCGCTTATCAGCAACGATCTCATCGTCGGTGCCGTCGGTGTGCTGCAGTTCGATGTGGTGGTCTCGCGTCTGAAGAGCGAGTACAACGTCGAGGCCATCTACGAGGCGGTCAACGTCTCCACCGCCCGCTGGGTGGAAGGGACTGACGTCAAGAAGTTCGAGGAGTTCAAGCGCAAGAACGAGGTCAACCTGGCCCTGGATGGCGGTGACAACCTCACCTACATAGCCCCGACCATGGTCAACCTGCGCCTGGCCCAGGAGCGTCACCCGGACGTTCAGTTCCGCCAGACCCGCGAGCACTGATAACTGCGTCTTTGCCTGCTGGCTGAAAGAACAGAGACCCCGCTTCGGCGGGGTCTCTTTTTTGTGTCGTTTAGCCTAATAAGGACATGCGCCGGGGGCTATGGTCCAGCCTATTGCCGGTAGCAAACGACCCTCACCCTGGCCCTCTCCCGGAGGGCGAGGGAACCATCTGATGCCTACCCGAAAGAGAGCGGAATCCTGTTTTTCACCCTTCTCCCCTTGCGGGAGAAGGGCTGGGGATGAGGGGGCGCTCTACTCCAGATCCAACACCATGCAGATCTCGCAGGCGTCGTGGCCGGTGCAACCCAGGGGCCCCGGCAGGTGCTCGAAGCCCAGCGACTCGTAGAGGCTGGTGGCTTCCCGCAGATCGGCCGTGGTTTCCAGATAGCAGCGCAGGTATCCGAGGGTGCGTGCCTCCGCCAGGGCCTGCAGCACCAGCCGCCGCCCCAGCCCAAGGCCGCGCAGGGCGGGCAGGAAGTACATCTTCTGCAGCTCGCAGGTCCCGGCTTCCCCCGCCAGGGGGGCTATGCCGCCGCCGCCGAGAATGGCGCCGTCCGGCCCCTCTATGACCCAATAACGGCTCTGCTCGCCCTGATAGGTCTCATGGAGGAAGTCGAGATTGGGGTCCGCCACCCCGTAGCCCTTGTCGGCGGTGAGGCCGTATTCGGCGGAGACGGCCCGGATCACGGCGGCGATGGCGGCATTGTCCTCAGGTGCTATGGGCCTGATGCGATAGCCCTGCTGGCGGCGGGCGCGGGAGAGGGCGCTGCGATAGAGGCGCATGCCCTCCCAGAGCCGCTCGCGCTCCTCGGGGGCGAGCTGGGCCAGGGTTTCGGCCATGGCCTCATCCATCTGCCGATGCAGATCATGGAGTTGCGCGCATCCTTGCTCGGTGAGGGTCGCCTGCTTGCTGCGCCCGTCCGAGGGGTGGGGCTGCCAGGCGATCAGCTCCCGCTCTGCGAGGCGGGCCAGGGGGCGGCTGGCATTGGACTTGTCGATGCGCAGCCGCTCGGCCAGTTGCTGATTGGTGGCGGGGCCGCTCTCCAGCTCGATGAGCAGGTGTGCCTCCAGGGGGCTGAGGGCCAGGGAGCCGCACTGCTGGGAGAGCATGCCGAGTTCGCGTACCAGTTCCCGTGACAGGGCGCGCAGGGGGCGGGGATCCATCTTGTGAGTGTCCTTCTGGTTGTTACCTGCAACCAATATAGCCAACTGGTTGTTGGTGGCAACCATTTTCAGGGGGCAGAAGGCGGGCACAAAAAAGGGCCCGGGAGAGGGGCCCAAACATTGGAAACCCGCGCCAGGGCGCGGATCCCATCCTTGGTCAGGAACAAGCTGGCCGGGCAACGGCGGCCCGGTCTGTGTATGGCTCGGATCTGGCGGCTTGCACCAGCTTCGACAGCATGGTGCCTGCTACAGAGCTGTCTCAGGGCGCGGGCGGTTTATACCAATTCCGCCAGCATGGCCTCCGAGTAGGGCACCAGGGGCTCGGCGGCCTTGAGCTTGCTCAGATAATCCGGGTTGGCGATGAGGGGGCGACCGATGGCGACGAGGTCAAAGCGATCCGCCTTGATCGCCTCGGCGGCAGTCTCGGCACTGTAGTTGCCGACCCCCACCAGGTGGCCGTCGTAGTGGGCGCGCAGGTAGTCGGAGGCGCGGCCATCCAGGTAATCGAAGGTGAGGCTGTCATCGAAGATGCCGAGGTGCAGATAGGCCAGGGCACGCTTGTTCAGCTCGGCCAGCAGATGGTCGAACACGGCGCGATCCCGCGCATCCCCTTCGAGGTGCACGTAGGCGCCGGGGGAGAGGCGCAGGCCCACCCGCTCGCTGCCGATGCGAGCATTGATGGCGTCCACCACCTCCAGGGCGAAGCGGCTCATGTTCTCCGGGGTCTGGCCGTACTGGTCGGTACGCAGGTTGCTCGAGTGGTGCAGGAACTGGTCGATGAGGTAGCCGTTGGCACCGTGGATCTCCACACCATCAAAGCCCGCCTCTATGGCGTTGGCGGCGGCCTGGGCGTAATCCTCGACCAGCTGGCCAATCTCGGCCACCGTCAGGGCGCGGGGCACCTGATACACCAGCTCGCGCATGCGCGGCACAGTGCCTTCATGGGCGACTGCGGACGGTGCCAGCACCTCGGCATGGTGGAAGAAGGGGTGGGAGAGGCGACCCACGTGCCACAGCTGGGCGAAGATCTTGCCCCCCTTGGCGTGCACGGCCTCGGTGACCTGTTTCCAGCCTGCGATCTGCTCAGGGCTGTAGATACCCGGGGTGTTGGGATAGCCCTGGCCGTCCGGGCGAATGATGGTGGCCTCGGAGATGATGAGGCCTATGTCGGCGCGGCGGCCATAGTAGGCGGCCATCTGCGCGGTCGGCACCAGTCCCGGGCCCGCCATGCAACGGGTGAGGGGGGCCATCATGAAGCGATTCGCGAGGGTGAGGGTGCCGTTGAGGCGGTAAGGTTGAAACAGGGTATCCATGCAGAGCGTCCTCGGGGGTGATTCTTGAATGGGCATTCAAGACGTTTTTTGGTTTGTACGCAAGTCTTTTTTGAACAAGCATTCAACATGGATTGGTCTTGCCTGCCTGCTGGGGTAAACTTGCCGCCCTGTTCCCCGGTACGCCGGGTCCTTGCCAGCGGAGATCCCATGCGCAGTGCCGAATTTGATCGGGACCTTGTCCTGCGAAGCGCCATGGAGGCGTTTCGTGCCAGAGGCTATGCCAAGACCACTATGCAGGATCTGGTGGCGGCGACCGGGCTGCACCCGGGCAGTCTTTATGCCGCCTTTGGCAACAAGCGGGGGCTGCTGCTGGCGACGGTCGATCACTATGTGCAGGAGAAGGGCGCCCAGCGCCGTCGCTGCTTCGATCAGCCGAGCCCGCTGGCCGGGCTGAAGGCTTTCTTCACCCAGCTGGTGGACGATGCCCTGCAGGGCTCCTGCCTGCTAACCCGTACCCTGATGGAGCTGGCGGAGCAGGACGAAGAGCTGCACCTGCGCTTCAAGGTCATCTATGGCGAGCTGGAAAAGCGACCTGGCGCAGTTGCTGCGTCAGGCCAGCGAGCGGGGGGAGCTGGCCCCCGGGGGGGACATCCCCACCCTGACCGCCTTCTTGCAGGTCAACATCCAGGGGCTGGTGACCTTCGCCCAGTGCCATCCCGACCGCGCCCTGCTGGGCGCAGTCGTCGATCAGCTGATGGCGGCCCTGACCCCCAGGCGCTGAATCCGGTCTGGCCCCTGACCCTATATTTGTCCCCGTTGCTTGCCCCTGCCTGCCCCCTCTTCCATCTTGATGGTGAGGATATCGGCAGGAGGAAAGGGAATGACCAGAAAGGCAACGTCTCGGGCGATATTGGCGCACTTCACCACGCCACGGCTCTCCATCGCGCAGCGGTTCGCCGCCGGCAAGGCCCTGCGGGAACAGTTTCCTCGCGAAGCTCACTCCTGGCTGCCGCCCGCACCCTATGACAGGGATCCCATCGCCGTGCTCAAGGCCCAGGCCGCCACTCGCTTGAAGCAGCTGGTGCCGGTGCGCCATGCCAGGATGCAGGAGTCCCCCTTCGCCTTCCTGCGCGGTGCGGCCGCCATCATGGCGGGAGATCTCGTCGCCACTCCCCACTCCGGCCTCATGGTCCAGGCCTGTGGCGACATGCATGTCGCCAATATCGGCCTCTATGCGAGCGCCGAGCGCAACCTGGTGCTGGCCATCAACGACTTCGATGAGACCCATCTCGGCCCCTGGGAGTGGGATCTCAAGCGCCTGGCCGCCAGCGCCCTGGTGGCGGCCGAGTACCTGGGGGCCGATGCCGCCCGCCAGCGGGAGGCGGCCAGGATGATAGCGACCGGCTACCGCACCAAGCTGCGGGAATACGGCAAGATGGGCTTTATGAGGGTCTGGTACGATCACATCGAACAGGCCTCGGTGCTCGATGCCTTCTCCGTCGATGCCCATAGAAGGGTCAAGGCCACCTTCGCCAAGGCCCGGGGCCGCAACCACCTGCAGGTGCTCGGCAAGATGACGGATCTGGTGGACGATCAGCACAGGATCCGCGAGCTCCACCCCTTCGTCATCCGCGAGACTCATACCGAGGACGGGGAGGCCGTCTATGAGGTGCTCGGCGAGTTGCTGGAGGCCTATCTCGCCTCCCTGCCTGAGGACAGGCGCATACTGCTGCGCCGCTACAGGGTCGTGGATGTGGCGCGCAAGGTGGTGGGGGTGGGCAGCGTGGGTACCCGCTGCTGGGTGATCCTGCTGACCGGCGCCGACGATGACGATCCCCTCTTCTTGCAGGTCAAGGAGGCGCAACCCTCGGTGCTGGCCCCCTATTTCACCTCGGAAGACGACAGCGGCAACCAGGGGCGGCGGGTGGTGCGGGGGCAGCGGATGATCCAGGGATCGCCGGATATCTTCCTCGGCTGGTGCGATCTCAGGGGCCGTCACTTCTACGTGCGCCAGCTGCGGGACATGAAGGGGGGCATCGACATCACCCCTGGCATGGTCAAGCCCCGCCACTTCGTCGAGTATTGCCAGCTGTGCGGCTGGGCCCTGGCGCTGGCCCATGCCAAGTCCGGGGATGCGGCCCAGATCGCCGGCTACCTCGGCAAGTCGGAGGTGATGGATGAGGCCATCGCCGACTTCGCCGTGGCCTATGGCCAGCGCACCCGGGAAGATCACACCCTGCTGCTGGCCGCCATCGCCCGCGGGGAGCTGCCGGTCGCCTCAGAGGCCCGTTGAGCGCTTTCCCTCACCCTGACCCTCTCCCGGAGGGAGAGGGAACCGATCGAGGATTTGTTGGGCGTTGTGGGTTGGTCATGCAGGTTGAGCCAAGATTTTTCCACAGTCCAGGTATCCACTCCCTTCTCCCACTCCCTTGCAAAAGAATGGGAGAAGGGTTGGGGATGAGGGGCCCGTCACTGCAATGACAGCCTGATAAACGCCAGCACCTCATCCATCTGGCCCAGCACCTCGTTATTCCACACCCGGATCACCCGAAACCCTTCGCCATTGAGATAGGCCGTTCTGGCCTCATCCTGTTGTTGACCTTCCGGTTGATTATGTTGCGAGCCGTCGACCTCGATCACCAGCCGCTGTTCCAGGCAGACGAAATCCACTGTGTAGGGCCCAATAGGGAACTGGCGGCGGAACTTGAGCCCCTCAAATCGGCGATTGCGCAGCTGGAACCAGAGCTTCTGTTCTGCCAGGGTCGCCTCGGTACGTAGGTGTTTGGCGAAAGGATGGGCTTTCATCACATACCTGCGGTGCTGTTTGAACCTAATAGGTATAGCCATCCGCCAGTCCGCTCACCCGCAGGGCATAGCGGCCCTCACCCTAGCCCTCTCCCGGAGGGAGAGGGCATTGATCGAGGAGCTGGTGGAGGTGAGGCTAGCAAAGGAGTCCACCTGTTGGTTGCCACTATTTATCCACAGGCACTGATCTGCTCCCTTCTCCCTTGCGGGAGAAGGGCTGGGGATGAGGGGGGAGCTGCCAGACGCAGCGGGCTTACACCGGGCTCACCAGCTCCTTCATCAACGCCTTCAACCAGATCAAGGCCGGCTGCTGGGCGTGCACCGGGTGCCAGACGCAGTTGAGGTGGTAATCCGGCACGTCTGCCGGCAGGGGCAGGCTTTTCAGCGGCCAGTGGTTGGCGAGCAGCTCGGCCACCATGCTGGGCAGCACCAAGAGGTGATCGCTCTGGCTGACGATGGCGGCGGCGGACATATAGCTCTGGCTGTTGACCGAGATGGTGCGGCTATGGCCCAGGCTCTTCAGGTAGCTGTCCAGGCTCGCCTCCGAGGTGCCCAGCGGCGAGTGGAATACGTGGGGCATGTCAATCAGCTGCGCTAGGGTGATGCGCTCCTCCTCCAGCTCCAGGGTGGCGCGCACCAGCCCGGCCAGGGGCTCGGTGAGCCAGGTCTCCTTGCCGAGATAGCCCGGCACCTGCATGTACTCGTCAAACCCCAGCACCAGATCGATCTCGCCGCTCGCCAGCTCCGCCTCCGGCAGGGTGTCGCGCAGTATGCGGATCTCTATGGTGACCCCGGGGGCCAGCTTCCTGAGGCGCTGGATGAGGGGCGGGATCAGCACGCACTCCACGTAATCTGTGGTGCAGAGCACGAAGCGGCGCTTCGACTGGCGCGGCTCGAACAGCTCCTCTTCGGAGAGCTGCTGCTCCAGCAGCCGCAGCACCTGCTGCACCCCCAGATGCAACCGCTGGGCCCGGGGGGTCGGCAGCATCCCCTGGGGCGTGCGCACCAGCAGCGGATCGTCAAAGAAGGCCCGCAGGCGATTCAGCGCGTGGCTCATGGCGGGCTGGCTGATAAAGAGCGATTCGGCGGCGCGGGTCACGCTGCCTTGCGTCATCAGGGCGTCAAGGGCGAGCAGCAGATTGAGGTCGAGCTGGTGCAGTTTCATGGGGGGATTATTCGCCGTGTTTATGGGACAATCCATCCTATTCATTTGATGGATGGGCACGCAACTTCTTACACTGCGACCCACTCTTATTTTTCCAGGGTTCCCAGGTCAATGTGGGGGCCTCAATCCATGCAAGGAGCCTTGCGATGAGCATCAAGACCATCAACTCCATTCCGGCCGCCGACGGCTTCACCATGCCCGCCGAGTGGGCGCACCAGCAGGCCGTCTGGATGATCTGGCCGTTCCGCCCGGACAACTGGCGGGAGGCCGGTCGCTTCGCGCAGGCCACCTTCGCCAAGGTGGCGGATGCCATAGGTCAGGCCACCCCTGTCTTTATGGGGGTCCCCGCCCAGTTCATGGAGCAGGCCCGTGCCATCATGCCCGCCCACGTCACCCTGGTGGAGATGAACAGCGATGACTGCTGGGCTCGCGATACAGGCCCGACCGTGGTCACCAACGCTGCCGGCGAGTGCCGTGGGGTGGATTGGGGTTTCAACGCCTGGGGCGGCCACAAGGGCGGTCTCTACTACCCCTGGAATCAGGATGAGGAAGTGGCAGCCCGGATGCTGGAGCAGCACGGCATGGATCGCTACGACGCGCCGCTCATTCTGGAAGGGGGCTCCATCCACGTGGACGGCGAAGGCACCTGCATGACCACGGCCGAGTGCCTGCTCAACGAGAACCGCAACCCGCACCTGAGCAAGGAGCAGATCGAAGCTTACTTACGCGACTATCTGGGGGTGAAGAGCTTTATCTGGCTGGATGAAGGCGTCTATATGGATGAGACCGACGGCCACATCGACAACATCTGCTGCTTCGTGCGCCCGGGTGAAGTGGCCCTGCACTGGACCGATGACGAGACAGATCCGCAATACGAGCGCTCTCTGGCCGCCCTCAAGGTGCTGGAAGCGGCGGTGGATGCCAAGGGGCGCAAGCTGAAAGTGTGGAAGCTGCCCCAGCCGGGCCCGCTCTACTCGACCTTCGAAGAATCTGCCGGTGTCGAGAGCGGCAGCGGTGTGCCGCGCGAGGCCGAAGGTCGTCTGGCCGGTTCCTATGTGAACTTCCTCATCACCAACGGCAGCATCGTCTACCCGCTGCTGGATGCCGCCACCGATGGCGAAGCCCAGCGCATTCTGGAAGAGATCTTCCCCGAGCATAAAGTGGTCGGCGTGCCGGCCCGGGAAATCCTGCTGGGGGGTGGCAATATTCACTGCATTACTCAGCAGATCCCGTCCGGCAAATAAGAACGGTTCCAGTTGGTATTCAAAACCCCACGCAGTGGGGTTTTATCTCTTGATAATGTGATGGTCGCAGGCGCCGATGCGGCGATCATCATGACAAACAGTCACCCTTTTACAGGAGATCAAAATGATCCCCAAAATGGTAGATGTCACCGAGGTTTCCATTGCCGAGCTGCGTGCCGCGCTCGAATCGGGCCGCACCACAGCGGTCGAACTGGTCAAGGCCTATCTGGCCCGTATCGAGGCTTACAATGGCCCTGAGACACAAACCCGCCTCAACGCCGTGGTGGTGCCCAACCCCGATGCGCTGAAAGAGGCGCAAGCGTCCGATGCCCGCCGTGCCCGTGGCGAAACCCTGGGGCCGCTCGACGGCATCCCCTACACCGCCAAGGACAGCTATCTGGTCAAGGGGCTGACCGCCGCCTCCGGCAGCCCGGCCTTCAAGGATCTGGTGGCCCAGCGCGATGCCTTTACCGTGGAGCGGCTGCGCGCCGCCGGTGCCATCTGCCTTGGCAAGACCAATATGCCCCCTATGGCCAATGGCGGCATGCAGCGCGGCGTCTATGGCCGTGCCGAGAGCCCCTACAACGCCGACTACCTGACCGCGCCCTTTGCCTCCGGCTCCTCCAACGGGGCCGGTACCGCCACCGCCGCCAGTTTCGCCGCCTTCGGTCTGGCGGAAGAGACCTGGTCGAGCGGCCGTGGCCCTGCGTCCAACAACGGCCTCTGTGCCTATACCCCGTCCCGTGGCGTGATTTCGGTGCGCGGCAACTGGCCCCTGACCCCGACCATGGACGTGGTGGTGCCCTACGCCCGCACCATGGCCGATCTGCTGGAAGTGCTGGATGTGGTCGTCGCCGACGATGCCGACACTCGTGGCGATCTCTGGCGCATGCAGCCCTGGGTGCAACTGCCCAAGGCCTCCGAGGTGCGTCCAGCCTCCTACCTTGAGCTGGCCGCCAAGCCCGATGCCCTCAAGGGCAAGCGCCTCGGGGTGCCGCGCATGTTTATCAACAAGGATGAACTGGCGGGCACCAGCGACAACCCCGGTATCGGCGGCCCGACCGGCCAGCGCATCCATACCCGCCCCTCGGTGATTGCCCTCTGGGAAGATGCCCGTCAGGCGCTGGAAGCCGCTGGCGCCGAGGTCATCGAAGTGGACTTCCCCCTGGTCTCCAACTGCGAAGGGGACAGACCCGGCGCGCCGACCGTGTTCAACCGCGGCATCGTGAGCCCCGAGTTTCTCAACGACGAGCTGTGGGAGCTCTCCGGCTGGGCGTTCGACGACTTCCTGCGTGCCAACGGCGATCCCAAGTTGAACAAACTTGAAGACGTCGATGGGCCCCAGATCTTCCCCCACGATCCGGGCACCCTGCCGAACCGCGAAGGAGATCTGGCGGCGGGCATGGACGAGTACGTCAATATGGCCAAGCGTGGTCTGAAATCCTGGGACGAGATCGCCTCGGTGCCGGACGGCCTACGCGGCCTGGAGCAGACCCGCAAGCTGGATCTGGAAGACTGGATGGACGGGCTCAAGCTCGACGCCGTGCTCTTCCCGACCGTGGCCGACGTGGGCCCGGCCGATGCGGACGTGAATCCGGCCTCCGCCGACATCGCCTGGAGCAATGGCATCTGGGTCGCCAACGGCAACCTCGCCATCCGCCATCTCGGCGTGCCGACCGTCACCGTCCCCATGGGGGTCATGGCCGATATCGGTATGCCGGTGGGCCTGACCTTCGCCGGTCGCGCCTATGACGACAATAACCTGCTGCGCGTCGCCTCGGCCTTCGAGTCTACCGGCAGCAAGCGCCGGGTGCCGCCGCGGACGCCGCCGTTGGGGTGATACGTGCCAAGTGGTGAATACACAGGGTGCGCCCTGTTAAGAAGCGATCAAAACCACCTGCCATACGGGTGGTTTTTTTACTTCTCGTGCTAAATAACTGATCCTAATAGTGCTACATCTTGCCGGAAGCCTTGTGGCGTAAGAAATTTGTGCAATCTGACGGCAACGCCTGAGGTGACAAGGCTCAGCGACGATGTGTGCTCCATGTCACCTGTAGAAGCGGTACGAGTGCAGTGATCTACTATTCGGAACAGCTATGTAGGGGGCTCCAGAATTAAAAGGCGTTGGGCTCTTTATGAGGCACTCGGTTTATTGAACAGGCAGTGCCATCATGATACCTGCCCACGATACTCGGGGCGAAATAAAAAGCGATTACTGTTGGCTGGTGGTAATATTCACTGCGTTACCCTGCAGCCCCCTTGCTTTTAAATTGTTTAAAATAAGCTGACTATTTATGAGATTGGAATTTTATCTAAATAAATGCACTATACTGTTATTACATTTAAAAATAGATATTTGTCACTTGTAATCTTGTAGGTTTTTTACTAATTTAGTTCGTTCCTTTAATATCTCGAAATGTATTGGTTTCGCCGCTGGATCAGAAAGATCAAATACACCAACCTTTAGGTTTATGTTTTTCACTCCATCCATCAAAGATGTTCGTATTAATTCCTTGTCGTTTTTATCATTGATTTTATCCATTAATGAAAGAATATCCTCATGTAAATCAAGAATCATTTGGTAGATGAGTGAAGGATCGTTATCTTTATGATTTTTTGTTTTATCACTGATGCTGTTTATCTTTTTGTTTATGTTGTGAAGTGAGCCTATCACCCCTTTTCTTGCTTCAATTCTTATAATTTCATGCTTATGTTTTGATTTTGTTTGAAACAATATCTCTGAGTTTACAAGCTCACTGATTTTTGCTACATCAGTAACTATAGCTCTGATCCCATTACTGTATTCAGGGTAATTTGTTATTCCATGGCCTAAAGCAAGCAAGAATACGCCAATATGACCATAAGCTGTTATCTTAGCTTTAATTGAGCCATCTTCAAAAACGACTTCAATATCAATGTTGTCATAAAGAAAAAATTTCATTCTTTCTTTTGCATGTGTTGTTATTATCTCTTTTATTTTTTCTATTTCTTCTTGTTTGACTTTACCACTAATAGAAGCAAGCCATTCTGGCTCCACATGAACATAAGATTGGCTAAGGATATTGCTATTTATATAGTCAGCCATATTAGTCCTTTAAATACTCGGCGGTGATTTATATTGAATCATTTATTAGCATACTCTTTCAAATGCCTTATCTGAAGCTGTTTAACTTCAAGGTGTGATGTGCCGCAATACGATTGTGGCTATTTAGGTTTGTTGGTTCGAATAGCTAGGCGTATTTGGACGATCGCGAAGGGGAGCCGCCTATAGGCCATTGGAATCCAGGGGGTTGCCAGCCTTGGCATGACTCGGTGCGCGGCGGTATGCAGATGCGCTAATCGACCCACTTGATGGGACTTATTGCTACCTCCCCCTCATCCCCGACCCTTCTCCCGCGAGGGGAGAAGGGAGCAAATATGCGCCTCTAATTTGGTCTGGCAACCGGGCTTGGAATTGGCAGGGGTCATCCCCTCTCCCTCGGGAGAGGGTTAGGGTGAGGGGTCGCTATCTGTGTTGTAGGTTCGAATAGCGAAGCGTATTCGGACAATCGCGAACAGGTAGTGGCCGAGAAGCTGAAGGAGCCCAGAGTTTCCTGTCTGTCTTGCCATGACTCGGTGCGCGGCGGTATGCGGACGATTACGCTGCGCTAATCGTCCCTACGTGGTTTGGGCATTGCCTTCTATATCGCTCTCGTATGTTGGGCTTCACAGGCTCGACACCAGCCTATTGCGCTGGCCGGTTGGCGCTGAGGGTAGCGAATCCCGGCATTGACCGGGTATTGGCATTTACCTTCCCTCACCCCAGCCCTTCCCTCGTGCATCACAACGAGCGGGAGGGGTGAATGGCTTTCGCTGATTAGTCCGAATCATACTGCGCATCAAGCCAGGCGATGGCCTCCTGATGGCTGTTGAACCCCTGAATGTGGCCGGGATGGATGGGGGACATGCAGGAGAGGGCGATGTTATGGATCACCTGGGCCGAATAGAGGGAGGCGATGGCCACCAGGTTCTTCTGGGCAAGCCACGAATATATATCCTGCAGATGGTGCAGCGCGGACTGCACCACCCCCTGGTGCTGGCGATGGTCCACCAGGGCGCAGAAGCGCTTCCCGTCGAGGCTGTCCACCACGCGTTTTATCTCCGCAACCCACGCCAGCATACCCTCTTCATTGAAAGGGCCGATCAGCTCACAGGTCACCAGGTGATCCTGCACATTGAAGATGAAATCACCGTGTTTTTTCTCAAAGGACATACAACATCCGAATCCATGACCAGAGGGCCGCGAGATGATGCTTATTCATTCCGTATGCATCAATACCCAAGTGAGGGTCGCTGCCCTTGTTCGAGGTTTTATGGGGGCAAGTCAGAGGCTGCGAGCAAGGTGCATCTGATATGACAAGGGCCTCCCCGGGGAGGCCCTTTTTGATGATGCGCTTGAATCTATGCGCCTCACCTTGAGGTTAGCGAAAGCGAAACAGCTCCCGATGCAGCGGCGAAGTCAGGTGGGCATCCAGAGTCTGCGCCATGGGCTCGGGGCCGCAGAACCACACCGGGGTGTGCTGACGCTCACCCAGGGCGGCCAGATCCAGCCGACCGCGCTCGGACTCCAGATGCAACCTGTAGTCGACCCCGGCCCGGCGGCACAGCTCGGCCAGATGGGCGTGATAGGGGGCGGCCTCGGCCGTGGGGGCGCATTGCAGCAAGGTGGTGCCGGGGCGTGTCTCACCACGGCGCACCAGGGCCTCCAGCCAGGCGACGAAGGGGGTGATGCCGATACCGGCGCCCATCCAGAGGGCGGGGGCCGAGTCGGGCAGGGCGAAGGCACCATAGGGGCCTGTCACCGTGACCCCATCTCCCACCTTGAGGTGCTGGTGCAGCCAGCGGGTGTGATCCCCGAGGGCACGCACGGCCAGGGTCAGGGTGAGGCCATCCGCCGAGACGTCCGCCAGGGTATAGGGGTGGGGCTCGCCGCGCCCGGCGAAGTCGAAGAAGGCGAACTGGCCCGGATTGTAGTGGCGAAGGGCAGTGGCAAGGGCAATCTTGATCTCCAGGGTGCGTTCATCCAGAGGGGTGAGGGTGAGCACCGTTCCCTGGTGGCGCGCATTCTGGCCCACCCGGCCAAACAGGGAGTAGAGCGCCCCCATGGCCCCCAGCCCGCCACCCAGCAGCAGGGTCAGGCCGACCGGTGTCATGACGCCGATGCGCGGCAGCAGGCAGAGTGCGTGCAGCCAGCCCATCAGGTAGATAACGGGGGCCAGCCGGTGGACCACCTTGAAGCGCTCGTAGCGCACCACGGCAAGCAGGCTCACCACCACCAGGGCGATCAACAGATAGAAACTCCATTCACCCAGGGTATTGCCGAGGCTGTGCCACAGGGCATCGTTGCCAGCACCAGCACCAGCACCAGCACCAGCACCAGCACCAGCACCAGCACCAGCACCAGCACCAGCACCGCGGCGCGCCGGCCGGGTCAGCCAGTCGGCGGCGACGGCCCACTTGGGGGCTTCCACCAGCAGCCAGTGGGCAACCAGGGTGCTGCTGGCCCAGAGGGCGCTGCTGCGATGCAGGTGCAACATGCGATCCAGCCCGCCACACCAGACTTCGAGCCTCGGCAGGCGCAGGGCCAGCAGCAGGGAGAGGGTCATGGCGCCGAGGCCAAGCAGGCCGGTCAGGATCAGCAGTTCATGGCGCCAGGGCCAGAGGCCTGTGGGCCACTGGGTCAAGCCAAGCAGCCAGATCAGGGTGAGGGTCAGGGGCAGGGTCCAGCGGAGGGATGCGGTTTTCATGGGGTTCTCCTTGTCCATGTCCCTATTGCACACCCGGTTTGTGGCCAGAGTGTGCCCCTTTACTACCTCTTTTGTAGCAGATTGTGGCAAAGGGGCCGCTCTGGGCGGCCTATTCAGTCTGCCGGTCTGCAGGGCGCCGCCAACGCACTGTTTGTCTGCTCAGGGAAGCTGCGGCCCCGCTTTCATGGCGGGGCGGGGAAGGCACAAGGGGGAGTAGCCCCCCGAAAGTGCCTCAGAGGTCAGCCTTTGCGGCCCTTGCCGCCCGCGAGGGCCTGCTTTCTGGCCTTCTGCTTCTGGGCGCCCTTGCCGCTGCGGCGCGGCTCGGGGTCGAAGCGGGTGAGATCGGGCTCAAAACCCGGGAACCACTGCTGGGGCAGCCGGGTGTCGAGCACGGCTTCCACCTTCTCCAGGAGCGGCGCATCTTCCGGGCTGAACAAGGTGATGGCGAGCCCCTTGTTGCCGGCGCGGCCGGTGCGCCCTATGCGGTGGACGTAATCCTCAGGCTGATGGGGGAACTCCAGATTGATCACGTAGTTGAGATCGCTGATATCCAGCCCGCGAGCCGCCACGTCGGTGGCGACCAGGGCCTGCAAGGTGCCGGCGCGAAACTCCAGCAGCACTTTCTCCCGCGCGCTCTGCGACAGATCCCCATGGAAGGCGAGCGCATTGATGCCCGCCTTGCCGAGCTGCTGGGCCAGCTTGTCGGCCCCCTGGCGGGTGCGGCTGAAGATGAGCACAGGGGCCCAACCCTTCACCTTGATCAGGTGCTCCACCAGCGCCAGCTTGCGCTCCCCATCCACCGCATAGACCCGCTGCTCCACCTCGGCCGCCGTGGTGTTGCGCGGTGCCACTTCGATTAGCGCCGGGTCGCGCAAGAGCACGCGGCTCAAGGCAAACAGGTTGTCGTCGCAGGTGGCCGAAAACAGCAGGGTCTGGCGATCCGCCGGTATCTGTCTGAGCAGGGCGGTGATCTCGTCCATAAAGCCCATGTCGAGCATGCGGTCCGCCTCGTCGAACACCAGATGGCGGAGGCTCCCAAGGCTCAGGGCCCCCTGGCGCAGATGGTCGAGCAAGCGGCCCGGGGTGGCGATGAGCATATCCACCCCGGCTTTAAGCGCCTCCACCTGGGCGGCTATGCTCACCCCGCCATAGACCAGGGCGCTGGTGAGGCTAGTGCCCTGCCCGTAGCGCGCCACGCTCTCAAAGACCTGCACCGCCAGCTCGCGGGTCGGCACCAGCACCAGGGCGCGGATGGGGCGGACGGCGTCGCTCGCTGGGTGTTGCATCAGCTGCTCCAGCAAGGGCAGCACGAAGGCGGCGGTCTTGCCGGTGCCGGTCTGGGCCCCCGCCATCAGATCCCGCCCCGCCAGAATGACGGGGATGGCGCTGGCCTGAATGGGGGTAGGCGCGGCATAACCCAGCTCGCGCAAGGTCTGCTGCAGGTGGGGGGAGAGGGCCAGTTCGGCAAAGGAAGCAATGGACATAGGGCACCAGTGTGGGGTTATCGCGGCCAGGGCAGTGACGGGAACAATGATCGTGGCCGGGATGGTAGCAGATAGAGGGGGCGCGGCAGAAGCCGAGCCGATCAGGTGACCGGGTTGGTGCCCGTGTCTCGGATCAGCCTGATCTCCTGCCCCTGGTAATAGGCGATGTTGTGCTTGCCATGCTGCTTGACGTGGTAGAGCAGCGCATCGGCGAGATCGGTGGCCTCGGCGACGGTCAGGTAATCGCGGATGCGGATGACGCCCGCCGAGAAGGTGATGGGGGCGGGCAGCTCCGGGATCTGAAGCTGTGATGCCAGCAGACGGGTCACAGCCTGGCGCATGCTGGCCCTGTCATTGAGCCCCTTGTAGAGGATGATAAACTCCTCGCCCCCCCAGCGGATGGCCTTGTCCCCCTTGCGCATGTTGGTCGTCAGATGACGGGCGAAGGCGACGAGGGCCAGATCTCCCACCCCGTGGCCATGGGTGTCGTTGATGGACTTGAAGTTGTCTATGTCCAGCAGCATCAGGAAGTCGTATTCCTTCAGCAGGGCTTGTTCCAGGATGTCCCGTCGCGGCAGCCGGGTCAGGTGATCTGTCAGTGCCAGGGTGCGCAGGCGGCCGTAGATGCCACGGCCCGTCAGCATGAGCAGCAGCAGGACGATCAGATAGAGCTTGAAGGCCGGGCCATAGAGCACCACCCGCATGAAATCGCCGTAGCTGTATGACCATTTGAGGTAGAGGTCGTTGCCAGCCTTGGTCTCCATGAAGCGGGTATTCAGGCAGATATGCCAGGGGCGGCAGGGCTCCATCTCATTGAAAGAGAGCACAGTTCGGGTCGGATTGAGGCTCTCTAACGGGCGCAACACATTCTTGAATGCCTCGTCGACGGCGATGTCTATGCCCGTCAGGCCATAGCGGTAGTCCGCTAGCGCCGGATCGTAAAAGACGAAGGGGAAGTAGAGGGTGATGGTCTTCAACCCGGTGAAGGTGTCGGTGTAGATCTCGGACACCTGTGCCTCATCCGTGCTGCAGGGAACATGAGTGGCGGCGAAGGCGGCGCAGCCGAAATAGTGGGTCCAGGGCTCTATGTCATTGAGGTTGGTGTTGACCGGCAGCAGCTCGCTCGGAAGCATCCGCTTGTCCGTCACCATGCCAAGCATGCGCCGATCGTTATAGAAGGCGTAGAGGTTGAGGACCTCGGGGTAGGAGAGCAGATATTGGTAGGTGCTGAGCATCTGGTTGGCGGGCGGCAGTATGGGAATGACCGCCAGGCGAGCCAGGGTGGCGAGGTCATAGCCATAGGCATAGGCAGTCGCATCCCCGTTCTCGCTGAAGATGGGGGTCTTGATGCTGCTGTTGTCGATGAAGCTGGCCAGTTTCTCCGGCGCCAGTATGCGGGCCCGCTGATAAAACAGCTCGAACAGGTTCGGCTGTTTGGCGGTGATGAGCTGCATGTCGTGCCTGATGCTGAGGTAGGTGTAGTTGAACACCAGCCCCAGCCCCGCCAGCGTAAGGCAAAGGAGTGAGAATCGCATCAGCCACCTGCGGGGCAGGGTGCGCAACAGTGATCCAGCCATGCCGTGACGCTCCCGGGTAGTGACAGAGGGCTTTCTTGTAACTGATTTTGCCCGGCATCACCAGACGAAATTGGGGGCCTGAGCAACCAGTGCACGAAAAATGAACCGCCAATATCAACAAGATAGACGATCACGTCACATGCGATGGCAAGGGAAGGGCAAACTGGTGGTGGTAGCGGAATAAGAGGGCATGACGCCCTCTGTCGTATTGCGGCGCGGCGCCTTACCTTGTCTGGGACTTCGGTGAGTAGGGGCCATGGAGAATGCCGTTGGGCATGTCGGCGCTGAGCAGCCTGACGCTGGTGATCCCGGCGATTTCATGGCCCTTGTCGGTGATGGTATTGGCAATCTGGTTGACGACAGCCACCACCAGCATGCCGATGAGGCCGCCTCCCGAATTGCTCTGCTGTTCGGCACTGCTGGCGCTGGCGCTGCCTTCCCACAGCAGCTTGCCGGTGCGCAGATCCACCAGGCGGGCGCTGGCGGTGACAACGGTCTCGCTGGAGATGACCAGATAGCTGGTGCCGTAGTCCTTGATGTCGAGGTACAGAGCGGTATCGGCACCGTAGATCTCATGGAGCTTCTTGATGGGCAGGGCATGGATGTCCGTCGGCTCGGTCACCCCGTTCTGCCGGAAGGTCTCGTTGGTGACCGCCACCGGCAGCACGTAATAGCCGGACTCGGCGAGCGGGTAGGTGATCTGGGACTGCAGGCTGGCCCCCGCCTTGATATCAGGCGAGTGATTCACCGGTGGCAACACCAGGATGGAGGTCGGTCTGCTCTCCTTGAAGTTGCCGTAGTCGTAGCCTGGGCCCTTTGCGCAGCCGCTCAGCAGCAGGGTGCCCAGCATCAGGGCAAGTAAAGTGCGCAGTGTCATTGGGTCGCCCCCTTCTGGTTGGACATCAGGAAGTTCATGAAGGGTGCCGATTCCGGGAAGAGGCGTTTCTCGGTCTCGAACTGCTCGCGGGTCTGCGCATCCTTGCCGAGCTGGGCATAGAGCATGCCCAGGTGAGCGTGGAAGCCGGGCGGCACCGCCTGCCCCTTGGCGCTGGCCTCTTGCTGATTTTTCTCCAGCGCATCGATCTGGGCTTCCACCCCGGTGTCCTCACCCTGCATGTGCTGGTAAACCACCCCCTGGTATTGATCCCAGTTGTAGAGCGTCTTTGGTGCCTGGGCACAGGCACTCAGCAACAGGCCGCTTGCCAGCAGCAGGGAAAGCTTGGACATGGTCATCTCGTCTCTCCTCATTGGGCCGGGCGCCAGGCGCCGGTCTCGATGCCGCTCACCAGGTTGTTGACGGCTTCCCGGATGGCGAGATCCAGCACCTTGCCGTTCAGGGTGGAGTCGTAGCTGGCGGTGCCGCCGAAGCCGACGATCTCGCGGTTGGAGAGCTCGTACTCCCCGGCACCCTGGGACGAGAAGACCACTTCAGAGGTGGTGACCTTGACTATGTTGAGGTTGACCTTGGCATAGGCGATCTGGGACTTGCCGCGACCCAGGATGCCAAACAGCTGATGATCACCGACCTCCTTGCGACCAAACTCGGTGACGTCGCCGGTGACCACATAGTCGGCGCCCTTGAGCTGCTGGGCCTGTTGCTTGATCCCGGCTTCCGCCTTGATCTCTTCCATGTTGTCGCGATCCAGCACGCTGAAGCGGCCTGTCTGCTGCAGATGGGTGATCAGCACGGTTTTCGCCTGGCTGCCCAGTCGGTCAACGCCGTCGGAGAAGATGCCACGCATGTAGCTGGAGCGGTTATCAAACTTGCCGACGGCGATGGGGCTGCGAGTGCCCTGATAGTGGCTCTGATAAGAGGCGACCTTGGGCACTTCCAGGGAGCGCGACGACTCGCTTGCACAAGCTGTCAACAATACCGCCATCAAAATGACACCAGATGAAACAACAAACTTCTTCATGTAAGGCCCCGTTATTTAAGGAAAAAAACAACGGCGGACTCTAGCATGGTTCGCTGCGAAGAAAGTGCCCCGTATGGGGGGCATAACCGCTCAATCGGTGTGCGTTTGGGCCGGGGTGGCGGGGAGGGCAGGGGGCTGGGTCTCCTGATGGCGCTGAAACACCTCCTCCAGGGCTGCCACCAGGGCACGCATCCGCCCTGTCTTCTGCACATCCGGGTGCAGCACCATCCAGATGTCGATGGGGTCGTGCTGGTCAGGCAGCAGACGCACCAGGCCTGGGTCCTCCTCGGCGAGGAAGGTGGAGAGCAGGGCTATGCCGAGGCCCTGGCGAGCGGCCCCCATCAGCACCAGCTGGGCGTTGCTCTGCAACACCACATTGGGCTCATGGAGAGGTTCGCCGCACAGGCTCAGCCAGTGGCGGGCCACCAGCTCCCTGGGAAAGAGCAGCAGGTCGTGTTGTTGCAGCGCCTGGCCCGAGCGGGGCGTGCCACGGCGGGCCAGGTAGTCGGGGGAGGCGTAGAGCCCCATACGTATGGTGGCGAGCCGTTTGACCACCAGATCCCCCTGCTCGGGGCGCAGGCTGCGAATGGCCAGATCCGCCTCCTGATTGGGGATGTCGCTCACGCTGACCGCGGTCAGCAGCTTGAGGCGGATGCCGGGGTGGCGCTGGCGCAGCAGGCTGAAGGCCGGCAGCACGAAGCCCTGGGCCAGGGTATCCGTGGTGGCGATGCAGATCTCCCCCTCCAGCTCCCCCTGGCTGGCCGCGCGATCCATGGCCAGGGCAGCCTGTGCCATGGCCTCTGCCTGGGGCAAGATCGCCTCCCCCAGTGGGCTGAGCCGATAGTGCCTGGGGGTGCGGATAAACAGCTTGGCCCCCAGCTGCTGCTCGAAGAGGCCGACCCGCCGCCCGACGGTGGCCTGATCGACCCCGAGTTCGAGGCCGGCCCGGCGCAGGCTGCCCCGCCGTGCCAGGGCCAGAAAGAAGCGGGCGTCATCCCAGTTGATCATGTTTGCTCCTCGCTCAAGCAGGACGCCCGATTGGCGCCGGGGTATTAGATGTCAGCGGGGGCGGCAGCACAAGAGGCCGCCCGTCCGCACCTGAGCACTCAAGGCGGTACGGGGCAAGCGCCCCTGTGATGCAAGTTCGAATCGCCATGATGCAGAACTGCCGCAGCCCGGTGCGAGCGGGATCGCTATGATGTCGCTCCCGATAGCGGTTCCCCTGTTTGTGATTGGAGCTTTCATGTCATCCCCCTGCGCCCCAACTGCTGCCCAGGGCAGCGAGGTCGATGTTCGCCCCCGCCTGCTCTGGTTTCTGGCCCTGGCCTTGATGTCGGCCCTGCTCAACAGCAGCGTGCCCACCCCGCTTTATCCCCATTATCAGGCGGCGCTGGCCCTGAGCGATCTCGGCCTCAGCCTCATCTATGGCGGCTATGCGGGGGGCGTGCTGATCGCCCTGTTCGGGGTGGGCAACCTGGCGGGACGGGTGGCGGATCTGCGCACCCTGATACTGCCCGCCCTGCTGGCGGTAGCGGGGGGCGCCCTGCTCTTCTCCCTGGCCGACAGCTTCTGGTCGCTGCTGCTGGCGCGGGTCCTGGCCGGGATAGGCACTGGGGCCCTGACCGGCGCCGCCAATGTGGCGCTGCTGCGCTTTGGCCCCAAGGACGGCGGCAAGCGGGCGGCCCTGAGCGCCACCCTCTCCTTCACCGCCGGGCTGGCGCTGGGGCCAGTGTTCAGCGGCTTGGCGCTGCAACTGGACTTCTACCCGACCCGGGTGCCATTTTTGCTGATCCTGGGGATGGCGGGCTGCGCCATCGCGGGTCTGGTGCTGAGCTGGCCCAGGGGCGCCAGGATGGCGGCGCCCCTGGCGAGCGGGCAGGGCGGGGGATCCCTGGGGGAGGGGCTCAGGGCCACGGGGGCCGGGTTCTTGCTCTGCGCCCTGGCGCTCTTCACCGCCTGGGCGGTGGCGGCCAGCCTGCTGGCAATAGGCCCCAAGGTGGTGAGCCAGTTGCTGGGGATGAGGGATCTGGGGCTGTTCGGCTATCTCATCGCGGCCTATCTGGTGTTCTCCGGGCTCTGCCAGCTGTGGGCGCGTCGCCTCGATGCCCGCCACACCCTGCAAAGCGGCTGTCTGGCCCTGGCGCTCTGCGTGCTGCTGTTTGCCGGTGCCGTGCACGGCTTGCCGGGCTGGCTGGCGGGGCTCGGGCTGCTGGTGGCCGGTTACGCCCAGGGGGCTGTCTTTGTGGGCAGCGCGACCCTGATTAATCGCATCGCGCCCCCCGCCAGCCATGCGCGGCTGGTCTCCCTCTTCTATGTGATCGCCTATCTGGCGAACTGGGTGCCCGTGTTGCTGGGCTGGGTGAGCGATGGGGCGGGTCTCTTGGCGGCGCTGGATCTGCTCGCCGTCGGCAGCACGCTGATCAGCCTGGTGCTGGCCTGGGCCCTCGCGCGCAGGCGCTTCGAACCCGCCCCCTGACTGGCGTCGTCATTGGTCGACCAGAGCGACGCTCCCGGCATCCAGATGGTGCATCCACTCCCGCAGGATCAGCAGGGCGGCGGCGAAACGGCGATCTCTGGGCAACTGGGCCGATGCCAGGGGATCCCCTTCCACCATGGCGACCAGCTGGCCGAACAGCTTCTCTATGCTCTCCCGGCTCAACTCATGGCTGCCGAGTCCCTCTGCCAGGGGCACAGGGCTGTGCAGCTCTACCAGAGGGTGAGGCGGAACATGGGCCGCGAGGGGCATCAGCACATCCTCCACCACCATGATGGCTTGCTCCAGCTCGAGGGGCGTCAGCAGTTCCTCCGCTACCAGGATGGCTTGCTCCAGCTCGAGGGGCGTCGGTGGATCCCGGCGAAAGGGGCCTGGGGTCATGGCATCCAGGCCCAGGGCCAGGACGAACTCCCGGCTGACGCCATCCTCTCCGGTGAGCCTTACCCGGCTCTCCCTGTCACCCAGACTCAGCAAAAGTGTGCTGCTTCCCGTCTTCGTCATCTCACTGCCTCCGTGACTCTGCCTGGCCAGCACCATGGATACACCCCCACGGGCCGGATTGGCGACTCTTTTCCCCCATTCGGGCATCAGGGGTTGCAAAGGAGATATGAAATGGCATTCTGGACGTCTAGATTTCTGTTTCTCTGTCGCATCCTCACAAGGAGTTCTGATATGGATATTCGTACCCTTCCCCGCGCCCTGGTCCTCGCCCTCTCCCTAGTGGGGACTGGCGCCTTCGCAAGCGAGGCTCTGGTGTTCCAGACCGACTTCGGCCTCAAGGATGGCGCCGTCTCCGCCATGAAGGGGGTCGCCTTCGGGGTGGACAGGACGCTGCCGCTGCAGGATCTGACCCACGAGATCCCGGCCTACAACATCTGGGAGGCGTCCTACCGCCTCTATCAGACCCTCAACTACTGGCCCAAGGGCACCGTCTTCGTGAGCGTGGTGGATCCGGGCGTCGGCACGGATCGCAAGTCTGTGGTGCTCAAGACCAAGAGCGGCCACTACATAGTCTCCCCGGACAACGGCACCCTGACCCTGGTGGCCGAGCACTTCGGCATAGAGGCGGTGCGCCAGATCGACGAGAAGCGCAACCGGCTCAAGGGCTCCGAGAAGTCCTATACCTTCCACGGTCGCGACGTCTACGCCTACACGGGGGCGCGGCTCGCCTCCGGCGCCATCGGCTTCGATCAGGTGGGGCCCCTGCTGCCCGCCGCGGTGGTGACCATCCCCTACCAGCCGGCGGTGGCCGAGCAAGATGGCACCCTGAAGGGCACCATTCCCATCCTGGATGTGCAATACGGCAACGTCTGGACCAATATCGACGATGCCCTGCTGACCAAGGCGGGGATCAACAAGGGGGATCAGGCCTGCTTCAGGATAAGCGAGGGGGATGCGCTCAAATACGAGGGCAAGGCCCCCTACGTCAGCAGCTTCGGCGATGTGCCGGAAGGGCAGCCGCTTATCTACCTCAACAGCCTGCTGCAGGTCTCGGTGGCGCTGAACATGGACAGCTTCGCCGCCAAGCACCAGGTGCAATCCGGTGCCAACTGGCACGTCAGTCTGAAGAAGTGCTGACAGGCTAGCGGCAACATAGATGGCAAGAGGGAGGCGCAATGCCTCCCTCTTGCATTGAGCCCTCTGCCTGCCCGGCCTCCTGACTGCTTGTGCCGCCAATGGGTGTCAATTGTCATCATTGCTTAATACATGCTCGCCATGCTGTGGCCGGAGCAAATTCGTGAGCCATGATGCCAGCAGAGAGAACAAGGAAAAGCCGATGAGCCGTTTTGACGAGAAAGACAGCGCCAACCATCCCAGGGAGCAGGAGCCTGAGTTCAACCGCCTGATCGAGGCCGGCCTCAGCCGGCGGGGCTTCTTGAAGGGAGTCGGCGCCGCCAGCATGGTGGCTTTCTTTGCCGCAAATCCGGTAGCCCGCGCCGTGGCCGCCGCGACCCAGCCTTTGCTCGGCTTCCAGGCCGTGCCCGCCTCTGTGGCCGACAGCATAGTGGTGCCGCAGGGTTACAAGGCCGAGGTGCTGATCGCCTGGGGGGATGCCCTGTTCGCCGATGCCTCCGCCTTCGCCCAGAGCAATGACGCCAAGGCCCAGGCGCGCCAGTTTGGCGACAACAACGATGGCATGAGCTTCTTCCCCCTGGGCCCGGATCGCGCCCTGCTCGCCGTCAACAACGAATACACCAACTACGAATACCTGTTTGCGGATGGCGGCAAGGTGCTCGATGCCGGCGCCGTCGCCAAGGCCCAGGCGGCCCACGGGGTCTCCCTGGTGGAGCTGGTGCGCATCGATGGCAAGTGGCAGGCGAACCCCAAGGGGGCCCTCAATCGCCGCATCACGGCCACCACCCCCATGACACTGAGCGGCCCGGCGGCAGGCCATGCCCTGCTCAAGACCCAGGCCGATCCTGAGGGGCGCACCGCCCTCGGCACTTTCAACAACTGCTCAAACGGCCAGACGCCCTGGGGCACCTACCTCACCTGCGAGGAGAACTTCAACGGCTACTTCGGCAGTGCAGGCAAGCCGGTGCTGGACCAGCGCGCCGCCCGCTACGGCCTGGCCGCCGAGGATGCGGGCTTTGGCTGGCACAGGTTCGACGAGCGCTTCGATCTTGCCAAATATCCCCAGGAGCCGAACCGCTTCGGCTGGGTGGTGGAGATAGACCCGCGCGATCCCGCCTCCACCCCGAAGAAGCGCACCGCCCTTGGCCGCTTCAAGCATGAGAACGCGGCCTTTACCGTCAACCAGGATGGCCGCGCCGTGGTCTACCTCGGCGATGACGAGCGGGGCGAGCACATCTATCGCTTCGTCTCGAAGAACAAGGTGGCGCCGGGCAATGACGCCGCCAATCGGGATCTGCTGGATGAGGGCACTCTCTATGTGGCCCGCTTCGAGGCCAAGGAGGGGGAGCTCAAGGGCACAGGCCAGTGGCTACCCCTGGTGCACGGCCAGAACGGTCTGACCCGGGAGAATGGCTTCGCCGATCAGGGGGAGGTGCTCATCTTCGCCCGGGAGGCCGCGACCCGGCTCGGCGCCACCACCATGGACAGGCCGGAATGGGTGGCCGTGCATCCCCACAGGGCCGAGGCTTACTGCACCCTGACCAACAACAAGAACCGCGGCATCAAGGAGAACCAGCCCCTCGATGGCGCCAACCCCAGGGCCGAGAACCCCTATGGCCAGATCATCCGCTGGCGCCCGGCCGCGGGCGATCACGGCAGTGACAGCTTCGAGTGGGATCTCTTCCTGCTGGCGGGCAACCCCGGCGTTCATAAAGAGGGGCTGATGGCGGGCAGTGTCAACATCCATCCGGACAACATGTTCAACAGCCCGGACGGCATCGGCTTCGACGAGGCGGGGCGGCTCTGGATCCAGACCGACGGCGACTACTCCAACGAGAAGCAGTTTGCCGGCATGGGCAACAACCAGATGCTGTGCGCCGATCCGGCTAGCGGCGAGGTGCGCCGCTTCCTGACCGGCCCCATTGCTTGCGAGATCACGGGGCTCACCTTCAGCCCGGACTGGCGCACCCTGTTCGTCGGGGTGCAGCACCCGGGTGAAGAGCTGGCGCCTTCCCACTTCCCGGACGGCGGCACCAGCATTCCCCGCTCCGCCGTGCTGCGGATCACCCGGGACGATGGCGGCATCATAGGGGCCTGACGGCCACCAACCCGCCCTGCCTGTGATGAAAAGAGCCGCCTGCGGGCGGCTCTGTCGTTGACGGGCGCAACGGGCCGCAAGGGCGGTGACCCTGCAGGTGGCAGCATAGAGGCGCGCAACCGGCCGCAGGGGGGCTTGCTGGTGACCATCACCCTGCCTGGCGCCAGACTAAAAAAATATCGCCAAGAAGCGATTGATAATGATTGGCATTTGACTGGATAATCGCCGGCTTATCCGACCACTCCAATCAACACGATGAAACCCATATTCCTGCTGGCCAGCCTGCTGGTCCTGAGTGCCTGCCATGACAACCGCAGCGAGGGCCAGGATCCCGACGTGCCGGTCACGCCTCCTGTTGTCACCCCTCCCGTGGTCACGCCTCCGGTGACACCGCCCGTCATCCCGCCGCCTGTCACCCCGCCGGTGACGCCCCCGGAGCAGACCCATACCCGGGCCGAGCTGACCCTGACCATTGATATCGGCGAGCGGCTGGCATCCGGGGCTACCCTGAGCCTGCGCCAGCGCGCCACCGGCATGGAGACGAGTGCAATCCTGAGCGGTCAGGGCAACCCGACCCTGACGCTGCCTGCGGGCCTGCTGCTGGCGGCGCCCCTTGAGCTTGTCGGGGAGCAGGAGGGATACATACTGAGGGCCAGCACGGCCCGGGTGGCGGATCTCGCGGCCGGTGAGTCCCGGGCCCGGCGCGCCGCCGCCCCCTCCCTGCGGCTCGATGAGGAGGAGACGGCACTCTTCCTGCTGGCGGATCGCAACGGGGACGCTGTGCTGGAGATGGCGGAGTGGGGGCTGACCGGCGAGATCCGCCTGCAACAGCAGGCCGAGATACAGGAGTATGCGGCCCTGCTGCGAGCCCAGCGGCTGGGGGCCGAGCTCAACTATCCCGACAGTTGGCAGATGCTGCTGGCCCTGCGGGACGACAGCGCCGCCCGCAACTGGTATAGCCGCAGCAACGGGGAGGCCATCCAGGCCGCCCGGTTGCAGCTCTATCCGGCCAGTCCCGTGATGCCGGAGGAGCCGGAGACCGCCGAGCTGTTGCGACTGGATGAGCAGGGTCGCCTGCTGACTCGGGGAGCCTGGCACTGTCTGCACGATGCCCGTGCCGCCACCGGGGTCAAGGGCAGCCAATTCTGGCTGCCGGGGGAGGGCTTTGCCGCCTCGGCCCACGTCACGAGAGCGGCGCTGGTGCCGCCGAGCAGCTGCGGCCAGCAGCCATGGCGTCTGCCGACCCTGGCCGAATTCGAGCGCCTGCTTGGCAGCGACAAGCTGGGGTGGCGCTATCCCAACACCTTCACCACCCCCTTGCCCGAGTGGATCTGGTTGCAAGATGGCACCGGGCTGGCGCGGCTCTACCAGCCGCTGACCAAGGCATGGCGCGATGAGGGGGAGGCCAGCCTGCTCTGGTTCGCGATCTCCCCCTATCCGCTGCGCCCCTCGGTGGATCGCAGCAGCGAGATGCCGGATCTGGCCTCCCTGCGGGCCCAATATGCCGGCGACCCGGGTCAGTGGCCGGCGGCCATGGTGGACGAGGGGGTGGAGTGGCAGGAGCTGGGCCCCCTGCCCGCCATGCCCTTCCCGGCTGACAACCCCTACCGCCGGGCCAAGGTGGTGCTGGGCCAGCAACTCTTCTTCGACAAGGGTCTCTCAAAGGCCCGCGACATCAGCTGCGCCAGCTGTCACGATCCGCAAAAAGGCTGGAGTGATGGACTGAGCGTCTCGGTCGGCCATCTGGGGCAGAAGGGGACCCGCAATGCACCGACCATCCTCAATGCCGGTTACAGCAGCAGCCAGTTCTGGGACGGACGGGTCGCCACCCTGGAGGAGCAGTCGCTCCATCCCATCAGCAACCCGGTGGAGATGGCCCTCGATCACGACGAACTGCTGGCGCGGCTGCGGGCCACCAGCGACTACCCGGCCGCCTTTGCCGCCGCCTTCGGCGACGAGACCATCACCCTGGATCGGGTCGCCAAGGCTATCGCCACCTTCGAGCGCACCATCGTCAGCAGCGAAAGCCCGCTGGAGCGCTTCGTCAAGGGGGATGAGCAGGCTATGAGCGACAAGGCGCTGTGGGGCATGCACCTGTTTCGCACCGAGGGGCGCTGCATGAACTGCCACTCGGGCCCCCTGCTGAGCCAACACAAGTTCGAGAGCCTGGGGCTGACCTATTACGGCCGCAACCTCGAGGACAGGGGCCGTTTCCTGCAGACCAGACTGAAGGCAGACATGGGGCTGTTCAAGACCCCCAGCCTGAGGGACGTGGCCTTCACCGGCCCCTATATGCACAACGGTGTCTTCCCCATCCTGGCCCAGCGGCTCGGTGGCTCTGTGCAGGGGGTAGTGGCCATGTACAACTTCGGCGTCACCAAGTGGAGCAGCGGGGTCGGCTTCCCGACCGGGGCGGACGTGCACGATCCCTTCTTCCCCAAGGCCTCGGATCGCCTTCATGCCCTGGGGCTCTCCAACGACGAGCTGGAGGCCATCGGCGAATTCCTGCGCAGTGCCTCCGCTGAGCCAAGGCGCACCCCGGCCACAGTGGCCGAGCTGGGACTGAGCCAGGTGGATGATGATAAGGCCGTCGGCGCCATCCCGGTCGAGCTGGTGGTGACGCCCGCCCAGCCCCGGCTGGAGGTGGGGCAGAGCCTCTCCCTGCAACCTGGCCTGCGGCTGAGTGACGGCAGCGAGACTCCGGTGTACGAGGCCGTGCAATGGCGCAGCGATCAACCCGAACTGCTGAGGGTCGATGATAGTGGCGTCATCACAGCCCTGGCCGTGGGGTCTGCCGGCGTGCAGCTAAGCGCGGGGAGTCGCACCCTCAGGGTGGCGGTGCAGGTGGTGGATGCCCAGCCCGATTTTGGCCTGGGTTGCCATCAACCCGAACTGGCGGCGGGGGCGCTCTCCTTCCTCTGCCCGCTGACCCGTGGCGAGGCCGACCGGATCGGCATCGACTACGATGGCAGCGCCAGGGATGAGGACGGGGACTACAACCCCTTTGCCATCGACTATGTGGTGATGAGCCAGGGGCGGGCGCGTGAGTACTGCCAGCAACTGGTAGCCCGAGGTCACGATGACTGGCGCCTGCCAGGAGCCGATGAGCTGGCGAGCCTGTTTGCCACTTATCATCAGGCCGGCGAAGAGATGAAGCTGCTGACGGAGCATGGCTGGCCGCTCTACAGCCGGGTCTGGAGCAGTGACGCACCCAATGACGAGGGGGAGGCCTCCCTGCTCGATCTGGGTTACGGCGAGGTGATGGGCGATCTGCCAGAGGAGGCTCACGGGGCCGTCTGCGTGCGGGCCCGCTAACTCCGGCATGCCAGAATGACGAACAACGGGCGCCGCGGCGCCCGTTGTTCATTGTCATACCAGGACTCAGAACTCGTTGGAGAGTGCCTTGTAACCCTTGACCAGGTCGATGTTGGTGTGGGCCACGTCTTCGGAGAACTCGGTGGCATCCACGGTGACGCGGGGGATCTGGGCCAGATCGCTCTGCTGGTTGATGCGGGTGGTGGAGGGCACATAGAAGCCGGGGGGCAGATCGCAGCCGTCGATCACCGAGTTGTGACGCACCACTGAGCCCTCGCCTATGTGGCAGTTGAACAGCACGCTGTTGAAGCCGATGAAGACCCGGTTACCCACTTCGCAGGGGCCGTGCACTATGCTGCGGTGGGCGATGGAGCTGTATTCGCCTATGGTGACGGCGGCGCCGGACTTGGAGTGGATCACCACGCCGTCCTGAATGTTGGAGTTGGCACCGATGACGATGGGCTCCATGTCGCCGCTCTCATCCACCTCGTCGGCACGGATCACGGCGTAGGGGCCGACAAACACATTCTCCTTGATGATCACCTTGCCGCAGATGATGGCGGTCTTGTCGATGTAGGCGGACTCGTCGATAACGGGAAGGTGACCGGAGGGATTCTTGCGGATCATGTCATGTCCTGTTGCTGATGAAATCGGGGAAAATGGCGGGACGCAGAGGCTCGCCGGAGAGTCAGCTTACGCCTCTGATCCGGGAGGGGGAACCCTTTACTGGTCTGACCCACTCTTGGTAAGGGCATTTCACATGGTTGTTCTTTGACTCCCTTGTATGGGAGCATGGGGCCTGACGACAGGCCCTGTTCCTCGCCAGAAGGGGGCCTGATTAGGATGACGGAGACGATGACATGAAGAAGATGATGCTGCTCCTGGCCGCTTTCTTGCTGTGCGCCCAGGCCGTGCAGGCCAAGGGACGGCCCGGTGAGTTTGACTACTACGCCCTGGCGCTCTCTTGGTCACCTGAGCACTGCGCCATCAAGCCGGCCGATCGAGAGCAGTGCAGCCGGCAGTTGGGCTTCGTGCTGCACGGGCTCTGGCCCCAATACCAGCGTGGCTACCCCGGCAACTGTACCCGCGAGCGACTGGATCCCGCCATGGAGCAAGATTTTGCCGGTCTTTATCCCAGCCGTTTTCTCTATGGTCATGAGTGGGAAAAACACGGCACCTGCTCCGGCCTGAATCAGGAGGCATTCCATCAACTGGCCAGAGATCTGCGTCAGAAGGTGCGGATCCCGGCGGCCTACCAATCCCCGGTCGAGCCGCTGCGCAAGCGTACCTTCCAGCTCAAGGCGGATCTGGCCGCTGCCAACGACTGGCTGGCTCCTGACAACATCACTGTGGCCTGCGCCGACGGAGGGCGTTTCCTGCGGGAGATCTACATCTGCATCAACAAGGAAGGGACTGATGCCGTTCCCTGCTCGGACGAGATGCAAAAGCGAGAGCGTCGCTCCTGCGGCCAGCCAGATTTCCTGCTGCGTAGCGTGCGTTAGCCTTCTCTCTCTTCATCGGGCCCCTTGCGGGCCTGATCTGCAACTACAGCCATCGGAAAGGAGCTCTGCAATGAGCGACGTGAAACAGTTTTCGGCACGGGAACGCAGCTTGCTGCTCGGGGTGCAAGGGGTGGGCCCCACCGTCATCGGGCGGCTCGAACAGCTGGGGTATCACACCCTGAGTGAGCTGGCCGAGGCGGATACTGGCCACATAGTCCGGCTGGTGGCCAGCATGCTGGGCTCGAGCTGCTGGCAGAACAGCCCGCAGGCCAGAGGGGCCATAGACGGCGCCATAGCGCTGGCGCGCAGTCACATGGCTGCCCCCGTCACAGAAGGAGAGCCCGGCGCATGAGCCTGTTTGCCGAGCTGGGGATGCGCTACCCCATCATCCAGGCGCCCATGGCCGGAGCGCAGAACACTGAACTGGCCATGGCGGTGACGGGAGCGGGCGCCCTGGGATCCTTGCCGGCGGCCATGCTCAGCACGGCCGAGCTGCGCAAGGCATTG
Source organism: Aeromonas ichthyocola (assembly GCF_046087985.1). NCBI lineage: Bacteria > Pseudomonadati > Pseudomonadota > Gammaproteobacteria > Aeromonadales > Aeromonadaceae > Aeromonas > Aeromonas ichthyocola. The sequence goes on from NZ_JBJSWH010000005.1 coordinate 407,373, forward strand.
GAACAGCTGGCGGCCAGTGGACCTGGCTCCTTCAATATCAACTTCTTCTGTCATCGACAGAGTGAGCCTGATCCGGCCGAAGAGCAGCGCTGGCGAGAGGCGCTGGCTCCCTACTATGCCGAGTTCGGGTTGGATGCCCGAGCCGAGACGACGGCGCCCGGCCGTGCCCCCTTCAATGCGGAGCACGCCGTCCTGCTTGGCGAGTTCAGACCCGCCGTGGTCAGCTTTCACTTCGGTCTGCCGGCGCCCGAGTTGCTGGCCCTGGTGAAAGCTACGGGGGCAAGCGTCTTTGCCAGCGCCACCACGGTAGCGGAAGCCCAGTGGCTGGCCCGCCATGGCGCCGATGCCATCATAGCCCAGGGGCTGGAGGCGGGAGGGCATCGTGGCCACTTCCTGAGCCAGGATCTCAGTCTGCAACAGGGCACCTTGACGCTATTGCCACAGATAGTGGCGGCAGTGGATCTGCCTGTCATCGCCGCCGGGGGCATAGTCGATGGCAAGGGGATCAAGGCCGCCCTGGCACTGGGGGCCAGCGCAGTCCAGATGGGCACGGCATTCCTCTGCTGTCACGAGGCGACGACCTCGCTCCTGCACCGTGCGGCGTTGCAGGTGGCCCATGGCCAGCACACCGCACTGACCAATCTGTTCAGCGGCCGTCCGGCGCGGGGGATAGTCAACCGCTTGATGCGGGAGCTCGGCCCTCTGTCGGCGCTGCCTCCTGACTTCCCCCATGCCAGCGGCGCATTGGCCCCGTTGCGCGCCGCCGCTGAAAAGGTAGGTGACAGCGGCTTCTCGCCACTCTGGGCCGGACAGAATGTCTCGGGTTGCCGCTCCCTGGCGGCGGCCGAGCTGATCGCAGCCTGGGTGGCCGAGGCCGATCTGGCCTGATGGCCTCTTTTCGACAGCCTTCCTTTATATAGGTATCTCTATCGACATCTGCTTTTGGCCTGGACGGCGTCGAGATGGTGGATGAGTGCCTAGGCCAGTACCCTGGGGGGGGCATGAGCATCAATCGGTGTAAAACGCCCACTTTAACCCATCTGTGGATAAGTGTGTGCAAAAGCTGTATTTTGATATGAATAACTAATAATTTGCCATTTTTTGCAATTTTATTGCAGTCAACGCTTGCCAATGTGATCAATGTCTCTATAATGCGCCTCCATCGACAGGGCAAGCGGCAACGCAAACAACCTCGTCGGTAACCTCGAAAAGCC